>JAWXTK010000006.1:0-91464 GCA_044433645.1 Rikenellaceae bacterium | reverse complement strand
AATAAAAACGATGATATATATTCTTTAATTTTTTTTCTGCTAAATGGTAAGACACTTTCAATGCACTCTGAGAGGTGTCTGTAATTTTTTCTATCTCCTTGTAACTTAGTTCGTTGTAGTATCTTAAGGAGAACACTATCTTTTGTTTTGTGGGCAGTTTTGCAACTGCTTGTTCCATGAGGATATTTATTTTGTCGGCATCCTCGCGCCAAATGTTTCCTTGCTCTAGGTTATACATCTTATCTATATCCTCGGTTTTGCGCCTATTTCGTTTTTCGATAATTCTTAGAGCTTCGTTGGTGGCAATTCTGTATAACCAGGTGTAAATATTGCTGTCTTGTTTAAATTTACCAAGGTGTCTGTATGCTCTCAGCAGGGTTTCTTGCAGGGCATCCTCGCTGTCTTGGTGGCTAATACAAATGCGCCTAATGTGAAAATATAGGCTTTCTTTGTAGTGCGTAACTAACAAAGTAAAAGCCTCGTCATGGGAGCTATTAGTCCGTAGTTTTTGGAGGATTTCTTTTTCTTTGTTAGTGTTCATTTAGGTTGGTTTATAGTGTTAGACCCAGCATTGAGCATAAAGTTATATGCAAGTTACAAAATTATAGTAGGAATAAAAAAATAACCACAACCTTTATTAGTAAAAGGCTGTGGTTAATGAATGAGAATCTGTGTCCTAAATATGGTTAAATCACAACATTGATGATTTTGCCAGGCACGATAATTATTTTCTTAGGCTCTTTGCCCTCGGTGTATTTAAGAGTGTTTTCGTTGCTAAGCAGAGCTTCTTGGATTTCAGCATTGCTTAACCCAAGTGCTAGTTCAAGTTTGAAACGCATCTTGCCGTTGAACGAGACTGGATAGTTAAAACTATTTTCAACCAAGAACTCAGCCTTGAATTCAGGGTAGGGGCTAGTTGTAATAGAGTCTGAGTGACCCATTTGCTCCCAAAGCTCCTCTGTGATGTGAGGTGCAAAAGGTGAAAGAAGTATAGTTAGTGGCTCTAAAATCTCACGCTTATTGCAATCGCCTATCTCGTTAAGGCATATCATAAATGCGCTTATCGAAGTGTTGAACGAGAAGTTTTCTATGTCCTCACCAACTTTTTTGATAGTTTTGTGCAAAGTTTTCAGCTCTGCGCTCGTAGCTTTTTCTTCGCTAAGATTAAAAGCCTCGTTTTTGTGGGTTAGTCTCCAGAACTTGCGTAAGAATTTATGAACTCCGTCTATTCCATTTGTGTCCCAAGGTTTAGATTGCTCAAGTGGACCCAAGAACATTTCATACATACGAAGTGTGTCGGCTCCGTAATTTTCAACTATGTTATCAGGATTCACCACATTAAACATGCTCTTACTCATTTTCTCAACAGCCCAACCACAGTGATATTTGCCGTCCTCTAATATAAACTCAGCATCAGCAAACTCAGGTCTCCATTTTTTGAAGGCCTCTGTGTCTAGTATATCGTTTTTGACTATGTTTACGTCAACGTGGATTTGCTGAGTGTCGTGCTCGTCTTTAAGTCCTAGTGAAACGTAAGTATTTGTGTTTTTGATTCTGTAAACAAAGTTAGAACGACCTTGAATCATACCCTGATTAACAAGTTTTTTGAAAGGTTCTTCTTCGCAAACATAACCCAAATCAAATAAAAACTTATTCCAAAAACGAGAGTACATTAAGTGACCCGTAGCGTGCTCTATACCTCCCACGTAAAGGTCTACATTTCTCCAATATTCATTAGCCTCTTTGCTAACTAACCCTTTTGAGTTGTGGGGGTCCATGTACCTTAGATAATAAGCTGACGAACCTGCAAAACCAGGCATGGTGCTTAATTCAAAAGGCTCGTCCTCGGTTAAATGCCAACCTTTAACACGTGCCAAAGGTGGTTCGCCTTGCTCTGTTGGGCCAAAATTCTCTATCGCAGGTAGCTCTAGTGGAAGTTTGTCTAGGGGCAGAGTTTTAGCAATCCCGTCCTTGTAATATACAGGGAAAGGTTCGCCCCAATATCTTTGACGCGAGAAGAT
This sequence comes from Rikenellaceae bacterium, assembly GCA_044433645.1. GTDB lineage: Bacteria > Bacteroidota > Bacteroidia > Bacteroidales > Rikenellaceae > JAWXTK01. The sequence continues at coordinate 89,443 of JAWXTK010000006.1, read as the reverse complement.
AGCATCGCGCAAACGATAGTTAATGCGTTTTTTACCAAGACCACGTTTTTCGACCTCTGCAAACATTATTTTAATAGCTTCCTTAACATCTAAGCCGTTGATGAAATCAGAGTTAATAAGTTTACCCGACTTAGCATCGTAAGACTCCTCGCTGATATCGCCACCTTCAACCACAGGGATAATATCTATGCCAAAATGTTTAGCAAAATCGTAGTCTCGGCTATCGTGAGCAGGCACAGCCATAATAGCTCCCGTTCCGTAACCTGCAAGTACATAATCACTTACATATATAGGTATTTGCTTGCCGTTGAAAGGATTGATAGCGTAAGAGCCCGTAGCACAGCCACTAATACGTTTGGTGTCTGAGATTCTGTCTCGCTCCGAACGTTTTTTTGTTTCAGTTACATATTCCTCTACGGCTGATAAATTTTCGGCTGTTGTAAGCTCCATAAGCCACTCGTGTTCAGGGGCTATAACCATAAACGTCACACCAAAAATAGTGTCAGGACGAGTAGTGAAAATTTCTAATTTTTTCTCGCAGTCTTTGATGTCAAAAAACACCTGAGCACCCTCGCTACGTCCTATCCAGTTTTTCTGGATTTCTTTAAGAGAGTCACTCCACGCAAGAGAGTCAAGACCCTTAATCATACGCTCAGCGTATGCCGAAACTCTAAGCAACCATTGACGCATACGTTTTTGCTCAACGGGGTGACCACCACGCTCCGAAAGACCGTCCTTCACCTCGTCATTAGCTAGTACTGTGCCTAGCGCAGGACACCAGTTAACCATGGTGTCAGCCTGAAATGCTAGTCTGTAATTTTGTAGTGTGTCAGCTTGCTCTTTTTCGCTCATGGCTTTCCACTCGTCTGCCGTGAAGCTAAGTTCTAGAGTGCAAGCAGCTGAAATATTTTCTGTTCCCGAAACTTCAAATTTTGCAACGAGTGATTCTATACTTTGAGCCTTGTTAAGAGTTGTGTCGTAGTAATGCTCAAACATTTGAATAAAAGCCCACTGAGTCCAATGATAGTACTCAGGAGTGCAAGTACGTACCTCGCGCGACCAGTCAAAGCTAAAACCTATCTTATCTAATTGCTCGCGATAACGAGTGATGTTTTGCTCGGTAGTTACGGCAGGGTGTTGACCTGTTTGTATAGCATATTGTTCGGCTGGCAGACCAAAGGCATCGTAACCCATAGGGTGAAGTACGTTAAATCCTTTTAGGCGTTTGTAGCGCGAGTAAATATCCGATGCAATGTAACCCAGAGGGTGACCAACGTGAAGCCCAGCCCCTGATGGGTAGGGGAACATATCTAGCACATAAAACTTTGGTTTAGAGTTATCTACCTCTACCTTGTAGCTTTGGCGAGTTTTCCACTGCTCTTGCCACTTTTGTTCTATCTCATTAAACTTGTATTCCATTTTGTTTGATTTTTTTACTAAAAGGCAAAAGTAATATATCTTTTTGGAATATACAAAAATAAGGGTGGCTAATAAGCAATCATCTGCTGCCTTCTAGCTTTTCATCAAAATACTCATTTACTATAAGTAAACTCCTTTTTGCTGAAAATCAGAGCGTTGCATCTAAATACTTATTAGCCACCCTTATCGTAACTATTAGGGAGTAACTAACAAACTCTATTCAGCCCAAGTAAAATATGGGTACTGATAATAGTTGTAATAATTCTCACTTGAGTAAAGTCCCTCGTTTTCCTCTCCCCAAGAGCTGATATCTGCGTCATCAACAAAAGAGAATCCTTTAGGCAATACAACTTCTGCAAGTGGCGAATAACCACACTCTAAGTATTGTAGAGAGGTGTTTTTAGATAAATCTAATTTTGTGATATTGTTTCCATTTGCAATAAGATAATAAGCAGATGTTAGCTTAGACAAATCAACCGAGCTAAGTGAAGTGCAGTCATATATCACGCACTCGAGCAAAGACGAGGGTAGACTTAGCGTAGTTAGTTGAGTTGTCCCACCAATTGCAAAACGTTGAAGATTTGTTAGCTCAGATACATCTAGCGAAGTTATATTAATGTCGGATATCCATATGGAACTCACTGAAGGAAGATTTCCAAGACTTAGTGAACTTGTATTGTTTGAAGCAGGTGCGTACAAGTCAATTCCTTGTAGTGCAGGAAGGTCTTTGATTGTCACAGAGTTGAAATTTGAATAGACACTTAAGTAAGTTAGAGATTGTAAACCTGATATTTCAAAGTCATTGTCTGTAGTTATGCTAAAGTTAAGATATATCGCTCTTACGTAACCCAAGGTGCTTGTGTAGATTCCTGACCATGAGCTTATATCTGTGCCCTCATTCCAGTCATACCCGCCAGAATCTTGAAGGCCTGATTCTTTGTAAAGGTCTAGTAGATAAGCTTTTTCCTCGGCCAATCTAGCTTCGTGTGTTACTTGGTCATAACCATTATAATTAATTTTTGGGTATTGATAGCCGCTTATGTAGAAAGGCGCTGTGTAGGTAATTTCATCTTGCTCACCCCATGTGTCTGCATATATATCACCAGAGAAACTTATGTCAACAGTGATTTCTTTTATGCAGTCAGGATCAGTGTTTTCCTTTTTGTCTATGCCTATGTAAGAGATATTTGTGCTAGCGCTAAAATCTAGGCTCTCTAATTCTGTACCGTGCATTTCAAAACTCTCAAGTTTGGTGTTTTTACTCAAATCTAGAGATGTAAATTTAACATAAGAACATGAGAGATCAGTAAGTTCACTTAGATTTGATAAGTCGAGGCTTGTAATGCCTGTGCGCGAAATATATAAATACGTAATACAAGGATTGTTTTTAAGATTTAGGCTTGTGATATTGGTTCTTGGAATACCTAGCATCTCTAGTTTAGTACAGTTTGAAATGTCTATAGAATTGACAGCGCAATTTGAAATATCTAAGAATGTAAGCTCGTCAAAGGCTGTTAAATCCATGGCGTCACCACTAAGATCGTTGTAGTAAAGATTAATCTCGGTTACACGCCCTGCAGAGTTGGTGCTAATGCCTTCCCATTCACTTAAGTCGGTATCTGTGTTCCAGTTAGTGTTGTCCTTCCAGTTTTCACCGTCAAAGTCTTCGTAGATTTTGATTAGGGCAGCTTTGTCTCCCTCTACACTACCTATTGTAGGCGTGTGTTCAGGGTTAATTTCAATGGTGTTTTCACACCCTCCCCAGCAAATATTATGCCAATAAGGGCTAAAAATAAAGTAAATTTTTTCATGAGTTTGAGTTGATTTAATTAAACGTACAAGGGGACAAAGTAACTAACTTTTTGACAGGGAAACAAGTTTTTGTCCAACTTTTTTGTGTATATAACCCTAATGACCCTTTCGACCCTTTCGACCCCAAAAACTTGCAATTTTAAAAAAATTTAACTATCTTTGCATCAGCAAATTAGTAGAAAAATAGAACTGTTAAATATAAGATAAAATTATTGTTTTGATAATTATATAAGTTTTGCTTATGTGATTTTTTTCTCAAAAAACGCTAAATGCCTAAAAAACAGCGAAAAAAGTGAAAAAAAATGGCCAAAAGTGTTGCGAATCAAAAAAAATGCGTATATTTGCAGTCCCTTATAGAAATAAGGAACGAGAAATTTAAGTAAAATTAAGGACAAAAGTTAAAAAAATGCCAACTATTCAACAGTTAGTAAGAAAAGGAAGAGTTGCTTTGGAGTTCAACAGTAAAGCTCCAGCGCTTGATGCGTGTCCACAGAGAAGAGGCGTGTGTGTTCGTGTTTACACAACTACACCAAAAAAACCAAACTCTGCGATGCGTAAAGTTGCAAGGGTTAGACTTACAAACGGTAAAGAGGTGAATGCCTACATACCAGGAGAAGGTCACAACTTGCAAGAACACTCGATCGTATTAGTACGTGGAGGTCGTGTTAAAGACCTTCCTGGTGTGCGTTATCACTTGGTTCGTGGTGCATTGGATGCAGCGGGCGTAGATGGTCGTCACCAACGTCGTTCTAAATACGGCACAAAACGCCCTAAACCAGGAGTTCCTGCAGCAGGCAAAAAGAAATAAGTCTAAATAATTAAGACTTTAGAAAAACAAAATTATTTTATTTTAAACAAACAAAGATTTTTAAACAATGAGAAAATCGAAGCCTAAAAAGCGAATTCTACTTCCAGATCCCAAGTTCTCAGACGGACTTGTGACAAGGTTTGTAAACAACCTTATGCTGGACGGTAAGAAGAGTATTGCCTACTCTATATTCTACGATGCGTTAGATATAGTAGGTGAGAAGATGAAGGATGCAGATAAGGCTCCTCTGGAGATTTGGAAGCAAGCATTAGAAAACATTACACCACAAGTTGAGGTTAAATCTCGCCGTGTTGGTGGTGCAACTTTCCAAGTTCCTATGGAAGTGAGACCGGAACGCAAAATTTCTATTTCTATGAAGAACTTAGTCCTTTACTCTCGTAAGCGTCCGGGACGTTCTATGGCAGAAAAACTTTCTGCAGAGATCATGGCTGCCTTCAACTCTGAAGGTGCTGCTTTCAAACGTAAAGAAGAAATGCACCGTATGGCTGATGCCAACAAAGCATTTGCACATTTTAGATTTTAATAATTAATAGCGAATAATAAAAGATGGCTACAAGAGATCTAAGATACACCAGAAATATCGGTATCATGGCACACATTGATGCTGGTAAAACAACAACTACTGAGCGTATCCTGTTTTATACAGGTAAAACTCACAAGATTGGTGAAGTGCACGATGGTGGTGCTACTATGGACTGGATGGTTCAAGAGCAAGAGCGTGGTATAACAATTACCTCAGCTGCAACCACTGCGTTTTGGAATTACAAAGACAAAACATACCAAATTAACGTTATTGACACCCCAGGTCACGTTGACTTTACTGTTGAGGTAGAGCGTTCATTGCGTGTACTTGACGGCGCTGTTGCAACTTTTTGTGCAGTAGGTGGTGTTGAGCCTCAATCGGAAACTGTATGGCGTCAAGCTGACAAATACGGTGTGCCTCGTGTTGGTTACGTTAACAAAATGGACCGTACAGGTGCTGACTTCTCAGCAGTTTGTGCGCAAATCAAAGAAAGACTAGGTGCTAACGCTATCCCAGTTGTTCTTCCTATTGGTGCTGAAGACAAATTCATCGGACTTATAGACCTTATATATAATAGGGCTATTATGTACCATGAAGACAAAACAGAGTTAGTAAACTACGATTTCACAGAAATTCCTGAGAACATGAAAGCTGAAGCTGAAGAAGCTCGTGCTACATTGATCGAAGAAGTTGCCTCAGTTGACGAGGCTTTGATGGAAAAATTCTTTGAAGATCCAGATTCTATCACTCCAGATGAATTAATCGCTGCAATTCGTGAGGCAACTTGTCAAATGACTGTTGTTCCTATGCTTTGTGGTTCTTCATTCAAAAATAAAGGTGTTCAACTTTTGTTGGATTACGTTATCGCTTTCTTGCCTTCTCCTATCGACATCGGTGCTGTAACAGGTACAGATCCTAGAACTGGCGAAGAAACTAAACGTGAGCCATCAGAGAGTGAGCCTTTTGCAGGTCTTGCATTTAAAATCGCAACTGACCCATTCGTTGGTCGTTTGGCTTTCGTTCGTGTTTACTCTGGTAAACTAGACGCAGGTTCTTACGTACACAACTCTCGTTCAGACAAAAAAGAAAGGATTTCTCGTCTGTATCAAATGCACGCAAACAAACAAAATCCTATGGAAGCTGTTGGTGCTGGTGATATTTGTGCAGCTGTAGGTTTCAAAGACGTTCGTACAGGCGATACTCTTTGCGACGAAAAATCTCCTATCTCTTTGGAGTCTATGACTTTCCCAGAACCAGTTATCGGTCTAGCTATTGAGCCTAAAACTCAAAAAGACCTTGACAAACTAGGTATTGCTCTTGGTAAACTTTCTGAAGAAGATCCAACTTTTACAGTTAAAACTGACGAAGATAGTGGCCAAACAGTAATTAGTGGTATGGGTGAGCTTCACCTTGAAATCATCGTTGACCGTCTTAAACGTGAGTTCGGCGTTGAAATCAACCAAGGTGCTCCTCAAGTTAACTACAAAGAAGCTCTTACAAAAACTTTCACTCACCGTGAAGTGTTCAAAAAACAATCTGGTGGTCGTGGTAAGTTTGCTGATATTATCTTTGAAATCGGACCTGCTTCATCACAAGAGGTTGTTGGTCTTGAGTTCGGCGACGTAGTAAAAGGTGGTAACGTGCCTAAAGAATACATCCCAGCTGTACAAAAAGGTTTTGCTAACGCAATGGCTAACGGTGCACTTGCAGGATTTGGTCTTGATAGCATGAAAGTTACACTTAAAGATGGTTCTTTCCACCCTGTGGATTCAGATGCACTTTCATTTGAGATTTGTGCTAGAAACGGTTTCCGTGTTGCTGCTTGCCAAGCTGGCCCAGTTATCAAAGAACCAGTTATGGCTGTTGAAGTTGTTACTCCAGAAGAAAACATGGGTGATATCATCGGTGACCTTAACAAACGTCGTGGCCAAATCGCTGGTATGGAAGCTAAAGGTAACGCACAAGTAGTTAAAGCTAAAGTACCTCTTTCAGAGATGTTCGGTTATGTAACCGTACTTCGTACTATCTCTTCAGGACGTGCAACATCGTCTATGGAATTCTCTCACTTCGAGGAAGTTCCTGCTAACATAGCTAAAGAGATTATCGAGAAGTCAGGAAACAAAAATAAAGAATTAGAATAGTATTAGATATGAGCCAAAAAATAAGAATTAAGCTTAAATCTTACGATCACAACTTGGTTGATAAATCATCAGAAAAGATCGTGAAAACCGTAAAAGGTACTGGCGCAGTTGTTGTGGGACCAATTCCACTTCCAACCCAGAAAAAGATTTTTACAGTAAACCGTTCGTCTTTCGTTAACAAGAAAGCAAGAGAGCAGTTCCAACTTAGTACATTTAAAAGAATTTTGGATATTTATTCATCAACTCCAAAAACTATTGATGCACTAATGAAGTTAGAACTACCTTCAGGAGTAGAAGTAGAAATCAAAGTCTGATCCTAATTTATTTGCCTTGCGGCGCACCTTTGACTTAAATCAAAGCCTCGTGTACCTTTGTACACTTCGCCTTTGCCTTAAGCCAAATCTACACCACAAATCAAATAAATATAATAACAGGATTAGATACACAAACAAGAATCTATGCACGTGGGGGTTCGAATAGATGAGCCCCAAGGCGTGCCAATTGATAAACAAATTATTTAAAGTAAACAGACAAAATGTCAGGACTAATTGGAAAAAAAATCGGAATGATTTCCGTTTTCAGTGCCGAGGGTAAAAATATACCATGCACTGTTATTGAGGCTGGTCCCTGTGTTGTTACGCAAATCAAAACTGATGAGAAAGATGGTTACTCAGCAGTTCAAATTGCCTATGACGAAACAAGTGAAAAACACACCAGCAGTAGTTTACTAGGTCACTTCAAAAAAGCCGGAACTACACCAAAACGCCAACTAGCTGAGTTCCAAAGCTTTGAGCAAGAACTTAACTTGGGCGACGTTCTTACTATTGACATGTTTGGCGACGACGAATGGGTTGACGTTACAGGCATGGCAAAAGGTAAAGGATTTCAAGGTGTTGTTAAACGTTATGGTTTCGGTGGTGTTGGAGGTGCAACTCACGGTCAGCACAACCGTTTAAGAGCGCCAGGTTCACTAGGTGCATCGTCTTACCCTTCGAGAGTATTCAAAGGTAAACGTTTGCCAGGTAGAACAGGTGGTCAGCAGGTTAAAGTTCTTAACCTACGTATTATGAAAAAGCTTCCAGAAAACAACCTTATCTTAGTGAAAGGTTCAATCCCAGGAGCAAAAGGTTCTTACTTATTAATCGAGAATTAGATCATGGAATTAGGAATATTTAATACATTAGGTGAGGATACAGGACGCAAGGCCATCCTTAATGATTCGATTTTTGGTATTGAGCCAAATGATCACGCAATCTATCTAGACGTTAAACAATATTTAGCGAACCAACGTCAAGGTACTCACAAAGCGAAGCAAAGAAACGAAGTAGCTGGTTCTACACGTAAAATCAAAAAACAAAAAGGAACTGGTGGAGCTCGTGCAGGTAGCATCAAATCTCCTCTATTCCCAGGTGGTGGTCGTATTTTTGGCCCAGTACCTCGTGACTACAGCTTCAAACTAAACAAAAAACTTAAGCAATTAGCTCGTCGCAGCGCACTTAGCTATAAAGCAAAATCTGAAATGATCACAGTTATTGATCAAATCTCATTTGATGCTCCTAAAACAAAAGCTATGATTGCAATGACAGCTAGCCTTAAAATGGAAGGAAAGAAGATTCTTATCGTAACAGAGGATACAAACCTAAACTTATTGTTGTCGGCACGTAACCTTTCAAACATTAGAGTGATTCTAGCATCTAATCTTTCGACTTATGATGTAATGAACGCAGGCCTAATGCTAGTTACTGAAGCTTCAGTAAATGTTATTAACGAAATGTTAGCATAAATTTTAAGATAAAAGATGGAAGCTATAATTAAGCCAATTTTAACCGAGAAAATGACTATTCAGGGCGAGAAGCTGAATCGTTACGGTTTTATCGTTTCGCCAAAAGCTAACAAATTGCAAATCAAAGCTGCCGTAGAGCAGATGTATAATGTGGTTGTAGAAAGCGTTAACACGATGAATTACCTAGGTAAAGCAAAAAGTCGCTACACTAAAGCAGGTCTGCTTTCAGGACGCGCAAACAACTTCAAGAAAGCAATTGTTACCTTGAAAGAAGGCGACAAGATAGATTTTTACAGTAATATCTAATAAGAGATGGCAGTAAGAAAGTTTAAACCCCTTACACCGGGGACCAGACATAAAATAGCAGGAACTTTTGATGATATAACAACATCAACTCCTGAGAAATCATTGCTAAGTCCAAAGAAAAGTTCTGGTGGACGTAACAACAGCGGTAAAATGACTGTACGCTACATTGGTGGTGGTCACAAACAAATGTACCGTGAGATTGATTTTAAAAGAGCAACTGATTCAATGCCAGCAGTAGTTAAAACCATCGAGTACGATCCAAATCGTTCAGCTCGTATTGCGCTAATCTGCTACACAAATGGTCAAAAGAGCTATATTCTAGCTCCTAACGGACTACAAGTAGGACAAATGGTACGTAGTGGCGAAGAGGCTACTCCAGAGGTTGGTAACACTCTAACTCTAGCGATGATTCCACTAGGAACTGTAATCCACAACATCGAACTCTACCCTGGCCAAGGTGCTGTTATGGCACGTTCGGCTGGTACCTACGCACAGCTATTAGCTCGTGAAGGTAAATTCGCTATTATTAAACTTCCTTCAGGGGAGACTAGAATGGTATTAGTAACCTGTCGTGCAACAATAGGAGCTGTCTCTAACCCAGACCACTCACTAGAACAACACGGTAAAGCAGGTCGTAGACGTTGGTTAGGCCGTCGTCCTCATAACCGAGGCGTTACGATGAACCCAGTAGATCACCCAATGGGTGGTGGTGAAGGTCGTTCATCAGGTGGTCACCCACGTTCACGTAAGGGTCTTTTGGCAAAAGGATACAAAACACGTAATCCTAAAAAGACTACTTCTAAATTTATCATCTCAAGGAAGAAAAAATAATTTTAAAATAGTAGCATAATGAGCCGTTCATTAAAAAAAGGACCATTTATCGAGCCTAAACTTGAGGGAAGAGTAATTGCTCAAAACGAGAGTGGCAAGAAAACAGTCATCAAGACATGGTCACGTGCAAGTATGATATCGCCAGACTTCGTAGGTCAAACGATAGCCGTACATAATGGTAATAAATTTATTCCAGTTTACGTAACAGAAAACATGGTAGGTCACAAACTTGGAGAGTTTTCTCCAACACGTAGCTTCCGTGGTCACGGTGGAAATAAGAAAAAATAGTAGGACATGGGTGCAAGAAAAAGCATAGTAGCCGAAAAATTAAAGGCTGACAAAAAGCAAAAAGCGATAGCTGTTTTGCGTGATTGCCCAACATCTCCACGTAAAATGCGCCTGGTGGCAGACATCATCCGTGGCGTAGAGATAAATAAGGCATTGGGAATCCTTCGTTTCTCGAAAAAGGAGGCTTCAATCAGATTAGAAAAACTATTGCGTTCGGCAATCGCCAACTGGGAGAGCAAAAATGAGGGTCAAAGACTCGAAGATACAGCTCTTTGCGTTAAGGAGATTTTCGTAGACGGAGGTAGAATGCTTAAAAGAGTACAACCAGCGCCACAAGGTCGCGCTCACCGTATTCGTAAACGTTCAAACCACGTTACAATAGTAGTAGATAAAATGGTAATCGAAGAAAAAAAGTAAAGTAAGATGGGACAAAAAGTAAATCCAATATCATGCCGTTTGGGAATTATCCGCGGCTGGGACTCTAACTGGTACGGAGGCAAAGACTTCGGTGCTAAGTTGGTAGAGGACGCTAAAATACGTGAGTATTTGAATGCACGTCTTGCAAAAGCAAGTATTTCGAGAATTATCATTGAGCGAACTTTAAAGCTTGTAACCGTTACAATCTCAACTGCACGCCCAGGTATCATTATTGGTAAGGGTGGTCAAGAGGTTGACAAACTTAAAGAAGAGCTTAAAAAACTCACAGGTAAAGATGTTCAAATCAATATCTTCGAGGTAAAACGCCCAGAGATTGACGCAGTTATCGTTGGTAACAACATCGCTCGTCAGTTGGAAGGTAGAATTTCATATCGTCGTGCCGTTAAGACTTCGATTGCTTCTACAATGAGAATGGGTGCTGAAGGTATCAAGATTCAAATATCTGGCCGTGTAGGTGGAGCAGAGATGGCTCGTAGCGAAACTTACAAAGAAGGACGTATTCCATTGCACACTATACGTGCAGACGTGGATTACTCTCTAACTGAGGCACTTACCAAAGTGGGTATCTTGGGAATCAAAGTGTGGATTTGCACAGGTGAGGTGTATGGCAAACGTGATTTGTTTGAAATCGCAGGCGCTAGCGCAGCTAATATGCAGGGAGGCCAAGGTTCTCAAAGAGGCGGCGATCGTTCACGTGGCGATAGAGACCGTAATAAAAAAAGAAGAAATAAGTAGGACTTTTAAAGGAGACAAAAAATGTTACAACCAAAAAAGACCAAATTTAGAAGAATGCAGAAAGGCCGCATGAAGGGACTCTCAGGTAGAGGTAACCAACTTGCGTTCGGCTCATTCGGAATTAAGGCGCTAGATTCAACATGGATCACAGGTCGCCAAATTGAAGCTGCCCGTCAGGCAATCGTACGTTATATGAAACGTGAAGGTCAAATCTGGATTAGAATATTCCCAGATAAACCAATCACTAAAAAGCCTGCCGAAGTACGTATGGGTAAAGGTAAAGGTTCGCCAGAAGGATTTGTGGCACCTGTTACTCCTGGACGTATCCTTATTGAAGCAGAGGGCGTATCACTAGAAGTTGCAAAAGAGGCATTGCGTCTTGGAGCACAAAAACTTCCGATCGCTACTAAGTTTATTGTAAGAAGAGATTTTACGGAAACAACAATTTAAGCTTTAGAGATGAAAACATCAGAAATAAAGGAACTTACAGTTGAAGAGATTCAAGAGAGAATCGAAGCAGCGAAAGCTGAGCTTTCAAAGCTGAAGATTAATCACGCGATCTCTCCTGTAGAGAATCCAACAATAATCAGAAAATCTCGCCAGGACATTGCGCGTATGCTAACTGTTCTGCGTCAGACTAAAACCCTTAAAAGTTAATTACCATTATGGAAAGAAATCTTAGAAAAGAGAGAATAGGGGTGGTTGTAAGCAACAAAATGGACAAGTCTATCGTAGTTGCCGTTCACAGAAAGGTAAAACACCCTATCTACGGTAAATTCGTAAACAAGACTACAAAATTTGTAGCAGCCGACGACGAGAACACTTGTAACGAAGGCGATACCATTAAAATAATGGAAACCAGACCCTTGAGCAAAACCAAGCGTTGGAGATTAGTAGAAATAATAGAAAGAGCTAAATAATCATGGTACAACAAGAGAGTAGACTCGCGGTAGCCGACAATAGTGGTGCAAAAGAAGTACTTTGCATCCGTGTACTTGGTGGAACCGGAAAACGATACGCTTCAATAGGCGATCGTATCGTTGTAACAGTTAAGAGTGCCACCCCTTCTGGAGATGTTAAGAAAGGAACAGTTTCAAAGGCAGTAGTGGTAAGAACTAAAAAAGAGATTAGACGTGCAAACGGATCATACATTCGTTTTGATGACAATGCAGTCGTTCTTCTTAATAACCAGGGAGAAATGAGAGGTACTCGTATTTTCGGTCCTGTAGCTAGAGAGCTACGTGACTCGTATATGAAAATCATCTCACTTGCACCTGAAGTATTATAACTAGAAAACATTACAAAGTATGTCAGTTAAATTACATATCAAAAAAGGGGACACTGTTCGTGTTAATGCAGGTGACAGTAAAGGCCAACAAGGTAAGGTTCTTGAAGTTCAGGTTGCTAAACAACGTGCTATCGTTGAAGGAGCAAACCTAGTTTCTAAGCACACTAAACCAAATGCGGCAAATCCTCAAGGAGGTATAATCAAGCAAGAGGCTGCGATTCATATCTCAAATTTGCAACCAGTTGACGCTAAAAGTGGCAAAGCTACTAAAGTAGGTCGCAAACTGGACGAAAAAGGTAAATTAGTACGTTACGCTAAAAAGTCAGGGGAGGAAATTAAATAATGGCAGCATACCAACCTACACTTAAGACCAAATATAAAGAGGAAATCGTTCCTGCTATGGTCAAAGAATTTGCTTACAAAAGTGTAATGCAAACTCCAAAGCTTGAGAAAATTGTTATCAATCAAGGTATGGGTCAAGCTATCGCTGATAAAAAATTATTGGATATAGCTCAAGCTGAACTTTCGTTGATTACAGGTCAAAAAGCTGTCCTTACTAAATCACGTAAGGATATTTCTAACTTCAAACTTCGTAAAGGCATGCCTATCGGAGTTAGAGTAACTCTTCGTTCAAATCAAATGTATGAGTTCCTTGAGCGTTTGATCGCTGTGGCTTTGCCTCGTGTTCGTGACTTCAAAGGTATCAACGAAAAATTTGACGGTAGAGGAAACTACACTCTTGGTATTCAAGAGCAAATTATCTTCCCAGAGATTGAGATCGACAAAATCACTAAAATCTTGGGTATGGAGATAACATTTGTTACTACGGCTGCAACTGATGCTGAGGCTTACGCTTTGCTTAGTCAGTTTGGCCTACCATTTAAGAATGCTAAAAAGAACCAATAAGATATGGCAAAAGAATCAATGAAAGCACGTGAGGCTAAGCGCCTTAAAATAGTAGAAAAATATGCTGCTAAACGTGCCGAGCTTAAAGAAGCAGGAGATTATGCAGGACTTGCTAAGTTACCTCGTAACTCAAATCCTATTCGTCTTCACAATCGTTGTAAGATTACGGGTCGTCCAAAAGGTTACATGCGTACCTTTGGTATCAGCCGTATTCAATTCCGTGAGATGGCTTCAAATGGTTTGATACCTGGAGTTAAGAAAGCTAGCTGGTAGTTTAGCGTTTCTTATCTGTTAAGATACTCAAAACAAGGGGTGAGCAAAAAATTGCTCACCCCTTGTTTGGTTACTTACAAATCTTCGATTTGTCGGCCTCCTTGCCAAAATGCTAAAGCATTTTGTTTTTAAGGAGTGTCGTGCCCCGTTGACATCTAACGCCCTAACGCCGGGCAGGCGCGACTAGCATCGAGCAAAGAGAGCCACTAACGTCAGTTAGTGGCTCTCTTTTAGTTAGAAACAAATTCTCTACATTTCTACAAATACATCTGTGCCTAAGCTACATAGTGGGCATGCCCAATCCTCTGGCAATTCCTCGAATGGTGTGCCTGGATCAATTCCTGCTTCTGGATCTCCTAGCTCTGGATCGTAAACGTATCCACATGCTTCGCATCTAAATTTTGACATAATATATCTCTATTTGTATTGTTAATAAATTCCTGTATAAGTCTGAGGTGATAGACGCGATAGTTCTTCCTTAACCGAATCACTAACGTCCAAGCCTTTGATAAATTCCTTGATATCACTCTTGGTAATCGCTTTGTTAGTTCTAGTAAGTGATTTAAGTGCTTCGTAAGGTGAAGGATAGTTCTCGCGACGAAGGATAGTTTGTATGCCCTCCGCTACTACAGCCCAGTTGCTATCCAAATCGCTCGCGATAGCATCTGTGTTGATGATAAGTTTGCCCAAGCCTTTAAGAAGTGATTTGATAGCTATCATAGTATGAGAAATTGGTACACCCATATTTCTAAGTACTGTTGAGTCTGTCAAGTCACGTTGAAGTCTTGAAACTGGTAGTTTGCCCGATAGGTGAGTGAAAATTGCATTTGCGATACCTAGGTTACCCTCAGCATTTTCAAAATCAATAGGATTAACCTTGTGAGGCATAGCAGATGAACCAACCTCGCCAGCTTTGATTTTTTGTTTGAAGTAATCCATAGAAACGTAAGTCCAAATATCACGCGCAAAGTCGATTAGGATGGTGTTTATACGTTTGAAGTTATCAAAAATCGCAGCTATATTATCGTAATGTTCGATTTGAGTTGTCACCTGAGAACGGTCCAAACCAAGCACATTATTTACAAAATTATTAGCAAAGCTAACCCAGTCAATCTCGGGATAAGCAGCAACGTGAGCGTTGAAGTTACCTGTTGCACCACCAAATTTAGCAGGTGCAGGTATAGCGCGCAGTTGAGTAATTTGTTTTTGCAGACGGTCGATAAATACCATGATTTCCTTACCAAGTTTAGTTGGCGAAGCTGGTTGACCGTGAGTTCTAGCAAGCAGTGGAATTTGCTCCCATTGTTTTGAAAGATCCTCTAAAACGGCTACAAGTTCCTCTAACTTAGGGAAATACACATCGTGTGATGCATCTTTTAGAGTTAGTGGAGTTGCTGTATTGTTAATATCTTGAGATGTTAGACCAAAGTGGATAAATTCTTTAGCATCTTCAAGTTTAAGTTTGTCCATACGGCGTTTGATAAAGTACTCAACAGCTTTAACATCGTGGTTAGTTGTTTTTTCTATATCTTTAACCTCTAAGGCATCTTCGATTGAGAAGTCCTCATAAATTTTGCGCAAATCTGCAAAAGTTGATTCTTTAACATCACTAAGCTGAGCTAGTGGCAAACGGCAAAGTTCAATAAAATATTCAATCTCAACTTTAATTCTATAACGTATTAAGGCGTATTCTGAGAAATATTCCTCAAGAGGCTCTGCGGCATCTCTGTATCTTCCGTCGATTGGCGAAATTGCTGTGATTTTGCTTAATTCCATTTTTTATCTTTTTTCAATACAATTTTATTAAATGCTTTACAAAGATACTACAAAAATTGTAGTAACTAAACAATATTTCAAAAAAAACTCGTTATATTTGTACTTTATAACAAAAACACGAACTATGTTAGTTTTACTTCAAATAATATGTGCAATTTTTATCGGTTTCTACATTCTTGGCCTCTTGGGTAGACTGTGGCTAAGGTGGTTTATCGCTAAAAAACAAAAAGAATTTGCACAAGGCAAACAGTCTAAAGGGTTTTATTATAGCACCTCTTTTGGGGGTAAAAACAATAATAATAACAAAACCAATACCAAAAAACCAGGAGAAATTAATATAGAACAAATCAAAACCACCGAGAAAAAGGTTAATACCAAAGTGGGTGATTATGTTGATTATGAGGAGGTTAAGTAAATGAAAATAACCCTATTTGAACAAGTTGGTAGTTATGTTTTGCTACTAGGTAAAATTTTTTCAAGACCCGAAAAACCTAGAATTTATCGCAAAAGAATCATAGCAGAAATGGAGTCGCTGGGCGTAAATTCGCTGGGCATAGTGCTGATAATAACCTTCTTTATGGGGGCTGTTATTTCGCTTCAAATGGCTATTAACTTTGAGTCTCCGTTCATCCCTTTAAAACTTATAGGTTATGCTACGCGTGAGTCTGTCTTGCTAGAATTTAGTTCAACTATTGTTGCGCTAATTTTAGCTGGTAAGGTAGGGTCAAATATTGCATCCGAGATAGGCACTATGAGAATTACAGAACAGATTGATGCTTTGGAGATTATGGGGGTTAATTCGGCTAGTTACTTAATTCTGCCCAAAATCGTTGCTACGGTTTTGTTCTTCCCTTTGCTTACTGTAATTAGTATGATAGTGGGTACTTTGGGGGGCTATTTTGTGGCCGCTTTTACTGGAATTTTAAATCCTGAGACTTATATCGACGGTATAAGGATGGATTTTAGAATATTATCGGTCTATTACTCACTAATTAAAATGGCTGTCTTTGCCTTTATAATTACCTCTGTATCAAGTTTTTATGGCTATTACGCCAAAGGCAACTCTTTGGAGGTGGGTAAAGCTAGTACTACGGCTGTTGTGGTGAGCGATGTGCTGATACTTATCGCCAACTTTATGTTAACTCAATTAATGCTTATTTAGGATGATACGTACTCAAAATTTAGTTAAGTCCTTTGACGGCAGAGAGGTTCTCAAAGATATAAATGTAGAATTTGAACGTGGTAAAACTAACCTTATTATTGGCCAAAGTGGTTCGGGTAAAACCGTGTTGCTCAAGTCTTTAGTGGGGCTGTTCAACGTTGATAAGGGTAAGATATTTTACGGTGATATTTGTTTTAATGAGCTTAATTTCAAACAGAAAAAAGAGGTTCGTAAGCAAATTGGCATGATTTTCCAGGGTGGGGCTCTGCTGGACTCTTCAAACGTTGAAAGCAATGTGCGTTTGCCACTTGATATGTTTACCACCATGACGAGGCAAGAAAAACAAAAACGTGTGGAGTTTTGCTTAGAGAGGGTTAACTTGCATAATGCCAATAAGTTATTCCCGGCTGAGCTAAGTGGGGGTATGGTTAAACGTGTGGCGATAGCTAGGGCCATAGTGATGAATCCTAAGTTTTTATTTTGTGATGAGCCTAACTCAGGCCTAGACCCTATGACTTCGATAGTGATAGACAATCTAATTGCTGAGATTACCAAAGAGTATGATATTACCACGATAATTAATACTCACGATATGAACTCAGTGTTGCAGATAGGCGATAGTATTAATTTCATTTATCAGGGTCAAAAATGGTGGACAGGCTCTAAGGACACGATTTTGAATTCGGAGAACAAAGAGCTCAACGATTTTGTGTTTGCCTCAGAAATGGCCAAGCGAGCCAAACGTAGTTCAGAATTAGGACTTTAGTGGCTTTTTTAGAAAGTTTATTTGCATATATATTTAATAATGTGTAAATTTGCCGAGTGAAATTCTAAATTAGAATATAGTTCAATTATATAAACTTAATTAATTAAAAAAATTATGTCAAAGATTAAAATTGGTATCAACGGTTTCGGTCGTATCGGACGTTTGGTATTTCGTGCTGCAATGACTAAAGCAGACACAATTGAAGTAGTGGGAATTAATGACCTTATCACTGTAGATTACATGGCTTATATGCTACGTTATGATTCAGTTCACGGTCAATTTGAGGGAACAATCGAGATTGTTGACGGTAACCTAGTTGTTAACGGTCAAACTATCCGTGTTACTGCTGAGCGCAACCCAGCAGACCTTAAATGGAATGAAGTTGCTGCTGAGTACGTTGTTGAATCAACAGGTTTCTTCTTGTCTCAAGAAGCTGCTGACGCTCACATCAAAGCTGGTGCAAAACGTGTTGTTATCTCTGCTCCATCTCCAGACGCTCCTATGTTCGTTATGGGTGTTAACAACAAAAGCTACGCTGGTCAAACTATCGTTTCTAACGCTTCTTGTACTACTAACTGTCTTGCTCCACTTGCTAAAGTAATCAATGACAAATTTGGTATCATCGAAGGTCTTATGACTACTGTTCACGCTACAACTGCAACTCAAAAAACTGTTGACGGTCCTTCTATGAAAGACTGGAGAGGTGGTCGTGCTGCTGGTGGTAACATCATCCCTTCTTCTACAGGTGCTGCTAAAGCTGTTGGTAAAGTTATCCCAACTCTTAACGGTAAACTTACAGGTATGGCTTTCCGTGTTCCTACTTTGGACGTTTCTGTAGTTGACTTAACTTGCCGTCTTGAGAAATCAGCTACTTACGCTGAGATCTGTGCTGCAATTAAAGATGCTTCTGAAAACGAAATGGCAGGCGTTCTTGGTTATACTGAGGATGATGTTGTTTCTTCAGATTTCATCAACGAAGTACGTACTTCAGTATTCGATGCTAAAGCTGGTATCGCTTTAACTGACAACTTCGTTAAACTTGTATCTTGGTATGACAACGAGTGGGGTTACTCTAACAAAGTTGTTGAGCTTGTCGAGTATATGAACACTGTAAACTAATTTTTCTTTTAGAAAGATTTTACATATTGAAGGGGAGTCCATTTTTGGACTCCCCTTTTTTGTTTGTGTGTGTGACGAAGTTATATAGCCACACGCCAGCCCTCGGAGATAGTTACTGAACAAAAAAACAGAAAAAATAGTAGAAAAAGTCTTTTTATGTTGTAACTTTGGGGTTTTTTATACTAGGATTTGGATGCAAAGAAACGAATTAATTTTGTAGCCCAAAGCATCAGATTAAAATCATGATTTGGGCGCAGCACAAGATGCGTGTTTAACTGAAATTATACAATCTATCGTCAGCTCAGTGTCTGTGAATATTAGCTCAGAGCAGAGTTTGTCGGTGAACGAAACTACAGTTAATGACAAATCAGATATAGTTTCTGTTTACGACTCTAAAATCAAAACTTTGGCTGCGCAGTTGCCTTATATTCAAGGTGTTACATTGCAAAAGGCAGAGATGTACTGGGTGAAATCGCTTATTAAATCTTCAAAACAAACCATTTATACTTGCCACATACGTTATCCATTTTCAACTGTGGAGCGCAACAAACTAATTGCAGAATTTAAAGCTCAGGATGATGCGCAAATGCGTAAGTATGAAACCATTGTGGCCTCTTTAGACAAGTTTACTGAGGTGGAATATATTTCGCGTGCAGTTGCAGATCTAACGCAATTATACGAGTATTTTTTTGATGATTTGCGCAAAAATCAGGTGCAAGCTTTGCAAAGTAAATATACGGCAGAGTATAAAAAAATTAGAATTATCCCCACTGACCAACAATTTGGAAAGGCGAGTTATTACCTAGCCATAGGCGATAGAAGGGTGACTACTTCGCTAAGACCTCTACTCAAAAGCGAGCAGGCCACAAACCTAAAAGTTGATGTTGACCCTCAGGGCGAATGCCTGTTAAGCTATAATGCTGACTATGCCATGGATGATGTCGAAAACAGAGTTGATGTGACCTATATGTTTATGGGTAATGCTTTGAAATATTCATTCTTTTTTGATATTAAACAAAATAATTTTGAGGTTTATCCCTTCTCTCAAGTTGAGGTTGTGATGCTTGATGGAGGTAAATTGGCTAAAATAAGCATGAATATTCGTTCGAGATATAAAGGCGATTTTATAGTAAATAAAGTAAGTCTTAAAATCCAGGGCGTGAGTATGCAGATAGACAAAGCAATTAATCAAAAATTCAGTGGAAGCAAAGATCATCTTCTTGAATTTGAGGTTAGCGAAAATCTTTCACCTAGCAAAAACTTATCTTCATTATGTAGTGGTATGCTAGAGATTCAACAAGTAGACCCAAATAAAAAACACGAAATTAAAGTGTTGTTGCCTTATAAAGTAAGTAACTAATTATGAATATGAACTAAACTTTTTTTAAGTGAACCTTAATCGGGTTGCTAATTTTAGAGGGAAAGTTAAACTCTACCCAATAGTTTAATAAACCTCTAAGACCCCCAAAAAATCCCCAAAACAAAGGGAGCTACAATATGTCAGTAGCTCCCTTAGTTTTACTTTACAATGAAGGAGGCTAAGGCTGAACGATTCTAACCTTCACATCATACTCATCCTTTAGTTGAGCGATGAGTTTACTATCGGCCTTCACGTTTATCACACGCAGATTCTCGCACTCCGAGAAAACATCCTCGCCCAAAGTAGTCACTGAGGCAGGGAAATCAACCGAAACAAGATTCTCGCACAACAAAAATGCCATCTTACCTATGCTCTCCAGCCCACCTGGTAGGAACACGCTCTCCATGTCCGAACACATAGCAAAGGCATAATCACCAAGTGATTTAAGCGAGCTTGGCAGACTAACACTTATTAAATTAGCGCAACTTGCAAAAGCTGAATTACCTATGCTCTCAACTGAGTTAGGGATAGTGATTTTCTCAAGATATTCGCAACCGTTAAAGGCATTGTTGGCAATTATTTTCACGCCCTCAGGGATGTAATATGTTTCGTCAATTTCGTAAACAAAAGTTGCAATCAATTCAGTTTTATCCTTATTTAACAGCGCCCCGTTATAGAAAACAAAGTTGTCGTTAAGTTTGATATTATTAGAATTTAGACCCCAACAATTCACAAAAGCACCCCCGGCAATAGTTCGAACCGAGCTAGGAAGCACCAAAGAATTTATCTCAAAACAAGAAGAAAAAGCAAATTCACCTATATATTCAAGCGAAGAGGAAAGAGTAACCTTGGTTAATTTTTCACAGCCCGAGAAAGCAAGGTCTGATAAACGTTTCACGCTATTAGGCATAGTGTAACTGCTAGGAATTTCATTTGGCAAGCTAGAAATAACTTTAGTTTTAGCCTTATCATACAAAACTCCTTGCTCTATGACAAAATTATCGTTAAGCGTAATATTCTCACTACTTAAACTCTCGCAAAAAGCAAATACTCCCTCGCCAAGCGCAGTTACCGAGCTAGGTATTTTTATGCTTTTAAGACTGCTGCACGCTGCAAATGCAGAATTACCTATGCTTTGAAGTGTCGAAGGTAAAGTCACAGATTGCAGATTCTCACACATAGAAAAAGCCCAATCTCCAACCGAAACTATACCCTCAGGCAAAGTCACAGATTCAATAGTTGCAGAACCCATAAAAGCATATTCGGCAATAGCTGTATAACCCTCAGGCACAACTATATGGCGAGTGTAACCCATGCTAACATAATCCTCAGAGGTGAAAACTTTTTCATTGGTTTTAACTTCGCTTTGATTGCAAGCAAATAAGGCCAGCGATAAGATAAATAAAATTACTTTTTTCATTATAATGATTTTTGAATGTAAACAACTTTTTTGGTCTCAAAAAATTCGTCATTAAGATATTTTGTGATAGGATAAAGCAAGGCTTTTTTGTTAACCTGCTTAAGCTCCTCGCTTAAATCGCCCCCTTTTAAATACAAGATTCCGTTTGGGAACGCGCCCTTGCATCCACGCTCTATCTTAGGCCATACCCACACCATAAATTTCGACATTTCAGTCACTGCGCGCGAGACAACATAGTCGCATTTTATCTTTAAGCTCTCAACACGAGCATTCTCTGCCACAACATTTTCTAGGCCCAAAGCCTCAACAACGGCCCTTACGACAGTGATTTTTTTGCCTATCGAATCCACCAAAGTAAATTTGACATTAGGGTATAAAATCGCCAAAGGTATGCCAGGAAATCCTCCTCCACAGCCCACGTCTATAACTCTGGCTCCGTCCTCAAAGCTGCAAACCTTGGCAATGGCTAGGCTATGAAGCACGTGATGAAGATAAAAACTATCCATATCCTTGCGAGAGATGACATTAATTTTTTCGTTCCAATCTTTGTATAATTCCTCCAATTTTGCGAATTGTTGTTTTTGCCTCTCGCTCAAATCAGGGAAGTAATTGTAAATAAGTTCAACTCCCATTTATTGTAATTTTAATGATTTACATAGTATTTCTCTAGCTCGGTGAATTTGAGTTTTCACTGTGCCAAGAGGTAAATTTAATTCTTTGGCTATCTCCTCATAAGAATATTCTTTTAAGAATCTAAGCTCTATGAGTTTTTTATATCTATCGCTCATACCCTCCATATAACGGAAAATCTCGGCCCTTTGTTGTGAATTAATTATACTCTCCTCGGGGTTAGGCAACATAGACTGCGTGCTCGTAGAGATTGTTAGTTCTGAGACATCGTCTCGTTTTTTGCGCACATAATCTATAAAGGTATTTTTAGCTATGGTGTAAACCCACTGGCCAAAGGTAAAGCGCGAGTCATAGCGATGAATATTTAGATAAACCTTAATAAAGGTCTCTTGCAACAAATCATCACAATCCAGAGAATTGCCCGAAGTTCGCTGCATATAAAGCTGCATAATAGAATCGCGATAACGCATAAAAAGATGCTCAAAGGCTAGTGAATCGCCCTCGAGTACTTTCTCAATTAGCTCATTATCTTGTAGTGATTCTAACGCCATACGCCTTTTAGAGGTTTAATTTTTCTAAGCACCCACAATCTAATCTCTGCCCAAAGAGCAAATATATCATATACAAAAAATGCTAATTTTAAGGAATCCTCGCCCAACTTTTTAGCAATTTTATTAAAGATTATTATACTTATCAAACTACGAATAAGAAATAAGCTCACCACAAAAATCTTATAATACAAGGGCAAAATAATCACAGAGGCAGCAATAAGCGCAAAAAATAAAAATCTAGTGAGCATCTCGCCTCGAATAAAGCGCTTAACCCAAGGTAAATAATACTTAAAGGCCACACTTAAAAACATTCTCTCCTTGCGCCACCATCTTAGATTGCCAAGTTGAGGCTGATTAACCACAGAATCGGGGTCTAGTATTACGGCTGTATTGTCTTTGGTAGCTATTTTTTGAATAAATAAATCATCCTCGCCTATATTAAGATTAAGAAAATTAAACCCACTAGCCTTGAAATACTGCTCGCGCGTAAAACCTAAATTACAAATACTTCCACGATAAGTCCTGCCCTTAATGGCCAAGGATAAATATCTCATAGCTTGAGAGAGTCTACTACAACGCATTAATTTATTATTAAAACCCTCACCCTTTTCGATTCCTGAGTAAGCAATAACCACGCTCGAAGTCTCAAAGCCCTCGGCCATGCACCTAAGCCACTTAGTCGAACATGGCAGAGCATCAGCCGTTGTGATTACAATATTTTCGTATTTTGCAGCCTTAATACCAAGATTATAGGCCATTTTGTTAGAAATTTTATTGTGAGAATTTTTTTGCGAGAGTGTTGTAACCTTAATTTTAGGATTATT
The DNA here is from genome assembly GCA_044433645.1 of Rikenellaceae bacterium. Taxonomy (GTDB): domain Bacteria; phylum Bacteroidota; class Bacteroidia; order Bacteroidales; family Rikenellaceae; genus JAWXTK01. Next base: position 66,263 of record JAWXTK010000006.1, on the reverse strand, counting down.
TGCAGACAAAATTTCAAGCGTGCTAGAGATTTCGTTGTTATCTATCACGTCAACTAACATTATCTCATAATTTTCATAGTCCTGAGTAACAAGCCTAGGCATAAGCTCCGAGAAGAAAGACTCGTTTTCCTCAACAAGAATAACTACGCTTATTCCGTCCACTTGTCTTGTTTTAGCTTTAGGCGAAAACTTTAGAATGCGCAAATAACTACCAAAATAATAATATAGCTGAATGCCAAAGGTGATAACAAGCACCACCAAAATTATTACCCCAACAATGCTGAGGCTATCAAATAAAATTTGCAAAAAATTATCTCTCAAAGTTACTTTACTTAAAAAATTTCTCACAAAGGTAGCTGAATTTATGCTAACTGACAAAAAGTTAAGCAAAAAATGAGTACATTTGCGCTAATGAATTTTAAGTTACAACATACAGACAGCTCTTCCAAAGCAAGAGCAGGCGAAATTACTACCGATCACGGGGTGATTCAAACGCCTATTTTTATGCCTGTAGGCACTGCAGCAACGGTTAAAGGCATTTATCACAGAGATTTAAGCGAGGATGCCAAAGCACAAATAATTTTAGCTAACACCTATCACCTTTATATGCGTCCAGGCATGGAAATCATAGAAAAAGCTGGTGGGGTGCATCGTTTCAGCACCTGGGACAAACCTATGTTAACCGATAGTGGTGGTTTTCAAGTTTTTTCTTTGGCACAAAAACGTAAATTAACTCGCGAGGGATGTCGTTTTAGCTCTCATATCGACGGGTCAAAACATCTATTCACTCCCGAAAATGTAATGGACACTCAGCGCACGATAGGGGCAGATATTATCATGGCCTTTGATGAATGTCCTCCGGGGGATGCTCCGTTTAATTATGCTGCTAAGTCACTAGAGCTCACTCAGCATTGGCTAGAGCGCTGCTTTAATCGCTTTGCTCAAACTAGTCCTAAATACGGTCACTCACAATCACTTTTCCCCATAGTTCAAGGCTGTACTTACCCTGACTTAAGAGCCAGATCAGCCGAAGATGTACAAAAATACAATGCCGACGGCTATGCCCTAGGGGGTCTTGCTGTGGGCGAGCCTGCGCCTGTGATGTACGAAATGATAGAAGTTGTAAACGCTATTTTACCCGAAGACAAACCACGTTATTTAATGGGCGTGGGCACTCCAGTAAATATACTTGAGGCCATAGACCGTGGCGTGGATATGTTTGACTGCGTTATGCCAACTCGAAATGGTCGCAACGGTATGTTGTTCACATCCGAGGGTATGATAAACATAAAAAATAAGAAATGGGAGAGCGATTTTTCGCCCATAGATCCTTTTGGGACAAGTTTTGTAGATACACTTTACTCCAAAGCCTATCTTCGTCACTTAACAATCTCGGGCGAGATGCTAGCTGCCGAGATTATGTCTCTGCACAACATAGCATTTTATCTGTGGTTAGTTAATGAGGCTCGCGAGCATATACTATCTAACACATTTAAGCAGTGGAAACAAACAATGGTAGTTAAACTTTCACAAAGATTATAATTTTATTAGTGTATGAATTTTAGATTTCCAGGTGTTCGCATCATAGACAGATACATAATGCGCAAGTTCTTAGGTACTTACCTATTTGCCATAGCGCTTATTATTGTTATTGTCATAGTGTTTGACGTGGTCGAAAAGATAGACGATTTCATAGAACTTGACGCACCTATTAGCGATATTTTCACTAAATATTATCTTAATTTCATACCTTTTTTCGTCAATCAATTTAGTGGCCTATTCACCTTTATTGCCGTTATTTTCTTCACCTCAAAAATGGCTTATCAGACCGAAATCGTAGCTATCTTATCTGGTGGAGTGAGTTTCAAACGACTAATGTGGCCTTATTTTCTGGCAGCTGCGGCTATTACGGCTCTGTCTTTGACGTTAAACCTTGTTATCATCCCCGTGGCCAACGAAAATCGTATAGATTTTGAGTCTAAATACCTCAAAAGCAAGAAAAATGTGCGCTACGACAAACATATCTATCGCCAAATTGAGCCCGGAGTTTTCGCCTATATAAGAGACTATTCCGAGCAGTCACACAAGGCAAGTTTCATGACAATCGAAACCTACAAAGACGGCAGCATCACAGAAATGCTGGAGGCTGCGAGCGTCACCTTCAACCCCAAAACTTACAGGTGGACAGCCCCAAAATACGTTACGCGCAGCTTTGAGGGCGAGAATGAGATATTACGTCAATTCATGAAACTAGACACAGTTATCAACCTTAATGCCAACGAATTAGGCCGTACTGAGGAGTTAATCAAAACCATGAATATCCGTGAGTTAAACGAATTTATTACTCAACAAGAGTCCAAGGGTTCAGATGCGATTAATATATATAAAGTGGAGCGCAACCAGCGTTATAGCTATCCTCTGGCCACATTTATTTTAACACTTATAGGTGTTGCCTTATCCTCGCGCAAGGTTCGTGGAGGTACGGGTTTGCATATAGGTATAGGTATAGCTCTGTGTTTTTCTTACATTCTCATAAGCAAGTTTGCCGAGGAATTTGCCAAGGGAGGCACTTTGCCTACGGGTTTGGCCGTGTGGACACCCAATATTATTTATGCTTGCATAGGTATTTATCTTTATAAGAAAGCTCCTAAGTAGTTTCTAGTATATTCGTCAATAATTCATAACTTATAATTCATAATTTTTTAGGTATTAATACCTACTACGCTGATTGCTGCGCTGGTTCTGCTGATATTGCCCCGAGCTTCTTTGTCTTTGAGTGTTATTTCCACTTCGTGCGTTACCTGAGTTCATCCTGCCAGCTCTGTTAAAGCCGTAAGTGCGTGCACCCTTTTGCTCCTGAGTGAGCTCTATTGTATAGGTATGCGAAAACGCCTCACACATACCAGGTGCACAAGCATAATAATGATAAGTTATCTTCATCACATCACCAGGCTTAGCTCCCTTAATATCAACCCAAAATTGACGTGGCTCACTGTCACTATCTCCCTTGCCAGGTTTTGCCGTGGCCTCATGGGGCGATGCAGTAACACCCTCGGGAAGTTCCAATACATATTTCATTGCAGGAGTTAAATTATTCCAATGTGCATCATACACAGGGTCAGGGAAAAATCCCAAGGCCATGCGACCCTTGCCTGTACTCATCAAACTCTCATCGGCCTCAGCACGCATTTTCACGTAATAAGTGTCATCAGGATTCTGGGGTGTAGTTTTAAGTATAGTGAGCCCATCTGTGCGCATAATAGATATGTCGCTATCTATATTTTTTGTACGAGCTACTCTTTCAAATGCTGGTAGGTTTAGCTCCTCCACTCTAGTTACTTTAGAGGGTGCGCCCACAACCCTAGTTAAGGCCGAGCGCATAGCCTGCTCCTGGGGCGAACCCCAAGCATTAATAATCTCACCTTTGGGCGAAATTAAATAGCCCGAGCGCGAACCTGCACGCAAGGCAGTAGCTATGTTATTATCCATTTCATCCACTATCCACTCTATCTCACCACCAAGTTTTTTCTTGGCGTGTTCAACCATTATTAAACGTTCCGATATTTTCTGAGCCTCAACATAACCCTCCAACTCGGGGTGACGCAAAGTTTTGTAGACGAAGTAGAATTGCACCCCCTTTCTCTTGTAATCAGCAGCTATCGCCTCTATTGTGGGATGAGCGCGACGAAACTCCGGGCAGGTCAAACACCCCGTTACAATCAAAGTGTACTTGTCCTTGCATAAATCGCGTAGACTAATCTTTTCGCCTCCACTCGTGTAGGCTACTAAATTGGGCAACATGCCACTAGATAACACCCCTCCCTCGGGCACATTTCTAGTTAAATTATTTACATTTTGGGCATGAATTTGAGCTGCTAACAGCGATATTAGCAGTGTGAATAATAGTTTAAGTTTTCTCATAATTTTTCTTCTGGACTTTATTATCAGCTTTTAAGAATTTCTTTTGCTGCATCTAGTATAGCTGTATCATCGAGAGTTACCATACCACCTCCAGGTCCTGGCTCAAAATGGACACCAGCCGGTGTTCCATCCTCAAAATGCCTACCTCCAAAATAATTTCTAACCGTGTCAACATCTATTCCTAACTTGTCTGCGATTTTTTGTGAGCTACCACTAGGCATCTTATCCTTAATGCGGCGCAATTCATTGAAAGTTATTACCATAGCAAAAGTTTTAGTAAGTTAAAATTTAAGGTTTCCACTAAGTTAGACAAAAATTATTGAATTTGCAATTTTTTAAAAATTTATCTTGCAAAATAAGAGGCACGCCACAATAAAAGTACACCCCTTTTTGTCACACTTTGTCATGTTTTACTGACAAAACACGACATTTTTGGCAGTAAAAGTCACAAAAAAGGGCAAATTTTCACTTGGCACACAAGTTGAAGATAGTAAAAGCAACAAACAGAAAATAATTTAAACAAAAACTATAAAAATTTAAAAAAATGGCAAAAATTATTGGTATCGACCTTGGAACAACAAACTCTTGCGTTTCTGTAATGGAGGGAAACGAACCTGTTGTAATTCCTAATAGCGAAGGTCACAGAACAACTCCATCTGTAGTAGCTTTCACTTCTGATGGCGAACGTAAAGTTGGTGAACCTGCAAAACGTCAGGCTATCACTAACCCTCAAAAAACTATTTTCTCTATCAAACGTTTTATGGGCGAGAGCTTTGCTGAGGTTTCTAGCGACATCACTCGCGTACCTTACAAAGTGGTTAGTGGCAAAAACAACACTCCGGTTGTTGACATCGACGGCAGAAACTACACTCCTCAAGAAATCTCGGCTATGACACTTCAAAAAATGAAGAAAACAGCTGAAGATTACCTAGGAACAGAAGTTAATGAAGCAGTTATCACCGTGCCTGCTTACTTCAACGACTCTCAACGTCAAGCAACTAAAGAAGCTGGCGAGATTGCAGGTCTTAAAGTTAGCCGTATCATCAATGAGCCTACGGCTGCGGCTTTGGCTTACGGTTTGGACAAGAAAAACGCTGATATGAAAATCGCAGTTTATGACTTAGGTGGTGGTACTTTTGATATCTCTATCCTAGAGCTTGGCGACGGTGTGTTTGAGGTAAAATCTACTAATGGTGACACTCACCTAGGTGGCGATGACTTCGACCACGCAATCATCGAATGGTTAGCAAATGAATTTATGAGCCAACACAAAGTTGATTTGCGCAAAGATCCTATGGCTCTTCAACGTCTTAAAGAAGCAGCTGAGAAAGCTAAAATTGAACTTTCTTCAAGCACTTCAACTGAGATTAATCTGCCTTACATCATGCCTATCGACGGCATACCTCAACACTTAGTGACATCGCTTTCGCGCGCTAAGTTTGAGCAGTTGGCAGACACTCTTATACGTAACACTATCAAACCATGTGAGCAAGCACTTAAAGACGCTGGCATCTCAACATCTCAAATCGACGAGGTTATCCTAGTTGGTGGTTCAACTCGTATCCCAGCTATCCAAGAAGTAGTTGCTAAATTCTTTGGCAAAACTCCTTCTAAAAACGTTAACCCTGACGAAGTTGTTGCTATCGGAGCAGCTATCCAAGGTGGTGTGTTAACAGGTGAGGTTAAAGATGTACTACTTCTTGATGTGACTCCACTTTCACTTGGTATCGAGACTTATGGTGGTGTGTTCACTCGCCTTATCGACGCTAACACAACTATCCCAACTCACAAAAGCGAGGTGTTCTCAACTGCTGCTGACAACCAGCCATCGGTTGAAATCCACATCCTTCAAGGTGAGCGTCCTATGGCTAGAGACAACCGTACTATCGGTCGTTTCCACCTAGACGGTATTCCTTCAGCGCCACGTGGTGTACCTCAAATCGAGGTTAGCTTTGACATTGATGCTAATGGTATCATGAACGTGTCGGCAAAAGACAAAGGAACAGGTAAAGAGCAAAAAATCCGTATCGAAGCATCTTCAGGCCTTTCAGACGAGGAAATCCAAAGAATGAAAGACGAGGCTAAAGCTAACGAGGAAGCAGATAAAGCAGAAAAAGAAAAAGTTGACAAGCTTAACGGCGCAGACAGCATGATTTTCACATCTGAAAAACAACTAAAAGAGTATGGTGACAAAATTCCAGCAGACAAAAAATCAGCTATCGAATCAGCACTTGAAACTCTAAAAACAGCTCACAAAGACGCAGATCTAGCAGCAATAGACTCAGCATCTGAAACTCTACAAGCAGCATGGCAAGCAGCATCACAAGATATGTATGCAGACCAAGCTCAAGGAGCTGGAGCTCAAGGGCAAGCTCAAGGCGAGCCACAACAAGGCGCAGCAGAAAATGTAACTGACGTAGACTTCGAGGAAGTTAAATAAGTCAAAGAATAAATACGCAAAAAGTGCAGGCTTTATAAAGCCTGCACTTTTTTTGTTCAGTATCTCATGCCCAAAACATGAATGTTGAATCTTTCGTCTCAGAACCAAGCGATATGGACGCGCGCGTTCACTTCAAAAAAGTTGACCAAAACGGCCGTACAGCGCTCTTATCAAGATTCAAACATCTGAAAAAGGCTTTGCGTTTGACGTAGGCACTCTTGGGGTCGTTGCCACCGAGCAGGATAAAGTTGCCGAGGTGTGGGTCTATGTGCCTCAAGGAGTTATTCGCATATCCATTAAGCATCAACTCTACTCCCAGCGCAAGCATAGAAATCAACGGCCTACCCGTGGGTTCAACACCCTACAACTCTAGCGCCTTCCCTTTCGGTGAATACAACATACGTTTATCTGCGCCAAATTTTGAGTCCATAAATAGGAGCGTAAATATCACTGAGCCTTTACAAAAAGTCGAGATTAATGAAAAATCACCCAAATGGGCTCCAGGTGAAAGTCGAGGCACTCCTGTACGAATTAAATTATACATACCTTTGATTTTTAAGTTATCTTAACATAATCCTCTGCACGTTATGCTGAACTCCGATTCAGTATCTCTCTCATACTTGGTTTTATGGATTGTATGATTTCTTGCAAATGCTTCTTAGCCACCCTTCGTTGTAAGGGGGGGTAAAGCAAAGGGAGTAACCAACAAATATGTTAGTTACTCCCTTTTTCGTTAAAGTGATCCCGATGCGGCTCGAACGCATGACCCACAGCTTAGAAGGCTGTTGCTCTATCCAACTGAGCTACGGAACCATTTTCCTTAAATCAGAGGACAAAAGTAAACTTTTATTTTGTTATATGCAAAAAATCAGTACTTTATTTTAAATTTAGTCTGATTTTCTGTGAGCTATAAGTCACGAACTAGGCGCACATAATTATCTATGCGTATAGCATCGCCCTGAGGACCACGTCCGTTTTTGAATTTAGATGCATCACCTGCTTTAGGGTCGCTACGCTGAGCCCCTGCCCCGTGTATATCTACCCAGTTTGGTGTGCCACTGTTTTGCCCTCCTTGACGGCCTTGAGATGCTTGGCCACCTTGTCCACCCTGACGGTTTTGTCGTTGGTTTTGATTCTGTCCCATGCCTTGTCCTTGTCCTCCTTGGCGATTTTGTCCTTGGCCACGTTGTCCTTGTCCCTGACCCATTTGTTGCATATTTGACATATTGCCCAAACTACGACCAAAGGTTACATAGCATCCTGCGCTACCTGCTGCGCGTGCAGCCGAATTTTGGTGAGTTGTAGAGCTCCAAAAGAAAGGATAATCGTCTGCGCCCGACTCGTCTTTGATTGTTGAAATCTCAAAAATAGGGTCTATTGCTGCTGACTGGGTGCTCAAAGGTGAGCGTGTGTAATCAACTATACTTTGCAATTCCTTGGCATTTGGCACGCGCCAATCGTTGTAGCCAAGATATTTTTCTTTATTCATTTTTTGAGTATATTCCAATGCTTTTTCCCAATTCATACCCTCGCCTGAGTCTTTTTTAGACCACATAAGTGAGGTTGCTACATCGCTGATAGTGCCGTCGCCATTGTCTTTAAATTCGTTTTCGCCATAACTCTCACCTCTCACGAAGCGCACCATAAATTGTTTGTCACCACCTCTGCCACCTGGCGCTCCCATGCCGTAGCCTTTGATGCGTCCGTCGGCTAAGTTTACTCCAAATACTAGTTGAAGTCTGCCCGATGAGCCTACGTAAACAGTTGAGCTAAGTAATTGAGAATCAATAGCTCTACTGCCATTTGCGCCATATTTGAAACCAAAAAAGTTGGTGTCTACAAAGGGTGTGCCGTTGACCTGACCATCTGAGCTTACCCCTGGCGATACGTCTTGACCTGAGAATAAAATCAGCGAAAATGCTTCTTTGATTGTTGGTACGCGCCAGTCTTTTTTGCCTGCTAATTTAAATTTCTCGGCAGCCTCTAAAGCATCTTTATAGCTCATGATTTTAAAATCTTTTTCCCACACAAGGCCTGTTACATTATCTGTTATTGTGCCGTCGCCGTTGTCTGTATATGAGGGTGCATTACCTTGGTGCTGAGCATCTTGGCCATAAAAACTAGCGCCTTTTTTAGGAGCTTTGATTATGTTTTGATTGTCGAAACACAGGCTTTGGTTAGTGTCAACTATTTTGTAGTTTGCAGCGCTAAGTGTGCCACATCCACAAAGCAAAAGTAGGATTAATGATTTTTTCATGATCAGTTAGTTTAGTAAAGCTAAGGTACAAAAAAAAGTGCCTATATAATAATATAGACACTTTTTTTGATTGAAAGTTAAAAGCTTAACCTTTAATTCTTTCGTAATATTCTCTTGTGCGAGTATCAACTCTAATTTTTTCGCCTGTGTTGATGAAAAGTGGAACGCGAACTGTTGCACCTGTGTCAACCGTAGCAGGTTTAAGAGAGTTAGTTGATGCTGTGTCACCTTTGATACCTGGCTCAGTGTAAGTCACTTCCATGTCAACGATAGCAGGAAGCTCGGCTGCAAGTACAGTTTCTTTTTCTGTGTGGAACATCACCTCGATAACTTGGCCTTCGCGCATAAGATCAGAGTTGTTTATGAGTTTTCTATCAATTAGGATTTGCTCAAAAGTTTCTGTGTGCATAAAGTTACATCCCATATCATCTTCGTAAAGGTATTGGTAAGGACGGCGCTCAACACGTACAACTTCAAGGTTAACCCCTGCTGTGAAAGTGTTGTCTATAACACGACCTGTTTCGATGTTTTTAAGTTTTGTACGCACAAACGCAGGGCCTTTACCTGGTTTAACGTGTTGAAATTCAACTACTGTGAATGTTTTACCGTTGAATTCGATACACATCCCGTTTTTAAAATCTGCTGTTGTAGCCATTGTTCTATGTTTTTATTTAATTTGAATTCTTAATTGTAGCAAAGATAATATAAAAAATTAAATTCAAGTCTTATAATCTGCGATTTAGATAAGAAAAATTTTTATCCTTAGCTTGGTTTATTATTTTTCTTATCTAAAACGCAGATTATCGGCTTTTAAAAGCCGATAGATATTCGATAACCCCCTCTAAATCTCCCCCAAACCGTTGGTGGAGACTTACTTTAGAGGTGTTTTGGTTGAGAATAATCTCAACCAAAACTCTTGTTTATTCTATGCGATTTAGTAGTTTTTCGACTCTGTTCACGGCTTTATTTAGTGTTTTTTTAGAGATTTCGCCCGTTTCAACTGCACTGACTATGGTATTTATAAATCTTTCGCTCACACTGTAATCAGTCTCTGCGATGTTGCTACTAATTATAAATAGGTCTACACCAGCGTTTAGAGCCCTAATGATTGCCTTCTCAAAGGTATAATGCGAGGTGATTGCCTTCATCTGCATATCGTCTGAAATAACCACACCCTTGAAACCTAGCTCTTTTCTCAGCAGAGAATCTATCATCGCACTAGAGAGGGTGGCAGGGTGATTTTTATCAAATTTTTCGTTGAATAGGTGGCTCACCATAACCATGTCGCAGAGTTTTTTATCTATCAAATATTTGTAAGGCTCAAGCTCTCTTTCGGCCCAAGAAAGAGTTATGTCTGTAAAGCCTAAGTGGCTGTCTTTTAGTGCACTACCGTGGCCTGGAAAATGTTTTAAAGATGTTAATATGCCTTGTTTGTGGTGCTCTTTTATATAAATTTCTGCCAGCTGCGAGACTATGTTTTCATCATTAGAAAAACTGCGCCCCATAGCTCCTATTGCTGGGCTTTGAGGGTTAATGTTAACATCTAGGCAGGGTGCAAAATTTAGGTTTATTCCTATCTGTTTTAGCTCGCTTGCTATGGTTTGTGCGTTTTCCCTTGCAAGAGTATCGCTGTGAGAGACACTCTCGGCTGAGAGCATGGTGGGGAAACCATACTTTTCTTTCATTCTATTTACTCGCCCTCCCTCTTGGTCTATGCACATTAATATTTTATCTTCCCTAAGAGCTTGTAAATCAGATATTAAGGCTTTGAATTTCTCTTTAGATTCTATGTTGTGCTCAAAAAATATTACCCCCGAGACTCCTCGCTCAGCCACATCGCATATCACGGGATTATCATCATTAAGACTCGTGCCTTTCATGCCCACGATAAGTAGTTTTGCAGCCTGCTTTTCTAGGGTTTCGCACCACGAGTTTAGACTGAGTGTGAGCGCAAAAATTATTAAAATATATTTTTTCATTAAGGTAATTTTTCGATAGATGCAGCCACACAATTTGCCACACGCGAGCGCAAATTAACTATGTTTTTGGCCTCATATTCTGAGCAAAGTGTTGCGTTGGTTAATAAAATTATCGCCATATTGTTTTCTTTGTCGAGGGTTATCGAACAGCCTGTTGTACCCGTGTGACCAAAAGATTCGAGAGCAAATAAATCTCCCATATTTGAGCTAAATGGTGAGCTGACATCCCAGCCAGGTGCTCTGCCAAATTCGCTCAAATTTTTTGGAACACTAGTCATAGTTCTTACTGCTAGAGGACTTAAAATCTTGGTATTGTGGTACTTGCCATTATTTAAAATCATTGCACAGAATACGGCTAAGTCTTCGGCTGTGGAGAAAACGCCTGCGTTGCCTGAGATTCCCTCGTTGATTTCTCTAGCTAATGGGTCGTGAACTATGCCTACTAGAGCAGGCTTTTTTTTGGGCTGCTCGCTGGGGGCTATGTCCTTCTTTTTTGCCCACGCTTTTGAGGTCTTATTTCCCAAAGGTAGGTAATCTGTATGATTCATTTTTAGGGGCGCAAAAATATTCTCCTTGGCAAAATCTCTGAGGCTCTGACCTGAAATTTGCTCTATTATTTGTTGAAGAACAATGTAATTGATGCAGCTGTATTTGAAACCATCGCCCGGGATATATCTTAGGCCTGTGGTTTTGGCATAATCTATAACAGCAGCACGGTTGAGTGTGTCGTAGTTTTCCTTTAGAGTTTCCATTGTAACGTAAGGTGGAAGTCCCGAGGTGTGAGTCATCAAATTTTTAACGTATACTCTATAATGTTTCTCCTCAAAAATCTTGTTTTTATTAAAATCTTTGATGTAATTATCAACATTATCTCTAAGCGAAAGTTCTCCACGCTCAATTAAAATCATAGCCGCAACAGCCGTTGCAACGCTCTTGGTGCACGATGCTATGTCAAAAATTGTGTGCTCGCTCATCTTTGAGGCTTGCTTTTGATAGCTGGTTTTGCCAAAAGATTTTACGTAGGCCATTTTGCCGTCTTTAACCACAGCAAGCACTGCGCCAGGGATGTTGCCTAGCTCAATTTGTTTTTCTATTGCCTTGTCAGCGTAGGATAATTGGTCTCTGTCGAGGCCTACTTCGCTGGGGAAAACTCGCTCCAAGGGTTGAGCTCCTAGGTGAGTTATTGAAATGAAAATAATAGCAACTAACAAGATTTTTTTCATAGCATTAGTATATTAAATATTTTTCTCTGAGAGCCTTGTATTCGTCTAAATCTTTCTGCCAAGTTTTTCTTATTTGCTCCTCTGTTTTTCCCTCTTCTAATAGTTTGCGAATCTGACTATTTCCCATTAATTTGTCGAAAAATTCGGGCGATGTTATGATTTTTATGCCCTCGGGCGATTTTTTGATAAAGCCGATTAAGTATTTGAGTGTAAAGCCTTTGGGAGCTTGCTCTTTGGATAAATCTAGGCCGTAGCAGGGTTTGTCTTTGTGCTTGGGATTTTTGTCAAAACCCTCTAAGGATTTGGGCGTGAAACTAAAGTCTCCGTAAATTTTATCGGGGTAACCCACCACTTCAAAAGGCGTAAGTGTGCCCCGTCCAACGCTGAATTTTGTAGCTTCAAAAATGCAAAGCGAGGGGTAAAGAGCTATGGCGTGGTCGTTGGGCAGGTTGGGCGAGGGTTTTATCGTGAGCGAATATTTTTGGCCGTGTTTCCAGCCTTTTAATTCCACAATTTTTAAATTTATAGCCTTTTCGCTCGCCCATTTTTCTTGGTTTATCATCTGGGCTAACTCGCCCATGGTTAACCCGTGGAGCAGGGGTAGGGGCAGTATGCCTACAAAAGAGCGAAAATCGTCCTCCAATATGGGCCCGTCAACGTAGTCGTTGGGGTTAGGCCTGTCAAGTACTATCACTTCTTTGCCCATCTCAGCAGCGCTTTGCATCACGTAAAAAAGTGTGCTTATGTAGGTGTAAAATCTAGCGCCAACATCTTGAATATCAAATACTAATACATCTACGTCGGCTAAATCCTCGGCTTTGGGTTTGCGATTTTTGCCATAGAGCGAGATTATGGGTAGGCCACTTTTTGCGTCTTTGTTGTCTAAGACGTGTTCGCCAGCATCGGCCGTGCCACGAAAGCCGTGTTCGGGGGTGAAAATCTTTGCGACGTTAATCTCTAAACTCAGCAAAGTGTCGAGCAAATGAACCTCAGTTTTTGAAATTACAGAGGTGTGATTGACCACCAAAGCTACTTTTTTGCCTAGCAAATCATCTTTGAATTCGCTGATTCTGTCTGCCCCACACTCCACTGCCCACACTTTTGTGAGCGCGAGGATGAAGATGCAGATTATATAGCAGCGTAATTTCATATTATTATTTATCTGTTTTACCCCACTCAAAACATTTTATCTTAGCTCCAGCACTAAGCGCGATGCGATTTGCAAATTCCTTGCAAAGTTCATCCATGCTTTTGGGCTTAGGATAAAATCCTGGGCTCAGGGGCATGATCGTAGCTCCACATTGCGCCAAAAGCGTCATGTTGTTTAGGTGGATAAGGCTCAGAGGACTTTCTCTGAGGGCTAAAATTAATTTGCGCCTTTCTTTGAGCATCACATCGCCCGAGCGAGCAATCAAATCTGAGCATACCCCTGAGGCTAATCTGCCAAGCGTACCCGTTGAACAAGGGACTATTATCATGGCCTCATAAAGGCTGCTGCCCGAGGCTGTTGGTGCAAAAAAATCGTTGTTGTCGTACAGGGTTATCCTGCTGTCATTTAGGCGCAGTTGCACACCCTCGTAGTCCATAACCTCGCGCGCGCTATCAGATATGATTATGGCTATCTCGTCTATGCTCTCATCTAATAAAAGCGCGCGAAGAGTATAATCAAAATATATGCTACCACTTGCTCCCGTGAGAGCTAAAATAAATTTTCTTGCCATAATTTTTATAAGTTTATACTGCTAGCTTTTAGCCCTTTAGAGTCTAGATAATCAAGTACTTTAGGCAGGACGTAGTGAAGATTAGTCAAAGATTTGTTGGAATCATGAAACACAACAATCGAGCCTTCTCTAACGTATTTTGTGACGTTTTCTAAGCATTTTTTTGGTGTAATCATAGAGCTGTAATCGCGACTTAAAACGTCCCACATTATCATGTTATAACGCTCGGAAATAACGCGTGCTTGAGATGGTTTAATTCGTCCGTAGGGTGGGCGAAAAAGGTCGGATTTTAAGATTTGATTTGCAAAATCTATGTCTTCCACATAGTTTTCTAATGACATTCCCCAGCCTTTTTGGTGGCTGTAAGTGTGGTTGCCTACTTTGTGGCCGGCATCTACGATTGCTTGATGCAGGTCGGGATATTGCTCAGCATTTTTGCCCAAACAAAAAAACGTTGCTTTGGCATTATGTTTGGAAAGTTCTTCTAATACCCATTCCGTTACGCCGGGAGTGGGCCCATCGTCAAAAGTTAAAAAAACGTCTTTCTCGCCCTCCATATTCCAAACTAGCGAGGGCATCAAACGTTTTATAAATTTAGGTGGTCTAAATAACATATTATTTTTTCTTTATTAACTATACAAAGTTATAATGTTTTTTAAGAGTTTAATACAAAAATTGTAAAAAAAAAGGTATATTTGCACCTAATATTATAAGCTATGATAAAAAAATTGAAATTCATATTTGCTCTGTGTGCTTTGCTTGTGCTAGTTGGCTGCTCTAATGAGCGTTCTATAATGCGCTCTAGTGGGGGTTTTTATGAGATTTTTGTGATTTGTTCTGACGAGTCTTGGAAGGGTGAGTTGGGCGACACACTGCGCTCTGTTTTGTTAGAGCCTGTGCCTATGTTAAACCAACGTGAGCCTAGATTTGATGTTGTGCATGTGCCTGGCTCAGCGTATAAAGGCATAATTCTGCAACATCGCAACCTTTTAAATATCACAGTTAGCAAAGAATATGCCGAGCCTGAGCTTTTGGCTGTGTATGATAAATATGCTGAGCCTCAGATAGTTCTATCGCTTAATGCCCCTAGTTACTCTAGCGCAATTTCTTATATATCAAAGCATAGAGCTGAGCTTAGAGCTATAATCGAAAAAGCAGAATCGGACAGGGCTGTGGCATTTAACAAAAAATATAATGAGCTTGCAATAGAAAAACTTGTGGAGGAAAAATTTGGTTTTAGTATGTCTATTCCACGTGGATATACGCTTAGAAATCAGACGGATCACTTTGCATGGATATCTAATGAGTTGTCCCTAGCGTCTCAGGGCATAGTGATATATAGCTACCCCTATGCTGGCAAAAAAGATTTCTTAGTTGAGAATTTAATCAAGCGTCGCAATGAATTTGTGAGCAAAATTCCAGGCGAGTTAGAAGGTACTTACATGAAAAGTTCTAATGTGGTTGACCCAGCTATCAAATATGTGAAAATCGCAGGTAGGCATTGGGCTCAGATGAATGGATTTTGGGATGTATATAATGATTTTATGGGAGGACCTTTTGTTAGTTTTTCTACAATAGATGCTAGGAATCAGAGAGTTGTGTGCATAGATATGTATGTTTATTCACCCAAACACCATAAAAGAAATTATTTGAGAGCCTTGGAGAATTTAATTTATTCGGTGAGTTTTCCAGGTGACGAAAAAACAAAATAGAGGATAAAGTAAATGAAGCAGATGACATTTTTCAAAACTTTTAGTGCGAGCTTGTTGGCGTTTTTGCTAGCTGGTGGGGCCTTGCTTGTTTTGTTTATGTTGGCTTTGGTTGCGATGATTTCTAGTAGTTTTTCTTCTAGGGTTGCGCCCATAGGTAGTGAGGGGGTTTTAAAAATTGATTTTGCGCAGAAAATTGTTGATTCACCAAACTTTGCAGCTAAAAATTCTTTGGATTTTTCAACCCTGACTTTCAATACTTCGCTTAGTTTGCTAGATGTGATAGCTGCCATTGAGGCTGCTATGAGCGATGATAGAATCAAGGGTATTTACCTTGATTTTAATAGCCCTTTGTCTATGAGTTTTGCTATGGCAGAGGAGCTAAGGAGTGCGCTTTTGAAGTTTAAAATATCAGGCAAATTTGTTGTTGCCTATGGCGAATATTACTCACAAGGTGCGCTTTTCTTGGCATCGGTGGCCGACAAAATTTATCTTAACCCCGAGGGTGGAGTTCAGTGGCAGGGTCTGGCTTTAAATCAGATTTATTATAAGGGACTGTTTGATAAATTGGGCGTTGAGGCCTATGTATTGCGCAGTGGAGACTATAAATCAGCTGTCGAACCTTATATTTTGACTCAGATGAGCAAGGAGTCTAAGGTGCAGGAAGGTGAATTAGTGAACTCTTTGTGGCAAACTATTGTGCAAGAAATTTCTAAATCTCGCGAAATAAATTTACCTTTGCTGCAAAGTTATGCAGATAAGCTCTCGGTGGTTTATCCTGAGGATGCTGAGCGCTTTGGATTTGTGGACAGTTTACTGTATTTTGACAAGGTGCAGCAGCAGATAAATCTTTGCATGGCTAAGGCGAAAGATGAAAAAATAAACTTTGTAAGTTTGAGCAGATATGTCGATGCAATATCACTCAAAGCTAGTAATTCTAAGAATAAAATAGCTGTGGTGTATGTAGACGGCCAGATTATCTCGGGTAAAAGCGAAGATGAAATGGTGGGTAGCGAGACTGTTTGCAGGCAACTAAGAAAAGTTAGAGAGGATAAAAACGTGAAAGCCTTGGTTTTGAGGGTTAACTCGCCAGGAGGTAGCGCATTAGCTTCGGAGGTTATTTATCGTGAGGTGGAATTGGTTAAGCAAAAAATACCTGTGATAGTGTCTATGGGAGGTATTGCAGCCTCGGGAGGTTATTATGTGGCAGCGCCTGCTGATGCAATAGTGGCTAGCCGTATGACTTTGACTGGTTCTATTGGGGTGTTCTCGCTTATGTTTGATGCCAAGGAGGGTATGAATAAACATTTGGGAATTACCAGCGACGGAGTGAAAACAAATACCTCGGCTGATATGCAAAGCGTGCTTAGAAAACCTACAAAAACAGAACTAGACTACGGACAAAAACAAGTAGACAGAGTTTATAAAACTTTTAAAAATAGAGTTGAAAAAGGACGAAATTTAAGTGAGGATGATGTTGAAAAATTAGCGCAGGGAAGAGTTTATACAGGCGAGGGAGCACTCAAGCGTGGTTTGATAGACGGGATAGGTGGATTTTCATCGGCTATACTTTTTGCTGAGCAGAGAGCTAATTTAAATGGTGACTTTACGATTTGGCAACTTAGAGAGGAAGATGATACTTTGACAGCACTACTTAAACAATTTGGAACTTCAAACGCTAAAGCGCAGCTAAGAAATGAAATTACGGATGCGTTTGTAAGTTACAAAACTTTGCAAAATATAATAACACAACAAAACAAGGTGTGGGCTTATACACCTTATATATATGAACTTCAATAATTAATATTCCAAATAAATTAAAACAAAATTATGGGACAAATTATCAGTATTAACGCAAGAGAAATCTTAGATTCAAGAGGAAATCCTACTCTAGAAGTAGAAATCGCAACAGTAAGTGGTGCAAAAGGACGTGCAGCAGTGCCAAGTGGTGCTTCGACAGGTGTAAATGAGGCTCTAGAGCTTCGTGACGGCGACAAAGGTCGTTTCCTAGGTAAAGGTGTTTTGAAAGCAGTTCAAAACGTAAACGAGGTTATCGCTCCAGCTCTTATCGGCATGGAAGTAACTAACCAAGTTGCTATCGACAAAGCTATGCTTGCTTTGGACGGTACAAAAACAAAAAGCAACTTAGGTGCTAACGCTATCCTAGGTGTTTCATTGGCAGCGGCTCACACAGCAGCTGATTTGCTAGGTATGCCTTTGTTCCTTTACATTGGTGGTCCTAACTCTAAAACTCTTCCAGTTCCTATGATGAATATCATCAATGGTGGATCTCACTCTGATGCTCCTATCGCATTCCAAGAGTTTATGATTCGTCCAGTTGGTGCTCCATCTTTCCGTGAGGCTCTTAGAATGGGTGCTGAGGTATTCCACTCACTTAAAAAAGTACTTCACGATCGTGGTCTTTCAACTGCAGTAGGTGATGAGGGTGGTTTCGCTCCAACACTAGAGGGTACTGAAGATGCTCTAGAATCTATTATCACAGCTATCAAAAACGCAGGTTACAAACCAGGTCGTAAATGTGAAGGTGGTGATGTTTCTATCGCTTTGGACTGTGCTTCTTCTGAATTCTGCGAAGATGGTGTTTATGATTACACTAAATTCGAGGGTGACAAAGGTGCTAAACGTACTTCAGCTGAACAAGCTGACTACCTAGCTGAACTTATCGCTAAATATCCTATCGATTCTATCGAAGACGGTATGGACGAAAACGACTGGGCAGGTTGGAAAATCTTAACTGACAAAGTTGGTGACAAATGTCAACTAGTTGGTGATGATTTGTTTGTAACTAACGTTGATTTCTTGAAAAAAGGTATCGAAGAAGGTTGTGGTAACTCTATCCTAATCAAAGTTAACCAAATCGGTACTTTGACTGAGACTTTGGATGCTATTGAAATGGCTCACCGTGCAGGTTACACTTCAGTTACTTCTCACCGTTCTGGCGAGACTGAAGATTCAACTATTGCTGACATCGCAGTTGCAACTAACTCAGGTCAAATCAAAACTGGTTCTATGAGCCGTTCTGACCGTATGGCTAAATACAACCAACTACTTCGTATCGAAGAAATGTTGGGCGAAGACGCTATCTATGGTTACGAAAAAATCTACAAAAAATAGTTTTTAAACTATCTTTAGATATTTTGGGGCTGGGAATTTTTCCTGGCCCTTTTTTTTGTGTTTTTATTTTTGTGTTCTATTTTAAAACAATACAATGTTTTATTTAAAAACATTTCGTATCTTTGCAAAGTAAATATAATAAATGTTAGTATTATGGAAAGTAAGGTTTTA
Source organism: Rikenellaceae bacterium (assembly GCA_044433645.1). Classification (GTDB taxonomy): domain Bacteria; phylum Bacteroidota; class Bacteroidia; order Bacteroidales; family Rikenellaceae; genus JAWXTK01. Next base: position 47,707 of record JAWXTK010000006.1, on the reverse strand, counting down.
GGAACACGTATAGCTCAGCTTAGAAATCTAAAAGTGATTTCGCAGGAAGAACTCTCAGAGATGATAGGGATTTCTCGCCCTTCACTTGTGCAGCTTGAGCAGGGCAACAGGAATATAAAAGCCGACGAACTAAAGAAATTAGCTGGCGTGCTTAATTTTTCTATGGATGAGATTATGTCTGAGGATTTTGAGGTGAATATAAATATGAGTGAAGAAATGGTTACTATTAAGCAACCGAGTCTTAGAATTTCTGTTGGGGATATAAATATTAATAAGTTCAAAAATCTAATACTCTATATACTTGAAAAATGTGCAGGCAAACCAAATGTGGGAGAAACAGTGCTTTACAAACTTTTGTATTTCTCTGATTTTAATTATTATGAGTTGTACGAGGAGCATCTCTCAGGAGCAACATATCGCAAGTTGCCTAATGGACCAGTGCCATTAAACGTAGATATAGTATTGAAAAATATGGTGGAAAATGGAGATTTACAATTATTTAAGACTAAATATTTTGGATATCCTCAAAAGCGTTATATGCCACTTGTTGAAGCTGATTTAAGAGTGTTTAACGGAGCAGAAAAAGAAGTAATAGACAATGTTATAGATAGTCTTAGTGGCATGACTGCAACGGATATAAGTCTTTACTCGCATGAAGATATGCCTTGGAAAGCCTCAAAAGATAAGGATGAAATAGATTATGAACTTGTATTCTATCGCACCACTCCATACTCACGACGCACGTATAATGAGCTAGAAGATTATGAGTGTTAGTGTAGAGAGGTTGCCAGAGTTTGAAAAAGATCTCAAGCAATTACGTAAAAAGTATAAGACCATAGATGATGATGTTGCAGTTGTTGAGAAAGTTTTAATTGTTGCCCCATCTGCTCGTGCTCCTTTTAGTTTTCAGATAGATGCTCTGGGTTTGGAGACCTGTGTTATTAAGGTTCGCAAGATTGCAAGTAAGTCGTTTAAGGGTCGTGGTGCGATGAGTGGATTTCGTTTGATATATGCTCATTTTGAAAGTGAAGATAGGGTGGTTTTAATAGAGTTGTATCATAAAAATGATAAAGAGAAAGAAGATAGACAACGCATAAAATCTAATTTTAAATAGGTTTTTTCCTGGCACTTTTTTAGAATTTATAGGGTATGTGCACCCTCGCTTGTTTGCTGGAAAGGTGTTTTAGGCGATACCTCGGTTAGGGAACTTGTCGGGGTGCATTATTTCTTTTGAACCATAAAATTTCTCTCACATAATGTAAAAACACCCCTGTAACAGCTCAGAATCGCACAAAAAACGAAAAAAAAACACAATTTGTGCGTTTTTTTAAAAAATATGTTTTACATTTGCATATTACTTAAAACAAAAGAATATGTTTGATTCGCCTTTTTATAGCTTCTTTTATTACTTCAGCTTTAGCAAAAGTTGATTGGGCGACGCATGTGTATATAACGAAAGAAAAATTTAACTAGCATACAAAACCCGATCTTAAAGCAAATAAGGTCGGGTTTTTTAATTTTAAAGAGTAAATGAAAACAGTAGCAATACAAGGATACGAGGGATCTTTCCACCAACTGGCAGCAAGAAATTATTTTGGCAATGACATTCAAACTGTGGCTTGCGCAACTTTTAGAGAGGTGGCTAGAAAACTTCGTGAGAGTGAGGTGGACTATGCTGTTATGGCCATAGAAAATTCTATCGCAGGGAGTATAATCGCAAATTATAGCATACTTCAAAACCATGATTTGCAGGTTGAAGGAGAGGTTTATTTGCTTATACGCCAAAACTTAATGGCTCTACCAGGCCAAAAATTAGAGGATATCAAGGAGGTGCAATCTCACCCTATGGCGCTTTTGCAATGTGTGGATTTCTTAGATAAGCATCCTTGGCGTTTGGTTGAGAGCGAAGATACGGCTTTGAGCGCTCAGAAAATCTCTGAGGGTAAGATTATGGGCACAGCAGCCATAGCAGGTGATTTGCCAGCCGAATTGTTTGGCCTTGAAATCTTAGCACCTGAGATTAACACTATTAAAAACAATGCTACGCGTTTTATGGTACTTAAGCGCAGGGATAATGTAATAGAAAATGGAGTTAACAAAGCATCGCTTTATTTTAAAATTAATAACGACCACGGGGCATTGTTAAAAGTACTTGAAGCAACAGAAGTGGCTAATGTGAATATGACTAAATTGCAGTCTTATCCTATTCCTAGTGACCCATGGCACTATTTATTTCACATTGATTTAGAATTTAGCGCGCTTGAGGATTACAATAAAGTTGTCAAAGAAATGAGAGAGCAAGCGTCAGAGATTTACATTTACGGAGTTTACAAAAAAGGAGAGAAATAATGGAGTTAGCAAATAGATTATCGAGTGTGGGGGAATACTATTTCTCGCAAAAACTTAGAGAGATAGACCAAATGCGTGCTGAGGGTAAGAGCGTGATTAACCTAGGGATAGGTAGTCCTGATAGACCTCCTCACCAAAGTGTTATAGACGAGCTATCTAGGGTGGCTGCTATGAGCAATCATCATGCTTATCAGCCTTATAAGGGTGCAGTTGTGCTTCGCGAGGCTTTTGCGCGTTGGTACAAACGTTACTACGGTGTTGAGCTAGATGCTGCGAGCGAGATTTTACCACTTATAGGTTCTAAAGAAGGTATTATGCACATTTGCATGACTTATTTAAATAAAGGTGATAAGGTGTTAATTCCTAATCCTGGTTACCCAACTTATCGTTCGGCAGTGACTATCGCCGAGGGCGTGGCTGTGGATTATAATCTTTCGCAAAAAAATAATTGGTTGCCAGATTTTGAGCAAATTGAGGCAAATGGATTAGAGGGCGTGAAGATAATGATGATAAACTATCCTCAAATGCCTACGGGTGCTCATGCTACTGTTGAGATGTTTGAAAAGTTAGTGGCCTTTGCTAAAAAACACAATATTTTGTTGGTGCACGACAATCCTTATAGCTTTATTAGAAACAAAAAACCTATGAGTTTGCTGTCTATACCAGGCGCCAAGGATGTGGTAATTGAGCTTAATTCACTGAGCAAGAGCCACAATATGTCGGGCTGGAGGATAGGAATGATAGGTGCTAAAGCAGAATTTATTGACCAAATCATACGTTTCAAAAGTAATATGGACTCAGGTATGTTTTACCCTATTCAGGCAGCTGCTGCCCTGGCGCTTGATTTAGATGAGAGTTGGTATGAGAGTCTAAATGAGGTTTATTACTCGCGCGAGAGCGTTGGCAAGAAACTTTTTGATGTTTTGGGTTGTAAATATATGGAAAATCAGGCTGGATTGTTTATTTGGGCATCACTTCCTGAGGATTACTCGGGCGATTGTTTTACCTTTGCAGATGACGTGCTTTACAAATGTGGGGTATTTATCACTCCTGGAGGTATTTTTGGAAGCGAGGGAAATAGATATTTACGAATTAGTTTGTGTGCAACTGAGCAAACTATAGAAAAAGCTATTGAGGATATTAAACAAGGTTTAAATTTATAAGATGAAAGCAGCAGTTATAGGTATAGGTCTTATTGGAGGTTCGTTTGCACTGAGCCTTAAAGACAATGGTTTGTGCTCTGAGGTTTGGGGCGTAGATAATAGCGAGGCTAATTGCAAGCGCGCTCTAGAGCTTGGTCTGGTAGATAAAATCGCTACTTTGGATGAGATAGCACCTAGTGATGAGATAGATTTGATAGTTTTGGCTACACCCGTTGATACTATCCCTGGTTTGGCTGTTAAGGTACTTAATAAAGTGTCTGATAAACAGGCAGTTATGGATATGGGTTCGGTGAAGGTTGACCTGCTGGAGATGATAGAACAACACAGCAAGAGAGCAAGATTTGTGGCAACTCACCCTATGTGGGGTACCGAATTTAGTGGCCCAGAGGCAGCAGTCAAGGGTGCTTTCACTGGACGCACAGTAGTGATTTGCGACAAGGAACAGAGCGATGAAAAAGCTTTGGAATTGGTTAAAGGAGTGTACGAGAAGATAGGCATGCCTATAATATATATGTCGGGCGAGGACCAGGATATGCACTCGGCTTATGTGTCTCATATTTCGCATATTAGCTCGTTTGCCTTAGCACTAACAGTGTTAGAGAAAGAGCGTGAACAGGAACATATTTTCGATTTAGCAGCAGGGGGTTTTGACAGCACCGTGCGTTTGGCTAAGAGTTCGGCTAGTATGTGGACACCGATTTTTATGAAGAATAAATATAATGTATTGGACGTGCTTCGCGAGCATATTCACCAACTTCAAATTCTTCGCAGAATGTTGGAGAAAGACGACAGCGAGGGACTTACAAAAATGATAGAGAAAGCAAATTTAATTAAGAAAATACTGAAATGACAAAATTCAAATTAAACCTAAAGAAACCTTTGATTATCTCGGGCCCATGTAGCGCTGAGACAGAGGAACAAACATTGGCAACTTGCAAAGCAATTGCTGCAACAGGACAAGTAGACGTGCTTAGAGCAGGTGTGTGGAAACCACGTACTAAACCAGGAACTTTTGAAGGTTCAGGTCTTAAAGGTTTAGCATGGATGGCTAAAGCTAAAGAAATCACTGGCATGCCTATCGCAGTTGAGGTGGCATCTGCAAAACACGTTGAGCAAGCCCTTGAGTTTGGTGTAGATGTGCTTTGGATAGGTGCTCGTACAACAGTTAGCCCTTTTAGCGTTCAAGATATTGCTGATGCTTTGCGTGGTACTGATGTTCCTGTGTTGATTAAAAACCCTATGAATCCAGATATCGACCTTTGGGGAGGAGCTGTGGCTCGTCTACTAAATGTTGGTGTTGCTGAGGAAAACATAGGTCTTATCCACCGTGGATTCTCTTACTTCGGACAAACTAAATACCGTAATGCGCCTATGTGGCACATTATTCTTGAAATGCGCCAAAGATACCCAAATATCCCTATGATTTGTGACCCTTCACACATCTGTGGTAGCCGTACTTTCCTTCAAGAAGTTGCTCAAACAGCTGCTGACCTACGTTTTGATGGTCTTATCGTTGAGAGCCACATTTGCCCAGACGAGGCTTGGAGTGATGCTTCACAACAGCTTACACCAGACAACTTGGTGAAAATGATTAACTCTATTCACTGGAGAAAAGATAGCGTTAATGATCCAGACTTCATCAAAACTATTGACTCTTACCGTGACGAGATAGACCAAATCGACAACGAAGTATTTGACCTTTTCTCACGTCGCATGGCAGTTGCTGAGAGAATAGGTAAAGTGAAAAAAGATAATGACGTAGCTATACTTCAAGGTGGACGTTGGAGCAGTATTAGAGAAAAAGTTATGACTGCTGCGTCAGGTCTTAACCTTAGTGAAGAGTTTTTGCAAACCATACTTGAGGCTATTCACCTAGAGAGCATCAGCCGTCAAAACCGTGTAATGAACAAATAAAAAAAAGGAGTCATCTTGCGTTTACTGAGCGATTATCTTGAGGCACTTGAAAATCCTAAGGGAATTTTCAAAACTTTGAAAGGTGAAATTAGCCTAGAGCGAGATGATTACAATGAGATAAAAATAAGTTCAGGCGCAGATGCCTGTGTTTTTAAAATCTTCTTGGAAGGCAAGCCGTTAATGCTTAAATGCTATGTTAACGAGCTTGCCTTTTTGTGTTATAAATACGACTTTTTGTCTAAATTATCCTGCCCTTATCTAGTAAATTATCGCTATCTTGCAGATGAAATCACAGTCTTTGATAGACTAGGGCGTAGTAATGTGCGCGAGGCTCTTGTGGGCGATTGGTTAGAGGGCGAAACCCTTGCTGATGTAATAGAGTGGGCTGTTAAGTGTAAAGATAAGGCTAAAATAGGGGAACTAGCCGAGAGTTTTGATGCTATGGCAAAATATCTTTTAGCTCAAAATTGGGCACATGGAGATATAAAGCCCGAAAATATTATTGTCTTAGAGTGTGATAATAGTTTAAAACTTATAGACCTTGACTCGGCCTTTATTCCAGGCCTTGATGCTGGGGATAATATTCACTTGGGCACACCTCCCTTTGTGCACCCAGGGCGAGGAGTGAGTGATTATGACAGGCATATTGATGATTATTCTTTGCTTGTGATAAGCGTTAGTTTGCATGGCCTAAGTTTTGATGAGAGCCTTTATTTGAGATTTCATAAGGGAGATAATATTATACTAAATCCTGAAGAAATTTTTGATAATTCTAGTGAAGTTTACAATATTTTGCTAGGAATGTGGAGAGAAAATATTAAATTTACAGCTAAATTAAAAGCTTTACGCTCACCAAGTTATATTATTGATAATTTGAAGGAGCTTTTTTAGAAAAACTAAAAAAAATCTATGTATAGCCAACGTATAACCCGTGATAGAAAGTCTGCCATAGTATTTATGATAGATCAATCAGCCTCTATGAGTGGTAAGATAAGATATAATTCTGAGCTTACAACTAAGGCCGAACTCTCTTGTATGGTTATAAATAACGCCTTGCACGAATTAATTTTAAGATGCAAAGCACGTGATGAGGTCTATGATTATCTTGATATCGCAGTTCTAGGTTATGGAGGATGTGGCATAGAAAATCGCTTGCTAAAATCTAAGTTTTGGCTTACTGCGCCTAAGCTTTACGCCATGAATCCTAAAAAGATTAAAGTTAGCCAGGTGCGTGAATTTCCTGACAAGCAAAAAAGAATGTTCACCACTATGCAAAATAGATGGTTTGAGCCTAGGTGTGAGGGAGTGACTCCTATGGGGGGAGCGTTGGAGGTGGTTTTTCGTGCAGCAAGAGGGTGGTGTAAAAAAAATATGGACTCCTTTCCCTTGATGATAATTAATATCACCGACGGAGAATGTAACGATGTTAGCGAGAGTGAATTAGAAGTAAAAGCTAATAAAATTAAATCGCTTGCAACAAATGACGGCGAGGTGATTTTCTTAAATATTCATATCTCAAATAGCAAAAGTGCAGAGGATGTTAAAGTGTTGTTCCCTAGCTCAATAGACGAATTACCAGAGTTAAAACACGCACGTTTGCTCTACAAATTATCTAGCAATATGCCTAGCTTTTACAAGGGCATGATAAGTGAAATTAAAGACTCTAGCAGTGAGGCTGAATGCAAGGCTATGAGCTTTAATACTTCGATAGATGATTTATTCTCACTGATAAATATAGGCTCAGTAACTATCTCGAAATTATGAATTTAAGTAAATATATAGAAACCCTCAGCAATCCCTATGGTATGTTTTTAACTCTTGGAAATAGTATTTCTCTTGAGCGAAAAAAAGACGGGGATTACGACTTTTATGTTGAAAACAGAATAGCATATTTTAAGATACGTTATAAGGGTCAAAAAAAAGTTATGTGGTGCTTTTTGGGTGATAGAGACTCTGCTAGGCGACGTTTTGACAATCTTAATCTTAGGTTTCAATCTTTAAACAGCGAGTTTATATGCAGGTGGAAATTCTTGCATGATGAGATGCTGATTTTCAATAACTTATCTCGCACAAAAAGCTGTGATGTGGTTTTGCAGGATAGTGTTGAGGCTGATAGTTTGAGCGATTTTTTGACTCGATGTGCTCTAAATTGTGATAGAAAAAGCATGGTAGAATTACTTGAAAATATCGCTCTTATGGCCGAAGAATTCTATCGTAAAAGAGTGAATTTTAAGGGTTTAGATCTTAAAAAAATAGGGGTAACAAAAGCTAATAAACCAATAGTGGCTCTCTCATGCGAAGGTGTTGTTGAAAGCCAAGGTGAGCGCAATAATCAAGCTTTTTTTAACGACAATAAGGCCTTTGCTTTTCTTGCATCTTTTATAGCTGTGGTGTGTGTTGTGCCCCAATATTTCCTTTGCTCGGGAGCGATGAATATTTTTAGTGTCGAGGCTAAGGGGAATTTAATTCCTGTCTTTAAATCTTTTGCCCAGAGTATAAATTTTAGTGCCCTAACTGAATTGTTGGATTCGATCTATGGGGGTGAGCGCGCAGAGATAAATGAACTTATATCAGAGATTGCTCACAGCGATTTTGATGCTTTAGCTAAGGAGTTTGAGATGTCAGTAGTTAAGGGGACTTCGCTGAGTGATTATTTTGCTAGTGGTAAGGATGCTACGAGACCTGTGTGTTTAAGGGCAGAGAATGGGATGTTTTATTATGTGGACGGGAGAAGTGGCGAGGTATTGTTTGATAAAGAATTTCAGTATGCCGAAGATTTTACTCGCTCGTGTGCCGTGGTTTGCCTAGAAGAAGAGTTTGCACTCATAGACACTAAGGGGCATTTTTTGATAGAACCCAAGTGGGAGGATATGAGTTGGTTTGCAGCCTTTGGCGTGGTTATGGCGCAAAATGAAGGTGGTTACTCACTTTTAAATAATAGGGGCGAGATTATCTCGAGAGAAAATTATGATTATATGGGCGATGTTGCAGACAATGGTCTGTTGCTTGTAAAAAAAGATAGGCTTTATGGCTATATCAACACCCACGGAGAGCAAATTATAGATTGTATTTACTCTAATGCCTACGATTTTGTGGGGGACAAAGCACTAGTTCGCCTAAAAGGCGAAGATATTTACATTACTGTTTAGAAAAAAAGTGGGGGAATTGCCTGCTACTTAAGAGCAAGCAATTTTATTTACTCTGGCAATGTGTCTGCCACCCTCAAAATTAGCTGCTAAGAAAGCATCTGTAATCTCTATTGCAAGCTCATTTGAAATATATCTAGCAGGCATACTGCAAATATTTGCATCGTTGTGCTCGCGCGCTAGGGTTGCGATTTCAGCCAACCAACATATAGCTGCACGCACGCCTTGGTGTTTGTTTAGAGTCATAGAAATTCCATTTGCACTACCACAAAATGCAAAACCTAGCTCAACTTCTTTTTTCTCTACGGCCTCGGCCAAAGGGTGAGCAAAATCAGGATAATCTACACTTTCTTCACTTAAAGTGCCAAAATCATACACCTCATGTCCAAGGCTGCTAAGGTAGCCTAAAACAAACTCTTTCATCTGATAACCAGCATGATCTGCTGCAATTCCTACTTTCATTTTGTCTTATTTTTATTAACTTTGCTCAAAGGTAGAAATTTTTTTCTTTGAGATGCAACTTTTTTGTAGTATTTTGCGTCATAATTATAGCACTAAACTTGAAGTGACTCAGGAGCAGTTAATAAAAAAATGCCAGCAAAATGATGATGAAGCCCGTCGTGAATTATATTTACGCTACGGGAAAATCATGTATGGTGTCTGCTGTCGCTATATCAAGGATAGAGTTGAGGCCGAGGATGTGCTTCACGATGGATTTATAACCCTCTTCACTAAAATTAAACTCTATCGTTTTGAAGGCTCGTTTGAGGGGTGGTGTAGACGTATATTTATTAACACGGCACTAACTCATCTGAGAGAAAAAAATCCCCTGCTTGATGCTAGTAATGTAGACGAACAAAATTCATTAAGTAACAAAGAAGCTTCTGTTGTTGACCAAATATCAGCCCAGGATTTAACTAATATAATAGATAAATTGCCCGAAGGTTATAAAACAATTATTAACCTTTATGCAGTTGAAGGCTATTCTCACAAAGAAATTGGTGAGATGCTAGATATTAGCGAAAACACATCACGTTCGCAATATTCTAGGGCCAGAGCAAAATTATCTCAATTACTTTTAGACTACGAAAAATAGATGAAAAGAGATATACTAGAAGATAAGTTAAATAAAACCTTGTATGGTTTAGAGGCAGAACCCTCACCAGAGCTATGGGATAGGGTCGCTAAGAGTCTGGAGCAGAAACCTGCACTAGCCCCTAAGACTCCTTTGCTCAGGCGCAAGGCTTTTGGTGTAGCTGCTAGTGTGGCAGTAGCTGCTGCTATCTTTGTTGGTATATTTATTATAAGAGATATAGATAATCAAAGTCAATTTCCAGAAACAGTCAAAAAAATAGCCGAGATAAAACTCCCTGAGCCTAAAAAAGAAGAACCTCATAAGGTGAAAATCGAGGTTGCAGAGAAAGAAATCAACACTAAGGGAAAAATTGTTTTAGCATCAACCTCTAGCGTTATTGCTGAGAATGAGCCTATAAAAATTATCATTCCCGAAAAATTGGAAACACCTCAAGAGATAGTAGTTGTAGAAAAACAACAAAACTCTAGCAGTTCATTGTTTGATAACTCTCAAGAAATAACTTCTGCTGAGACTTCTTTGCAAATAGTTCCAGTGCAAGCTATGCCTTCGATAGCACAACAAATAGATAGGCCTAAGTCGTCTTTTCTAAAAAGAGTTGCTGTGTCGGTTTTTGGCTCATCGCACGCATCGTTTGGCTTTGAAAATGCTAGTTACTCAACAAGTGATATGTCTTCGTGGTTTAGGGGCACTAATTCAACAGATAATTTATACACAACTATTAAACATCTTAGGCCTATAACCTTTGGTGTAAATGCTATTTGTATCCTAAAAAATGATTTAAGTATAGAATCAGGCTTGCTATTTACAGGCACACGTTCTGAGGGTTCTGGTTCTACGAGCGCTACAAATTATAGTGTTGAATGTAGACAAATATATATGGGTATCCCGTTGGCTATAAAATATAATTTTTCTAACAGCGAGAAATTAAGATTTTATTCGAGCCTTGGTTTTATGGTTGAGCGAGGTATTTATGGTGAGTTAGATACTAACATGAGTCGTATTTATACAGGTATATCTGAGTCGAATACTCAGAAAGTTAAGTTTAGTGGAGTGGTTGCTTCGGTGAATGCAGGTATAGGAGTTGAGTATCGTGTTATGAATAGTTTGGGTATTTATGCCGAGCCAACGATAAATTATTACCCAGATGCATCATCTTTTGCAACAAATTTTATTAGCGAAAACCCCTTTTATTTCGGCATTAAAGCAGGATTGAGGATAAAAGTTAAATAAAAATTAAAAAAAATTAAATATTGATGCAACGTTTTGCATCACTTTTGCATCTTCTATTATAGATTACAGACTAATTTTGGGTTTATTCGAGAATTGATTGAGGGGTAATGATTCTAACTCTGTTACTTGATTTAGTAAATCCGTACAATGGGGGTTTGGTAGTTTACTAGTTATAGATCAAGTAACGCCCCTCTAATCAATCTCACTTTTAAAAAAAGAAAAGGTTTTTTATACTGTAACATAATAGTTTAGTTTTTATATGTAATTTTCACCAAAGGGTTAAATCTTCACGGATTTAACCCTTTATCTTTAAGCTGAATTTTTGATTTCAAAAGTTTTTACATACTTTTACAAAAAAATATTCCATTATGCATCCACATCCTGCCATAGCAATAGTTACATCTAACCAATTAATGGGCATAGGTTTAAAATCTATCTTAGAGAAAATCATACCGGTGGCAGAGATAGAAATCTTTAATAGTTTTGCCGAACTTTCTTTGGTGGAGAAGAGTAGTTATATGCACTATTTCATCTCTTACACCATCTTTAACTCTAATATAGAATTTTTCCAGAATATAGGTTATAGAGCCATAGTGTTGAAAGAAAATCCTATGCAGACTAATACGCCTGGGGTGTTGTATATCAATATTAATCAGGGCGAGGAGCAGTTGGTGAAGGATATTCTAAAGCTGAGGAATCGCTCACACGTGGAGTCTCACTCTATAAGGCAATATCATCACGGCGATGCTGTTGCTGTTCAGCTTACGGACAGAGAGAAGGAGGTAATAGGTTTTATCGCTCAGGGCTATATTAATAAGGAGATAGCCGATAAGATGAATATTTCTATTACCACGGTAATTTCTCACCGTAAGAATATAGTCACCAAGTTGAATATTAAATCTGTGGCTGCGCTTACTATTTATGCTATTAACCAGGGTCTGGTTGATCCTGAGAGTATCGTTCAGTAGGGGTTTTTAAGTTTCTAAAAACTTGAAACTAAAAACTATATCAGAGCTGCGCTCTGATATCCCCTCAATATCCTCATAAATAAGGATTGCACAAAGCGATTTTATGCTATTTCTTTGTATTCTGAAAATTTAACATTTTACAGATGACAAAGAATTATCTCATTTTTTATATATTATTGTGTGTGTCAGCACCTTCTCTATTGTTCTCAGCCGAGACAATAGAGATAGATGCTGTTGAGATAACTTCTATAAAACAAGGTCTCAATATAAAACAAGAGGCTGTTTCCAGCTCCGTATTCTCGCAAGAAGAAATAGAAAAAAACTCTATATCAGGCCTAAAAGATCTAGCCGTGTTAGCACCAAACGTGTTCGTGCCTGACTACGGTTCGCGCATCACGTCCTCGGTTTATGTGCGTGGCCTGGGCGCTAGGATAGACCACCCTGTTATGGGCATGAACGTGGATAATGTGCCTTTGCTAAATAAAGATAATTTTGACTTTGAAATGGTGGATGTAGACCGTATAGAAGTCCTAAGAGGCCCTCAAAGTGCTATGTATGGTCGTAATACCATGGGGGGAGTGATGAATGTTTACACTATCTCGCCCTTGCAATGGCAGGGTACACGCTTTGGCCTTGACTATGGTACGGCTAACACGCTGAAAGCCAGGGCATCACACTACCGTAAGGCCAATCCTTACTTTGGCTATGCAGTAACAGGTTACTATTCTCAAACCGACGGATATTTCACCAACCTTTACAACGACGAGAAACTAGATTGGGAAAAACAAGGTGGTCTGCGTGGAAAAATCCATTATAAAAAAGGTGATATCAACATACAAAATACTTTGTCAAGCTCGCTGCTTAGTCAAGGGGGTTATCCTTACAAACTAATTGGTAGTGAGGGAGTTGATTATAACGACCCTAGCTCCTTTGAGCGATTTACACTAACTAATGCACTGTCGGTGAGCAAAAATTATGAGAATTTTTCTATCCACTCGGCAACGAGCTATTCTCAGATGCACAACCACATGATTTTGGATAACGACTTCACCTCAGAGAATTATTTCACGCTCGAGCAAATTCAAGATGAGTACACACTAACTCAAGATTTCGTAGTAAAATCAAACACTGAGAGTAGGTACAGCTGGCTAGTGGGTGGTTTCGCGTTTTTTGAGTACAACAAAATGGAGGCGCCAGTGTTGTTTAAAGAGACTGGGATACAAGAGCTTATAGTTAATAATGCAAATAATGACCCTGTATATAATTATGTGTGGGGTAGGGATAGTCTTTTGCTAGAGAGTTATTTTAATACGCCAACGCTTGGGGCTGCGCTTTATCATAAGTCGTCTTACAGTTTTGATAGGCTAACTCTCTCGGGCGAGGTGCGTGTGGATTATGAATATGCAACGCTAAATTACCAAAATTACGCTTATGCTGAGTACTCTAAGGTTCTAAAAGACGAGAGCAAAACCTTATACCCTAATCCTGCTGAGATTATAAATGATGAGTCTATCTCAAATTCTTTTATTGAGTTCATTCCTAAACTTTCGCTTACTTATTCGCTTAAAAATAGAGGTACACTCTATGCCACCGTGGCTAAGGGTTACAAAGCTGGGGGATTTAATACTCAGGTATTTTCGGACATATTAAAAGACCAGCTAACTAGCAAGATTACGGGTAATAGTAATTATGATGTGGGCGATGTTATGACCTACGACCCTGAGTATAGCTGGAATTATGAGCTAGGGGGTAATTTCTATTGGAGTGAATTGGGTTTAAGAGCAAGCGCAGCAGTATTTTTTATAGATTGTTATGATCAGCAACTTACTGTCCTTGCCGATGCCGATGCTACGGGCAGGATAATGACAAATGCTGGGCGAACCAAAAGCCAAGGCGTGGAATTGTCGGCTGCGTGGAGCTATAATAATTTTAATCTTAGCGCCGATTATGGCTATACCAATGCTAAGTTTAAAGATTACAAGGATTTTATAGAAGATGATAATGGAGATGATGTTGAGGTTCAATATGCAGGCAATTACGTGCCTTATGCTCCCCAGCATACAGCATCGCTTAGAGCAGATTATACTGTGAAACTCACTGATACCCAGAGCATAGTTTTTGGCCTAGCAGCTAAGGGTATAGGCAAAATATATTGGAGCGAGGATAATAGTATTTATGAGCCTTTTTACACGCTCTTAGATGCCAAGATAGGTTATCGCATGGGTCGTTATAGCGTAGATGTGTGGGCTAAAAATATCTTAAACACTTCATATAATACTTTTTATTTTGAATCTATATATAAAAAATTTGTCCAAATGGGCGATCCCGTTTCAGCAGGAATTTCAATCAATATTAAATTATAAAAAACACAAAAAAAATGAAAAAATTTAGATTAGCATTTTTGGCTTTATTGTCAGCAGTTGCATTTTCATGCGAGAAATCAGAAGTAACACCAAGTTCACCTTATCAGTACACATTCACCCAAGATTTAGAGGGTGCAAATAGTTATGACTACACTAAAGAAAATCAAGTTATAGGTTTAGATTTTCTCTCTGACGGTAGCATAGATGTTACTTTTGAGTCAGTTATGTTTATGGCTGGTATGCCAGAGCTTACTATGAGTGTTAATATCGCAGATTCTATGATCGTAGAAAATTACACAGGTTCTTACTCTTTTATTTGCCCAGACACCCTAGCACCTACAATGAATGGTGCAGATGCATCAGCTTATGCAGTTTTCAGTAACCTTGAGTTTGTATTTACTGCAACAGACATCATTAGTAGCTTTGATATTACTACTTATATGGTTACTGGTAACCCTACTTATTCTTTTGAGTATGCTAGCACTTCAAGTATTACAACAGATGATAGTTATACGTTCTTAGGATATTTTAGCAACAATAATGTATATTACCCTTATGGTCAAGGAATTGACGTAGTTGCTATCCCAAATTCAGATAACACTAAGGTAGACTTAATTTTCAAACAATTTAAGTTCATTAGCTTTATGCCTGATTATATTGATATGACTATCCCAGGCGTTCCTTGCACTTATGATGCAACAGGTGAATTTACTGCAACTATAACTGATGCTATTACTCCAGTCTCTGATGAAGATTTAAGCTCTTATGGCGATGTGACTAGCCTCTCGTTTACTTTCAGCTATCGTTATCGTCGCTCAATGACAGGTACTTTCACTCTTAATAATGCAAATGTTTACAACTTTACGACAGAACTAAGCTAGGCGATTTTTTAATTAACCCAATTTTTAATATCTTTGTTTTTAGGCGTTGTTCTGCGCTTAAAGACAAAGATATTTTTTTAACCAAAACCCGTTCAATATGAAAAATCTTAAATTTATTCTATTTTCTCTCTTAGCTCTGGCCTTTGTCACTTCGTGTGATAAACTAGATGAGCAGACCACCCAAACGCTTGCAGGCTCAACGGTGACTTTCACCGGAAATCTTAGTTCTGATTATTTAGATAATGATATTGAAGGTGTTGTCGTAACTGTTATTTTTGACGAAAATTGCGAGTCGGCAGACATCAATCTTAATAACCTAAGTTTAATGGGTTTGGATTTAAATGTTGATTTCTATGAGGTAAGTTGCACGTCTACTGCTATTTACCAAACAGGGATTATCTCAGCTACGTTTATGGGTATGGACTATCAAACTGAGGTGTCGTTCTCGGATTTTGACTTCGCGCTCAATGGTACAAACCTTGCTGGTAGCTTTGTTTTAACGGCCGCAACTTATGGTATTAATGCCGAGACTTTTACTTTCTCAACAACTAGCACTACTATTGTTAAGCCTCAGGAAGATAATGATTCTGCCACTTACAAAGAGACTAACTATTATGAATTTGAGGGTGATTTCCAAGATGCAGAAGCTACTTTTACTACGCCAGCCTCTGTGCGCATAGGCATAGACAGTGTTAATAATTTGGCTGTAATTACTTATAATGATGTTAAATTCTCTGAAAGTATGGGTGCTATAACATTCAGCACTAATCCTTTATCTTACACAGTTGAGAATCAGTGGATACGCATAGAGCACTCTGAATTAAAGGATTTTTATCCTCTAGTCTCAGGCGTTGAGTACAAAAGCAAGACCATAGATTACATAGAATTAGTATTTGACGAAAAAGGTCTTTACTATGCCTCGGCGATAGATCTAAGTGCTACAACTTATATTTTTATCTCGGACAGAGAGCCTGAGTTCACGGAGTTTACTGTGAGTGGAGATTTTGATTGCAGTGAAACAGTTACTGCTACCGATTTAATAGTTAGTCCAGGCGAGGGTTATAATACTGTGACTTTAACTTTCAAGGATGTTAAGTTGTATGAGGGCATGGAGAGCTGTGATTTGGTATTGCCAAACTTGTATTTTACCTCAACTGCTGAGGGCTTTGCCGTTGAGGGCGATTTCGAGAATGTTATGCCTATTATAGGAGAGGAATATTACCCAGGATTGTTCTCTGTTGAGTTTTATTTTATTCAAGATTTTGTTGACGGAGCTAGCTTTGAGATAGGCGATTCAGGCGATTTTTGTTGCTCTTTTGAGACTTTTGAATAGATTTCTTGGACAAGAATAATAAAATTATTACCTTTACTACTCAAACTAATTTAAAAAAGAAATTATGAGAGTAGTAAAGGTGTTTTTTTTGTCGCTTATAGCTGTTTTTGCAGTGCTTACTTCTAGCGCTGAGACCTTGAATTACAAAGGCACTTTCTCGGTTTATAGCGAGGAGACTAGTTTTGAGGTTATGGAAGTTAAGTTTAATATTACTTTAGATTTAGCCACTTCTAAAGCTAAATTTTCGACTGTGGGTATGCAATTTGGCCCTGGTATGCCTGTGGGTCTTACAATAGATTTCTCTAACATACCTTTTACTAAAGACGACAAGGGCGAATATCTTTTTGAGCAAGAGACAACGGGCAAGCCCACAGCTAATGGTGAGCCTTTTGGCAATACACGCCTTAGGAATTTCTATGCTCAGACAGATAAAAATACTATAAGCGTAACCTTTGATGCAGGCTCAAAAATGGCTGTCTACGAGGGCGAGAAATGCAACTAGTACGACTAGACTAGTCGTGTCATGCTATATTTGCAAAAAAATAAAAAATGTTAACAAAAGCCGACATAACAAAAATCAAGTCTCTGGGCGAGAAAAAATCTCGTCTAGAGCATGGTTTATTCACCCTAGAAGGTCACAAAATAATAAGCGAAGTAAAGGATTCAGATTTTGAGATAGAAAACATCTATACAACTCAGCAAGACGCTGATAATGAGCATGTTTCGCCAAAAGAAATGGCGCGTATCAGCCAACTAAAAACTCCAACAGACTGCCTTGCAGTAGTAAAAATTCCAAGCTATAAACTTAACTTTGACGAGCTAAATAATTCCCTAATTTTAGCGCTCGACAACGTGCAAGATCCAGGTAATTTAGGTACAATTATTCGCATTGCCGACTGGTTTGGCATCAAGGATATTTTGTGCTCACACTTAAGCGCAGATTGCTACAATCCTAAGGTTGTTCAGGCCAGTATGGGAGCAATTTTAAGGGTTAGAGTTCACTACACCAACCTAGAGGAGGCGCTCTCAAAAATCACATCTCCTATTTACGGCACTTTTCTTGAGGGCGATAACATCTACAACCACAGCTTAAGCGCTAATGGTGTGATAGTTATGGGTAACGAAGGGCGTGGTATTTCTGAGGTGATAGAGGCTAAAATCAGCAGCAAACTCTACATCCCTCCCTACCCTAAAAACTCCCCTAGCAGCGAGTCTTTGAATGTAGCTACGGCAACTTCGATAGTATGCTCAGAATTTAGGCGCAGAGTTTAAAAATCAAATAAAAACGCTTTGATATACTTATATTTAAAGAAAAATATTTATATTTGCGCGTTATATAAGCAAAATTTATGAGTGAAAAGATAAAAGTGGGCATCACCCACGGAGATATTAACGGTGTGGGTTATGAGGTAATCATTAAAACTTTACTTGATAATCGCATGTGTGAGCTATGTACGCCTATTGTGTACGGTTCATCGCGCATAGCACAAGAATACAAAGCAGGCATAGCTGGAGCAGAAAATTTCAGCTTCAACTTAGTGTCCTCAGCGCGCGAGGCTAGGCCTGGAAAAAAACCTTGCCTGATTAATTGCGTAAACCAAGACCTTAAAGCCGAACCTGGCAAATCTACAAAAACAGCAGGCAAAGCAGCCGTTGACGCACTTAACGCAGCTGTGAAAGATTTAAAAGAGGGCGCAATCGACGTACTTGTCACAGCACCTATCAGCAAAGAAAACGTGCAATCAGAGTCGTTTAACTTCACTGGTCACACAGAATTTTTGGCCGACGCTTTTAGTGGCGAGCCCATTATGATAATGTGCAGTGAGCTACTTAAAGTAGGTTTAGTGACTATTCACACCCCTATCACAAAGGTAATTGAGGGTGTAACCAAACAAAAAATAGTTGAGAAAATATACCAACTAGAAAAAACTTTAAAACAAGATTTTTCTATCGTAAAACCACGCATAGCAGTGTTTGCACTTAACCCTCACGCAGGTGACGGAGGTATGTTAGGCACAGAGGAAAATGAGATTATCACGCCAGCTATCAATGAGGCTATCGCCAACAAAGTCTTGGCTTTTGGGCCTTTCCCAGCTGACGGATTTTTTGCTGCTGCTAGCTACAAAAATTACGATGGTATCCTAGCTATTTATCACGACCAAGGACTTGCTCCGTTTAAGGCTTTATCGCCTGATGGTGTTAATTTCTCGGCCAATTTAGCATATATACGCACCAGCCCCGATCATGGCGTGGCCTATGATATCGCAGGCAAAGATGTAGCTGACCCTAGCTCTATGAGAGCTGCGATTTACTCAGCAATAGATATTTACCGTAGCAGAAAAAACTACAAGCAAATAAGCGCAAGACCTCTTCGTAAATACGAGAGAGAAAAAGGAGCTGATGTGTCGGTGAAAGACCTACCAGAAAGCCCCGAAGCATAGACATAAACAACTTTTTTAGATAAAAAGACAATGATAAAAATTACTTTTCCTGATGGCAGCATTCGTGAGTATGCCACAGGTGTTACAGCACTAGAGATTGCATCGTCAATCAGTTCTCGTCTAGCTCAAGATGTGCTAGCTGCTAGCGTCAACGACAAAGTTGTAGGCCTGAAAGAGCCTATCTGCGCTGATGCCAACATTAAATTACACAAATGGGACGACCAAGAAGCTAAACAAACTTTTTGGCACACTTCTTCTCACCTTTTGGCCGAGGCTTTGCAGGCACTTTACCCAGGCATCAAGTTTGGTATAGGCCCTAGCATAGAAAATGGTTTCTACTACGACGTAGATCTACCAAAACCTATCACCGAGGCAGACCTAGTTTCCATAGAGAAAAAAATGGAAGAACTAGCTCGCACAAAAGAAGAAATTATCCGTGAGGATGTAACTAAAGCCGAAGCTCTAAAAACTTACACCGACAAAGGCGATGAGTATAAATGTGAGCTTATCTCAGATCTTGAGGACGGCACTATCACTTTCTACACAAACGGAGCATTCACCGACCTATGTCGTGGACCTCACCTTATAAATACAGCACCTATCAAAGCTATTAAACTAACTTCTATAGCTGGAGCTTACTGGAGAGGCAACGAAAACAATAAAATGTTAACTCGTATTTATGGTATCACCTTCCCTAAAAAATCTATGCTAGATGAATACCTAGCAATACTTGAGGAAGCTAAAAAACGTGATCACCGTAAATTGGGTAAGGAATTGGAGCTTTTCCACTTCTCACCACGCGTTGGCCAAGGTCTACCTTTGTGGTTGCCTAAGGGTGCTGCCTTGCGCGAAAGATTGGAGAATTTCTTGCGCCAAACTCAAAAAGCACAGGGTTATGAGCAAGTTATCACTCCTCACATCGGCATGAAAGATTTGTATGTGACTTCGGGTCACTACGCTAAATATGGTAAGGATTCTTTCCAACCTATTCACACACCAGCTGAGGACGAGGAATTCTTGCTAAAACCTATGAACTGCCCTCACCACTGCGAGATTTACAAATTCAAACCTCGCTCTTATAAAGATCTTCCTATTCGTTTTGCAGAATTTGGAACTGTATATCGTTATGAGCAAAGTGGCGAGCTACATGGTTTAACTCGTGTGAGAGGATTTACTCAAGATGATGCCCATCTTTTTGTTCGTCCAGACCAACTTAAAGATGAGTTCATGAAAGTTATTGATATTGTACTTTACATTTTCAATACTTTGAGCTTTAATGAGTTCACAGCTCAAATTTCACTTCGTGATCCAAATAATACCGAAAAATATATAGGTACAGACGAAAACTGGGAAAAAGCCGAAAGCGCTATCATAGAAGCTAGTGCAGCTAAAGGTCTTAAAACCGTGGTTGAATATGGCGAGGCAGCATTTTATGGTCCTAAACTAGATTTTATGGTTAGAGATGCCATAGGTCGTAAATGGCAATTAGGTACTATTCAGGTGGATTACAACTTACCAGAGCGTTTTGATTTGACTTACAAAGGTGCAGACGACAAACTTCACCGTCCAATTATGATACACCGTGCGCCTTTTGGCTCTATGGAGAGATTTGTGGCAGTATTATTGGAGCACACAGGAGGTAAATTCCCACTTTGGTTAGCGCCAGATCAGGTTGTTATTCTGCCAATTAGCGAAAAATTCAATGAATATGCTCAAAAAGTTTCATTTTATCTAAATAATCACGATATTCGCAGCCAAGTAGACGACCGTAACGAGAAAATAGGACGTAAAATTCGTGATAACGAGCTTAAACGCATACCTTTCTTGCTTATAGTTGGAGAAAAAGAAATGGAAAACAACGCAGTATCTTTGAGAGTTCAAGGCGAGGGTGACAAAGGATCGATGAGCATCGAAGAATTTGAAACTTACGTAAATAATCTTGTCAAAGAAGAGCTAGAAGCAGCTAAAACTAAAAACTAAAATAGAACTAAATTATTAATTAATCAGGAGGACAAAGCTATAAACACAACAAAACCAAAACCTTTTACGCCTAGACCAAATTTCCCTAAAAAAAATAATGGTATGCGTAGACCGATGGAGCGCGAGGCACTTCACCGTACTAACAATGAGATTACAGCACCACAAGTAAGAATCGTGGGCGAAAATATCGAAGCACCAGTGGTGTTGTCTATACGTGAGGCTATACGTATGGCCGATGATATGGAACTAGATTTGATAGAAATATCACCTAAGGCCGAGCCACCAGTGTGTAGAATTGCCGATTACCAAAAATTTCTTTACCAACAAAAAAAGAAAGCTAAAGAAATCAAGGCTAAGGCAGTCAAAGTTGTTATTAAGGAAATACGTTTTGGACCTCAGACCGATGATCACGATTACAATTTCAAGCTAAAACACGCTGAGAATTTTATCAAGGAGGGAGCTAAGGTTAAAGCTTATGTATTCTTCCGTGGTCGATCTATCGTTTTCAAAGAGCAGGGTGAGATTTTATTATTACGTTTTGCCACTGACCTTGAAGAAATTGCAAAAGTTGAGTTAATGCCTAAGTTGGAGGGCAAGAGGATGAGTATTATTCTCGCGCCTAAGACTAAGAAATAGAAAAGGGCAGCTAAATACCTCTTAGCCACCCTTAGTAAAATACACAGGGAGAGACTAAATGATATGCCCCCGAAAAGTTAGACAAAAACTTTTCGGGGGCACTTCATTTGTTTGTTACTCCCTAGTTTATAGCTTTTAGGCTCATGTCTAGGCTTTTGATTTGGTGAGTTAGCGCGCCCACAGAAATGAAATCAACGCCACATTCTGCGTAAGCTCTCATAGTGTCAAAAGTAATGCCTCCTGAAGATTCAATCTCGCATTTACCATTTATTAATTTTACGGCCTCACGCGTAAGCTCAACCGAGAAATTATCTAGCATAATTCTGTCAACACCACCAACGGCAAAAACTTCATGGATATCGGCAATAGAGCGTACTTCAACCTCGATTTTAAGCTCTTCTTTGCCTTTTTCTTTAAGGTATTTGTGCGTAGCATTAACGGCCGCGGTGATGCCTCCTGCAAAGTCAATATGGTTGTCTTTGAGCATAACCATATCAAAAAGACCTATACGGTGATTTTCGCCACCTCCGATTTTAACAGCCATTTTGTCCAAGACCCTCATTCCTGGTGTGGTTTTGCGAGTGTCTAAAAGTTTGGTATTAAGACCTTGTAATTGGCCTACATAGTAAGCTGTTTGGGTTGCAACGCCACTCATACGCTGCATAATATTAAGTATTATGCGCTCAGCTTGAAGAAGCGATGTAAGTTTGCCTGTGACGTAAAATGCTATGTCGCCAACTTTAATTTTAGCGCCATCATCTAGCTTTTTGTCAAAGATAATCTCAGAGTCTAGGCGTTTGAACACACGCTCTGCGATTTCAACACCAGCTAATATACCGTCTTGTTTCACAAGAAGTTGCATTTTGCCGACTTCGCCCTGGGGTATAGTTGAAAGAGATGAGTGATCGCCATCGCCTATATCTTCAGAAATTGCAAGCTCTATAAGCGCGTCTACAAAAGGTTCATATTGCTTTTTCATGTATTTAAGGTTTTAAAAATTGACTAAAAAATAATTTTTTGTATAAAAATGTCTAAAATATTGCACAAATCTAACATAAATATTTACCTTTGCAAAATTACTATAACGCAAAGATGTATAAAAAATGAGACCACTAAGGAGTAATGTTACAACTGCAGGTAGAAAAATGGCAGGGGCAAGAAGCCTTTGGAGAGCAAATGGAATGAAGGAAGAACAATTCGGAAAGCCAGTAATTGCTGTCGTCAATTCTTTTACTCAGTTCGTTCCAGGCCACACTCACCTTCACGAAATTGGTCAAAAGGTTAAGGGGTGGATAGAGCAGCAAGGTTGTTTTGCAGCCGAGTTTAATACTATAGCCATAGACGACGGTATCGCTATGGGTCACGATGGTATGCTTTATTCTTTGCCTTCGCGTGAAATTATTGCTGATAGTGTGGAATATATGGTAAATGCTCACAAAGCAGATGCCATGGTGTGTATTAGTAACTGCGATAAAATTACCCCAGGTATGCTTATGGCTGCTATGAGACTTAATATCCCTGCAATTTTTGTTTCGGGAGGTCCTATGGAGGCTGGTAAGGTTGGTGACAAAGAATACGACCTTATAGATGTTATGGTTAAGGGTGCTGACGATGAGGTTTCAGATGAGGATTTAGCTGAAATCGAGGCTAAGGCTTGCCCTACTTGTGGTAGTTGTTCGGGTATGTTCACGGCTAACTCTATGAACTGTTTAACGGAGGCTTTGGGTCTTTCACTTCCAGGTAATGGTACTCTGATAGCAACTCACTCCTTGCGTGAAGATTTGTTTAAACAAGCTGCCGAACTTATAGTTAAAAACGCTTACGAATATTATAATAATGATAATGAGGCTGTTTTGCCTCGCTCTATCGCCTCGCGTGAGGCTTTCTTAAATGCTATGACTATGGATATAGCTATGGGAGGCTCTTCTAACACGGTACTTCACTTGCTTGCCGTAGCTTATGAGGCTGGCGTAGAGTTTACTATGAAAGATATAGATGCTCTTTCGCGCAAAACTCCTGTGCTTTGTAAAGTTGCTCCTAACTCAGCTTACCATATCCAAGATGTTAACCGTGCAGGTGGTATCTTGTCTATCTTGGGTGAGCTAGCTAAGGGAGGTTTGCTAGATACTTCGGTTAAACGCGCAGATGCTTTGACTTTAGCTGAGGCTATCGCTAAACACGATATCATGAGCCCTGAGGTGAGCGCTGAGACACTTAAAAGATGTTTGGCTGCACCTTGCAATGAATATAATATAGTAATGGCCTCGCAAGAGAACTATTACTCTGAGCATGATACAGACAGAGCTAAAGGATGTATTAGAGCTATCGAAACTCCATTTTTAGCAGACGGAGGACTAGCAGTGTTGTTTGGAAATATCGCAACTAAAGGTTGTATATTAAAAACAGCAGGTGTGGATGAAAATATCTTCCACTTTGAGGGTACAGCTCGTGTGTTTGAATCTCAAGAGCAAGCATGCGCAGGCATACTTAACGGCTCAGTACAGGCAGCAGACGTTGTGATTATTAGATACGAAGGACCTAAGGGTGGCCCTGGTATGCAAGAGATGCTTTACCCAACATCTTACCTAAAAACAGTAAAACTAGCAAAATCATGTGCGCTTATCACTGACGGACGTTTCTCGGGAGGTACTTCGGGCCTTTCAATAGGTCACGTGTCGCCAGAGGCTGCCGCAGGTGGTGAGATTGCTCTTATTAAAGATAATGACAAAATCGTAATCGACATTAAAACACGTTCTATTAATGTTGAGGTTTCTGACGCTGAGTTAGAAACTAGAAGGAAAGAGTTAGCGGGAGTCTATGAGCCTGCTTCGCGTGAGAGGGTAGTGAGTCGTTCTCTTATGGCTTACGCATCTATGGTTGCTTCGGCAGATATGGGTGGCGTGAGAGTTGTTCCGGGTTATAAAAAATAGATTTTGTTAATATAATTTCATAAAAAAAGAAATGGCTAATAAACAAAAAGTACAGGGTAGCGACGCATTGCTTTTGTCGCTAATTGCTGAGCAAACGGATATCATTTTTGGTTATCCAGGTGGTCAGGTTATCCCTATTTATGATAGATTATACGATTATAGTGACAGAATACGTCACATCTTAACTCGTCATGAGCAGGGTGCTGTGCACGCAGCCCAAGGTTATGCTAGGGTCACAGGTAAAGTGGGCGTATGTATGGCTACTTCGGGTCCAGGTGCTACTAATCTTGTTACGGGTATTGCTGATGCTATGCTTGATTCTACACCTTTAGTGTGTATTACAGGTCAGGTGCCAGCTGCACTGCTCGGAACTGATGCTTTCCAAGAGGCTGATATGATTTCTATGACTATGCCAGTGACTAAATGGAACTACCAAGTTACTTCGGCATCGGAGATTGCTCCTGCCATTGCTAGAGCTTTCTATATCGCTCGTTCGGGTAGACCAGGGCCAGTGGTTATAGATATCGCTAAAAATGCTCAGGTTGAGGAGTGTGAATTTGCATACAGACCTTGCCTTTCACTTAGAAGCTACACGCCTAACCCCGTGGTTGATAAAGATGCAGTGAGCAAAGCTGTTGAAATGATAAACGCCTCTGAGAGACCTTTGGTTTTGGTAGGTCAGGGAGTTAAACTTTCGGGTGCTGAACAAGAATTATTAGAATTTGCTGAAATAGGTAATCTTCCTGTGGGTCAAACACTTATGGGTATATCTACTGTGCCAAATAATCACCCTTTATTTGTTGGTAACTTGGGTATGCATGGGAATATCCCTGCTAACTCTATGACTCAAAAGGCTGATTTAATCATCGCTCTTGGACTTAGATTTAGCGACCGTATCACAGGTAATGTGGCCAAATACGCTCCTGAGGCTAAGATTATTCATGTTGATATAGATAAAGCTGAACTTGGCAAAAACGTTAGAGTTGACTTGCCTATTCACGCTAACTTGAAAGATGCTATCGAGATGCTGAAAGCAGGTCTTAAATACGAGCAAAGACAGCCTTGGTTTGATTTTGCAGATGAGAAAAAACAGCAAGAATTAGACGAGGTTATCGTGCCAGGTAGAGCTGATGATAAACCTTATATCACTATGGCTAGAGTTATGCAAGATTTAGCAACTGAGGTTAAAGGCGAGGCTATCGTGGTGACTGATGTTGGTCAAAATCAAATGTTTAGCGCACTTTATTCTAAATTTAATAACTCGCGTAGTTTTGTAACTTCGGGTGGTCTGGGTACTATGGGCTTTGGTCTGCCGGCTGCTATGGGAGCTAAATTGGGCGCAGAGAATAAACAAGTTGTGGCTGTTATGGGCGATGGAGGTTTCCAAATGTCTATGCAGGAGCTTGGTACTATTATGCAGAATAAAATAGGCGTGAAAATGCTTATTCTAAACAATAGTTTCTTGGGTATGGTTCGTCAATGGCAACAACTGTTCTTTGATAGAAGATACTCGTTTACTACACTTGAAAACCCAGATTTTTCAAAGGTAGCAGCTGCATATAACATACCAACCAAAAGAGTTGTGGAGAAAAAAGACTTGGAGGGTGCAATAAAAGAAATGCTTGCAGCCGAAGGCTCTTACCTACTTGAGGTATGTGTTGAAAATGAAGAAAATGTTTTCCCTATGGTTCCAGCTGGAGCTTCATTGTCGGAATCAATTTATAAAGCCTAAACTATTATGGTAAAAGAATTTATAGTTATAGTTTTTTCGGAGAACCAAATTGGTGTTCTTAACCGAATCACAGCGTGTTACTTGCGCCGTAAGATAAATATCGAGAGCTTGAAAGTGTCTGAATCTACGATTAAAGGCATTAGTATGTTTGTGATTTCTGCGTTTGCAACTGAGGAAATCATGGATAAAACTGTTAAGCAAATCTCAAATATTATTGACGTTATTGAGGTTAAATATTACTCTGAAGAGGAACTTATCACTCAGGAAGTTGCCCTATACAAAGTGCCTATTAAAGTGCTTTCAGAACACACTACTATGATAGCAGACTGGAAGGCGAGGATAGTTGAAACTAGCACCAGTTATGTGGTGTTGGAGGCTACGGGTACTCGTGCTCAAACATGTGAGTTTAGAGAATACCTTCAAAACAAAGGCCTACTTATGGAATTTACTCGTTCGGGCAGCATAGTTATGCACCGCGACGATATAAATGAACTATTAAAAGGAATATAAAATACAAACAATATAATTATTATTTAAGAAAATTATGGCAAAAATGAATTTTGGTGGCGTTGAAGAAAACGTTGTAACTCGTGAGGAGTTCCCTTTAGCTAAGGCACAAGAAGTACTTAAAGATGAAACCATCGCAGTTATTGGTTATGGCGTTCAAGGTCCTGGTCAATCTATGAACCTACGTGATAATAAACTTAATGTTATCGTTGGTCAAAGAAAAAATTCAAAAAGTTGGGATAAAGCCGTAGCTGACGGTTGGGTTCCAGGAGAAACACTTTTTGAAATCGAAGAAGCTTGCGAAAAAGCAACAATTATTCAATATCTATTGTCTGACGCAGCTCAAATCGAGATGTGGCCTACAATCAAAAAACACTTAACTCCAGGAAAAGCACTTTACTTTTCTCACGGTTTTGCAATCACTTACAAAGAACGTACTAACATCGTTCCTCCAGCTGACGTTGACGTGATTCTTATCGCTCCTAAAGGTTCTGGTACTTCTCTTCGTCGTTTGTTCGTTGAGGGTCGTGGTCTAAACTCTAGCTACGCTATCTTCCAAGACGCTACTGGCAAAGCTATGGATAGAGTTACAGCTCTAGGTATTGGCGTTGGTTCAGGTTACCTATTTGAAACAACTTTCAAAAAAGAAGTTTACTCTGACTTAACAGGTGAGCGTGGTACTCTAATGGGTGCTATCCAAGGTATCTTCGCTGCTCAATACCAAGTTCTTCGTGAGAATGGTCACTCTCCATCTGAGGCTTTCAATGAGTCAGTTGAGGAATTAACTCAATCTCTTATGCCTTTGGTTGCTGAGAACGGTATGGATTGGATGTATGCAAATACTTCTACTACTGCTCAACGTGGTGCACTAGACTGGTGGAAACCTTTCCGTGATGCTACACTTCCTGTATTCCAAAAACTTTACTCAGAAGTGGCTGCTGGTAACGAAGCTCAAAACTCAATTGATTCAAACTCAAAAGTTGACTATCGTGAGAAACTAGAAGCTGAACTTAAAGAAATGCGCGAAAGCGAAATGTGGCAAACAGGTGCTACTGTTCGTTCACTTCGTCCAGAGAGAAGCAAATAATAGTAGTATATACTAAGAAAAGAAAAGAAGGTTTATTTAAAATAAACCTTCTTTTCTTGTTTTAATTTTGTTAACTTTGTTATTACTATAGAATTAAAACTTAAAAACTCACCAAACACATGAAATTATGAGAACTAACATCAATTTGCCTGTTCTTTCGCTAGCTGCGTTGAGCCTTGGGGTTCATGCCCAGGCGAGTGCTAAGGCAAAAAAACAACAAAAAAGTGACAAACCTAACATCGTATTTATCCTAGCTGATGATATAGGTTATGGAGACCTTAGCTGTTATGGAGCTACAAAGGTAAGTACGCCTAATCTTGACAAACTTGCTAAGAGTGGTCGCCAATTTATGGATATGCACTCGGCTTCGGCTGTGTCTACACCTTCGCGCTATTCTTTGCTTACGGGTGAATATTCGTTTAGAGCTAATATTTTTAGCCCTGCAACTAGCAAGACACCTCTGTTGTTTAATGAAAATAAATTAACCCTAGCTGACGTGTTGCAAAAGTCTGGTTATAAAACAGCTGTGATAGGTAAGTGGCACTTAGGTATTGGTAAAGGTGTTGGTCAAGGCAAAAAACGCTCGGTGGATTGGAATGCTGAGCTTAAACCAGGACCTCTGGAACTAGGTTTTGATTACTTTTTTGGTGTGCCTGTGGTAAATAGCATACCTCCTTACGTGTTGGTTGAGAATCATGGCGTAGTTGGATATGATCCTAAAGATCCTTTTGTTGCAGGAGTAAGATCGGCAACTAAGGCTTATGATGAAAAAGGAGGTCTTTCAACTCTGGGAGGAGCTAAGAAAGCTCATGAATTATATATAGACGAAATGTTGGGAACAACTTTTGCCGAAAAATCTGTGAAATGGATAAAAGACAATAAAGACAATCCTTTCTTCCTATATCTTGCAACTACTAATATTCACCACCCTTTCACGCCTAATCCTAAATTTGTGGGCACGAGCAAGGCTGGTATTTATGGTGATTTCATACACGAACTTGACTGGATGGTTGGCCAGGTTGTAGGCGAACTTGAAAAACAAGGCCTGCTGGAAAATACTATTATTTTATTCTCTAGTGATAATGGTGGTATGCTTAACCACGGTGGTCAAGGAGCTATGAAATTAGGACATAAAATCAATGGCGAATTGTTTGGATTCAAATTTGATGCTTGGGAAGGTGGCCATAGTGTGCCTCTTATTGCATCGTGGAAAGGTGTGATTAAACCTGCTGTGAGTGAGCAACTTATCTCTAATGTTGATATGGTACATACTTTTGCCTCACTTGTGGGTTATGAGTTAGGTGCAGGTGATGCTCCTGATAGCTACAATATGTTGCCAGTATTGTTGGGCGAGACTCAAGATAATTTGCGTGAAAGTTTATTGGTTACTGCTCACAAGAAAACTCACACTACTTATCGCGAGGGTGATTGGGTTTATATCACGGCTCAAGGTGGTGGTGGTTTCGTAAAACCTAAACCAGGCGAACACATGTTTGGAGGACCTGCAGCAGCTAGCTACTACAAAAAACCAAATAGCGATATTGAGAACGGTAAATTTAAGGAAGATGCCCCTAAAGAGCAACTTTACAATCTTAAAGACGACCCTTATCAAACAACTAACCTAGCTGCTCAAAATCCTGAGAAATTAGCTCAGATGAAGGCAGCTTGTTTGAAAGCGAAGAGTGCCCCAACTCGTAAATAAATTTGTGTAGATAAAAATGAAAAAGGGAACTGACAATTAGACGTTAGTTCCCTTTTTTGTAGGTAATGCCGAGAATGGCTAATAAGTATTTAGCTGCAACGCTAGAAGGCAGCAGATGAATGCTTATTAGTCATTCTTTTTTATTTGCTGATTAGAGTCATAAACTCCTCGCGAGTCTGAAGCTGGGTCATAAACACTCCCGTGAAGGCTGAGGTTGTGGTCGATGAATTTTGTTTTTGCACACCTCGCATTTGCATACACATGTGGCTAGCCTCGATAACAACGGCAACACCTAGAGGGTTAAGAGCATCTTGCAAGCAATCACGGATTTGGACTGTAAGTCTCTCTTGAACTTGCAGACGGCGCGCAAATGTTTCGACAACGCGTGCTATTTTAGACAAACCTGTGATGTGCCCATTGGGGATGTAGGCTACGTGAGCCTTGCCGTAGAAGGGCAGGATGTGGTGCTCGCACAAAGAGTAGAGTTCTATATCTTTGACGATGACCATTTGTTTGTATTCTTCTTTGAATTTTGCTGAGAGAATTATCTCTTTTGGGTCTTGATTATATCCTTGAGTTAAAAAAGACATGGCCTTAGCTACACGCTCGGGAGTTTTGATAAGTCCTTCACGCTCAGTATCTTCACCTAGAAGTGAGAGTATCTGTTGATAGTGATAAGCAAGCTTTTCGAGAGTTTGCTCGTCGTATTGCTCTGTTTTAGTATATAAATCTTGCATAATTGAAATTTTATAGACTACAAAATTAGAAAAAAATCCATTAAAAAATATTACCTTTGTAGATATTATAATTTAAAAATAGATAATAATGAAATTTTCTACACTTTTACTAAGTGCCACAGCTCTAATGTTAAGCATGAGCGCAATGGCACAAGAAACCCCAAGTGCGGATGTAAATACTTCTAAAGGCACTTACACAAATGAATTTGAGGCTACATTGCAAGTTGCTCAAAGCCAATTTGATAACTGGGATGGAGGCGAAAACACCTTCTCAGGACGTGCAACTTTGCGCTATCGTTACCTTTATCAAATATCTAAATATAAGTTAGATATCACAGCTTCGAGTAGATATGGAATGAACATCATAGACGGTGAGGCATTTAAAAATGAGGATGAAATCGCGCTTAATTTACTTACTTCATGGGATATCCCTAATAGTAATTGGGCGTATGCTGCTACCTTTAACTTTAGAAGTCAGTTGAGCGATGGTTACACTTCGCGCACAGACAATACCCTGCTTTCTAGATTTATGGCTCCAGGATATTTTGATGCTTCAGTCGGTTTCACTTACTCAAAACCTGAGACAGGATTTACGCTTATTCTCTCGCCCATAGCAGGTAGCATGACAGTGGTAGCTAGCGATGAATTGTCAGCGCAGGGAGTTTATGGTGTTGAGGCTGGTGAGCATACTTTATTGCAATATGGTGCTTCGCTGGATGCTCGTTATGAGAAAAAATTTGCTAAAGATATTTTCCAATATCGCTCTAGATTGTATGCATTTACTAGTTACAGCGATGCGCCTACTATGCAGTGGGATAATACTTTAGATATCAAACCTTTGGACTTTTTGAGCATATCTTTGTTGGCTAAAATATATTACGACCAAAAAGCTAGTGTGGCTAAACCTAAGGCCTTGCAATTTAACTATGGCTTTAGCGTAGGTCTAGCATATTTGTTTAAATCTAAGTAATTTTCTTTTGATGTTTAAGAGACTTCTTTCTTCGCTTATTCTTATTTTAATCCTCGTTACGGGGATTATTATAGGTATGCTTTTAACACGCGATAGGTATTTGAGTTTGCTCAATAAGAGCTATTCGGTTAATAAGCTCAATTATACTATGGCGCTTATCGAGAATATGTATGTCGACACTGTGAGCATGGATTCTTTAAACGAAAAGGTGTTGCCTTTGCTGCTAAAGGAGCTTGACCCTCACTCAGTGTACATACCCCGGAAAGAAATGGGAGAAGCAAATGAAGTTTTAGAAGGAGGTTTCGACGGGATAGGCATAGTGTTTAACATGACAACCGACACGGTGATAGTGTTAAACGTAATTAACGGGGGACCAAGCGATAAGGCAGGACTTAGAAATGGGGATAGGATAGTAGAGATAGACTCTGAAAATGTGGCTGGCAAGAAAGTCGCGCAAACACAAATCATGAAAAAACTCCGTGGTAAGAAGGGGACTATCGTAAAACTAGGCCTAGAGCGTGAGGGTATAGATGAACTTGTAAAGGTTGAGGTGGAGCGTGGTAAGATTCCTATCAAAAGTATGGATGCAGCGTTTATGCTAACACCAGAGATAGGATTTTTGAAACTTTCGGCCTTCTCGCGCACTTCTTTTACTGAGGTTAGAGATGCTATCGCTGAGCTAAAAGAAGAGGGGATGACTAAACTTGTGTTTGACCTTAGAGGTAACACCGGTGGATTCCTGGATCAAGCGATTCTAATAGCAAATGAATTTTTACCCATAGGTTCTATGATAGTCTACACTCAGGATAGGGCAGGCAATCAGGCTAAGGAATTTAGTAATGCTAAGGGCAAGAGCAAGGATATAGATTTGGTGATTTTACTTGATGAGCAGAGCGCCTCGTCGAGCGAAATATTAGCTGGAGCTATTCAAGATAACGATAGAGGGGTGATTATAGGGCGCAGGTCGTATGGCAAAGGCTTGGTGCAGCAGCAAATCCCTTATGGTGATGGTTCGGCAATTAGGCTTACTATTGCTAGATATTACACACCCACAGGACGTTCTATTCAAAAACCTTATGACAAGGGAGTGGATGCTTACAGACGAGATTTATTAGATAGATATGTTCACCAGGAATTTTTTAACCAAGACAGCATACAATTCGCTGATACAGTGAAGTATATAACACCTAAAGGTAAGGTTTTGTATGGAGGTGGAGGCATAATGCCTGATATTTTTGTGCCTGTTGATACTACTCAGGTAACTAAATATTTCACCCAGGTGTCGGGCAAAAATATCTTGTATAAGTTTACTATAAAATATAGTGATGCAAATCGTAAAGCGATAAATAATATTAAGACTTTGGCGCAATTAGATAAGTTTTTTAACAATGATAATGCGCTAATGAATGAGTTTGTTGCTTATGCCAAGGCTCAGGGCGTGAGTGCTACAAAACAAGAAATTGCTGAGTCTAAAGAGCTTATTTTAACCCAATTAAAGGCTTATATAGGTAGGAATACTCCTTTGCAGGAGGTGGCTTTTTATGCTTCGATTCAAGATATAGACGATATTCTCAAGCGAGCAATTAAGGAATTAGAATAAGGGGGAAATATGGCTAAAATCTCATTTAAAGATACGCTTTCGCAGTTTTCTAGCATTAAAAAGGACATTAATGCTGGTAAAATTGCGCCTATCTATGTTTTGATGGGCGAGGAGGGCTATTTCATAGATGAGTTGGTGGATATTTTAACTGAAAAAATCTTACCTGAGGATAAAAAAGCCTTTAATCAAATTGTATGCTACGGCAAGGATACAGAGGTGGGTGCTGTGATAAATATGGCGCGCCAAATGCCTATGATGGGTGGCAAACAAGTGGTGATATTGCGTGAGGCTCAGACTATGAGAGGGGTTGATAAACTTTCACTTTATAGTGCGTCGCCCTCGCCTGAAAGCGTATTGGTTGTAGCGCACAAAGATAAAAATATAGATAAACGCTCGCAATTTTATAAGCATGTGGCTAGTAAGGGTGTGGTGTTTGAGTCTGTGAAACCTCGTGATTATGAGTTGGGCGATTTCTTAAGTTCGCTAATAAAGTCTAAGGGTTGCACGATAGATGCTAAGGCGCTAGCCATGTTAACTGAGCACCTTGGAGTTGATATCAGCAAGATTTCTAATGAGTTAACTAAGCTGTTGACTTTCCTTCCCGAGGGTACAACTCAGATTACGGCAGACCATATTCAAGATAATATAGGCATAAGCAAGGAGTTTAATAATTTTGAGCTAACAAAGGCGCTGTCAGAAAAAAATGCTGCTAAGGCCTTGAAAATCGCAGCTTATTTTGCTGCAAATTCTAAAAACTACCCTATGTTGGTGACTCTGGGGATAATGTTTACGCATTTCCAGAGAATTTTTGTGCTCAATTACCAAAAGTGGTTGACGCGCACTAAGGGCAAACCAATGCCTAGCGATATGGAACTGTGTGGTATGCTAAAACTTAAAAGTCCTTTCTTTTTGACTGAGTATAAGCAAGCCGCGGCACTATATCCAAATGCTAAGGTGTTTGCAATATTAGGCCTTCTGCGTGAGTATGACCTAAAAAGTAAGGGTATGGGCGCAGGTTCGGCTAGCGAGGGCGATTTAATGCGTGAGCTGCTGTTGAAGATTTTTATGATTTAATGAATTTCCAAAAAATTATATATAATGGCGCAGTGAGCGATTTTGATTGCATCACCTCGCGTGGTGAGTCTCTACTTAGTGAGATTTATCTTTACCAAAATGTGCACGTTGCTGAACTTACACCTCTTTTTTTGGAGCGTCATTTAGAGATAATTAATCAAAACTACTCAGCTTTCTTTGGCGAGGATAAAGCCTTAGAACTTCTAGATATATCCTCGCAGATAGATTCGCTGCTTACTGCAAATCGCTGTAATTCATCTAGTTATATGCTTAGGATTTATAGGTGGAGGGCTAGCTATATGTTAACGATCGTTGACAGTTTGCTTTATCGAGGTTTTTCTCTTTGGCACAGAGGTGTGGAGGCTAGGGTGATATGTTGCGAGAATCCTTTGCCTGGACTCAGCTCGTCACTTATGCTCAGTGTTGCAAATTTTGCAAATGATTACCTAAACAGCAAGGTTGCGCTGTGTGCTAATTTAGATGGTGTGATTACCGGCGTGGGTGATATGCCTGTGTTTTGTGTGTCTAGCTCTGGTATTTTTACAAGCCCTTTATCCTCGGGAGTGAGTGATTCACTGGAGCGTGAGCTCGCAATTAAGGCTATACAAAAAAAGGGTTATAAGTTAGTGCAAAGGCATATTTTAGCAGGCGAACTAGAGAGTTTCGATGAGATTTTTTATGTGACAACTCAGGGATTTATAGCGCTGAAATCTTTTAAAGGTAAACAGTTTCTTGATGTTTGTGCGCGTATGCTTGTGAGCGTTTACGGCAAGTAATAGTGAGGTTATAGAATAATAAAGGTGGGCGACTAATAAGCATTCATCTGCTGCCTTCTAGCTTTTCATCCTAATACTCACGTACCTTAAGTACGCTCCCGTTTAGGCTGAAAATCAGAGCGTTGCATCTAAATACTTCTTAGCCATCCTTATTAAAGTACAAGGGGAGTGACCAACATTTACTTGTTAGTCACTCCCCTTATTGGTTTTGGTGTTAGTTTATTTGGATTTTGTGATAGTTATCGTTTTGTAAATAATCTGTCCTGTTTTAGTTATACCCTCAAGAGTTACGTCGTAAGTAGCATCTTTGTCGGCTGCGTAGAACGAGAACGATGTTTTGCCGTCTTCGTTAGTTTGGATGAAAGGATCCCAACAAATTGTAGTACGAAGGTCAGGTGTTCTGTCTGTTAATTTAGACATGATTTCGTATTTAGGTTGGTAGAATCTTTCAGGTTTTTTGTAGCCTAATTGTCTAACATAAACTAGCGATGGGATAGGAAGCATATTTCTTGTTAGATCAGCACCTTCTTTAAGTGCGATCAAGATAACTCCATTGTCAGCTCCCGAACCATAAATTACGGCATCAGGACCGTCCAATACACCAAGTGCTGCAACATCAGACATATTTACTGACTCCAAGAACTCGATATCGGTAGGGACATTATCTATATATAATAGAGGTGTACCTCCACCACGGATAGAAACTTCCTGCTCAAATACTGTCACCCCAGAAAGCATGGCCAAGGCATCAAAGATATCTAAGTGAGAGTTAGCCTCAAGCTCCTCGGCCGAGAATGATGAAGTTGGCTCAACATCAAATACTGAGTTGTTATCTGGTGCAGCATCAGCTGTGACGGTGATAGCCTCTACGTCGATAACACGCATACCACCCTCGTAATAGTATCTTTCTTTAGATTGGTAAAGATAAGTTTCAGGGATAAATACTTCTTGGCGATTAATCAAAGTATTAGGATAAACATATTTTGGTTCAGCAAATAGCTCATCGTTAATCTTCATGTTAAGTGTTGAGCCCGATCCTTTTTTGTTAACTCCTTGAAGTACGATTT
Source organism: Rikenellaceae bacterium (assembly GCA_044433645.1). Taxonomy (GTDB): domain Bacteria; phylum Bacteroidota; class Bacteroidia; order Bacteroidales; family Rikenellaceae; genus JAWXTK01. The sequence continues at coordinate 12,025 of JAWXTK010000006.1, read as the reverse complement.
CGGTACTATCAGGATAATCAAAGCCCGAAAGATTGAACTTAGCTGAGTTCTCTAATGGGAATAAATCCAAGAATTTAGTCTCTGGAATAAATACCATAAGGCTAGGTTTGCGAGCCTCATTGCCAAAGAATCCACGGATAACACCCGAGATAACATGATCTTCTTCTGGTAAAATCTCAGGTTTTACAAGTTGGTTTTTAAGTACGTCTGTAAGCGCAAAACGTTTCCAACCTTGAGTTAACATCAATAGGTCGCGATTTGTCATATCGGCGTTTAGGTTGTCTGTAAAGTATTTTGCAGGCTCTTCTACATAGCCTTGCAAATCTGAAGTAAGTAGTAGGTTACTTAAGATATTGTCTCTAATTAATGTAGGGTCTACTGTATTTCTATCTGTAACTGATACCCCGTAACTACCCTCCAAAGGTTTGCCGTCAGCATCCAATACCTCTAAATCTATGTTTACCTTAGCACGAGTTGAGTAAGCAGGTTTGTCGGGAGTAAGAGTTGTGTTAGTAGTTTTTGGTGGGATAAATACTAAACGTTCGGCAATAGGTGTAAAGGCATTGTCCGTAACATCTACAATGGTGATAGTTAAAATACCTTCTTGAAGTGTGCGCAAAGGCACTCTTTTCATTTTGCTGGAGCTACCAAGAAGTGAAGAGTTTACTATTTTACCACGTGAGTGTAGTACAACACCGATTTTATTTGTGTCAATATTTTCTGTAACCAAAATTTGGTAGATAAGATTGTTTCTATCTAGTACAGCTTTAATAGAGCAGCCAGTATCTATTGCCGTAGGAAGGTTTACCTTAACTGTTTGAGTAGAATCATCTAGGTCGTAAACCATGGCGTAGTAACTCTCTCCCTTAGCTGCAAGGAAGTTGAAACGACCCATACCATTGAACTCTGTTGAAAATTCTGAGACTAATTCATTTTGAGCATCAAAGATTTCGCCTTCAACATTTCTACCTTTGCCGTCAACACCCACAGCCTTGAAAACTACGCTTTGAAGCTGGCCTGCGAGTAAGTGACCTCCCTCGGGGAAGAACTGCACGTCCATTTTGTCGTTAACAGTAGGTGTATAGATGGTTTTGACGAATTTTTTGTCTTGTTGGTCTGAGGTGATAGTCACAGCAGATTTTTCAAGGTTGTCAGGAATGTTGAATTTAAGCACACCGTTTGCGCCTATCTTGGTTTTCATTTTCCTGATTTTGCCCTTGCGCTCGTATTCGCAGATAACGCTGATGCCCTCGGCGCTGATGCCAGTAGAGGTTGTGAATTGAGCTTGGATTTCTAGCTCGCCCTCTTTTGTTGCTGATGGTTTGTAGCTAGCATTGATAGTATAAGCATCGTCGATAGGGTTGGCGATGTTGATTTTTTTGTTGAAAAGAAATTCTTTCTCCCAGTTTAGCATCCATTTTGTGTAGGCTGTAAGTGTGTATTCGCCCTCGGGAATAGTGTTGGGGAGGTCTATGTTGTTGTGAAATCCATATTCGTCAACTTTGATTTTTACTCGTGTAAATAGTGAGTCACGTTTGTCGGTTAGTTGAACATAGATGAAATTACCGTTTTGAAGTGGGGTGTGGGTGATAGAGTTTACCACGTGAGCTTTGAACCAGATTTTCTCACCTGCACTATAATAAGGCTTGTCAGTTTGGACGTATACTTTTTCGTTTATCCCGTTTTTGTAAAATTCAATGAAACTATTGTAAGTGTTGTTTACAAAATCTGAGTTTGCTTGTGCAAAATCTTTACTCTGTCCTAATGCGCCAAAGCACATTAAAATAAGAGACAACGAAAGAAAAATTTTCTTGTTCATGTATTTTGAGTTTATTTAGTTACAGTTTAGTATACAATATTACAAAAAAAATATTACAAAATATTATTTTTTCTGAAAAAATAAAGGTGAAACGCCTAATTAAAGGGGTGAATCGCCATAATATAGTCATTCATAAAGTAACCTGGGTGCACTTCATAGTCACCTTGCGAGGCTATTTCAAAGCCTATATGTTGGTAGAATTTCAGTGCTTTGTTCTCTCTGTTAACGTGCAGCTCTATTCGGGGATTTTTTAAGTTGAAACCCTTGACATAAGCAAAGCCTAAATCTAGTAATTTGCGCCCTAGTCCTTGGCCGTGAGATGAGGGTAGAAGGTAGATTTTTTGAAAGCAAAACACCTCAGTATCAGTCCTTTGTATGGAGATAAAACCCACTGGAATATCATCCTCGTGGAGCAAGAAAAAATTGTGTCCCGTTGACATTTGTTCGGTTAAACTTGGAGTTGAATACATCCAGTCAAACATCCATTCTAACTGCTTAAGGCCTACGATTTTCTGATAAGTTTTAAAGAAAGTTTTGTGCGCGATATCCTGAATAGTTGGGATATCATTTAGCGACGCAGGGTAAAATTTATACATAATCCTTATTTTTTGCCAACTATTACTGTTGTGAAGTTATCCTTTTGCCAATATTTGGTGGTGATTTCTAGTATCTTTTCGGGTGTTAGCGCATTTATCTGCTCTATAAATTTGTCAAGGTACGAATTATTTGTCTTGTTTTGTAAATTTTCTATGGTGATATCTACAACACCAAAGGGGCCGTCCATGATGCGCATAATCTCGCCTATGACTATGTTTTTGACCATTTGCAATTCATCTTCGCCAACTTTTTCTTGTCTTAAAAGTTCTATTTGCTGGAAAATTATATCAATGCTTTCCTGTGTGGCATCAACAGCAACCTCGGTGGCTATGGCCATGTAGCCTGTGTTTTCGAGGTTTACCATGCCTGAAAATACTCCATACGTAAAACCTTTTTCCTCTCTTAATTTTTTGACCAAGCGAGAGCCAAAATATCCTCCCAAAATTGTGCAGGCAACCTGCATGGGGATGAAGTCGGGGTGAGAGCGAGTGTGGAAGGGTATGCCTATTCTAATGGCTGATTGTAGAGCATCTTCGTGTTCTAAAAACGCTGATTTAGTGTTGTTTATCTCTGGGAAAACTGGGTCTTTTACGGGCTCAGATCTAGTGATTTTCTCTAATGTTTCGCTCATTAAATCTATGCTTTCAGCATCTAAATCGCCACTACTTACGGCAAAGCAATTTTCGGCGCAATAGTGTTTTTTAAAGAAACTTTTTACATCCTCCTGTCTTAAATCATCGTATTTTTCTCCCGGTGAATTTATACCATAAGGGTGCTCCTTGCCAAAGAGACTGCTGGCAAAAAGTTCGCGCGCTTTAAAGCTAACTTTTGAGCGTTCTATGGCTATTCTTTGCTTGCGTTTGTGGCAGTAAGTTCTTAATTCTTCTTCGCCAAATGTTGCTCTAGTGAGCAGTTGCTCAGCTATTTCCATTGTTTGAGCTAGGAATTTTTTGAGCGTGCAAAAGGTAATTACGCAGTAATCTCTGTCGACGCTAACATCAAAGTAAGAGCCTATGAAATCCATGCGCTCGGCTATCTCACTTGCCGAAAATTTCTCTGTTCCCTCGCTCAAAAGATTAGCAGTTGTAGATGCCGAGAATGCAACTTGCTGCATGCTTGAGCCTGCTCTGAAAACAACGCTTAGGCGCACTACATCCTGGTTTGAGTTGCTGAGCGTGTGAAATGCTATGCCGTTTTTTAGTGTAGTTTTTTCATCTTTTAACCCTGCGATTTTTTTTGGGAGTACAATAGGTGGTTGCTCTATATTATTTAACATTTTTTCCGAAAATTAGGGTTGATGAATTGTTTGGTGTAAAGATTTTTTTTGCTAAGCTCATGATTTGCTCAGGGCTTATGCTGCGAAAAATTTGTATCTCGCGATTGATTAATTCTAGATCGCCAAGCATCTGATAAAAACCTAAATTCATGGCCTTGTTCATAATGTTTAATTCGCCAAAAGTTGTCTCGGCCTCAAATTTATTTTTGACTTTTTCTAGCTCGTAACTATCTATTGCTGTGTATTTTATCTTATCTAATTGCTCCTCAATAGTCTCCTTGGCCTGCTCTGGTGAGACCCCCTCTGAGAGCTGGGCTGTGATAACAAAAAGACCGGGGTCTACATCGCCCGTAATGTAGGCATTTACGTTAGCAAATAATTTGCGCTCTTGCACTAATTCGCGATAAAGTCTAGATGAAGTGCCACCCGAGAGTATGTCGCTGATAATGTCGCAGATATAAAAATCATCGCTGCGTCTGTCGCCCATTTTGTAGGCCACGGTGTACATAGTTGCAGGTACATCTTTCTCTACTATTTCTATTCGAGGCTCGGTTTGAGTAGGCTCGGTGGGTATATTTTCTTTGTTATATATATTAATAGGTATACTTTCAAAGTATTTTTGGGCTAAATCCATGCTGTGTTCGGTCTCCAAATTGGTTGCTATGGATAGGATAGCGTTTGAAGGATTGTAGAATTTTTGGTAAAAATCCTTCACCTCACTAAGACTCGCACCTGCAATGTGATCGGGCGTAAGTCCTATGGTTGCCCAACGATAGGGGTGTTCACGATAGGCTAGGGCACGAAGTTTTAGCCATAGTTGACCGTAAGGTTGGTTTAGATAACGTTGATTATATTCTTCAATGACTACTTTTTTCTCGGCCTCAAGAGTTTGCTCGGTGATGTTAAGTCCATTCATACGGTCCCCCTCAAGAAAAAGCGCTGTTTCTATATTGTCCTTTGGTAGGGTGATATAAAAATCGGTGTAATCATTGTTTGTAAAGGCGTTATTCTCGCCACAGGCCATTTGCACGGGGATGTCAAAGTTAGAAACTCGTTTGGTGCCACGAAACATTAGGTGCTCAAAAAGGTGAGCAAAGCCTGTACGCGAGGGATTTTCGTTGCGCGCTCCAACCTGGTAAAGCATGTTAACTGCTGCCATGGCCGAACTTTTATCTTGATGTGCCAAAATAGTCAAACCATTTGATAGAGTGCGTTTTTTGTATGAAATCATTTTTTATGTTTAAATTATTATGTTTCAGTTGATTATGTATAAGGTGTGTTAAAAAAATATAAAATAATTGCAAAATTGGAAACAACGAGATATATTTTTTTGTAAATTTACAACAAAAATATGGCAATGTGATTTTTATAACAAATATTTTTTTTGATATTTGTTGCAATTACTCGAAATTTAGCTCTTAAAAAACAATATAACAACAAAATGGGAAAGAAAAAATTTATCACTTGTGATGGTAACTATGCAGCAGCTCACATAGCTTATATGTTTACTGAGGTTGCATCAATTTATCCTATCACACCATCGTCAACAATGGCAGAATATGTTGATGAATGGTCTGCGGCAGGCAGAACAAACATTTTCGGAGAACAAGTTAAAGTCGTTGAAATGCAATCTGAGGCTGGTGCAGCAGGTTCATTCCATGGTTCACTTCAATCGGGCGCTCTTTCAACTACATTTACGGCATCTCAAGGTTTGCTTTTGATGATACCTAACATGTATAAAGTTGCTGGTGAGTTGCTTCCTGGGGTTTTCCACGTTTCAGCACGTGCTCTAGCTGCCTCTTCATTGTCAATCTTTGGTGATCACCAAGACGTTATGGCTACTCGCCAAACTGGTTTTGCAATGCTTGCTACTGGTAGTGTTCAAGAAGTTATGGACTTAGCTGGTGTAGCTCACCTTGTAGCTATCAAATCTCGTATTCCTTTCCTTCACTTCTTTGACGGATTCCGTACTTCTCACGAAATTCAAAAAGTTGAGCTTATGGAACAAGACGACATGGCTAAACTTTTGGATAGAGATGCTCTTGAGGCTTATCGCCACCGTTCACTTAACAATGACAACCCTGTAACTCGTGGTACAGCTCAAAATCCTGATATTTACTTCCAATCTCGTGAGGCTTGTAATAGCTTCTATGATGCAGTGCCAGATATGGTTGCTGAGGCTATGGGTGAGATTAGTAAAATCACTGGACGTAGCTACAAACCTTATGATTACTATGGTGCTGAGGATGCTGAAGATATTATCATCGCTATGGGTTCTATCACTGAGGTTGTTAAAGAAACTATAGATTACGCTAATGCTCAAGGCGCTAAAAAAGGTCTTATCAGCGTTCACTTATATCGTCCATTTTCAGAAAAATACTTCTTTGATGTTGTTCCTTCAACTGTTAAAAGAGTATGTGTTCTTGATCGTACTAAAGAACCAGGTGCTACTGGCGAGCCTTTGTACTTGGATATCAAAGATATGTTCTATGGCAAAGAAAATGCGCCTATCGTTATCGGTGGTCGTTATGGTCTTTCATCTAAAGATACTACTCCAGCTGAGATTTTGGCAGTTTACGAAAATCTTGCATCTTCTGAGCCTAAAAAAGGTTTCACAGTTGGTATTGTAGATGATGTTACTAACCTTTCACTTTCAGTTGGTGCTCCACTTGCACTTGACAGAAAAGGTACTGTTGAGGCTTTATTCTTTGGTCTAGGTGCTGACGGTACTGTTGGTGCTAACAAAAACTCTATCAAAATTATTGGTGGTGCTACTGAGAAATATTGCCAAGCTTACTTCTCGTATGACTCTAAAAAATCGGGTGGTTATACTTCTTCTCACCTTCGTTTTGGTGACGAGCCTATTCGTTCGCCTTATCTGGTGACTACACCTGACTTTGTAGCTTGTCACGTGCCATCGTATGTTGATAAATATGACGTATTAAAAGGTCTTAAAAAAGGAGGTTCTTTCTTGCTAAACAGTGTTCACGATGCTGAGACAACTAAAGAATCACTACCTGAATATATGAAAGCTTATCTAGCGCAAAATGAGATTAATTTCTATGTAATCAATGCAACTAAAATTGCAACTAAGCTAGGTCTAGGCAACCGTACTAACACTATCATGCAGTCGGCTTTCTTTAAAATCGCAAATGTAATTCCTTTTGAAGTTGCAGTTGATGAAATGAAAAAAGCTATCTATAAATCTTATGGCAAAAAAGGCGAGGACATCGTAAATATGAACTACGCTGCTGTGGATATGGGTGCTGAGGCTGTTGAGAAAGTTGAAGTGCCTTCTGCTTGGGCTTCACTTGATGCTACGGTTAAAATCAAATATAGCGTAGACGAAAAAACTCCTGAGTTTGTTAAAAACATCGTTCTTCCTATCAATGCTCTTAAAGGTGATGACCTTCCAGTTAGTGCATTCAACGGCAGAGAAGACGGTACTTGGGAAAATGGAACTGCGGCTTATGAGAAACGTGGTATTGCAACTAATGTTCCTGAGTGGTTGGTAGATAACTGTATTCAGTGTAACCAATGTGCTTATGTTTGTCCTCACGCTGCGATTCGTCCTTTCTTGTTGACAGAAGAAGAAGCTGCTGCGGCTCCAGAGGGTACAACTCTTAAACAAGGTTTGGGTGCTACTAAAGAATATAAATTCCGTATGCAACTTTCTCCACTTGACTGTACAGGTTGTGGAAACTGTGCTGATGTTTGTCCTTCAAAAGAGAAAGCTTTGGTTATGAAACCTCTAGAGTCTCAATTAGGCGAAACAGCGCGTTGGTCTTATATGCACGAGACAGTAGGTTACAAAGACACAGTAGTTGACAAAACTAAGATGGTGAAAAACCTTCAATTTGCGCAACCTTTGTTTGAGTTCTCGGGTGCTTGTGCTGGTTGTGGTGAGACTCCTTACATTAAAGCTATCACTCAATTATTTGGTGAACGTATGATGGTGGCTAATGCTACGGGTTGTACTTCAATTTATAGTGGTTCTGCGCCTTCGACTCCTTATTGTAAAAACTCTGAGGGTAAAGGTCCAGCTTGGGCTAACTCTTTGTTTGAAGACAATGCGGAGTTTGGTTTGGGTATGCACACAGGTGTTGAAAAACTTCGTGATAGAGTTAAAATCTTGATGAGCAAAGCTATCGCTGAGTGTGATTGTTGCAGCGCAGAGCTTAAAGCTAAAATGGGCGAGTGGATAGAAAACATGAATAGTGGTGATGTTACTTCTGCTATCAACAACGAGCTTGTTGCTATGATGCAGGCTTGTGGTTGTGATACTTGCAAAGAACTTTTATCTCTTAAACAATACTTCGTTAAAAAATCACAATGGATCATCGGTGGTGACGGTTGGGGTTATGATATAGGTTTCGGTGGTGTAGACCACGTGTTGGCTAGTGGTGAGAATGTAAATATCTTGGTTGTTGACACTGAGGTTTACTCTAACACAGGAGGTCAATCATCTAAGGCTACTCCAGTTGGTGCTGTTGCTAAATTTGCATCGGCAGGAAAACGCATACGTAAAAAAGATTTGGGCGCAATAGCCATGACTTATGGTTATGTTTATGTTGCTCAAGTGTCAATAGGTGCTAACCAAAACCAATTATTGCAGGTGATTCGTGAGGCTGAGGCTTATGATGGTCCATCACTTATCATTGCTTATGCTCCTTGTATTAATCACGGTATTAAAGGTGGTATGACTCGTACTCAAACTATTGGTAAACAAGCAGTTGAGTGTGGTTACTGGCACTTGTGGAGATTTAATCCAGCCTTGGAGGATGAGGGTCAAAATCCATTTAAACTAGAATCTAAAGAGCCAGATTGGAGCAAGTTCCAAGCGTTCTTGCAAAAGGAGGTTCGTTATACATCGTTAACTAAAGCGTTCCCAGAGGAAGCTCAAGAGTTGTTTGAGGCAGCTGAGGAAAATGCTAAGTGGAGGTATAATAACTATAAACGTCACGCGAGTTTAGAGTACTAGACTGATTTAGCCAAAAAAAGGGGAGCAGAGATGCTCCCCTTTTTTGGTTTATAGTTTCTAGTTTTGAGTTTCGTGCCCCGTTGACATTTAACGCCCTTACGCCGGGCTGGCGCGACTAGCATCGAGCAGATAGTGCGCTAATAATTAACCCTCACCTTTCCCCAATATACATGCTGGGGGTCGAGGTGAGCCTTAATGCTCTCCCTTATATTATTCTCAAGTCTAGGAACCATGCCCGAAAAAACCTTCTTGTCATTGAAAAATACAGTCACCGTCTTATCTAAATTGAGAATATAATCATCCAACCAAACAGTAACTTCTCTGTAATCATTAGAATAGAGATAAATGGTGTTATTATCATAATTTACCCTTTCCTCTAGCCTAAAACCCTGTTTGGGATTACTCACTTCGAGATTATATTTATGAGTGTGCACCACATCGTCTTGTATCCAAATTATTCGTTCGGGATTACTGCGTCTGCTATGAGCTGAGAGCCAACTAATTGCAGAGCTGTCAAGATTGTCCATCCAGTGTCCCTTGCCCTCAAAAATATTTATATTATACTCAAAACCATTATTATCCTCACCATTTAATCGCTGGAAATCTCTTAACCACTCTGAGGCCAAAGCAGATCTATTATATGCCGTATCATTAGCCCCCATATAAATCGCAAAGGCTAGATTGCGCAGATTCTCTATCTTAGCATCACCAGGGTGGCCAGCCATCATAGCCGCAGCTGCAAACTTATCGCTCAAACGAGTGGCAAGATTGTAAACCCCGTCACCTCCAGCAGAATAGCCTAGAAGATAAATGCGCGAAGGGTCAGCATTTAGTCTGGCAACGCTGTACGTAATGATTTGCTTTAAAAAATCGTCCATATATTCCTGGTGCCACATATTCCATGTGTTAGTTGGGGCGCGTGGGACGAAATATATGCCATTGACATTGCCGTATAATGTTTTTTGATTTTGCCATTGCTTATCGTTCTCCTCTTGAGTAGTTCCACCACCTCCGTGCATAGAAATATACAGCGCAAAACCATTGTTGGGGCACTCGCCGTTGATATAATATTCAAAAGGCATTTGATAATTGCCACTTTTTAACAAAGCAGAGTTCCAGTTATTTTCGATTTTACCTGCATATTCGTTCATAGCCTTGGGGAAAATCTCTCGGGCTAGATTGTCTGCCTCTTGAAAACTTAGGGCTTGAGCAAAGAAAAGTTTGGGAATTATTGCAAAACAGATAAGTGAGAATATTTTTTTCATATCTCAGTGTTTTTGACTAACTTTTTTAGGCGTATGATAAGTTTAAATGTTAGAAATTCCCATTAAATTAAATTACTCTAAGTTCAAACCAAACTCAGCAAGTTTAGCAGTAGCAGCCTCTTGGTATTTAGCTAAAGCAGCATCAGCATTTTTGCCAAAACTTAGTTTGTCGCCTGACTCAGCAGCAATTTTCTCCATTTGAGCTTGAAGATTATTAGCAATTACAATAACTTCTTGGACTGTTGTTGCGGCAGCAGTTTGTTCTGTAGCCGCAGCTACTAGCTCATTGATTTTGTCTACCTCAGCATTTCCACATGAGACCATGATGCTTGCGCAAAGTACTACGAGTGAAAGTAAAATCTTTTTCATAATTAAATTTTTATGTTTGAATTATGCACAAATATATCTATATATTTTGGATAAAACAATAAAAAAAGGGGATAAATAATCCCCTTAGAAAATTTAGTAATTAATCTTTCTACCACCAAATTGCATAAATAAATACTAAAAACGCAACAATGATAGCAGCGCTAACTTTGAATCCCATAGATGTGTTAAACAAACCTTTAGGATAAGTAACCTTAGCTTGGTCAATTTGCTTGTTCTCAATAAGTGCAAAGACAACGATAAGCAAGAAACATAGAATAAATACTATACCCATCCTGTCCATAAATGGCATTTCAGGAAGCAATACTTTAAACAATGCTGATAGTGCAAATGTGCCTATTGCAGCTGCTAAAGCACCGTTTGAAGTAGCTTTCTTGTAGAAGAAACCTGCCAAGAAGATAGCCAAAGCTCCTGGGCTTACAAAACCAGTAAACTCTTGGATGTATTGGAATGCTTGGTCAAGGTTAGACAAAACAGGAGCAACTAAACATGCGATTAAGATAGCAACAAGACTTGTTACACGGCCTACGTTTACCATGCCGGTATCAGAGATATTCTTGTTAATATAAGACTTGTAGATATCCATAGTAAATATAGACGAAATAGAGTTCATCATAGATGCAAGCGAGCTAACAATAGCTGCAACCAAGGCTGCAAATGCTAGACCACGAACTCCCGTAGGTACCATTGTAAGCAATAATGGATAAGCTTCATCTGCTTTATTTAGTGGGGCAATAGCGCCGTCTTGAACCAAAACATAACAAATAATACCTGGGATAACAACGATAATAGGCAATAAAAGTTTAAGGAAACCGGCAAATACAAGACCTTTTTGAGCTTGGTCTATAGATTTGGCTGCCAAGGCACGTTGGATAATATATTGATTACATCCCCAATAGTAAAGGTTAGCTACCCACATACCTCCGATAAGAACGCCTATGCCTGGAAGTTCCTTGTAAGAAGGGTGACTTTTGTCAAGTATCATATCAAAACGGTCAGTAGCTTTAACCGATAGCTCGTGTATGCCGTTGAAGAAATCGCCACCACCTAGCATCTTAAATGCTACATAAGTAGTAACAAGACCACCACCGATAAGGAATACAACTTGAATAACATCTGTCCAAGCTACGGCTTTTAGTCCTCCATATATAGAATATATAAGCGCAAATACAGCTAACCCAGCTATACCCCAATATAAATCTACGCCCATCATGTTTTGAATAGCAAGTGCTCCTAGGTAAAGGATAGAAGTAAGGTTGACAAGCACAAAAACTACTAGCCAGAATCCTGCCATAACGGTTTTTACCCTTTTGTCAAACCTCTGCTCAAGGAATTGAGGCATGGTGTAGATACCACGATGAAGAAAAATAGGCAAGAAGAATGCTGCCACAAAAATCAAGGTCAGAGCACTCATAAACTCATAAGAGGCTATACCCATGCCTATGGCAAACCCAGATCCTGATGTTCCAATAAACTGTTCTGCACTGATGTTAGATGCTATCAGTGACGCTCCAACGGCCCACCATGGTAGAGCTTTGCTGGCAAGAAAATAGTCTTTTGCATTTTTTTGTACGCCTTTTTTCTCTCTCGAAACCCAAAGTCCGATACCGACAATCAGCACACAATAAACCACAAAGACTATGATGTCTGTAAGTTCAAATTGCATTTTAATAGTTTTTAGTTAAGGTGGGTTCTAAATT
>JAWXTK010000005.1:0-94406 GCA_044433645.1 Rikenellaceae bacterium | reverse complement strand
AACCACGAGGGTAAATTTAAAATTTCAGCACAAAAGACTCAATATCTAGAGGCGTCTTATTTGGGTTATAAGACTCAGTTTAGACTTATTGGGGACAACACAACAATGAACTTCAATCTTACACTAGATGAAGAAAACACACTTGATGAAATCGTGGTTATCGGTTATGGTGAAGTTGCAAAAAGTGACTTGACAGGTGCCGTAGCGAGCGTTAAGGCAGAGGTTTTCGAGAAATCTGATGGTGACACGTTCTTAGATGCCCTAGCTGGTAAAGTTTCGGGTATCGACGTAGTTTCTGACTCTGGTATGCCAGGTGCAAGTTCTACAATTAGGATACGTGGTAGTAACTCACTTGACGGTGACGAACCTCTATATATAATAGATGGTGTGTTCTGGGATACTTCGGCTATCGACGACGAGGAAACAGACTTCGAGCCTGTGAGTCCACTATCTATGATTAATCCTGCTGATATCGCATCTATGGAAATCCTTAAAGATGCGTCGGCAACAGCTATTTATGGTGCTCAAGGTTCTAATGGTGTTATCATCATCACAACTAAAATGGGTCAGTCAGGTAAGCCTAAAGTTGCCTTGACTTTCAAAGTAGGTCTTTCTAGTCTAGGGGATAGACTTGCAGTTGTGAATACCAATGAATATTATGTATTGCGTGATGAGGCATTTGAAAATGGTGGTAGTGAATCAGGTATCGCAGCCAATAAACGTGATAGAGCAAATAGAAATTTCTTTGGATCATATAACTGGCAAGATGTACTTCTTCAAACAGGTACTACTTATGATGCTTCAATGTCAATCTCTGGTGGTACAGCTGATTTGAAATATATGTTGTCGTTTAACTACTACCAAAAATCTGGTGTCGTTATTCAAACAGACTTTGAACGTGTTACTACTCGTTTGAACTTGGATTTCAAATTAGCAGATGCTATTTCAGCTGGTTTACGTTTGTCTGTTGCAGACATTAATACTAGTGGTCAGCCATCGGCAAGTGCTACTGAGAATACATCAGTTATCAACTCAGCACTTAAAACTTACCCATACGTAAGTTCAAGAAGTGATAACTACTCTAAATACGATCCTGATTATGCAGGCCTACTTAATGATGAGACTGCTTACAACCCTTTGCAAAGTTTGAACGCGATTACACAATATAACGAGTCGACTCAAATCTCTGCTAATATCTTTGTGAACTACACAATTTTGCCAGGACTTGTTTTTAAACCAACATTTACTTATGGTCAAAAAAATAGTGGTACACAATATTATATGAACCGTAATGCAAAATCGGGTTATAACAATAATGGTGTAGGTCGTGTTACAACAGCCGAAAGCAACACTTATAGAAATGAGAATACTCTTTCTTATAACAAAAACTTTGGAACAAGACACAAACTATCTGCTGTGGTTGGTTTCACTGAAGCATGGAGCAATAGTACTAACTACAGAATCTCAGGTACTCAGTTCCCTAATGATGACTTGTTATTCTATGATATGGCGTCTGCCGAAGATGTTACGGTTTATACTTCAACTTCAGAAAGTAGCTCTATAGCTGTTATCGGTCGTGCAAACTATACCTTAGATAATAAATTCACATTTACATTTACAGGTCGTATGGATGGTGCATCTAAATTTGCAGATAGAAATAAATATGGTTTCTTCCCTGCGGGTGCGTTCTCTTGGAGACTTAACCAAGAAAACTGGTTGAAAGATTACAGAGATATCTCTAACTTGAAATTCAGACTTTCTTATGGTTTGACTGGTAACCAAAATATCCAAGCTTATAGCTCACTTACTAAACTTAGCTCTACTGAGACTGTATTTGGTGATTCATCTGGTTCTGGTTCAGGTATTATGGGTTATACTTATGCTACTAAAATGGCTGACTCTGAACTTCAATGGTCTTCTACTAACCAAGTCAATGTTGGTTTTGATCTAGGTATGTTCAAAAACAAACTTACAATTGAAACTGACTACTATTATAAAGACACTAGAAACATGATTATCACATCAGACGTTATGGAGGCTTCTGGTTACGATAATATCATTACCAACTACGGTAACATGACAAATAGTGGTTTTGAGTTTATGATTAAAGGTACACTTCTAAGCAAAACTAACTTTAAATGGGATGCTTCTTTCAATATCTCGTTCAACAAAACTATAGTTGTTGACCTAGAAACTGACTACTATGGTTCAGGTTACTCATCAAATGGTGACTACACTCAAATGCTTTGCGAAGGTGCTGAACTTGGTCTATTCTGGGGTTACCACACAGACGGTATTATCCAAGAAGGCGAGGATGTAGGTTATACACTTAACGGACTTGTTTCAGAGGTTGGAGACCAAAAATACATTGACGTGAATGGTGATGGTGTGCTAGATGATGCCGATAGAGGTATTATTGGTTACGCTCAGCCTATCTGCTCTGGTGGTTTCAATACAACTTTCAATATTTATGACTTTAGTGTTACTTTCTACTTCAACTATCGTTACGGTAATGATATCATGAACTTGAATGGTATGCTTAACTGGAATGGTATTAAAGTGGTGTCAACAACAGTTATGGATAGATGGACAGCTGATAATCCTTCAAATGAATATCCTAAACTACTTCGTTCGCCTAACTCAATTACAGGGGTGTCAGATGCTATAGTTTATGATGGAGACTATGTTAAACTTAAAACTATCAATGTTGGTTATTCAGTTCCTAAAAAATATGTAGCTAGACTTAGACTTACTTCAGTTAGAGTTTCTGCTTCAGTATCTAATATCTTTACGATTACTAACTATACTGCTGGTTATTCTCCAGACGTATCTCTAGGAGGTGCTAGTAACTTGCGTATGGGTTATGACAGATCTGGTTATCCTCAATCAACAACCTACTCGTTTAACTTAAATATAGGATTCTAAAAAATATAAGACAATGAAAAGATCATTTATTACAAAAATAAAAGTCGGCATAGTAGCCCTGTTGGGATTCTCTACATTCTCTTGTACAGAATTCTTGACAGAGGACCCGATGAACTATATCCTCATCGATGAGTATTTCGAGACTGAGGATGATGCCTTGCAGGCAATTTACCCTATCTATCAAACTCTATTTACACAGTATAGACTTTATTGGCCTGTTATTGATGTAGGTACAGATGACGTTTATACTTCATCTTACACTTCAGGTATGTATACTTTTGCAGATCACGCAATTACAGGTGGTGTTGCATGGTACACTTCTGGTAATACTTGGGAAGAATGGTGGGAAGGAATCTGCCAAGCCAACCTTGTAATCAACTTTGTTCCTGACATGGACAATAGTATTTTGGATGACGATTATAAAAACGAACTTATAGCAGAGGCTATGTGTATGCGTGCTTTCTACTACTTCCAAATCGTAAGAACTTGGGGTAATGCACCTATGATTACATGGTGGGTGCGTGATACAAACTACGATTATACTGCATCGCTTGATCGTTCTCCAGTTGAAGATATTTATGACCAAATTATTATCCCTGATCTAGTCTTTGCATCAGAATACGCTCCATCGGCTCACACAGAGCAAGTAGGTAGAGCAACTAAATGGCTTGCACGTACACTTTTATCTGAAGTTTATGCAAACTATGCTGGTTATCGTCTAAATTCACTAACTGGTGCTCTTTATCGTGGTGATCAATCTAACTGGCTTAGAGCACGTGATGCTGCAGCTAGCGTGATTTTTGATTCTGAGTGTCCTCACTCACTAATCTTAGATGCAGGAATTCATGAATGTGCTTACGCTGCAGTTTGGGATACAGAATACAATGCAGAAAATATCCTAGAGGTTACCTATATTAATGAGTCTGGATTTAACAATACTTTGCCTTCTCGTATGTTTGCAGAGACAGGTTATAATCCAAGTTTCTGGAGTGCAGGACCACTTGTAACAAATAGTGCGTTTACTTGTAAGAAATTCCAAAACAACAACGTGAATGGTTGGTATATGCCTATGCCAGATCTTTACCACGCATTTGAAGATGGTGATGAAAGGAAATGGGGTATGATGACTAGATATGAAGACGGAACAACTAACTACTTGTGTTCTCCAACATTTAGAAAATACATGGACTATTCTTATTCTACGGCTAAAGAAAGCTATTCGGCTCGTAACTTTATTATTTATCGTTATGCAGATGCAATGTTGCTATATGCTGAGGCTGATAATGAATATCAAGGCCCAACTTACACGGCTATTGATGTTGTTAACCAAATCAGAAATCGTGCTGGTCTAGCTGACCTTACTTCAGAACAAACTGCCGATCAAGACAGCTTTAGAGAGGCTATTCACAAAGAGCGTCGTGTTGAGTTCCATGGTGAGGCTAAACGTAGATTTGACCTAATTCGTTGGAATAAAGCTAAGTCAGAGACTGAAGAAATTGAAAGAACATGGTTGCAATCAGATAATATGATCTCAGATGATCTTTTGGAATATGCAACCTCTGGGGTTACTTCTCACGTTTCGGCTGATTATATTGTAGGTAATATGTACGTGCCAACAGCTATCAACCAAGGTTGTACTACGGCAGACCAAATGCCACTTAAAGCTTTCTTGTTGCCAATACCAACAACTGAGCTGGATGCGTGTCCTCACTGGTATGATAATCCTGGATACTAGAGAAAGGCAAACAGAATAGAAATAATCTAAAATTACATAAAAATGAAAAGAATACTTAGTTTACTAACAGTCTGTATGACTCTGTTTTGCTTCTCTTGTTCTGAATACGAGGAGGTACTAAACGAGGGTTATACGCCTTCGGTTAACATTGAGTACAACAGGATCTCTTATACAGGTCAGTTGCGCTTGGGTGTTGACGCAGAGGATGTATATGGAGCTGCTACGGGTGACTTGCCTTACTTGTCAATTCCTTTTACAAGCTCAAATATAGAAAAACTATCGTTTATAGATAGCGATAGAATGCCAGAAGAATTTTCTGTGGAATGTTATCAATACGTGGCTTCGGGCTCGAGAGGTACTATGTATGTACCTATCCAAGGCACTCCTATTACTACTGGTAATCAATCGCTTTACTTCTACATAGAAGATAGCGAAGGCAACAGAAGTACCGAAATTGAAGTTAGAGTTTATGTTCTTGATGAGTTTGAGTCTATCACAGACTTCGAGTTCACCAAAGGAGATTTGGATATCGAGGCTACACTTACTTATGACTTCCCTATTTCTGAGAATGCTGATGGCAAACAACGTTTGTTGTTTAGATATTCTTGTGGTTGGGGTCGTACAGTAGACTTTGAAATCACTGAGGGAAATGGTATCTACCTAGACCCAGAATATTCTACAGATGTGAAACTTAACGGTGGTGATGTTGAAACTCTAATTGAGCTACCTATCTTGGGTACTTATACAGGTACAGATGGTGTTGTCACACTTTCTGCTATCGTTGATGATATGGCAGTTAACCCTACCATTGAAAGTAATGCAGCTACAGTTACTTATGTTCCAGATTTGGTTTACTCTGTAGGATTTGATGCTATGCTTTATGAGGGTATTGAGACTACTGTTGACTCATTAGTTATTACTTATACTAATGGTTATGGTCGTTCAATCTACGTTAGTAGCATTGTAGATAATGATAACAATCTTTGGGTTGAGTATAACACAGAAACACCTATACAACTTGCTGAGGGTGCAGAACAATCTACATTCACTCTACCTATTAAAGGTACTCCAACAGCTGTAGGTCTATTTACAGTTTATGTTCAACTTGTAGGTCAAGCAATGCCAACTTCGCCAGCTCTGTACACAGGTACAACTTATGTTGGAACTCCAGGTAATCCTATTACTATCACAAATGTAGTGTTTGATTCTCCAGTACTTAGTGGTTCTTCGGCTACGGCTACTACTGTTACCGTAGAGTTTGATCCAGCAACAGCTAGTGTAGGTGGATCAGTTGAACTTTCTACGTTTAACAGTGCTTACTTGAACTTAACTACATCTCAGCTTACTAAGAAAACTATTGTTTTGACAGGTGCTGAGGCAGGTCAGGTAGTATTTGATCTTAGTGATTACTTTGAAACTACAGATTACTCTAGAATCTCTAAATTCCCTTATGCTGATACGCTTAGTCTTGCAGTTAACTATGACAGGGTGCCAATGGCCTTGCCTACAGACCAAGATGAAGTTATTTTGTCTTACGACGGCTTTATGTGGAAAGGACTTCTTTATAGAGACGTGTTATTCAATGGTCACTATTGGTTAGATAGAAACCTTGGTGCAACTAGCACGGTTATGCCTGTTGATGCTTACGGTTCTATGATAACTGACAGATATTGGGATGATTCTTACTATGCTTCATTTGGTGATTACTACCAACGTGGTCAGTTATATGGTATTAAACTTTACTACCCAGGACGTGATGGTTATGAGGACAATATTCCAGATGAGTCTCACTCTAGCGTAGCTTACTTCCGTCAAGGACAATACTACACAGACGCTTCAACAGGAACTATTACAGCTTATAGCTTCACAACTGACGAAGCTCAAGCAGTTTGGGATTCAGGTCAATGGATTTTGGCATCAACTCAAGGTTACACAACTACTGGTGCTGGTGCAAGTACAGCAACAACTGATGCTACAGCTTATTCAAATGGTTTCCAACCAAGTATTGACTGGTCGGTAGAGGCTTACAACAGTGCTACTGGTACTACAGGTGGTGAGCGTAACCCTTGTCCTCCAGGATACAAAGTGCCAATCGGAGCTGAGGCTACAGGTATGTTGACATTAATTGTGAGTAGCACAACAATTGCTGGTAACACTATGATAGAGAGATGTATGAACTCTGATTTGAAAATCCCACCAACAGGATTTATCTTACAAAATGGTCCATCATCAATAGGTATGAGTTCTAGTTATGGTCACACAGCGATTCCTCAAATGTATGCTGCTGGTTCGACTTCAGATTATGGTTCACAAATCACTATGGCAGATAGCTACTGTAGATTTATGACAGCATCTATGCGTAATACAGCAAGTAGCTCTTATGTTAATATGTATGACATCACTAATGTCTCAGGTCACTTCTCTTATGTAACTACTGCTTCTGCTATCGCACGTAACTACAATATGGCAGCTCCTGTGAGATGTGTTAAAATGACATACGCTGACTACTGGAACTACTAGTCAAGAAAGACACTAATTAATAAAATTTATATGCAAAAAAAGTTAAGTTTAATTTTCCTTCTATCGATTTTCAGTTTCTGCACTCTAAGTGCAGAAACTCGAAAAGTCGAATTCTCTGAAAAAGCCTACCCCGATTTTTCATGGGATAGAGTGCCTGTTGCTATGCACTTGAGCAAAAAAACGGGCGATTTTACACCTGACGAAGTTAAATTCCTAGCACAAGCAGATTTGATTGTGATAGAGAAATTGCAAGCAGGTTCTAAGTACAATAATGCCGCTAAAGGTGCCTATGTTGCTACTAAAGCAATCAAAAAAGAAAACAAAGACACAAAAATCTTGTTTTACTGGAATAGTAGGATAGACTTTGGCCGTCTTTATCAAAAGAAACATTTTCATGATGACAATCCTTCGTGGAAACTTGTTGATTTGAAGGGCGAACCAATTAAGGTTAGAGGCTATGAATTTGTGTATGACGTTACAGCGCCAGGATTTATTGATTGGTGGGTGAATTACCCTAACGAAGCTGTAGACAAGCAAGATATGGACGGTGTGTTCATTGATGCTGTACACCAATTCTTTGGAACCAAAGACAAATACGAGAAACAACTCGGTGTCGAAAAAGTTGCAGCTACTTATGCTGGTGTAGACGAGATGGTTTATCAGATGGGAAAAAATCTTAGCTCAAAAAATAAAATTTTTATTACAAACAACTGCTTCCCTAACCGTAATCATGGACAAAACCTCCATAATTACAGCAACGGAGGTATGTACGAACACTTCTGTAACGCAAGAACAGATGATGCCGACAAAATGGTTGAGCAAATTGCAACTGTGCAACAAGCAGCCAAAGCTGGAGGCATTGTAATGGTGAAATGTTGGCCACGTTACTACTTTAGACGTCCTGAGCTTATGCAAGGTCACTCTAAAGCACAGATTTTGGCTAACGTGAGAGAAGATATTGTTTTCCCTCTATCATGTTTCTTGATTGCGGCAGAGAAGTATTCTTACTTTATGTATTCATGGGGTTGGACTCACTCCACAGGTTGGTTGCTTGATTTCCCTGAATATCACAGGCCTCTAGGTCAACCACTTGGTGATGCCGTCAAAGATGGTTATGTGTACACAAGGAAATATGAGCATGCTGACGTTTGGGTGGACCTCCAAACCAAAAAAGGAAAAATTGATTGGAAACTACCAGTGCAAAGCGATAAAAAAAGCTCTAAAAAGACAAAAAAATCAAAAAAATAATTAAATTTACATGAAAAACATTTTATTAGGCTTTTTAGCATTTTGTTTAGTTGGATGCGTGACGGCAACGTCTGCACCAGTAGGTATAGATCAATCAGGTTTCCCAGAGTTTTCGTGGGATAGTTTACCTGTAGCTCTTCATTTTAGTAAAGATACAGACTTTACTGAGGATGAGTTGCAATTTATGTCTCGTTTCCCACTTGTGTGTTTTGAGAAACACCAAGGAATTAGAGACCATGGCAATGTTAGAGATGGTGCTTATGCAGCATCAAAAGCGTTAAAAGAGTTGAACCCAAAAGCAAAAGTTTTGTTTTATTGGAACGCTCGTATAGACAATGGCAGAAGTTATTTTGGCCACAATATGTTGGACAATAAACACAAAGTTGAGTGGGCTCAGCGTGATACACTTGGTAAGTTTATCTTAACTCGTGGAACACAACGTAACTACGAGCCTGCAATTCCAGAATTTAGAGATTGGTGGGTGTCAGTACCTGCTGAGGCACTAGAGACTGGGGTTATGGACGGAGTATTTATTGATGCAATACAGCAACACATTAACAAACCTGGCAAACGCCTAGGCGAGAAGAATATGGCAGCATCACTAGCTGGTGTTGAAGATATGTTAACTAAACTTAGCGCTACGGTTGGTAAAGAAAGAATACTAATTTTTAATAACTTTAACCCAGGTAACGACCTTGAAACAGGATACAGTAAATATGCTAATGGTGGTATGATAGAACACTACTGCTACCGTGACACTGATACCCCTGATTTCAATGTTAAGCAAATCGAGACAGTTCAAAGAGCTGCGCGCGAGGGTAGAGTTATGATGGTAAAATGTTGGCCTAGATATTACTTTAGAAAACCAGGCCCAATGAAAGGTAAGACTCAGGAGCAAATCGTAGCTGACGTTAGAGAAGATATAGTCTTCCCTCTAGCTTGCTATTTGGTTGCTGCTGGTAAATATTCTTACTTCTTGTATTCATGGGGTTGGAGAGATTTTCACGGTATCTTTGTAGATTACCCTGAGTATCACAAACCTTTGGGTGAGCCTTATGGCGAAGCTAAAAAAGATGGATATATATTCACACGTAGCTTTAAATATGCTGACGTATGGGTAGATGTTGAGAACAGAAAAGCTAAAATTGACTGGAAAGACAAAGAGTAATAAGTATATCAAGACAAAATTTTAAATAGATGAAAAAACTAGTATTAAGTATTTTTGCATTGCTATTAGCTGCATCGCCTTTAATGGCAGAGATAGATCGTGAACACCCTGGTTACCCAGAGTGGACATGGGATACTTTGCAAGTAGGTTTGCACTTTAGTAAAAGACAAAACTTTACTGCTGAAGAATTGAAATTTCTTTCGAGATTTCCTTTATTCTGTGTTGAGAAACACCAGGGTATATCAAATTATGGCGACGTAAGACGTGGTGCTTATGAGGTTAAAAAACAAATTAAAAAATATAACCCTAAAGCGAAAATCTTGTTTTACTGGAACAGCCGTATTGATACTGGTAAAAACTATTTTGGAGCTAATGTACTTGATAAAACTCACCCTGAGTGGGCACTTAAAGATGATGTAGGTGCACTGATTTTGACTCGTGGTAGCCAAAAAAACTGGGATACTAGAATACCTGAACTTAGAAGTTGGTGGGTGTCAATTCCTGAAACTGCTGTTAAAAAAGGTGGCATGGACGGAACATTTATTGATGCCGTTCAGCAACACTTGAGCACTAAACAAGGTAAGAATTTCTCAGCGAAATCTGCTGAAGATGTTAAGGAAGGCTTAACACTTATGTTGGCTGAGCTAAGAGAGAAAGTAGGACACGACAAAATCATTTTGTACAACAATATGAATGCTGGTAAAGACCACGGTACAGGTCTTAGCCAATATGCAGATGGTGGTATGATAGAGCACTACTGCGACAGACCAAGCTACACTCCAGAGAGTTTAATCGAGCAAATCGAGGCTGTTCAAGAGGCTGGTCGTCAAGGTCGTATTATTATGCCTAAAACATGGCCTAGATATGATTACCGTAAACCAGAGGGTTTTGCAGGACTTACTAGTTCTACAATTTACTCTCACTGCAAAGAAGATATTAACTATGCGCTATCTTGCTTCTTGATTGGTGCTGGTAAATATGCTTATTTCTGTTATTCTTATGGATACAGTGAAAAACATGGTAACTATTTTGACTACCCAGAATATCACTATCCACTAGGTGAGCCAGAGGGCGAAGCAGTAAGAGATGGTTTCAAATTTACTCGTAAGTTTAAATATGCAGATGTTTATCTTGATGTTCAAACCCGCGAGCACAAAATCACTTGGCACAGAAAGAACGAGTTTAAACAAAGCGATCTTTCAATGCCAGAAAATACATTTGAATCTAAAAGATCAAGTGGAAACAATAACGAACAAAGAAAAGCTAATAGAAAAGCTAAAAATAACTAGCTAGTTTCTTGGAAAATTAAAATGAAAAACGTATTTTTAGCATTATTAATGGTTGTTACACTAAGTTGCACCGAGGAGACTGAATTTTCAGACTCTCTTTTGACACGTTCTGATGCTCAAAGCACGCTGTTGGACGAGGATGGAGAGTACGAGAATCCTGCTTTTCCTGTTTGGTCTTGGGATAAAATCCAAGTCAATATGCACTTTAGTACACGTGGCGAGTCTACAGACTATGAGTTGTGGGCTATGGCTAGGCATCCATTTATAACGTTGGAAAAACAAGAGGGGGAGTGGTTGTATGAGGACACAGCAATGGGAGCTTATGCACAAACTAAAAAGCTTAAAGCGCTGAACCCTTATATTAAAGTTTTGTTTTATTGGAACTCTAGGACAGATATTTGGAGTTATTATTCAGGCTACTCTATGTTAGAGCTAGAGCACGAGTTGGCTCACCCAGAATGGGCTCACATGGATCAGAATGGTGACACAATATGGCTTAGGGGTACTACTAAGAACTTTGATGCTTCAAACGAAGATTTCCGTGATTGGTGGCAGATAAAACCTTACGAGGCTGTAACTTATGGAGCTATGGATGGAGTGTTTATCGACGCTATTCAACAGCATTTCGCTACGGACAATAACCTAGCCGAGGGCGAATATGAAAAAGATGTTGAAGGTGTTGAAGATATGATGAGAAGTTTGGATAGAAACCTTGGCACAAGTAAAATTGTGATAGCTAATAATATACACTATGGTGAAACAAGGCCTGTGGATCTTACACAATACACAGACGGTAGTTTCCAGGAGCATTTTTATCGTAAAAACTCAACTACGCCAGATGAAGTGTTGGAAAATATTAAAATATGTCAAGACGAGGCTTCGCAAGGACGTATATTTATAGCTAAATGCTGGCCAAGATATTATTATCGTAATTATGGTAGTTACGATGATACAGATGAGGAAATGGAGGAAAATACTCGCTTGGATATTGTTTACCCTTTGGCATGTTACTTAGTAGCTATGGGTAAATATTCATATTTCGCTTACTCTCATGGATATACAAATTCCACGGGAGCGCTTATTGATTTTGAGGAATATGATAAACATTTGGGTAAACCTTATGGACCAGCAGTGCAGGACGGTTATATATTTACTAGGCAATTTGAGCATGCAAATGTTTGGGTAGATGTAGAAAACGAGCTAGCTACTATAGACTGGGTAGGAGATAACTTATTGTAAGAAAAAAAAATATATAAAATAAATAACCTAAAATACTAATTATGAGAAAGTTACTAATTTTAACATTAAATTTTGCTTTTTTGTTGTTGCTTTCGTCGTGTAGGACAGACGAAGTGATTACAACAGAACTAGACAAGGTCTTGACGCTTGATTTAAGTGCTGTCACGTTCACAGGTGAGCTTCGTGTTGGAGTATCATCTGATTTTGAGAACCTCGACAATCTTAATACTTCGTCTATACCTAGACTTTTGATTCCGGTTTCAAATCCACTAAACACTGACTTGTTCTTTACAGATGCAGGTACAGATATGCCAGAGGGTTTGTCGGTTGAAACTTATTGCCGTTTGGATCCAACTACAGTTGGCCCTCTAGAGATCTTAATCGAGGGTACTCCAGTAACAGCTGGCGAGGACACTTTGTACGTTAATGTATATTACCAAGGTGTGCCTAACCTAATGGAGATTCCAGTTTACATTTTGGATACTTATGAGTCTATCACAGAACTTGATATCCAAAAAGTAGAGGTAGAAGCTCAAATTTATAACGGACTAGATGTTCTTCCTAATGAGCAAGGTTCTAAACGTTTGGCTGTAACTTATACTGAGGGTTGGGGACGTGTTGTAGATTTCTCTATCGCGAGTCCAAAATCTTTGAGACTTACAGAGGCTACATCAACAGGCGTAGCTCTTTCGGGAGGATCTTATGAAAAAACAGTTTACCTTAATATAGAAGGTGACTACAATGACGTAACAAATGACTTTAGTTTAGTTCTGTTAGCTAGTGCTACTGACGGAAGTAACGTAACTTATACAAAAGCACTTACAGCACTTACTCCAGAAGAATTTACTTTTGACTTGGTTGAAGACTATGGCTTGACAGTAAATAAAGTAGTGGGTGGTAATAAAAACTTGGTTGTAGACTATCAAAATGGTCTAGGTCGTACAGTGTATGTATCGGCTAAATCAAGTGATTCGGGCATTGCTCTATCTGCTCCTACAAGCATAGACTTGGAAGAAGGTGATGGACAATTTGAAATTGGACTACTTGGTGCTCCAACCCAAGGTGTTGGTGATGAGGTATTCTCAGCTACTGTGTCTATCTCGGGTCAAGGTATAGACGGAACTATCACTAAAACACTTTATAGTGATATTGTTGGTGATTTGATAATAACAGGCGTGAGCATAGATGTTCCTTTCGGTGCTCATACTAGAGAAACTCAAACTAATCTTACATCTACCGTTATAGTTAATTATGAAAATGCAAAAGTGGGTAAAACACTTGCTCTATCACAAGTTTCAGGCTTTATGACAGCCTTTGGAACAGCTGGTATCTCAGAGGTTGTAACTCTAGAGAGTGAGACTGGAAGTGTACAATACACAATCGAGGCTGATGACTGGCACAGTGAAGACTTCACAGGCGTTAGTTTCCCTGCTGCTGCTGAGTTTGTATTAGATATAAATTATAATGGCTCTATTGTAGAAGGTAGTGAAGCAAATTCTATTGCTAGAGTTGATAATGTTTACGGTTTTATCTGGGAAGGTAAAGCATACTATGAAATCACTGATGATCTTTATGCTGCAACTGGAGGTTGGTTAGACCGTAACGTGGGTGCTATCAATGCAGTGATGCCAATAGGAACTGACGGATATATGGTTTCAGACGCGAAATGGTCAGACAGTTATTATGATGCTTTCGGGGTTTATATGCCACGTGGTGCTAGCACAGGTATTCCTTTGTATTCTCCTAATCGTGAAGGTTATGATGAGTCAGCTCTTCCTGAGGGTCACGAAGGTTATCCTTACTTCCTAAGTGGAATTGGAGCTTACTCTGATGTTGATGAGGCACAAGCGCTTTGGGCACAAGGCTACTGGGTTCCAGCAGGTCAGGTGATAGGTACAACTTACACAGCAGGTTCTACATATTCTACCGAGCACTATGAGTTGTGGACACTAGCAGACGGCGACGGAGGTACAAACAATCCTTGTCCTAAAGGATATAGAGTTCCAATTGGAACTGAGATTTCGGCCGTGATGAATGTTATTTACGCTGACACAGCTAGATATATCGCACGCGATAACTTGCGTGACCAGGCTATGGCTTCTGAAATGAGACTTGCACCTACGGGTCAAATATCTTCAGGTGGTCCATCGTCAGCAGGTATGAGTACATCTTACGGCCAAGTAGGTGTCCCAGGAATGTTAACAGTTGGTACTTCTACAAGTTTTGGTTCAGTAATTAGCACTGAAGATGCTTCACTTAGATTCTTATATTCAGATATTAGAAACGCAGCAGCAGCAACTTATGTTCAGTACTATACTTTCTCTTCAACAACACTTACTGTTCCTACACGTTCTTACATCAACTACCAAACTTCGTTTACAGTTAGATGTATCAAGGTGACAACTTATTAATATTATTGTGCTGAATATATTAAAGTAAATAACAACAAAATTTAGAAATGAAAAAAGTATTATGTCTATTTTTGCTAATGAGCAGTCTTTTGACTGCTCAGGCAAATACTCCCACTCAAGTATGGGATATGCAGAAATTATCTGTAGCTCCTGAATACGAATTTATCCCTGTAGGTGATGATAATTCAGGGACAAAGGGTATTTTGTATCGTGGTATGGATTTTAAAGGTGAAGAAAAACAAGTCTTTGCGTTTTATTCTACACCAGGAATCCTTAAAGGAGATGAGTCTTTGGATAAAGACTTGCCAGTTGTAGTGTGTGTACACGGTGCTGGTGGTCAAGCTAACGCTGAATG
The DNA here is from genome assembly GCA_044433645.1 of Rikenellaceae bacterium. GTDB lineage: Bacteria > Bacteroidota > Bacteroidia > Bacteroidales > Rikenellaceae > JAWXTK01. The sequence continues at coordinate 79,516 of JAWXTK010000005.1, read as the reverse complement.
GGTTAGACTTTGGGCTTCGCGTGGTTACGCTGCTATCTCTATGGATTTAAGAGGTTTTGGCCTAGGTCACAAACCACTTCCAAATGGTTACAAATACGAGAAGGGTATGATGCACTACTTTAGTTGCTATAAAAATCAACAAGATGACTGGTTCTACCATGCTGTAGGCGATGTTATTTTGGCTCACTCTCTAGTTGGTTCTTTCAAAGAGGTTAACGCCGATAAATCAGCTATCACAGGTATTAGTTGGGGTGGTATTATCACTTCTGCTGCTATTGGTGTTGACTTGCGTTTTAAAGTAGCTGCTCCTGTTTATGGATGTGGTGATTTCTTTATGCGTGGCCAAATGAAGGAAAAAGTTGAGAAACAACCAAAATGGGCTGTAGAGCGTTGGAAAACAATGTATAACCCAACTTTGCGTTACTCTAATGTAAGCATTCCTGTACTTTTTGTGAACGGTACTAATGATGTTCACTTCTATGTTCAGGATTGGATTACAAGTTATAAATCAGTGTATGCTCATGCAACAAGTTTGCGTTTGAGATTCCGTCACGCTCAAAAATATGGTAGTGTAGTTGGTGAAATCCATGACTTTTTTGACAATGTTTTGGTGAAACCTGTTGAGATGCCAGTTTTTGATGATTTAAGATTTACAGGTAGCTCAGCAAGATGTAAAATCATTTTGCCTAAAGGCTACAAACTTTCTTTACTTTATTGTCTAGATGCTAACCCAACTGATAAAACTATTTGGTCGACAGTATCGGTAGATTATAAAGAAGGAGAAGAAACAGTAGTAACTATCCCTGGAGATTACCAGATGTGGTGCTTTAGCGCAGCAAAAGGTAAAGGAAACGGACAGGTATTTACTAGTGATATCGGTGTAAGAGCCGAATGGTAATATTCCATAATTAGGTTGAAGGGGCGTTCTTAAATAAGAACGCCCCTTTTTTGGAAAATAATGTGGTATTTTTGAATAAGATATATCAAAAAATTGTAACTTTGCAGAACGTAAGAATATTTTAAACTCAAAATACCAATTATTATGGAATTTATCGAACAAGTAAAAGCTAAGGCTAAAAGTAGTCTTAAAAGAATCGTTCTGCCAGAGGGCGAAGAAGAACGTACAATCAAAGCAGCTGACCAAATCATCGCTGAGGGTTTGGCAGAGGTAATTTTGGTTGGAGACCCTGCCAAAATTGACGCTTTAGCTCACGAACTTTACCTTGAGAATATCTCAAAAGCAACTATCGTTAACCCTCTTGATCACCCTAAAAAACAAGCTTACATTGACTTAATGCTTGAACTTCGTGGTGCAAAAGGTCTAACAGCTGAGGCTGCACTTAAACAAATTGAAAACCCTTTGTACTTAGCTGCTATTATGGTTAAAGCTGGTGATGCTGATGGCGAGGTTGCTGGTGCTCAAAATGCTACAGGTGACGTACTTCGTCCAGCGTTCCAATTCGTTAAAACTCTTCCAGGAGTTAGCGTTGTTTCAGGTGCTTTCATTATGATTATTCCTGATACTCACTTTGGCGAAAACGGTATGATGGTGTTCGCTGACTGTGCTGTTCACCCTAATCCTACTGCTGAAGAGCTAGCAGAGATTGCTGTTATGACAGGTCGCACAACTCGCGCTATCGCTGGTTTCGAGCCTAAAATCGCCATGCTTAGCTTCTCAACTAAAGGTTCGGCTAAACACGAAATGGTTGAAAAAGTTGCTAAAGCTACTGCTTTGGCTCAAGCTATGGATCCATCACTTGAAATCGACGGTGAATTGCAAGCTGATGCTGCTATCATCCCAGGAATCGGTCACTCTAAAGCTCCAGATTCTAAAATCGCAGGTCACGCTAACGTGCTAGTATTCCCAACTCTTGAAGTAGGTAATATCTCTTACAAACTTGTTCAACGTATGGCTCACGCTCAAGCAGTTGGTCCTGTGTTGCAAGGTATGGCAGCACCTATCAACGACCTTTCTAGAGGTTGTTCAGTAGAGGATATCGTTGGTCTAGTAGCTATCACTGCTTGCCAAGCTCAAAGTATGTAGTCTAACATTAAAATATAGGAATAATGATAATTTTAGTATTGAACTGTGGAAGTTCATCGGCGAAATATCAAGTGATTGATATGGATTCAAATGGTAATTCTCTTTTAGCTAAGGGTCTTATCGAGCGTATTGGATTGGCTGATTCTGTGTTTACACACAAGCCAGAGGGGAAGGATAAAGTTGAGATAGTCAAAAATATTCCTGATCACACAGCTGCTATCTCTATGATAGTAAAACAAATTATAGACCCAGAGAGTGGCGTTATTTCATCGCTTAACGAACTAGGTGCTGTTGGTCATAGAATCGCTCACGGAGGAGAATATTTCAGTGAGAGCTCTGTGATAGATCAAAATGTTATTCAAAAAATAGAGGAATGTTACGAGCTTGCTCCACTTCACAACCCAGCTAACTTAAAAGGTGTGTTGTCTATCGAGCATATTTTGCCTAACGTACCTCAAGTTGGTGTGTTTGATACTTCGTTCCACCAAACTATGCCTGCTAAAAACTTTATCTACGCTTTGCCTTATAAATATTATGAGCAATACAAAGTGCGTAAATATGGTTTCCACGGAACGTCTCACCGTTTCGTAGCGCAACGTGCTTGCGAGATGACAGGCGTAGACTTTGATAACTCTAAGATAATCACTTGCCACATCGGTAACGGTGCTTCTGTAACTGCTATCGTTAACGGTAAATCGTTTGATACTTCTATGGGTTTCACTCCAGTTGACGGCCTAGTTATGGGTACTCGTTGTGGTGAGGTTGATCCAGGAACTTTGCTTTATATTGCGCAAAAAGATGAGCTTAATGCTAGCAAACTTAGCGATGTAATCAACAAAGAATCAGGTCTTTTGGGCGTTTCAGGCTACTCATCTGATATGCGTGATATCACAACTGCTGCCTCTGAAGGCAATGAAAGAGCTGCTCTTGCGCGCGATATCTTTGCTAATCGTGTTAAAAAATTCATCGGTGGTTATGCTGCTGAGATGGGTGGTGTTGACCTAGTTGTATTCACTGGTGGTATAGGTGAAAATAGCTGTGAGATGCGTGCTTGCATTCTTGAGGGTATGGAATTTATGGGTATAGATTTCGATGCTAAAGCTAATGAACTGCGTGGCGAAGATACTTATCTCTCGACTAAAGACTCTAAAGTTAAGACCGTAGCTATCATGACTAACGAGGAATTGGTTATCGCAACTGATACATTTAACTTGGTTAAAAAACGTTCTGAATAATACGTTTTGTAACATATATTACAAAAAGGTGCTTGATTTTCAAGCACCTTTTTTTGGTTTTTAAGCTAATCTTGAGTGGATATTATCTAGGCGTTAGTGCCCAGAAAATTAACTAAATATACGTTATTTTGTTAAAAATAGGCTATTTTGTAATAAATGTTACAAAAAATTTTTTTTCAGAAAATTAGTATTTTATTTTGTCTTGTTTTTTGAGCCAATTTTCAAAGACTTTTTGAGCCTTTTTTTGCATGATTTGCTGTGTTGGAATGGCTCTGTTTTGGGGTTCTAATTTTAGCTCGTCATAGATAAAAGAATCGTCAAAATCTATGTTTTTTGCATCGGTTTTGTCGCAGGCAAAATATAGTTTTTTTATCCTTGACCAGTAGATAGCCCCAAGACACATGGGGCAGGGCTCGCAGGAGGAGTATATCTCGCAATCATCTAGTATATAGGTGTTTAGCTTTTGGCAAGCTAGCCTAATAGCCTCGACTTCGGCGTGAGCCGTGGGGTCGTTTTTACTCGTCACACCGTTAGATGCAGAGGCTATAATCTCGCCATTTCTAACTATTACTGCACCAAAAGGACCACCCGAATTATCCATACTTTTTTGGGATAATTCTATGGCTAAATTCATGAATTTTTCTTGCTCCATAGCTCCTTGCTTTTAGTTAGTAAATATACAAAATTTCAGCCAAAAAACCTGCAAATTTTATAGCTATATATAGGTAAAAGTGTAAAAAAAATTTAACAAAGTGTGCGAAATCAAGAAAATTAATATATATTTGCAGAAGAAAGAGGGGAATAAAATTGTAACATTTGGTACAAAATTAAACTTGCCGAGATGCTAAATTTACATTTTTTTCGCTGTAACTAGTTGAAAAACAAATATATATAAGATATGAAAATAATTGGTCAGCCTAAGGCGTTTTTGAGTAATGAGGCTTTACAGTTGTTAGACTTGTACAAGTCTTTGGGCGAAAGAGCAGAAATCTTCTTGCCTAGACACATTTTTGATAATCTCACATCTTTTGTGAGTTTATGTATGGAGGAACCTGATGATCCAGCAAAACAACAAGCAGAGATTGCTAAGTATTTGTTGCGTTTTAGAGAGGACATTCCTGGTTACGTTGATGTAATGCTTATGTTGGTGCCTCACACCAACTCTAAAGCATTTGAATTAAGTAGCAAACGAGGTAAATTTGTTAGCCGTATTAATTCTCTGCTTGACACTGACGGCACGACACCAGATAGAAAAAACCTACTTAAAAATATTAAGGATGCGCATGATGTATCGGTTGGAACTCCACCTGCTACTTCGGCTCACCTTGAGTTTATGAGCCAAATCCAACTTGGTGGCCCAGTTCGTGACCTTAGAAAATACCGTGACTTAATAGGTGTGACTGGTGATATCAACGAGGCTCACTGGAACTATCTAATGGATGCTCTTGAGCAAATGATTAGCCAAAGCTTGCACTACACGACAGCTGCTGAGAAAAAAGATTTCTTGAGCCGTTCGCGTTGGACTGTGAACTTCAAAGGGCTAAACGGTATGATACGTACTGTGGTTTCGGGCAATGCAGACAAAGCTGTGGAACTTTTAAAAGGTGACGTTTTCAATGCTGCTTCGGTGGTTGTTATGGATTCGCCTGCGCCAGATGAGCTTTATGAGCGCATGACTACGGACACTACAAGTGTGTTTGTGGTTAAGGTGAAACATGCTCGTATTTATCACTATGCTGGTGATAAGTGGTTCCCACTTTTGACTCGTTTGGTTATTGTTGACGATTCTAAGGAATCTCGCAGCTCAAATACTTCACTTGTATTCTGTTTCCACAACGGAATTATTAATACCTTAAATGTTGTTCACACTAAAAAACTAGGTTCGCCAGCTAACACTCAGTTAAACCTACGTTTGATTTTGGAGAATGTGAACGCATCGTTTATCACTGAGTTTAGAGAGAAACTTGAAAACCAAATCGCGATTTATACTTCTGAGCTTGAGCAAATCTTAATTGAGCAAACAGGTTCGAGCGATGATATGGACAAACGCATCACGCTATTTAAACTTGATGCTTTCTCGCGCCAGTTGGCTCAGGATAAATACTCGCTTGAGAAACTTCGTGACTTTATTTACTTTATCGAAAACTGTCACAAAAAAGAAAATAAACAATCTCAAACAACAGAGCTTATCGAGGAATTTGAGGCTAGAATGAAACAATATTTCTATGCCGACAATGCTAAAATCGAGATAGTTACTATACTTGAGGGTGGTGGTCGTAACCAGATCAGAACCTTTGGTGAGTACTTGCGCTCTAGAGAGTTTGCTAGTGTTAATGGTAAAATACGTTATGCTTGTCGCTTGATTTTGGATATTATTCCTAGCTGTTATGAGCGTACTATTCACAACCACTTCCACAAAAACTTTGGAATTAACTTATTCCTAGAAAAATATAAAGAATACCTAACTAAAATAGGTAAGGATGCTGATAACAAAGGTCGCTACGAGAGATTCTTGATAGACCTTGGCATCAGAGACAAATACTTTGCACTAGGCGAGGAGGATAAAAACATAGTTAAGAATTTCTTGGCTGCTATGGGTCAATTAGACCAAACTTCTGTGTCGGATTCAGTGCAAATGATTATTCGTGACTTGTTGTTTAACCCTAAAGGCAGACCAAAACCTTATGTAATTTACAATGCTCTTCAGGCTTGGGAATACAAAGATTTGTTGCCAGATGATTGTTTTGATATCAATCCTTTTGATATTGAGATAGAAAATCATGCAGACGGTAGACTAGCTTACGATAGATTGCTAGATAGATTATTGAGAATCAAGAGCACGCTTGGTATGTTTGATGAGAGTGGTGCGCTTTGGGATTTATTCTGCGAGAACACAACTATTCTTATCAACGACCCAAATAACCCTACGGGCTACACAGACTTTAATAGCGAGGAAATGAATGCCTTCCTTAAATTCTTGAATAGCTCTAAGATTACCTTGTTCCTTGATGAGGCTTATGCCGAAAGTGTTAAGATAGAAGATAAAAATATGCCTAAATGGCGTACTATCTCACGCTATATCATGAATAATATAGGTGCACAATCAACTATCAAAGCAATTTCGTCGTTATCGACAACTAAAAATATTGCAGCTACTGGAGAGCGTCTTGGTGCGATTGCAACTACACCTCAGGCAGCTGAGTTTGCGGCTTATGCTCGCTCTTGCAACAGCGCTGAGCACGGTAACAACAACTCGCTACTTATGCTTAATAACTCACTTTCAATAGCGCAAATCGCTAAGAGTGTGAAAGATAAGATAGAGATTGAATTGCCTAAAAACGCATCGCGAACTAAGATTAAACAATCTATCGTTGACTTTATCAAATGCCAAGTTGCTAAAACTAAGCAAGCTAACGAAAACAGCCTGAATAATCTTCAACTGCACAAAACAGCAGATTTTGAAGGTTCGCCTTTGTATTTGTTCCTACTTGATGAGCTTGTGGCTTTGGATAAACTTGATGTACTAGGTTTGCCAGATGACTTTAAATATAATGATGAGCCTTTCTTTGTTTTCTATCAAAAGAAATTGGTTGACAATCTAAATACTTTCCGTGTTAACAAAAACTTCCGTAAGGAGTCTTTGGATCGTTTGAAAATGGCTAAGAAAGTTGGTGCTAAACTTCTTGATAAATATCAAGCAGCTGATTCACTTGAGGTTATCGACAGTGACGGTTCTTACTTGATGAACTTTAGAATCAAGGGCAATCCTTCTTACACAGATATGCTAAGTTTCTGTACTGCGCTTGCTGTTAACCGTGGTGTGGCTATTGTGCCTTACCCAACAGGACTTATGCGTTTCTCTCTAGGAGGTTATATCAGTGCTACTAAACAAGGCATGGTGGTATTCTCTTCTGAGATAGAAGATGCTTTCTCGGTATTTATTAAATACTGGTTGCAGTTTGCTACGTTGCGTTGCAATCACCCTAACAAAGAAATCTCTCCTGAGGAACTACTCTCAGAAGTATTTGCATCTAAATCAGACGAGGCATTTATCGAGGAGGTGATTGCAGATTACTCGGCTTCGGCTAAATTTGTAAAAGATAAAGCTCCGTCACTTCAGATTCGTGATGTGCGCTCGCTTTATCACACTTCGCCAGAAAAAAGTGGTGTAACTATCACAACTATTGGTCGTTCGGCTAACTCAGTGTATGAGCTTCATGGAGACTTGGTGGGTTCATGCTCTAATGTATATGAGTTTGTGCGCAGTGCTGCATTTACTAAAATATATGAGAATTTGTTGGCTCAGATTTATAAAAAGATTCCATCTTTGTCTGACCTTGACTTTAATGCTGTATCGTCGAGATACTCTAAAGCTGTGATACTTAAATATATCACCAACAAAAAAACTTTCCAACCTAACCACCATGTGCTTGATAATCCAGATGAGATGAATATCATGCGCGAGGTGTTGATAGAAATGGAAAGCCTATTGTTCTCGGATAGCAAAATGAAAATCATGGCTATCAATGCAACGGGAGACCCTTCGCTTGATAAAGCTAAATTAGAGGGACTTAACTCTATAATTAAGAAATATATACGCGAGATACTTCTTCACTTTAACCTTCCATTTGAGAAAGAATCGCTTGAGCCTTCGCGCCTTGAGATTATCAAAGTGGCTGGTGAGTGCTTTACTGAGGTTACAGGTATTCCACTTTCTGCGCTTGATTTGAATGTTTGGGCTGAGGAGTTCGTAGCTAACATCCGTAACTCAGAAGAATTCAAATCTATTAGCCTTTCGTCTAAAAGCGTAGGATTTATCTTTGATGCTGTGGCTAATGGCCTTGACAGCGCGCAAGATATTACTGGTAAAATCCTTTACCTATATTTAATGCGCAATGATGAGTCATTCAAACGTATGGTTTGCGATAAGTTGCGTTACTTTGCTGAGCGCATAGAGCAAACTGAGGATGGTGAGATTAAAATGTTTACCGAAGAGTTTGTAAACTCTATTATGCCAGATCAGCTTAAAGAAATCAATAGCTACATCATGCGCCGTAAGGACATCAAGATAGCTGAGAGTGAAATTTATGCTGTATCGCGCAAAGTAGTCCGTTTCTATATAGGTATGATACACCGTACTAAAGGCACAGATTACTATAATCGTTATGCTCACACTTTGGTTCGCCTTGTTGAGACTGCATTTAGCAAACAAAACTCTAGTGTGAATGAAATGGTGCAGCACGGGGTGTCGCTTTACAAAGGTTTTGATATGGAGAACAAAGCTCTTGAGACTTTTGAAGGTGGTAGAATTAACTGGATTAACGAGCTTATGAGCAAATGTGGTGTGATTTCATCTGAGCAACCAGTTCAGGAGCACACACGTATTGTGACTGATGCTAAAAAACGTGAATATCCTTTCCATAAAATTGATAGGGTAGAGGTTAAGAAAAAAGACGTTGAACTTGCCTCAGAGCTTGATTATGTGCGTTATATCAACCCACGCCCTGAATCTAAATTCTTCACTGAGCGTCTAGCGCGTTTTGTTGAGAACATGGATTCTGATGACTACCGTTGTAAAATCGTTAAACATGGTATCGTTAAAGAACTTGTAATCTTCCAAAAAGGTTATATGAAGTATTTGACTGATAACTATCGTTTGAACTATACTGAGGATATCACACTTAAAGATATTCGCAACTTTGTGCCAGATGTAATTTCGCTTTTGGGTGCGCCAGAGAAACTTATCTCTTTCCCTCAAATCGGTTACTTCGACATTAAAGGTCCTAATGGCAACATCAAAACTATCGTTACTCCTCTAAAATCTGAGGCTGACTACTTTGGTGATGTTAAAAAACCTCGTCTTACTATTATCAACGAGAAAGTGAAAGAGATAGGTGGTATTCCACGTCACGGTTCGCTGTTCTTGGTTGAGGAAAATGACGGTGGTGTGTTCGTTGTTGAGATTAATGGTGATAGTGGTGTAGGTAAGAGCGAGATGATTGCGGCCTTTGTATTAAAATGGCTTCGTAACAACCTTGAGGGCATACGTTCAGTGAAAATGATAGCTGGTGATATGTTCCACGAGTTCCAAGATGCTGAAGGAAATCTTTATGGTATAGGAACTGAGGTGGGTGACTTCTCTCGTACTACTGACTTTGACCCAGACTACATTAAATATTACAAATACTTGTTTGAAAGTAGTGCAGATAGTAATGTAGAGGACCTTAACTCTAGAAGTACAGTAAGTGGTATGTGTGATATTACTATGCCATTTAAAATTGATATTATGCTTTCGGCTGCTAACTATGGCAAACAAGAGGGTGGTATAACACGTGTTGACAACCCAGAAAACTTCTTGCTTTACATAGATGCTCACGGCGAACGTAAAGAAAAAGCTACATCTCAGGATGGACCTAACTTCCAACGTACACTTGTGCGCTACACAGCTGATAAAAACATAGTTGATACTATTGCTAAACATGGCAACTATCTCGACGATGTTCTAGACTGGGAATATGTTGCTGAGGAGAAAAATTACTACCTATGCTCATCTTTCCGTTTGCTAGAGAAAATCAATATCACCGAGGTGGTAAACATGATCTTCACAGGCAAAAGCTTCTTGCAAGACAAAGTTATGTACACTATCACTGACGTAAACTTTGATATGATACGTAACCGTTTCATGGCTACTGCGTCTTACATGCTAGAGGATGTTGAACATGTTGCAGAGAAAACACTAGATCGTAAAATCTTTAGCGCTATCTTTGATGCGCTTGCAAGTACACCTGGAGGCCAACCATTTATCGCCGAGGAAGAACAAGTAGAAACAGTTGGGCACCTTATCAACTGCCTTAAAGGAGGTAAAGACGGTAAAGGTAAAGCTAGATTTATTCAATGTGGTGTCCTATCAACTGAGATAGGTAAAAAAGGACGTGAGATTACAGGTCCTCAAAAAGCTGCTGCGGCACTTAAACAACTTATCCAAGAGGTTAGAGTTAACAACCCTGAGATTAACGAAGGTAAAATCAAGGTTAAAAAACTTATCAACGATAAATATTTCCACATCTTTGGTGGCAATATGAATAGTGGTGAGCTACTACGTTACAACTTCTTCTTATACCAACTTGAGAATATGCGTAAAGCTGATCTTAGACGTATGGATAACAAAACTAAGAAAGTTGATATTAGCAACCTAGTTGATTTTGAGCCTAAAGATAAGAGCAAAGAATTCTCGCCACTTTTGGTTAATCCTAACCTTAACATCGAGCTTTCTAGCTTTAGCGAGACTTTCGAGGAGCTTATGAGTTTGCCTAACTATGCTGAATTTGCTGACGAATTTGCAGCTCGCATTGACAAACTTTATATCACTGAGGAATATTGCCAGGAGACAAACATTAACAACATGATAGTTCAGTTACTACTTATGGAAGGTTATGTTTCAACCGACGACTTATCTTGTGGTAGCGTAATCGAGAAAGTTAACCGTGAGACTATCGCAGCTGCTAAATATGCTGTTGTTAGTTTTCTTGACAAGAAAAAAGATGTTACACCTGAGCCAGTGCCTGCAAAGCCAGCTGCTGCTAAGGTAAAAGCACCTGCTAAGGCATAATGCTTTAGTGTAAAATATCTCTAAAAACTAGGGGCGCTTTTTTAAAGTGCCCCTAGTTTTTTGCACAATATTTGCTTTTAATTCTGTATTTTAAATATTAAAAGTAGATAAGTTATGGAAAATAATCAAACATGTAGTTGTGCTCTGGGGCTTGACAAGGGCAAATTAATTGATATGCTTAATGTTGCGCTTTCGGAGGAGTGGCTATCGTATTACCAATATTGGATAGGTGCTAGAGTTGTTGAGGGGGCTATGCGCAGTGAGATAGAGTCTGAGTTTTTGGAACATGCAAATGAGGAATTGCGTCATGCAGAGATGTTAGCCAGGCGTATAGGTGAGCTTGACGGCACGCCAGTTCTTGATCCTCAAATGTGGTTTACCTTGGCAAGGTGTAAGTATGAAGTGCCATCGGATTTTAAGGTAGATAGTATCTTAGTGCAAAATCTTCATAGCGAAAAATGTGCGATTGCGCGCTATCGTGAGATTGCTGATTATACCTCAGGCAAGGACTACACAACAGCTCAGATAGCTGTTGAAATCTTGGCTGATGAGATAGATCATGCCTCTGATATTACTCAGTATCAGCGAGATATTTTGGTTATGCGAGCGAGTTTGGTGGGAAAATAGACCTAAATAACGTGAGTTCGATAATTATCGAACTCACGTTATTTAGTGCTATTTTTGTGTTAATTAGGTTAAAAATGAATTTTTATTTGAATTATTTTGTTATTGTGGTTTTTTTATTTTATCTTGTCCGAAGTTTATTTTTTAACTTATTTAATTTTCATTATGAAAGGTTCAGTAAAATGGTTTGATTCAGCTAAAGGTTATGGCTTTATCACTGCCGAAACAGGAAGTGACATTTTTGTTCACTACACAGGTATTAACAAAGACGGATTCCGTGGTCTTGAAGAAGGTCAAGCCGTAGAATTTGAAGTTAGCGAAGGCAAAAAAGGCGAGCAAGCTGTCAATGTTAATGTAATAGGATAATTTTAGTATAAAATAAATATACTTTAACTTCTATTTAGAAATTAAGGGTGTAACTTTTAAAAGTTATGCCCTTTTTTTAGTTTTTAGTGTCTCTCTCGTGCTTGGTATGGTTACTTACAAATCTTCGATTTGTGGCACTCAAAAGAAAATGCACGCATTTTTCCCCTTATGAGTTTCGTGCCCCGTTGACATTCAACGCCCTCACGTCGGGCAGACGCGACTAGCATCGAGCTCCTATTTTATTAGTCCTTTGCTTGTTCTCCAGCGCATACCCAAAAGCACCCTCGCAGCCGAAAAACGACCCACGCAAACATAGCCCAACGCAAAAACCAAGGCCCCAGCCCACTTAACACCCTCCAAAATCAATCGCCTGCCATAGATTCCTCGCTCCTTAGTGCGCAGTCTCTCACTCACGCCAACCATGCTCGCAACCTTATAAACATATTCCACACTAACCCTGCTCTCAGGGATAATGTGGAATATCAAGGCATCATAAACATAGTAAATCTTGGCGTTTATACGCTCAAAAAGGTCTTTTTCCTCACCACCCATAAGTGAGCTGCCCTTGCGCCCTAGAGCTGTATTAAAATTGCCGTAAGTGGCAAAAACACTAGCCCTGAAAGCCATGTTGCCCCCCGTAGGGTAGCGCGTAGAGGGGAAATATTTGGTTTGGGGTGAGAAGTTTACTGTGCCAGCAATAGGTCTTTCGCTAAAACGCATAAGCCAACTAGGTGTCTTAAAATCATATTGAGCCTCGACCCTGCCACCTGCAACCAATGCTGTGGGTTCACTTTCAAATAACTTGTAATAAGCACTTAGAAAATCCTTAGAAAATATCTCGTCATCGTCAACAAAAACAATATAATCACCCTGGCAATTTGCCATGCCACAGTTGCGAGCATAAGACAGGCCTTGCTCACGCTCAAAGAAATACTTAATATCAAACTCTCTGTGAGATGCAATAAATTCCTCGCACGAGCTCTTAGTTGAATCTGAGGAATTATTATCAACTATAATTATCTGCCACAGCTCAGAGTTTAAATCCTGCTCCAGTAGGCTTTCGAGAGTCCTTATTAAGTGAGGAGCACGATTATATGTTGCAATTAGCACAGAAAGTTTTGGCATAAAATTATTATAAAAGAGTTATTTTCTGCGAAGTTATAAATTATTTTATTAACTTCGCACTGTAAAATCAAAGTAACTAGCAAAAAAGACACCTTATATGGATGATGGCTCCCGAAAAAATAGCAGCAACTTCGTATCTAAATACGATACCATTTATTTATGGTATAGAGAACGCTTATAACAAGCGCTCCGAGCTTCTATTGTCATCGCCCAGGCTTTGCGCCGAGGCCTATATTGCTAAAAATGCTGACATTGCGTTAGTGCCTGTGGGTGTTATCCCTTCACTTAATGATGCCAAAATAATTACTCCTTACTGCCTTGGAGCCAGCTCTGCTGTACGTTCTGTGGTGCTTGTGGGTGATAAGCCCTTGAGTGAAATCAAATCAATATGCCTGGATACAGACTCTTTAACTTCGGTGAAATTACTGAAAATAATTTGCCGTGAGTTATGGAAAATCTCTCCTGAGTTTACCTCGGATAAGCTATCTGATGCTTCTCTTTTGATAGGTGACAAGGTGTTTGAGAATGAGGGGCGCTATAAATATTCTTATGACTTGAGCCTTGCTTGGTTTGAGCTTACTGGATTGCCCTTTGTTTTTGCGCTGTGGGTAGCGCGCGAGGGAGTTGAGCAGAAGAGTGTAGCTCAGCTTAGTGATGCGCTAAAATATGGGCTAGAGAACATAGATAAGTCTATTTCTTATTATAATCATCAAGATAAGAGCTATGCTTATGAGTATCTAACACAAAACATAGATTACATTTTCGATAACGATAAACGAACGGCCCTCAGACTCTTTTGGGAAAAGAGCAAGGAGGTCGATCCTCCGAGTTTGCCAGGCTAACTTTGCGCTCTATAACAAAAGGGCAACAAGTAAATAATAAGGCGAAGAAGACTTAACGGACGTTAAAAATTTACGAAAATGATTACAATTTATCTAAAACAACACAATAAAATTGTTCGCAACGCAGACTTAAAGCTTTTTGATGAGCTAGGCTATGATGATATCCTATGGATAGACCTTCACAGCCCAACTATTAAGGAGCAAAAGGCCGTTGAGGATTTTATGGAAATCAATCTGCAAACTCGTCAACAGGTAGTTGAGATTGAGAGTTCTTCTAAATATTCTGAGACTGAGAACGCGATTATCACCAACTCCAACTTTTTTATTACTACGGGAAATAACTTTATGATAGAGCCCGTATCTTTCATAATTTGTGAGGGTATCTTAATCTCAGTTAGGCAGGCTGACTTTAGAACCATAGCTGAGTCGGAGAAGAAATTGCAGATGAATCTGCGTGCTTATCCTACTGGTTATCACTTACTTATATCTATTATGGAGGTGCGTATTGACTACGATGCCGACCTTTTGGAGGCTTTGGCTAGGCAGATTGCAGCCCTAAGTAAGGAGATAAATAGTAGCGAGAGGGTAGACAAAGAGCTAATTAAGCAGATTTCTCATTTGCAGGAAAACACCATGTTGATTCGTGAGAATATTTTTGATAGGCAGAGGGTTCTCTCGGGTATTTTGCGAAGTGAGCGTTTCCCAAATGATATTTATCCTAAGCTTTCGCTGATGATTAAGGACGTTAACTCGCTTATTTCGCATGCTGATTTCTCGTCTGAGCGTTTGGATTATATGCAAGATACGGTGTTGGGCTTGATTAATTTGGATCAGACGAATGCTTCTAAAATTTTCACTATTGCGTCGCTGTTTTTCATGCCACCGACTATGATAGCGAGTATCTATGGCATGAACTTTCAGTTTATTCCTGAGACTATGTGGAAGTATGGTTATCCTTATGCCATAGGTCTTATGGTCGTGGTGTCTATTATTACGTATATATACTTTAAGTGGAAGAAATACTTGTAAGGCAAGACAATAAGTGTTCACCTGCTGCCTTCTAGCTTTTCATCATAATACTCACGAACGCGACTAGCATCGAGCAGATAGCCACTGACGTTAGTAAAATAGGAGCTGCATGCTAATGCCGGCTGTGCGCCGTGAGCACGTTAAATATCAACGGGGCACGAGAACTCCATAAAAAACAAAATGCTTTAGTATTTTGGTCGGAGTGCCACAAATCGAAGATTTGAAATTACCAAGGATAAGAGAGATGCCGAATCAAGTTCATCATGACGAGTGGAGGGGTAATTGCTCACCCCTTGTCAACTAACTCACGTACAAACCCATAATTCTTTTGTATAAAATTCTGCACTTTGCTTAGTGTTAGATTATTATAGTCTGCTTTTCTGAGTTTAATCATCTCCTCGTTATATCGCTGAAGTTCATTCCTGAGCCTTAGCAACATCTTATGCTCATTATATTCGGGCTCGCAACTGTGTCTATATAACTGTAAAGCCATAGAAACGTAGTACTTACGCAATTCGCGTGGGTCTAAATCGTAAACTGTTTTTGTGATTAATTTGATTCTCTGCTCCATAGTGTAGTGTTTTAAGGGTTAATGGCACAGCGAAAATAAAAAAGGCAGTTTCGCTGACCCGTTACTCTACACCAGACACGGCAGTAGGTACATTAATAGCCTACACGGGGGCGAAACCACCTATGCAGGATAAGGGTAGGCATAAAAATACCCACCTAACATTAAGGCAGGTTTCCCTGCCGTGTCTAATATGTAGAGTACTACAAAATTAAGGAAAATAATTTAGAATTACAAATCTTGCGATTTGTGGCACTCAAAGAAAAATGCGTACATTTTTCTTGTTTTATGAGTTTCGTGCCCCGTTGACATTTAACGCCCTCACGTCGGGCAGGCGGCATTAGCATCGAGCAGATAGCCACTAACGTTAGTAAAAAATAGCTCGATGCTAGTCGTAGTCGCGTTAGTGGCCTCTAGAAACTAACAACTAATAACTAACAACTAAAAAAAAGGATGACCAATTAAGTCATCCTTCTCTATCTAATTGATGTTGATATCATCAGGTTCCTCCTCGAAGTCCTCCTCGACATTCTCTATGCACATCTCAACTTGCATCTGCACCATCTTAATGGCTGTGTAGGCTGCCTCGTCCCCCTTATTACCATGCTTGCCACCTGCTCTGTCCAAAGCCTGCTGCTGGTTCTCAGTAGTCAAAACTCCAAAAGCAACTGGGATATTCCATGTTAATGAAACGTGATTAACGCCCTCAGTAACCCCTTGACATACGAAATCAAAGTGGCGCGTCTCGCCCTGAATAACACATCCCAACACTATAATCGCATCAACGTCAGTGTATTGAGCAAAAAACTGCGCTCCCAAAGACAACTCAAAAGTGCCTGGTACGTTTCTAACTAAGATATTCTCATCCTCACATCCTGCGTCTTTAAGCGTGCGAATAGCACCACTCAACAACTCGCCCGTAATGGCTGAATTCCACTCAGCTACAACTATGCCAAATTTCATGTTCTCGGCAGAGGGTGTAGATGAGTCAAATACTGATAAATTTTTTAAATTCGTTGCCATTCTTATTGCTCTAATTGACCTATAAGTTTTTGAATATCACGAGCTTCCATGCTTTGAGGATATTCATCCTCTATGCGTTTTGCAACGGCTAGCGCTTTGTCGTTTTGCTCAAGAGCTATGTAAACCAAAGCAAGTTTGCTTAAATAAAATGGAGCTGAGAAGTTATTATTAGATGAATTTGCAGCTTTCTCATAAAGACTTGCAGCCGTAGAATATTCTTTCTTTTGAGAGTAGATATCTGCTTGAAGACCAAGGTTTTGTGCCATAAGTAGTTGGTTAGGTACACCCTTAGTTTTCTCAAATGCTTTAAGCGAAGTAAGAGCGTTGTCTAAATCACCTAGTTTGATGTAACATACACCAGCATAGTGTTTTGCAAGGTTGCCCGAGGTTGTTGAACCGTACTGGTTGACAATAGTTAAAAAACCTGCTGTGTTTTCGTCGCCGTTAAGTGCTAATTCAAAATTATCAGCTGCAAAAAGTTGTTCTGCTTTGAACATCATATCTGCTGCTTGTTTGTTTTTGGGCTCTTGAATAAGATATTTGTAAGAGAAATAACCTCCCACAACCACGATAAGAACAACAAGTGCTGTAATTAATTTTTTCCCATTTTTGAAGATGTACTCCTCAGTGCTGTTGATTGCTGTTTCAATTACAACTTCTGGGTCTTGATTGTCAATTTCTTTTTTGTGTTTAGTTGCCATAATGCTATTTAATTTTTCTTTAAAATTTTTATTTTATGCAAAAATACATTTTTTTGTCTTATTTCATACTCTTATCTCATATT
Source organism: Rikenellaceae bacterium (assembly GCA_044433645.1). Taxonomy (GTDB): domain Bacteria; phylum Bacteroidota; class Bacteroidia; order Bacteroidales; family Rikenellaceae; genus JAWXTK01. Next base: position 62,267 of record JAWXTK010000005.1, on the reverse strand, counting down.
TATTTTAAATTTTATCTAAATTTAGTACCTTTGATGTGAAAACACTAGGTTATGAGGCTAAAAAAATTATCTATTTTAAACTTTAAGAATGTGCAAAACAGCACTTTTGAATTCGCCGACGGCATTAATTGCTTTGTGGGCGATAATGGTGCTGGCAAGACTAATATCATAGATGCTATCTATTATTTGTCTATGTGTAAGAGCTCTTTGTCTTCGGCAGATAATCAGATTGTTAGGCACGGCTCAGACTTCTTCTTGCTTGATGGCGAGTATCTTAGCGAAGAAAATAAGATATCAGGAGTAGTTGCTAGTTTTCAGAGGTTTGGAACAAAATTTTTTAAGCACAACGGCAAACAATATGATAAGCTTTTAGAGCATATAGGTCGTTATCCTGTGGTTATGGTTTCACCCTTTGATACTTTTTTGGTGCATGAATCTGCTGATGAAAGGCGCAAATACTTAAATGGCGTAATCTCGCAAATAGATAATCAATATTTGCTCGCTGTGGTCAAGTACAATAAGGTGCTGGCCGAGCGAAACTCTCTGCTCAAAACACAACATTGCAACGATGAAATCTTAGAAGTGTTAGATATGCAACTTGCCAGTTGCGCCGAGATAATTTACGAGGCTCGCAAAGCCTTTATCGCAGAAATTTCGCCCCAGGTGGAGAAATATTATGCCTTTCTTTCTGATGATAAAGAGCAAGTTAGTGTGGAGTATATATCTGAGTTAATGGAAGATACCATGGGAAACCTGCTATTAAGATCTCGCAGTAAAGACCTTATGTGTGGCCACACTTCTAAGGGTGTGCATCGCGATGATATGAAGATGAAAATGGGAGAATACCCACTTAAAAAATACGGCTCGCAGGGTCAGCAAAAATCTTTTTTAGTGGCCTTGAAATTGGCTCAATATGGTGTGATTTCTCGCTTTTGTGGGAGTAAACCCTTGCTTTTATTGGACGATTTGTTTGATAAATTAGACATTAATCGGGTGGCTAAATTACTGGAGCTAACTTCGGGTAAGGATTTTGGACAGATTTTTATCTCGGACTGCAATAAAATGCGCCTAGAGAGCATACTCAAAGATAGAGTGAAAAAATACTCATTATTTAATATACCACAAGGCAAATGAGAAGGACTAAACCAGTGAGAATAGGCGAGTTATGGGCTGATTTCTTGAAAGATACACCTCTTATCGCAGCCAAAATAGCTGAGGCTAAATTGCCCGAGTATTGGGCTGAGATAGTGGGTCCTGCCGTGGCATCTTATACCCCTTCAATGAATCTTCACAAGGGTGTACTGTACATCAACGTGAGCTCCTCTGTGGTGCGTCACGAGATACTTATTCGCCGCGAGACACTTCGCCATAGTCTCAATGAGAAGATGGGGTTTCGTCTAATTAATTCTATTATCGTAAAATAGAAGGTAAATATTAATTATTCTTTTTGAAATAATAAGGGGGCTAATAAGTATTTAGCTGCAACGCTAAAAGGCAGCAGATGAATGCTTGTTAGTCTCCCTTAAGTTGCTGGGATAAAAAACTTAATAGTCTCTGTAATAAATAGTAGTAATATCACTGCTGGGATAATATATTTCACAAGGAAATAAGTTATCTTAATCAAAGTGTCGTGTTTGAAAAGCCCGTTAGATGAAAGTTCATTAAATAGGCTTTTGCGCGAAAGAACCCAACCACCAAACAACATACTAAACAATGCGCCAACAGGCATCAAGAATACAGAAGTTAACTTATCGTTAAAATCTATAAGGTCTAGACCTATAACACGTATAGTACTTCCTGGCATCTGAGACATTACGCACGCCGATGATATAAGCGCAAGGGCTATCATAATAATAAGTGTTGCTTGAACTCGTTTTATTCTAAACTCCTCGTGCACAAACGAGACCATAACCTCGATAAGCGAAACCGATGAAGTGATAGCTGCAAAAAACAACAACACAAAGAAAACTATAGAAAGAATATAACCTCCACTCATCTGAGCAAATACGTTAGGCAAGGTAATAAACACTAACTGAGGCCCTGAGGCTGGCTCTATGCCAAAAGTAAACACAGCAGGGAAGATAGCTAGGCCTGAAAGCACGGCTATGGTAACGTCTGAGATAGCAACCATACCTGCAATCTTAAACATATTGCTTTTCTTTTTGATGTAAGAGCCGTAGATTATCATAGCTCCCATGCCTAAACTCATAGAAAAGAAAGATTGACCAAGCGCTTGGAGTGCCACAGACCATGTAATCTTGCTAAAATCAGGGTTAAGCAAGAATTTTGTTCCTTCGCTCCAACCTGATAGTGTTGTAGACTTAATCACCATACCAACTAATATTATCGCCATAATAGGCATTAATATCTTATTAGCTTTTTCTATACCTTTTGTTACGCCACCCATAATAATCGCGCCACTCATAACTATAAATAATAGTGCTAGCGAAATAGGCTTCCAGCCACTTGAAATAAAAGCTGTGAACGCACTCTCAATTTCATTGGGACTCTTGCCTGCAAAACCATCGGATACCGATTCAGCAAAGAATTTTATAGACCAACCAGCAATAACGCTGTAAAAAGACATGATGATAAAGGCTGTGATAACCCCCAAAAGTCCTACCCCCTGCCAAGCTCTGGTTTTAGATAAACGTCTGAACGAACCCATTGCGTTGCTCTGACCAGCACGTCCTATTGACATCTCAGTTAGCATTATTGGAATAGAAATAAATAAACTCATGCAAATGTAAACCAAAATAAAGGCTGCACCCCCATTTTCACCTGCTACATAAGGGAATCTCCAAATATTACCCAAACCAACTACAGAGCCTCCCACTACGGCTATTGTCCCAAATATATTTCCAAAGGTGCTTCTTTTACTCATAACGCATGTTTTAAAGTTTAATGAACCCAAAGATAATGATTTTTTTGATAAAAACATTCAGAAAACCTAGTATTTAACAAATTATATAGAATTAGAATTAAAAATAACTGCCTAATATGTTGGATTATAAGAAAATTAGTCGTACTTTTGTCACCGAATTATGCTAAAGCCTTTTTATTAGTTTTTGTTATAAGTAGAACAAAATATGAGATTTTAGTAAATTTTTAAAGGGAAAATTTTGTGATTTAATTTTTTATAATTATTTTTGCATCCCCTAACAAGAGCATTTTTTGCCGATGTAGCTCAGTTGGCCAGAGCAGCTGATTTGTAATCAGCTGGTCGGCGGTTCGAATCCGTCCATCGGCTCACAAATTTTTACCTATTATATATAGGTGTAAATTTTAAAGTGGGGAAATGTATTAAGTGCATTGATAATTATGGGAGAATACCAGAGTGGCCAAATGGGGCAGACTGTAAATCTGCTGACTTCGTCTTCGGTGGTTCGAATCCATCTTCTCCCACCAATTTTTTTTGCGAAAGTAGCTCAGTTGATAGAGCATTAGCCTTCCAAGCTAAGGGTCGCGAGTTTGAGCCTCGTCTTTCGCTCCAAAAAACTGACAAAAAGGGAAGTGTCAGAAAAAGATAGCTCTTTTAAAAAAGCTAAAAAAAGAAATAAAAGAATTATTTAAACGTAATTATAACAATAAATTTTATTAAAATAACTTTCAATTATGGCAAAAGAAAAATTCGACCGATCGAAACCTCACGTAAACATCGGTACAATCGGACACGTTGACCACGGTAAAACTACTCTTACTGCTGCTATTACAACTGTTCTTGCTAACAAAGGTCTTTCAGAACTTCGTAGCTTTGATTCAATTGATAACGCTCCTGAAGAAAAAGAGCGTGGTATCACTATCAACACTGCTCACGTTGAGTACCAAACTGCTAACCGTCACTACGCTCACGTTGACTGTCCAGGTCACGCGGATTACGTAAAAAACATGGTTACTGGTGCTGCTCAAATGGACGGTGCTATCATCGTAGTTGCTGCAACTGATGGTCCTATGCCTCAAACTCGTGAGCACATCCTACTTGCTCGTCAGGTAAACGTTCCTAAAATCGTTGTGTTCTTGAACAAATGCGATATGGTTGATGACGAAGAGATGCTAGAACTAGTTGAAATGGAAGTTCGTGAACTTCTTTCTTTCTACCAATTCGATGGCGACGACGCTCCAGTTATCCGTGGATCTGCACTAGGTGGTCTTAATGGCGAACCAGTATGGGAAGAAAAAATCATGGAACTTATGGATGCAGTTGATACATACATTCCACTTCCTCCACGTGACGTAGATAAATCATTCCTTATGCCAGTTGAGGACGTGTTCTCTATCACAGGTCGTGGTACAGTAGTAACAGGTCGTATCGAAACAGGTATCGTTAAAGTTGGTGACGCAGTTGAGATCGTAGGTCTTGGTGAAAAACCACAAAACTCAACTTGTACAGGTGTTGAAATGTTCCGTAAACTTCTTGACTCAGGTGAAGCAGGTGATAACGTAGGTCTTTTGATGCGTGGTATCGACAAGAAAGACGTTAAACGTGGTATGGTTGTTTGTAAACCAGGTTCTATCACTCCTCACACAGAATTTGAAGCTGAGGTTTATATCTTGAAAAAAGAAGAAGGTGGACGTCACACTCCATTCCACAACAAATACCGTCCTCAATTCTACATCCGTACAATGGATATCACTGGTGAGGTAACTCTTCCAGAAGGTGTAGATATGATTATGCCAGGTGATAACATCACTATCAAAGTATCTCTAATCTACCCAGTAGCTCTTAACGAAGGTCTTCGTTTCGCTATCCGTGAAGGTGGACGTACAGTTGGTGCTGGTCAGGTAACTAAAATTCTTCACTAGAATCTAGTGTTAAGATAAATTTTTTTAAAAGTAAGGAGCTGATAGCTTTGTTTAAAGGCTCCTTACTTTTTTTCTACGAGTGTAGTTCAAGGGTAGAATAGCGGTCTCCAAAACCGTTGATGGGAGTTCGAATCTCTCCACTCGTGCTTAAAATTTACCATATAATAATATGAAAGTAGTAAATTACGTTAAAGAATCCTATAAAGAGCTTATTCAAAAAGTCTCTTGGCCATCATGGAGTGAACTCCAAAATTCGGCAATAGTTGTCATGGTAGCTTCCCTACTGTTTGCCTTGGTGATACTTGCGATGGACTTGAGTTTTGAAGGGATAATGAAAGCTATATACAGTTTGCTTTACTAATCAAATATTTTGTAAAAAATGAGCGAGAAAGAGCAAAAACAATGGTATGTTATACGCGCCATAGGTGGAAAAGAAAAGAAAGTTAAAGAGGCAATCGAATCTGAGGTTGCTCACCTTAAACTTGAAGATTACATTTCACAGGTGTTGATTCCAACCGAGAAGATTTATTCAATCCGAAACGGCAAAAAAATCAGCAAGGAGCGTGTTTCTTACCCAGGTTATGTATTAGTTGAGGCTAATTTAGTAGGAGAAATTCCACTTATCCTTCGTAATACACCTAACGTACTCGGCTTCCTCGGAGACACTAAAGAAGCAAGTAGAAAAATGTTGGCAACACCACTCCGTCCACAGGAAGTGAGCCGCATACTTGGAAGAGTCGATGAAATGAGTGCAGGTGAGGAAGAAAACGAAATTCCTTTCGTTGTAGGCGAAAGCGTCAAAGTAACAGACGGACCATTCTCTTCATTGAGTGGCACCATTGACGCTATCGACGAACAAAGAAAGAAACTTACGGTTTCTGTGAAGATATTTGGGCGCAAGACTCCAATGGAGTTGAGCTTTATGCAAGTAGAAAAAGAATAAAAAACAAGGAAAATTATGGCAAAAGAGGTTGCTGCATTTATAAAATTGCAGATCAAAGGTGGCGCTGCCAATCCTTCGCCCCCAGTAGGACCTGCACTAGGTTCTAAGGGTGTCAATATCATGGACTTCTGTAAGGCGTTCAATGCTAAGACACAAGACAAAGCGGGTAAGGTATTGCCAGTTATCATCACTGTTTACTCTGATAAGTCTTTTGACTTTATCGTTAAACAACCACCTGTAGCCATACAGCTAAAAGAGGCAGCAGGTATTCAATCTGGTTCAGCTGAGCCTAACCGTAAAAAAGTCGGTCAGGTTACATGGGAACAGATTCAAGTGATTGCTCAGGACAAAATGCCTGACATGAACTGTTTCACTCTAGAGGCTGCTATGCGTATGGTAGCGGGCACCGCACGTAGCATGGGTATCAATGTTGTTGGAGAATTTCCTAATTTGTAATTTTAAATTACTGTAAAAATGAGTAAGCTGACCAAAAATCAAAAAATAGCTATCGCAAAAGTAGAACCTTCAAAGGTATACAAACTAAGCGAAGCGGCAGCCCTTCTAAAGGAAATTACCTTTACGAAATTTGATGCTTCCGTTGACGTAGACGTGCGATTAGGGGTAGATCCCCGTAAAGCAAACCAAATGGTAAGAGGTGTTGTAACCCTACCACACGGTACAGGAAAACAAACTAGAGTACTTGTTCTTTGTACTCCTGACAAGGAGGAAGAAGCAAAGGCAGCAGGCGCTGATTATGTAGGACTAGATGATTATATCGCAAAAATCAAGGGAGGTTGGACCGACGTTGATGTGATTATCACTATGCCTTCTGTAATGGCTAAAGTTGGAGCACTAGGACGCGTATTGGGTCCACGTGGTTTGATGCCTAACCCTAAAACAGGTACAGTAACTATGGAAGTCGGTAAAGCAGTTACAGAAGTAAAAGCAGGTAAAATAGACTTTAAAGTTGATAAATTCGGTATTGTACACTCTTCAGTTGGAAAAGTGTCATTTACAGAAGATCAAATTATTGAAAATGCTACTGAGTTTTTACAAATGATCAACAAGCTTAAACCGTCTGCGGCTAAAGGAACTTATGTTCTTAGCGTATATCTCTCATCGACAATGAGTCCAGGCATACAGGTAGACCCTAAATCAGTAGATATTAAATAAAAAATTTGAACGATGAATAGGGAAGAAAAAACTATTGCAATAAACTCTTTAGCCGAGAAACTTAACGCATATCCACATTTTTACGTTACAGATGCTTCTGAACTAAATGCTGAACAAACAGCTGCATTACGTCGTCAATGTTTTGAGACAGGCGTTAGCATGGTAGTTGTTAAAAACACTTTGTTCATTAAAGCACTTGAAAAAGTAGAAAAAGCTGATGCAGAGTTAGTTAAAACACTTGTAGGATCAACTGCTATTATGTTTACAGAAACAGCAAAAGCTCCTGCAGTTCTTATCAAAGAATTCCGTAAAACTAACGATAAACCAGTTCTTAAAGCTGCTTTTGCAGAAGAATGTGTTTATATTGGCGAAGGCGCACTAGAAGATCTAGTTAACATCAAAAGTAAAAACGAACTTATTGGTGAAGTTATTGGATTACTTCAGTCTCCAGCTAAGAGTGTTATCTCTGCTTTGCAGGCATCTGCAGGTGGAAAAGTCGCTGGTCTAGTTAAAGCTCTTGAAGAGAGAAACTAAGATTTAGGCGAAAAAAGAGTAAAAAAAGAAAAAGTAAAATAAGTAAAAACAATTTAATTTTATATAAAATGGCAGATATTAAAGTATTAGCTGAAGAGTTAGTTAACCTAACAGTTAAGGAAGTAAATGAATTAGCTACTATTCTTAAAGAAGAGTACGGAATCGAGCCTGCTGCTGCTGCTGTAGCTGTAGCTGCTGCTCCTGCTGCTGCTGAGGCTGCTGCTGAGAAAACATCTTTTGATGTTGTTCTTGTAGCTGCTGGTGGTGCTAAACTACAAGTAGTTAAAGCTGTGAAAGATATCACAGGTCTAGGACTTAAAGAAGCTAAAGATCTAGTTGACGGAGCTCCTAAAACAGTTAAAGAAGGCGTATCTAAAGAAGAAGCTGAGCAAGTTAAAGCTGCTTTGGAAGAAGCTGGAGCTGAGGTTGAAGTTAAATAATTTTAACTCACCAAACTTACATGACGGGTGTAGGGCTTATTAAAATAAGCTCTATGCCTTTTATGTGCTAAAAGTGGCAGGACTTTCTTTGTGCCACATTACCTGTCTTAGGGTTAGACTCTTTGACAGGAATTAAAGTCTTGATATGCAGCATTTTAAGTGTTGTAAAAAGAAGAATCAATAAAGAGGTTTTTCCTTAAAAGATAACTTCAACATTAATTTTGGATTAGGATGTCCCAAAAATCGAGCAATCAAAGAATAAGCTTCTCGCAAGTTAAAAACAGGATGAGTTATCCTGATTTCTTGGAGATACAGCTAAAATCATTTCAGGATTTCTTCCAATTGGATACAACGGCAGAGAATCGTAAAAACGAGGGTCTGTACAAAGTGTTCATGGAGAATTTCCCCATAACTGATACAAGGAACAATTTTGTCCTTGAATTTATTGATTATTATGTTGACCCACCAAGATACTCTATTGATGAGTGTTTGGAGCGTGGTTTGACATATAGTGTCCCATTAAAAGCAAAGTTGAAACTGTATTGTACGGATCAAGAACACGAAGATTTTGATACAGTTGTACAGGACGTATATTTTGGTACTATACCATATATGACTCCCCGTGGTACTTTTATTATTAATGGAGCAGAACGTGTAATTGTATCTCAGTTGCACCGTTCTCCAGGTGTTTTCTTTGGTCAAAGCATGCACACTAACGGTACTAAGTTGTACTCGGCACGTATTATCCCATTTAAAGGATCGTGGATAGAGTTTGCAACAGATATCAACAATGTGATGTACGCTTACATCGACCGTAAGAAAAAGCTTCCTGTGACTACTCTTCTAAGAGCTATATGTTTCGAGAGCGACCGTCAAATTCTTGAGATTTTTGACCTAGCAGACGAGATAAAAGTTTCTAAATCTACACTCAAAAAAGCCGTTGGTCGCAAACTTGCTGCCAGAGTGCTTAGAACTTGGGTTGAGGACTTCGTTGACGAGGATACAGGAGAGGTTGTATCTATCGAGCGTAACGAGGTTATCATAGATAGAGAGACTGTGCTTGATGAACAAAACATTGAAGACATTTTAGAGAGTGGCACTAAGACTATCCTTCTAAGTAAGGATAATCAAAACGGTGTTGACTATTCTATCGTATATAATACTTTACAAAAAGACCCATGTAACTCAGAAAAAGAGGCTGTGGTATATATCTACCGTCAACTTCGTAACTCTGAGCCACCAGATGAGGCTACAGCGCGTGATGTTATCGAGAAATTATTCTTCTCGGACAAACGTTATGACTTAGGCGAGGTGGGTCGCTTTAGAATTAATAAGAAATTAGGTTTAACTACTGATCCTTCTGTTCGTATCCTAACTAAAGAGGATATGATAGAAATCATTAAATACCTTATCCAACTTATTAACTCTAAAACAGATGTTGATGATATCGACCACTTGTCTAACCGTCGTGTTAGAACAGTAGGCGAGCAGTTGGCTAATCAATTCTCAGTTGGTTTTGTGCGTATGGCACGTACTATCCGTGAGCGTATGAATGTACGTGATAACGAGGTATTTACACCAGTTGATTTGATTAATGCAAAAACTCTTTCGAGCGTTATCAACTCGTTCTTTGGAACTAACCAGTTGTCGCAGTTTATGGATCAAACCAATCCACTAGCTGAGATGACTCACAAACGTCGTCTATCGGCACTAGGCCCTGGTGGTCTTTCGCGTGAGCGTGCTGGTTTCGAGGTTCGTGACGTTCACTATACTCACTACGGACGTTTGTGTCCTATTGAAACTCCTGAGGGTCCTAATATCGGTTTGATTTCTTCGCTTTGTGTATTTGCTAAGATTTCTGATATGGGATTCATTGAAACTCCTTACCGTAAGGCTGAGGGTGGAGTAGTTAACCTATCTAACGAAGGTATAGAATACTTAAGTGCAGAGGAGGAAGAAGGATTGGTAATTGCTCAGGCAAATGCTAAGATTAACGACAAAGGTGAATTTATCTCAGAGCGTATCAAATCGCGAGTTGAGAGTGATTTCCCAGTTGTGTCGCCTTCTGAGGTTCATCTTATGGATGTGTCTCCAAACCAGATTGCATCTATTGCAGCTAGTTTGATTCCTTTCCTTGAGCATGATGATGCCAACCGTGCACTGATGGGATCTAACATGATGCGTCAGGCTGTGCCTTTGATTACTCCTGAGGCTCCTATCGTGGGAACAGGCCTTGAGAAAGATATGATAGGTGATAGCCGTATTCAGATTACAGCTGAGGGTGCAGGTGAGGTAGTATTTGCTGATGCAAAACAAATCCACGTAAGATACGAGCGTACTGACGATGAAGTGTTGGTAAGCTTTGACTCAGATATTACAGTTTACAACTTGCCACGTTATCGCAAGACTAACCAAAGCACTTCGGTTACGCTTAAACCTATAGTTAGAGCTGGCGACCAAGTAGTTAAAGGTCAAATTATGACTGACGGTTACTCAACTGATAATGGCGAGCTAGCTATCGGACGTAACCTAAAAGTGGCTTTCATGCCTTGGAAAGGTTACAACTTCGAGGATGCGATTGTGATTTCTGAACGTATCGTTAGAGAAGATATTTTCACTTCAGTTCACGTTGATGAATATATTATGGAGGTTCGTGACACTAAACGTGGTGTTGAAGAACTTACATCTGATATTCCTAATGTGTCTGAGGATGCAACTAAAGACTTGGACGAAAACGGTATCATCAGAATTGGTGCTAACGTTAAACCAGGTGATATATTAATAGGTAAAATCACTCCTAAGGGCGAGAGCGATCCTTCTCCAGAGGAAAAACTTTTGCGCGCTATCTTTGGTGACAAAGCAGGTGATGTGAAAGATGCATCGCTTAAAGCACAACCTTCACTTTATGGTGTTGTAGTTGATACTAAGCTATTTAGCCGTATCACTAAAGACTCTAAAAAAGGCAAGGCTGCTGAGAAAACTGCTCTTGAGAAACTTGATGATAGATTCCAAGGTGAGGTAGTTAAACTTCGCGAGAGACTTATCCAAAAACTTTGGACTCTTCTAGAAGGTAAAATAACAGAGGGTGTTTACGACTACTTCGGAGCTGAGATTTTTGCTAAAGGTACAGCGTTCACAACTTCTATGTTAGATGAAATAGATTACATGAATCTAGGTTCAACTTCTTGGACGGGTGATGAGCGTATTGACAGACTAACAGCTATCGCAATTAACAATTACATTTTGAAATTCAAACAAAGTGATGCTATTGTTAAGAGAGATAAATATAACTTATCAAATGGAGACGAACTTCCAGCAGGTATTATCCAACTAGCTAAAGTTTATGTTGCTAAAAAACGTAAACTTAAAGTGGGTGATAAAATGGCAGGTCGACATGGTAATAAAGGTATCGTAGCACGTGTTGTACGTGACGAGGATATGCCTTTTTTGGACGACGGAAGTATAGTAGATATAGTGCTTAACCCACTAGGTGTGCCTTCTCGTATGAACTTGGGTCAGATTTACGAAACTGTTCTAGGTTGGGCAGGACGTGAGTTAGGACTTAAATTTGCTACGCCAATTTTTGATGGTGCTTCACTTGAGCAAATCAATGAGTACACAGCCCAGGCAGGTATTCCACGCAGTGGACGTACTTTCCTTTCGGACGGTGGTACAGGTGAGAAATTCCACCAACCAGCCACGGTAGGTATCATTTATATGCTTAAACTAGGTCACATGATCGACGATAAAATGCACGCTCGTTCAATAGGACCTTACTCTCTTATCACTCAGCAACCATTGGGAGGTAAGGCACAGTTTGGAGGTCAACGTTTCGGAGAGATGGAGGTTTGGGCACTAGAGGCATTTGGTGCAGCAAACATCTTGCAAGAGATTTTGACTATCAAATCAGATGATGTTATGGGTCGTGCCAAAGCTTATGAGGCTATCGTTAAGGGAGATAATCTGCCACAAGCAGGTATTCCTGAGTCTTTAAATGTGTTACTTCACGAGCTTAGAGGTTTGGCTATTAGCGTTAAATTGGATCAATAAAAACTAGAAATAAGATATGTCATTCAAGAAAGACAACAAAACAAGCGTTAGTTTCAATAAGATTTCTATCGGTTTAACTTCGCCAGAGGAGGTTCTAGAGAACTCAAGTGGCGAGGTGTTAAAACCAGAAACAATAAACTATCGTACATATAAGCCAGAGCGCGATGGTCTTTTCTGCGAAAGGATTTTCGGGCCTGTGAAAGACTACGAATGCCACTGTGGTAAATATAAACGCATACGTTATAAAGGTATCGTGTGTGATCGTTGTGGTGTAGAAGTTACCGAAAAGAAAGTTCGACGCGAGAGAATGGGCCATATTTCTTTGGTTGTTCCAGTTGTTCATATTTGGTATTTCCGTTCTTTGCCTTCTAAGATAGGTTACCTACTTGGTATCCCTACCAAGAAACTTGAAGCTATTGTTTATTACGAGCGTTATGTAGTTGTTCAGGCAGGTGCAGCAGCGGCTCACGGAGTAAGCGATTTAGAGCTTCTAACAGAGAAAGAATATCTTGATATCACAGCTCAACTAGATAAATCTAATAGCCAATTAGATGATAGCGATCCAGAGAAATTCATCGCTCAAATGGGTGCTGAGGCTATCTATAACCTACTTTTGAAAGTAGATTTAGATTCTCTTAGTTTCTCGCTTCGTCACAAAGCTAACACTGAGACATCTCAACAAAGAAAAATGGATGCCCTTAAACGTTTGAACGTTATTGAGGCTTTCCGTAGCTCAAAAGAGATTAACAAACCTGAGTGGATGATACTTAAAGTTGTTCCGGTGATTCCACCAGAGCTTCGTCCTTTGGTGCCACTTGATGGTGGTAGGTTTGCAACCTCGGATTTGAACGATTTGTATCGTAGAGTTATCATACGTAACAATCGTCTTAAACGACTTATCGAAATTAAAGCTCCTGAGGTTATCTTGCGTAATGAGAAACGTATGTTGCAAGAGGCTGTGGATTCACTTTTCGACAACTCAAGAAAAAGCAATGCTGTTAAAACAGAAAGCAACCGTCCACTTAAATCACTAAGTGACAGTTTGAAAGGTAAACAAGGACGTTTCCGTCAAAACCTTTTGGGTAAACGTGTGGATTATTCTGCTCGTTCGGTAATTGTCGTTGGGCCAGAGCTTAAAATGCACGAATGTGGTATTCCTAAGGATATGGCTGCCGAGCTTTACAAACCATTTATTATACGTAAGCTTATCGAGCGTGGTATAGTAAAAACTGTGAAATCAGCTAAGAAAATTATAGATAGAAAAGACCCAGTTATTTGGGATATTCTAGAGAATGTAATCAAAGGACACCCAGTTCTACTGAACCGTGCCCCAACTCTTCACCGTTTGGGTATCCAAGCATTCCAGCCTAAACTTATCGAAGGTAAGGCTTTGCAACTGCACCCACTAGCTTGTACGGCGTTTAATGCCGACTTTGACGGTGACCAGATGGCCGTTCACTTGCCTCTAGGTAGTGCTGCGATTTTGGAAGCTCAGATTTTGATGCTAGGTTCTCATAACATCCTTAACCCTGCTAATGGTGCTCCTATCACCGTTCCTTCTCAGGACATGGTGCTTGGACTTTACTACATCACCAAGCTTAAAAAAGGATGTAAAGGTGAGGGTGCTACTTTCTATGGTCCTGAAGAGGTGGTTATCGCCTACAATGAGGGAGCTGTTGAATTGCACTCTAAAATCAAAGTTTTGGTTGATACTATCAACGAAAAAGATGAAAAAGTTAAAGAAATTATTGAGACATCTGTTGGACGTATTATGTTCAATGAGTTTGTGCCAGAGGAAGTTGGCTATATCAATGAGATCTTGACTAAGAAATCTTTACGTGATATTATCGGTGTTGTTATGAAGAAAGCTGGAGCTGATAAAGCTGCTAACTTCCTTGACGACATTAAAGCCCTAGGTTATAGAATGGCCTTTACCGGTGGTCTATCATTTAACCTTGATGCCGTACTTATTCCAGACGAGAAAGAAACACTTGTGAAAGAGGGTTACGAGCGTGTTGACGAGGTAATGGACAGCTACAACGCTGGTCTTATCACTAACAACGAGCGTTACAACCAGATCATTGACATTTGGACTAATATCAATACTAAATTAACAAAAACTGTGCTTGACCATTTGATTTCAGATATGGATGGTTTCAACCCAGTTTATATGATGCTTGACTCTGGTGCGAGGGGTTCTAAAGAGCAGATTCGTCAGCTTTCGGGTATGAGGGGTCTGATGGCGAAACCTCAAAAAAGTGGTGCTGAGGGTGGTCAGGTTATCGAGAATCCTATCCTATCTAACTTTAAGGAAGGTCTTTCGGTACTTGAGTACTTTATCTCTACCCACGGTGCTCGTAAAGGTCTTGCCGATACTGCGCTTAAAACTGCCGATGCGGGTTATTTGACACGTAGGTTGGTAGACGTTGCTCAGGATGTTATTATTAATGAGTATGATTGTGGAACACTTCGTGGTCTTACGGCTACAACCGTTAAGCGTAACGAGGATGTTGTACAAACATTATATGAGAGAATTTTGGGTCGTGTTGCTCTTCACGATGTTGTTCACCCAACTACTTCTGAGGTTTTGGCCATAGGAGGTGAGGAGATAACAGAAGAAGTTGCAGCTGCGATTGAGAAATCTCCAATCGAGCAAGTTGAGATTCGTTCGGTTCTAACTTGTGAATCTAGAAAAGGAGTTTGTGCTAAGTGTTACGGACGTAACCTAGCTACAGGACGTATGGTTCAACGTGGTGAGGTAGTGGGAGTTATCGCTGCTCAGTCTATTGGTGAGCCAGGTACTCAGCTTACACTTCGTACCTTCCACGTGGGTGGTGTTGCCGGTGGTGTAACTGTTGAGAACAGTGTTGTGGCACGTTATGACGGACGACTTGAGATAGATGAGCTTAAAGTTACTACTTCTAAAGACGAGGCAGGAGCTACAGTTAATCGTGTTATCTCGCGTCAAAGTGAACTTAGAATCATAGACGACAATACAGGAATTACTCTTTATACTCACAACGTACCTTACGGTTCGACTATCTATAAAGCTGACGGTGACTTAGTTACTAAAGGTGATATGATATGTGAGTGGGATCCATATAATGCCGTTATTATTTCTGAGCACGATGGTAAGGTAGCGTTCGACAATATGATCGACGGTTCTACTTATCGTGAGGAATATGATGAGCAAACCGGTCTTCGTGAGAAAGTGGTTACAGAGTCTAGGGACAAAACCAAAAACCCTGTTATCCACATTATGAACAAATCGGGTGAGATTGATAAACAATACAACTTGCCAGTGGGAGCCCACATTGTAGTTAAAGAAAACGCTAAGATTAAGGCTGGGGATGTTCTTATTAAGATACCTCGTGCAGTTGGTAAAGCAGGTGATATCACTGGGGGTCTTCCTCGTGTTACTGAGTTATTTGAGGCACGTAACCCGTCTAATCCAGCTGTTGTTTCTGAGATTGACGGTGAAATTTCATTTGGTAAAATCAAACGTGGTAACCGTGAAATCGTGGTTACATCACGTTCGGGTGATATCAAACGTTACTTAGTTCCACTTTCACGTCAGATTTTGGTACAAGAAAATGACTACGTTAGAGCAGGTATGCCACTTTCGGATGGTGCTATCACGCCAAGTGATATTCTATCTATCCAAGGACCTACTAAAGTTCAGGAATATATCGTGAACGAGGTTCAGGAGGTTTACCGTATGCAGGGTGTGAAAATCAATGACAAGCACTTTGAGGTTATCGTACGTCAGATGATGAATAAAGTTCAGATTGAGGATCCAGGAGATACTCGTTTCTTGCAAGAGCAAGTGGTTGACAAATGGGAGTTTGTTGCTGAGAATGATTCTTTGTATGACAAAGTAGTTGTTACTGATGCAGGTGATTCACAGAATGTTCAGCCAGGTGAGATTATCACTGTTCGTACGCTTCGTGACGAGAACTCAGTTCTTAAACGTAAGGATATGGCTTTGATTCAAACGCGTGAGATTGTTGCTGCGACTTCTAATCAGGTGCTTCAAGGTATCACACGTGCTGCACTTCAAACAAGTAGCTTTATGTCTGCGGCATCGTTCCAGGAGACTACTAAAGTTCTTAATGAGGCAGCAATCCGTGGTAAAGTTGACCCATTGGAGAAACTTAAAGAAAATGTAATTTGTGGTCACTTGATACCTGCAGGTACTGGGGTTCGTGATTATCAAAGCATCACTGTTGGTTCTATGGATGATTATGCTCACATAGCCAAATAGTTGATATACACTATAAAAGAAAAGGCAGAGACTTTATAAAGTCTCTGCCTTTTTTCTTTTAGCTCACCGGGGAGCACCCCGGCCGTCGGAGACGTTAAATGTTAACGGCCTGCCCGACAATCCAAAATAAGAAAAGCTTTAGCTTTTCGCAAGGAGGGCATCAGAGCGTAGCTCTGAAATTTAATAATTTATGATTTTTTTACAAATCTTCGATTTGTGGCACTCAAAAGAAAAATGCACGCATTTTTCTCACTTATGAGTTTCGTGCCCCGTTGACATCTTACCTCCCTCACGCCGGGCAGGCGCGACTAGCATCGAGCTTCTAAACCACTTCCTGTGTTAGCCTTAGCACGTACTCCGTCTGCTTAGTGATTTTATACTTCTCATTGATCCTGCGGCCAATAAGCCACACGATCTCCTCGCCATTACACAGCACAAACTGGCGCTTTTTCTCCGAGACAGACACCTTGGCATCTATTAACATATCACTCACCTTCTTGTGACCCGTAAGCCCCAAAGGAATGAAATTATCACCCTCGGCCCAACGACGTGCTGTAAGAGGAAAACTTAATTTTTCTAAATCTAGCAGTGCTACATTGTCTGCAACATTGAGCGATTCTATCTCGTCTATATCTAGTTTTTCAACGTAAATCATGCTGTTACCACAGTAAATCTTAGTCGAAAATTCAGCCAACAAACACTCGCAAGGATCATCATCCTCAATAGGTTCAATAATAATCTTGCCACGGTCTATATAAGCCACGTTTTCCTTAGAATAAAACTTCTTGCCCGAGTTTTGTTGCTCTATACTGCGCACAAGACTTTCGACAACATCCCCCTTGAATCCATAAGAGCTCAAAATCTCATAAATCACAAAACCTACAGGATAATCATCGTCTATAAGACTGGGATCTATAATGTTTTGTGTGCTGCTGGTTGTTAGAATTTGAGCCCTTAGGCGCTCTATGCTCGTTTGTATAAAATGCTGAGCATCAGATAGACGCTGTATGTTATTGCCCATTAATTCTGTGAACTTAGGGTTAATCTCACGTATGCGAGGGATGAGCCCTAAACGGATTTTGTTGCGTAGGTATTTTGTGGAGCGATTTGATGAATCTTCTCTATATTCTACTTTATTTTCGTGAGCATACTCCAAAATCTCCTTGCGCGAGGTGAATAACATGGGTCTCACCACCTTGCCACGCATTTTAGTGATGCCTGTTAGTCCCTTAAGACCTGTGCCTCTGAAAAGATTTATAAAGAAGGTCTCAATAGAATCGTCGGCATGGTGAGCTATGGCGATAATGTTATAGCCCTCCTCTAGAGCTAATCTCTCAAACCAATCATAGCGTAGTCTACGAGCTGCCATTTGCACTGATTCGCCCGTTCTTTCCATCTCCTGCTTGGTGGCAAAGCGCATATTAAAGAAAGGCACTTTTAATTTTTTGCAGTATTCTTCTACCATAACCTCATCCTCGTCAGATTCCTTTTCACGAAGCGAGAAATTGCAGTGAGCAACGCCTATATTGTAGTTTAAAGCCTCGCACAGAGTCAGCATAACCATGGAGTCAACGCCCCCACTCACGGTTAAAAGTATCTTGTCCTCTGGTGTAAATAGATTTTTCTCTTTGATGTATCTTGCAAAACGCTTTTGTAAATTTTCTACCATACGTTTACCTCCATTTCTATTTTTACTTCAAATTTTCTGTAAATTTCTTCTATAATCTCGCCTGCAAATGCCATGATTTCCTCGCCCGTTGCCTTGCCGTAATTAACTAGCACTAAGGCCTGCGAGATATGCACTCCTACATCACCTTTGCGCTTGCCCTTAAAGCCTGCTTGCTCTATTAAATAGCCTGCTGCTAGTTTTACTTTTTTAGGGTCATTGGTTGGGTAATAGGGTAGGTCTTTGTATTTGATTAATAGTGCTTTAGCTTGCGAAATATCGACTAGTGGGTTCTTGAAAAAACTACCTGCATTGCCCAGAATTTTAGGGTCGGGCAGCTTAGCTTCTCTGATTTCTATTACGCTCTCCCTTATGTTTTCTTGGCTTGGTGAGCCTTTTTCTTCTACCTTATTTTTTAGGCCTGAGTAGTCTAATTTTGGCTTAGCCTGGGTGCTTAATTTAAAATTAACGCCCGTGATTATGGCCTTGCCTTTTAGTGAATTTTTGAAAATGCTATCGCGATATTTAAACTCACACTCCTTGTTTGAGAGCGTTAAACTCTCGCCTTTTTCGGGGATGAAAACATCGACTGAAAGTATATTATCTCCAACTTCCGAGCCGTAAGCCCCTATGTTTTGAACCGGAGCTGCACCCACAGTGCCAGGTATTAAAGATAGATTTTCTAAGCCCCATAAACCCCTCTCGGTGCACCACAGAACAAGATTATCCCAATCAACACCTGCTTGGGCATAGACGATATCGTCGCTCAAAAGTTCAATCCTTGTGCCCACGGGATGTAATATTAATTGGTCTTGCTCGTTAGTTAAAAGGATGTTGCCACCACCACCTAGAACCCTAAACGAGTGGGTGTGCTCGGGGTGAGACAAAAAAAGATTTTTTAGACTCTGCTCGCTGTCAAAAGCATAAAAAAGTTTGGCTTTGGCTTTAATTCCAAAGCTGTTTAAGTTGCTAAGATCTATATTTGAGCTTATTTTTTTCATGGTTTAATCTACAAAGGTGCTAAAATATTTTTAGAATTCATGTATTTTTTTGTTTAATTTTATACTTTAAATTATCTTTTAATATATTATTTGTAAAAATTTATACTTTAACAATTTTTTAATGATTTTTAGGATTAAAAGGTCAATAATTTTTTTTAACTTTATAAAGTTTTTGAATTACATAACCTAATAAAACCTCACATTATGTTTAACCCTCAGGACAAAGAACAAATTTTAGCTCACTCATTAGAGTTAGCACAAGTTGAAAAACAATTAGAAAATTTCAAAAACGGTTTCTCGTTTTTGAGCATAGACCGTGCTGCCGTTGTAGGTGACGGTATTGTGGCAAGTCAAATGAAACAAGTAGTTGAACTAGCCGAAGAGTTTGAAGCTCTAGCTACGGGCAAAAAACTTGTGAAATTTGTGCCAGCATCAGGCGCTGCAACACGTATGTTTAAAGCTTTATTTGAGTTTTTAGGCTCGGGCGAAAGTAACAAACAAAGTAAAATGGTTGTCGAAAATATTGAAAAATTTGCTTTTTATGAAGATGTGAAAGATAAAGTGGGGGATGATAAAGAGCTAATTAATGCAATAATAGGCGAGGATGGTTTGGATTATGGAAATAAACCTAAAGCTCTTATAAAATTTCATAAATATGTAAACGCCTCGCGCACAGCTGCCGAAGAGCATTTATTGGAAGGTGCGATGTATGCTGCCACAGAAAGCGATGTGTATATCCACTTCACGGTCTCGGGCGAGCACTTGGCTGGCTTTAAAGCCTTGTTTGAAAGTGTGATAGACAAATACGAAAGTAAGTTAGGGGTGAAATATCATATTAGTTATTCGAGCCAAAAACCTTCGACAGATATGATAGCCGTAACGCCAGATAACGAGCCTTTTAGAGAGGACGACGGCAGTTTGTTGTTCCGTCCAGCAGGTCACGGCGCATTGCTTTCTAATCTTGATGATATAGATGCAGATATCGTATTTATTAAAACCATAGACAATGTTATGCCCGATAGTTTGAAGGCTGACACTGTGATAAGCAAAAAATATTTGGCTGCTTTGGCGCTGAAAGTTCAGGCGCAAATATTTGAATATTTAGAAAAAATAGATGAGGGTGAAAGCTCAGAGGAATTTGTTGATACTTGCAAAGGTTTTATCAAAGAAGTGCTAAACTATACTTTTTCGACAGAGAACCCTTCTCTTGCAGACATAAAAGCTGTGCTTAACAGACCACTTAGAGTTTGTGGTATGGTGAAAAACGAGGGCGAGCCAGGGGGAGGACCTTTCTGGGCTAAGGCTGATGACGGTAGTGTGAGTTTGCAAATTGCCGAATCTTCGCAAATCGCGCCTGAGCAAATGCCACTAATGAGCCAGGCTACTCACTTTAATCCTGTGGATTTGGTGTGTGCTGTGAAAAATTATAAGGGTGAAAAATTTGATTTGAGCATTTATGTTGACCCTTCAACTGGATTTATCTCTAATAAATCTAAAAATGGCCGTGAACTTAAAGCTCAGGAGTTGCCAGGACTTTGGAATGGTGCTATGGCTAAGTGGAACACTATTTTTGCTGAAGTGCCTATTTCGACTTTCTCGCCAGTGAAAGAAGTGACAGACCTATTAAGAGTGCAGCACCAATAAAAAAGTAGATTAATAATACATATATATTAAGAGGACAAAAAATTATGGAAAACAAACTTCAAGAATTAACCCAGAAGTTATACACTGAAGGGTTGTCAAAAGGAAGAGACGAGGCAGACACACTAGTTGCTAAGGCTAAGGCTGAGGCTGAGGAAATTCTCGCTAAAGCCAAAGCTGAGGCTGAGAAAATAATGAGCCAAGCGCAAAAAACAGCTGAGGAAACAGCAAAAAATACTGCTACTGAAATAGCTCTTGCTTCGCGTCAAAGCGTGGCAACACTTAAAGAGGCGATTTCATCTATGGTGGTTTCAAATGCTATTTCATCTTCGGTTGCCACAGCGTGTGTGGATGCAGCATTTGTGAAAGAGTTATTGCTAACGGTGGCAAAATCGTGGAATGGAGTAGGAGCAGAGAAAGCAGATCTTTTGGCATTGCTTCCTGAGGGTAAAAAAGCTGAGTTTGAAAAAGTTTTTGCCTCTAGTGCTAAGTCTTTGCTTGATGCTGGGGTTCAGGTTAGTTATAGTTCGGGCGTTAAGAGTGGATTTAAAATCGAGCCTAAAGACGGGGGTTATTATATTAGCTTTACTGATGCTGATTTTGAAGCTCTTTTGTCTGAATTCTTGCGCGCTAAGGTAGCCAAAATCTTATTTGAAAAATAGTTGAGCTATGATCTCTAAACAATATTATTATCTGGTTGCGTCCCTCGCCCAGTATAGTATGGATTCCGACACTAAGGGATTTGATGCTAGGGAGATACGTGAGCAGATATGTGAGAGTTTGAGCCAAGAGGATGTAGCTTTAGTGCGCTTGATGTACACCTACTATGACATTGAAAACATAGTGAGTATGCTGAAAAATCGCGCGAAGTTTAACTCTTTGGGCAACTACACTAAAGAGGAGTTAGAGCAGGAGCTAAGCTCAAAAGAAAGCCTTCCACAATTCATTACTGATGTGTTGGAGGCATACAAAGACCCTGAAAATAACGACTCTGAGGACGTAGATACAACTCTGAGAATAGAAAAATCGCTGTACGGAGCGTTTTACACTGCGTGCGCTAAGAGCAAAAATAAATTCATCAGAAATTATTTTGAATTTGACCTTAATCTGCGCAATGTGTGCTCAGCCTACACGGCTAAGAGAGCTGGCATGGAGGTGAGTTCTGAGATTGTGGGCGATAATTTCGTTTCAGAGTGTTTAAAACGCTCTACCTCTAGCGATTTTGGACTAAAGGGCGAGGTTGACTACCTAGATGCAGTGCTCGCAGCTGTGACTAACGACGAGGACTTGGTGCAAAAAGAAAAGCAGATAGATGCTCTTAGGTGGAGTTATAGCGAGGACATGGTAACCTTTGATTACTTTAGTGTTGATTTTGTGCTTTGTTATTTGCTGAAACTTAATTCGCTGCAAAGATGGAAAGAGCTCAAAGGCGACAAGGCGCGTGAGGTGTTCAAAGAACTCTTGAGCAAGTTAGTAGATACTAATATTGCTTAAAAAAATGCTTATTGAAAAAAAGAAAATAATATAAATTTTAAGGATGAAAACATCAGGAAAAGTATCAGGTATTATCTCCAACATAGTGATTGTTAAGGCAGATGGTGCAGTAGGGCAAAATGAGATTTGCTATGTGCACTTAGGAGATATTAAGATGATGGCAGAGGTTATCAAAGTTGTTGGTGATGAGGCCTATGTGCAGGTTTATGACAGCACGCGTGGTCTTAAAATCGGCGACAAGGTTGAGTTTCAGGGGCACATGCTAGAGGTTACGCTTGCTCCAGGGCTGCTATCTAAAAATTATGACGGACTACAAAACGACCTTGAGAAAATGGACTCACTGTTCATTAATCGTGGATCGAGCACCGAGCCCCTAGATTTTGAAAAATTGTGGGCGTTTAAACCCTTGGCTAAAGTGGGCGATAAAGTGTCGGCAGGCGCGTGGCTAGGTGAGGTGCAAGAGCAGTGGATACCTCACAAAGTTATGGTGCCTTTTGTTATGACTGACACTTATACTGTGGTTAGCGTAGCCGAGGCAGGAGAATATAATGTAAATCATGTAATTGCAGTGGTTGAGGACAAAGACGGTAATAAAATTGATATTACCATGGTTCAAAAATGGCCAGTGAAACAAGCAATTAAAGCATATAGCGAAAAACCACGTCCTACGCGTGTTATGGAAACGGGCGTTCGTGCTATCGACACATTTAACCCTATTGCCGAGGGTGGTACTGGTTTTATTCCAGGGCCTTTTGGTGCTGGTAAAACTGTACTTCAGCATGCTATTTCTAAACAAGCAGATGCTGATGTGATTATCTTTGTGGCTTGTGGTGAAAGGGCAAATGAGGTTGTGGAAATCTTTACTGAGTTCCCTCACCTTGACGACCCTAGAACAGGTCACAAACTTATGGAGCGTACAACTATTATTTGTAATACATCTAATATGCCAGTTGCGGCTCGTGAGGCTTCGGTTTACACAGGTATGACTCTGGGTGAGTATTATAGAGCTATGGGTCTTAAGGTTCTTATCTTGGCTGACTCTACATCGCGTTGGGCTCAGGCACTGCGTGAGATGAGTAACCGTTTGGAGGAATTGCCTGGTCAGGATGCCTTCCCTATGGACCTATCGGCTATTATCTCTAGTTTTTATGCTCGTGCAGGAGCTGTGACTTTGAGCAATGGTGAGCAAGGTTCGGTAACTTTCTTAGGTACGGTATCGCCAGCTGGTGGTAACTTAAAAGAGCCCGTTACGGAGTCTACTAAAAAAGCAGCTCGTTGTTTCTATGCTCTCTCGCAGGCGCGTGCCGATAGTAAACGCTACCCAGCCATAGACCCAATAGATAGTTATTCTAAATATTTGGAATATCCAGAAATCGAGGAATATCTTGACTCGCGCATAGAAAAACAATGGGTTGAGCAAGTTTTAGAGGGTAAAACCTTGGTGCTTCGTGGTAAGGAGGCTTATGAGCAAATCAATATCTTGGGTGACGACGGTGTGCCAGTTGAGTATCACGAGAGATTCTGGAAATCAGA
This sequence comes from Rikenellaceae bacterium, assembly GCA_044433645.1. Taxonomy (GTDB): domain Bacteria; phylum Bacteroidota; class Bacteroidia; order Bacteroidales; family Rikenellaceae; genus JAWXTK01. The sequence goes on along the minus strand of JAWXTK010000005.1, from coordinate 38,725 downwards.
ACTTATTGACTTTGTTATCTTGCAACAAGATGCTTTTGATTCTATAGACCAAAACTGTCCTATAGAGCGTCAAAAATATATGTTTAAAATGGTGATTAATGTATGTAAAACCAAACTTGAATTTAAAGATTTTGAAGAGTGTACAGTGTTCTTTAAATCGCTAATCAACTTGTTTAAACAGATGAATTACTCGCTATGGCAAAGTGAAGATTTTGAGAAATATAACACTCAAATTCAAGAAATGGTTGCAGCTCAAACTTCTAAATAATAAGACACGATGGAAACTAAAGCATTTCAAAAAATATATACAAAAATAGATAATATCACCAAAGCTACCGTAACGCTTAAAGCTAGTGGTGTTGGTAATGACGAGCTTGCAACCGTGGGTGGTAAGCTTGCTCAGGTGGTGAAAGTTATGGGTGCAGATGTTACACTTCAGGTGTTTTCGGGCACTGAGGGTATAGCTACTAACTCTGAGGTTATTTTCCTCTCTCACCCACCACAACTTCGTGTGAGTGACGAGCTTGCAGGTCGTTTTTTTAATGCCTATGGCGAGCCTTTGGAAGCAGGCGCAGCACTTGAGGGCGAACTTCGTGAGATAGGTGGACCTACGGTAAACCCTTTTAAACGTGTTCAACCTTCGGAGCTTATTGCTACGGGTATTGCAGGTATCGACCTTAATAATACGATAGTTTCGGGACAGAAAATCCCTTTCTTTGCCGATTCAGATCAACCTTATAATCAAGTTATGGCCATGGTGGCACTACGTGCTAAGGCCGACAAAATTATCTTGGGAGGTATGGGTATCACAAACGATGACTTCTTGTTCTACAAAAAAACTTTTGAGAACGCAGGAGCACTTGACCGTATTGTGAGCTTTATTAATACAACTGAGAATCCTCCAGTTGAGCGTTTGCTAGTGCCAGATATGGCGCTTACGGCTGCTGAGTATTTTGCTGTTGACAAGGGCGAGAATGTGTTGGTGCTTTTAACGGATATGACTCTTTATGCCGATGCTTTGGCTATTGTGAGTAACCGTATGGACCAAATCCCTTCTAAAGATTCTATGCCAGGTTCACTTTACTCTGACTTGGCTAAAATTTATGAAAAAGCAGTGCAGCTACCTAATGGAGGTTCTATAACTATTATCGCTGTGACTACACTTTCGGGTGGTGATATCACTCACGCTGTGCCAGATAATACGGGTTATATCACTGAGGGACAGTTATTCTTGCGTAATGACTCGGACACAGGTAAAGTAATTGTTGACCCTTTCCGTAGTCTTTCGCGTTTGAAACAGCTAGTTATTGGCGATAAAACTCGTGAGGACCACCCTCAGGTGATGAATGCTGCTGTGCGTTTGTTTGCTGATGCTGCTAATGCTAAGACTAAGCTAGAGAATGGTTTTGACTTGTCGGATTACGATGAGCGTACACTTAACTTTGCTAAGGATTATTCGCGCGAGCTGCTTGCAATAGACGTGAATGTTGATATCACATCTATGCTAGATACTGCTTGGGCATTGTTTGCTAAGTATTTTAACAAAGCTGAGGTGTCAATCAAAGCAGAACTTACAGAGAAATATTGGAAATAATTTAAGCTATGGCTATAAAATTTCAATTTAATAAAACATCTTTGGGCAATCTTGACAAACAACTCAAGACAAGGCGCAAGGCTCTACCTACAATAAAAAGTAAGGAGTCGGCACTTAGGGTTGAGGTTAAGAAGGCCAAAGACAGCGCAAATGAGTATCATCAAAAACTCGAAGAGCTGAGAGCCAAATATGATTATATGGCTGAGCTTTGGGCAGAATTTGATAGCGAATTGCTGAGTGTAAAGGATGTTGAGGTTAGGGTTAATAAAATTGCTGGGGTGAGAATCCCTGTGCTCAAAGAAGTGGTTTTTGAGCAAAAAGAATATGACCTTTTCTCATCGCCTATATGGTTTAGCGACGGTATTAAATTGCTTAAAGAGCTTTCGCTGTTGGGTATAGAATATGCGTTTTATGCCAAAAAAACTGATTTGCTAGACTATGCTCGTAAGAAAACAACTCAAAAAGTTAACCTCTACGAGAAAGTACAAATACCTGGTTACGAGGATGCTATTCGCAAGATTAAACGTTTCTTAGAGGACGAAGAAAACTTGTCGAAAAGTGCTAGTAAAATAGTGAAAACTCGTCAGATGATGGCTGCTAAAAAAAGTGAATTATGATAGTAAAAATGTCTAAATATTACTTTGTGTTGCTCAAGGAGCAGCATGAGAGTTTCCTAAATAAATTAAAAGATTTAGGGCTGGTTGATATTACTACTACTTCATGGGAGGCATCGGATACTGACAGAGCACTTATGAGCTCTATTGACAAGCATAGGGCTTGCCTTACGGAGCTAAAATCTCTTAAAAATGAAGAAAATCTAGACGCTTACTCATCGGGCACGGAGGCCTACGCAGCTTATGTTGAGGCTAAAAGTTTGAGAGAGTCCACTCTCTCTGAGATTCAACGCGCCGAGAGAGAAATGGAAGAGTTGAAGGTTTGGGGTGAGTTTTCGCCTGAGCAAATCGCTGAATTAGAGCGCTCGGGACTTACGCTTTGCTTTTTTAGTGCATATAAAAAACAATATCTTGCTTTAGTGGAGCAGAGTGGCGAGGAGTACACTTTTGTTGCGATGAATCCCGACGAGGATAATGTTTTCTTTGTTGCGATTTCTACTTCTGGAAATTGTGAGGGCATAGATGCTCAGATGATTAAAACTCCTACGATGAGTTTTTCTGATAAATCTAAGCAGATAGAAAAGCTCAAAGCTGACGTTGAAAAATATGATGTTATGCTAGAGAAATGTGCTAATAGCACAGAACTTATCTTGGCCGAGAGCATAGCTTTGAAAGAGGAGTTGCGTTTCTCTCAGGTGAAATCTTCGGCCGCGAGTGAGGCTGATGATTCGCTTGTGGTGATGCAGGCCTGGGCTACAAATGAGAGCTCGCCTGAGGTTGATGCAATGCTAGAGGCAACTGAGAATTTGGTTTACCTTAAAGATAGACCAACTCCTGAGGATGACACGCCTGTGCTACTTAAGAACAATAAATTCTCACGCTTGTTTGAGATGATAGGCGCGTTTTATGCCTTGCCACGTTACGGAACGCTTGATATAACAGCTTGGTTTGGACCATTTTATATGATATTCTTTGGCTTTTGTTTGGGCGATGCTGGTTACGGACTTTTGTTTGTGTTGGCAGGTCTTTATCTAAGGTTGAAGGGTTCTGCTGCGCTTAAATCTGTGGGGGCTTTAACTCTGCTTTGTGGTATTGCCACTGTGGTGTTTGGGTTTTTGACAGGTTCGTTTTTTGGTATTGTGCTGCCCGAACTTACTATGTTTGCACCTTATAAGAGTATGTTTATCACGGCAGATTCTACGCCTATAAGCACTTTTATCCTTGCAATAGGCATAGGTATTTTCCAAATTTTGGTGGCGATGTGCCTAAAACTTGTGAATATTACTATACAAAATGGGTTTAGGTATGCCTTAGCTCCACTGGGCTGGATTATAGTTATTATCTCGTCACTTGTGGCAGCTCTTGCAGGCATAGAGGCTTATTCTATGAGCTCTTTGTCTTATCAGATTACAGCTGGTCTGGGTCTTGCAATGATGCTTTTGCTTAATAACCCTAAGAAAAACCCTCTGGTTAACATAGGAGCAGGTCTTTGGAATACTTACAACGACGTGACAGGTATCTTGGGTGATTTGCTTAGTTATATTCGTTTGTTTGCCATAGGTCTCTCGGGAAGTATTCTGGCTCAGGTTTTCAATAATCTGGCAGCTAATATGAGTCCTGATGTTCCAGTTTTGGGAACAGTAGTTACAATTTTAATTCTTTTGGCAGGTCATGGTATCAACTTATTCATGTCCTCGCTGAGCTCTTTTGTGCATCCACTGCGTTTGACTTTTGTAGAATTTTACAAAAACGTAGGCTTTGATTCGACACTTAGAGCATTTACACCATTTAAACACGAAAACAAATAATTAATTATAAACTTAAAAAACAAAAAAATTATGACACCGATTTTATTAGCCTACATAGGCGTAGCAATCATGGTAGGATTAGCAGGTATTGGAAGTGCGTATGGAACAACCATCGCAGGTAACGCAGCAATGGGCGCAATGAAAAAGAACCCAGGCGCATTTGGTAACTATATGGTGCTTTCTGCGATGCCAGGATCTCAAGGTCTTTATGGTTTTGTGGGTTACTTCCTTGTAAGTGGTCTTTTGACTCCTGAGATTACTATGGTTCAAGCAGCTGCTATCTTTGGCGCAGGACTTATCATGGGTCTAAGTGGTTTGTTTAGCTCTATCCGTCAAGGACAAGTTTGTGCTAACGGTATTGCTGCTATTGGTAATGGTAACAATGTGTTTGGTAACACTATGATTTTGGCTGCCTTCCCAGAGCTTTATGCTATCTTGGCTGTGGCAGCAGTGTTCTTGATTGGTCAAGCTGTGGCTTAGTTATATCATTTAAGGATATGAAAAAGGTGCGAATTTTATTTCGCACCTTTTTTGTTATTGTTTATAACTCAAATTTTGATTTTTTGGGGAATATCTTGTTTAGTTTATTCTTGAGTTCGGCTCCTTTACGAATTGAGCCGTTGAAGCACACTAGGGCTGGTTTAAGTATTTTCATGTAAAATAGCACCTTGATTAAGGAGGTATGTGTGGGTGTAATTTTTGAGTCAATGCCCTTGCTTATACCTAGTATAGCTTTGATTCTAGAGGGTATTCTTTTGATGAAGGTTGAGTTATTCTCAAGTATGATGATTTCTCCCTGGTTTGTAGCTATGCAGTATAGCGATAATATGTGGCGTTGCATATCGTCGTACGAACGGAAACAATTATGAATAGTGCTTGTGTGCCACTGAGGATAAGCCTTTAGACATTCTTTAATAACACTTTTTTTGTAGGCATCTATTTGGTGATGAGGCCTAAGGTGTAATACATCCTCGCGCGAGAAGTCGTCGGCTATTCTCTCTGATGCTTTCGCTGTTGAGTAATTATAGCTATACTGTTTTGATTTGTCGACAATAATTTTCTCGCACCAAAAAAAGCGACATTTAACTTTGCCGTCACTATTAAAAAAGAAATCTTTGCTTAAGCTTCTTCCTAGCATCATATCGTCATTGGCGTAAATAAAATGCTCGCAAAGATGAGGTATATTACAAATGGCAAGTTCTAGAGCACAGGAGTTGTAGCAGGGCAGAGCATCATGGGGCATAATATCTTTGTGGTCTATTATGCTTACCTTAGGATTGTTAGTGTCGAGCCATTTTGGCGTTTGATTGTCTGTGACGATGAAAATATGATTTATCCATGGAGCATATTTCTCAACCGAGCGCAGAGAGTAGCGCAGTTCATCATTGTCCAATGTACGAGCAGCAGTTACAGCTTCGTTTATTTCTATGTCGTTGTCGGCCTTATAATGATGTTGAAACCTCTTTTTTGCCCACTCTGGGTCTTGTCCGTCAACCCACAAATATACTAAGTCTACTTTCATTATTCTTTAATTAGGTTATACTCCTTGGCAAGGGCCTGCATTAGCGCGTAGGCCTGGTTGTAATCGTTTTCTATTTCGCCGTCAAGTATCGCGTCCTTGATTCTGGCTTTTATGTCGCCTATCTCGCGGCATGGGGCTATGTTGTAGGTGCGCATTATTATCTCGCCGTCTATTGGTGGCTGGAAATTGCGTATTCTGTCTTTTTCTTCGATAACTATCATTTTTTGCCTAACTAGCTCAAAATTAGCCATATAGCGCTTGACTTTTGCGTCTATGCCCGATGTTATGTCGGCCTCACACAGAGTCATTAAATCTTCGACATGCTCGCCTGCCTCAAAAATCAAACGTCTCACAGCCGAGTCGGTTATCATGTCTTCGGACAAAATAATAGGTCTTAGATGCAGAAAAACTAACTTTTGAACATACTTCATTTTATCGTTAAGTGGCAGGCTCATACGTTTGAAAATCCCTGGTATCATCTTGCTGCCAAGGGTCTCGTGACCATGAAAAGTCCAGCCAGTTTTTTGGTTATAAGCCTTGGTGGCTGGCTTAGCTATATCGTGAAGTAGAGCTGCCCAGCGTAACCACAAATTATTACTTTTGAGAGCTACATTATCAAGCACTTTTAGGGTGTGAATAAAGTTGTCTTTGTGAGCGTGTTTGCCGACTCTCTCTATGCCTTTTAGGTTGGATATTTCGGGGAAAATAATAGGTAATAGGCCTGTTAAATCCAATAACTCGAAGCCTATGCTAGGAACGGGAGAGAGAAGTATCTTGTTGATTTCCACTAATATACGCTCTTTAGAGACTATTTTTATGCGCTCCTTATTGCGCGCTATGGCATCAAATGTTTCGGGGTATAAATCAAAGCCTAGTTGTGAGGCAAAGCGCACTGCTCGCATCATGCGAAGTGGGTCGTCTGAGAAGGTTTTATCTGGTTCGCACGGTGTTTTTAATATGCAATCCTCTAAGTCCCTCATACCGTTGAACGGGTCTATAAGTTGTTTGTAGGTGTCCTTATTTAGCGACCACGCCATGGCGTTTATTGTGAAATCTCGACGCAGTTGGTCGTCCTCTATGGTGCCGTCCTCGACTATGGGTTTGCGTGAATCTGCTCGATATGATTCTTTTCTTGCCCCCACAAATTCAACCTCAAAATCGCCCATGCGCAGCATAGCCGTGCCAAAATTTTGAAACACCGAAACCTTAGTTTTTAGCTCGCGGCCTAGAGCCTCAGCTAGTTTAATGCCACTTCCTAAGACCACAATATCTATGTCGGTGCAGGGTCTGTGCAGATAATAATCACGCACATAACCACCTATCACGTAGGCCTGGATGCCTAGAGCGTCGGCTGTTTTGCCAACCTGAGAAAAAATATCTTCGGGTGTGTTAAATTTTAAGTGCACGTAAATATAATTGAATAGTATTCTCAAATCCTAGGTAAAGTGCATCTGAAATCAGCGCGTGACCTATAGAAACCTCGTCTAGGAAAGGAATATTTTTTGCAAAATAGTTCAAATTCTCAAGGCTTAGGTCGTGACCTGCATTAAGACCTAGATTGAATTCTTGGGCTCTAAGTGCTGTCTCAAGGTAGGGCGCTAGTGCTGCCTCTGCTCCTTTAGGATAGTTTGTTGCATAGCCTTCAGTGTAAAGTTCTATACGATCGGCGCCACAGAGTGCTGCGTGCTCAACCATTTTTGGGTCGGCATCTAGGAAAATTGATGTTCTAATTCCTTTTTTCTTGAAACACGAGATAACGTCAGTTAAAAAATCTTTGTGTTTTATGGTGTCCCAACCTGCGTTTGAGGTGATAGCATCCTCAGCATCGGGCACTAAAGTAACCTGAGCAGGTAAATTTTCTAGAACTAAGTCAATAAAACTTGGTACAGGATTTCCTTCGATATTTAGCTCCGTAGAGATAACTTGTTTTAGCTCGCGAACGTCTTGATATCTAATGTGACGCTCGTCTGGGCGAGGGTGAACGGTGATTCCTTGAGCTCCAAAACGCTCTGCATCAAGTGCTGCTTTCACAACATTTGGCATGTCGCCACCACGAGAATTTCGTAAAGTAGCAATCTTATTTATGTTAACGCTTAGTTTTGTCATAATTTAAAATTATATTTGTGGTGTAAAGTTATAATATTTTTTAGTGATATGGAAATATTTTTGTTCTCACGTGCAGAAAAACAACATCAAGTGGATGAATTAAAGCATCTTTTTGAAATGTTGTTAAAATTTAATTTCGCTTTCTCGCTTAACCGTGAATTTGCTGTTTTGGTAAGTGAAATGATAGGTATGAGTTTTTCTCGTGCTCAAATTTATGACTCTCTTGCAAGTTGTGATTTTGGCGCAGATGATATAGTTTTGAGCTATGGTGGCGACGGAACTTTCTTGCAGGGAGTGAGTATGCTGGAGGGAAAATCTACCCCAATTTTAGGGATAAATTCTGGGCGTTTGGGCTTCTTGGCTAATATCCCTCAGAAGAATATTGAGCAGGCTTTTGAGGATTTAATTAAGGGGAGATTTAGCATAGAGCAGCGAGATATGTTGCAAGTAAGTGGTGCTTTTAGCTCAGGGCAACTATCTGATTTATATGCATTTAATGAGTTTTCAGTGCAAAGAGCTGGAGCTGGTATGATAGCCGTCGAGGCCTTTATCAATAACGAAATGATAGCAAAATATTGGGGCGACGGAGTGTTGTTATCGACCCCCTCGGGCTCTACGGCTTACTCGCTAAGTGTGGGAGGTCCTATCGTAGCTCCCGAGTGTGATTGTTTTGTGCTTTCGCCCATCGCACCTCATAATTTAACCATGCGTCCTGTGGTGTTGCCTAACTCGGCCGAGGTGGTGTTTAAGGTGAGTTCTAGGGATAAAAAAATCTTTGCAAGCATAGATAATTCTACCTTTGAAATGAGCTCAGAATCAGAATTTTTGATAAAAAAATCGCAGAAATCAATTTTTATTGTTGTTATGCAAAATATATCTTTTTATGATACGTTAAGAAACAAGATGATGTGGGGATTGGATAAACGCGATGAATTAGCAAATTAATTAGCGAAAAAACGTAAAAATCAACATATATATATTATATTTGTACCTTTAAAAATGTAATGTTGGAAAAAAAGCAAAATATACCTCAGCACGTTGCAATAATTATGGACGGCAACGGACGTTGGGCAGAGCAAAGGGGTGAATCACGAAGCTATGGGCACATGAATGGTGTTCAGAGCGTTAGAGAGGCAGTCAAATCGGCTGTTAAAAGTGGTGTGCGCTACCTTACTTTGTATGCATTTTCCACCGAAAACTGGGGTAGACCCCAAGAAGAGATAGACGCATTAATGGAGCTTTTATGCAAAAGCATAATCCAGGAAAGCGAGCAGTTGCAAAAGCAAGGAGTGAGAATCGAGACAATAGGTAATCTAGCACAAATGTCAGAAAAAGTGCAAAATCACCTGTCTCTTATTAAACAGCAAACCCTAGGGGGAGATAAATTAACACTGATTTTAGCACTTAATTACTCATCGCGTGAGGAGTTAGTTAGCGCAACTAAACTATTGTCAGAGAGAGTGTTAAGTGGTGAGTTAAAACCCCAAGATATAGACTACACGCAAATCGAGCGAGGACTTTACACTAGTGAATTTGCTGATCCTGATCTTGTGATTAGAACCAGTGGTGAGTGTAGATTAAGCAATTTTTTGTTGCTACAAGCCTCGTATGCTGAGTTGTATTTTATGGATGTGCTTTGGCCTGATTTTAGAGATGAGCACTTCCAGCAAGCCTTAAATGAATATAGTAATAGAAGCCGAAGATTCGGTTTAGTGAAATAAAAAATATGAGAAATTTTCCGAAAATAGTTTTTCTAGTAGCCTTTACTTTGATGGGTTTAGTGGCAATGGCCGCAAGCGACACGCAAGCCCCAATAGCTGACTACAACAATCCTAAAATGTATAAAATAGACCAAATCCATGTGCATGGAGTTGAGTTCATGAACAAAAATGTGCTTATCTCTAACACAGGACTTGTGCGTGGAGATTCGATTTTAGTGCCAGGAACTCAATTAACTCAGGCTGTTGAGAAACTTTGGGATCAAAAATATTTCTCGGATGTGAGCATAGAAACTGCAATAAAATCAGGAGATAGAATGGATGTTAACATTTATTTGACTGAGCTTCCTAGGGTTTTTAACTGGAAATTTGAGGGTATATCTAAATCTCATGCCAATAATCTTACAGAAGACTTGCAGCTTAAAAGAGGGCAAAGCGAATATTCAGAGTTTGTGGTGAACCGTAATATCAATAAAATTAAAAAATATTTTAGTGACAAAGGTTTCCTTAATGTGGATGTTGCAACTAAGGTTGAAAACGACTCAGTGCTTTTGAATAGCGTGAATGTAACTTTTGTAGTTGATAGAAAAAACAGAGTTAAAATTGGTGAGATTCAAATAGAGGGCAACGAGGCTGTGAAAGACAGCAAAGTTGTAAACTCAATGAAAACCCTGCATGCTAAAAACTGGAAATTCTGGCAAAATACTAAGTTTAAACAATCTGAACTTGATGTAGCTAAGGAAAATATCATAGATTTCTATAATTCTAGAGGATACAAAAATGCTGTTATTGTGCAGGATTCTATCTATGATATCAACCACAAAAGAATGGGTATTAAGCTAACTGTTGAGGAGGGTGATAGGTTTTACTACCGTAATGTTGATTGGGCAGGTAACAGTAAATACGATTCTGAGAGGCTAAATAGAATGCTAAACATCAGACCTGGGGATGTGTATGATAACAAGTCGCTTAATAAAATTCTTGGCGTGGGTAAAGATGCTAGTCCTGATGATATGTCTATTAGCTCACTTTATCAAAACGACGGTTATTTGTTCTTTCAACTTATGCCCTCAGAGGAGGTTGTAGGCAAGGATTCTATAGATTTGACACTCAAAATTATTGAGGGTAAGCAAGCTACAATTAACGAAGTGTCTATCTCGGGTAACCTTAGACTTAACGAGGAGGTTATTCGCCGTGAACTTTCAACAAGACCAGGTGAACTTTATAATAGAGCCTTGTTGATGCAGACTTTGCGCCAACTGTCTACTATGGGGCACTTTAATCCTGAGACTTTGCAGCCAGATATCGAGCCTATATCGAGTGAATTGGTTAATATTTCTTTCCCTTTGCAGGAGCAAGCTAGTGATAAATTAGAGCTTTCGGCAGGTTGGGGTTCTGGTATGTTTGTCGGATCTGTAGGAGTTCAGCTTAATAATATTTCGCTTAAAGAATTCTTTAAAAAGAATGCTTGGAGACCTTATCCTCAGGGACAAAATCAACAACTTTCAATTAGTGTACAAACTAATGGTACTTATTATAAATCTTTTTCGCTAGGATTTACTGATCCTTGGGTTGGTGGCAGAAAACCAAACTCACTGACTGTGAGTGCTCATTATTCTGAGGAAAATGATGCTTATTACGCATGGGAGAGTAGTGATTCTTACTTTAGAAGTTATGGTGTTGCCGTAGGTTTGGGTCGTAGATTATCTTGGCCTGATAGATATTTCTCTATATATAACGAGTTGGCTTATCAATGTTATAACCTAGTGGATTGGGATTATTTCTTGATGGATAATGGAACTTCTAATGTGATTTCACTTAAAACAGTACTCTCGCGTAGTTCGGTAGACCAAAATATTTATCCTCGTACGGGTTCTAATTTCTCGGCATCTTTAACCTTGACACCTCCTTATTCATTGTTTGACGGCAAGGACTATGCTAGCGATGATTTGTCAGATGAAGAAAGGTATAAATGGATAGAATTCCATAAATGGGAATTCAAGGCTGATTGGTTTACTCCTTTGAGTAAGGATAATAAGTTGGTTATGAAACTAGGCATGGAAATGGGCGTGCTAGGCTCTTATAATGGAGATAAATTATCACCTTTTGAAGGCTTTGATGTTGGGGGTGACGGTATGACAACTTACAGTATGTATGGTGTTGATATCATAGGACTTAGAGGTTACTCAAATAGTTCGCTTACACCTTCTAGCGATGATGGAGACTATGCTCGTGTTTATAACAAATATGTGCTAGAGATGCGTTATCCTATTGTTCTAGACCCTACATCTACTATTTATGTGTTGGGTTTTGCTGAGGCTGGTAATGCGTTTGCTTCGTGGAGCGAGTTTGATCCTTTTGTCTTAAAACGCTCGCTTGGTGTGGGTGTTAGGCTTTATCTTCCTATCGTAGGTATGGTTGGTCTGGATTGGGGCTGGGGCTTTGATAAAGACGTGTCAACAGGCTCAACTAGTGGCAGTCAATTCCACTTCACTATGGGAACTTCATTCTAAAAATTAAATAAAATAATAAACCAATAAAAAATTAATAATAGTATTATGAAAAAGATTTTCAAGTTAGCTCTAATGGTTGCTCTAATGTGTAGTGCAACAGCAGCTTTTGCTCAAAAATTCGGTTATATCAATTCTCAAGACTTAATTTCTGTTATGCCAGAGAGAGTTGAGGTAGAAACTAAGCTAGAGGCGCTTTCAAAAGAGCTTACCGAGCAATTAGAGGCTATCCAAGTAGAGTATAACAACAAAGCTCAAGAATTGCAAAAAAATAGATCTCTATGGTCTGCAAGCGTTATTCAACTTAAAGAGCGCGAGCTTCAAACTCTTCAACAAAGATTTGGTGAGTTCCAACAAACAGCTCAACAAGATATGCAAAATATGCAAACTCAATTAATGGCGCCAGTGGTTACTAAGGCTGAGGCTGCAATCACTAAAATTAGCGAGGCTAATGGCCTAACTGCTGTGTTTGATGTGTCGTCGGGTGCACTTGCTTACTATAATAAAGCTACTATGCAAGATGTTTTGCCTTTGGTTAAAAAAGAAATGGGAATTGCTCAATAATTCTTAAAGCAGAGAGATTTTTTTTAAGTTTACATTATGTTTGAAAATTTAACCGACAAGCTTGAACGTTCGTTTAAGATACTTAAAGGTGAGGGACGCATTACCGAAATTAATGTTGCAGAAACCCTAAAAGAAATCAGACGTGCCCTAATTGATGCCGACGTTAACTACAAGGTAGCCAAAAACTTTACAGACGATGTAAAGAAAAAAGCACTGGGTTCTGATGTGTTAAAGGCTGTGAAGCCTGGTCAGATGATGACTAAAATCATGCGCGATGAGCTCTCAGAGCTAATGGGTGGCTCTATGAGCGATATCAACCTTGATGGTGCGCCAGCTGTGATACTTATCGCAGGTTTGCAGGGCTCGGGTAAAACTACTTTCTCGGGCAAGCTAGCATCTATGCTCAAAACTAAAAAGAGTCGTGGTGTGTTGCTTGTTGCTGGTGACGTTTATCGTCCTGCGGCCATAGCTCAGCTTAAGATTTTGGGAGAGCAAATAGGTGTTGAGGTCTATACAGAAGAGGGTAATATGAACCCTGTTGAGATAGCCGAAAACGCTATAAAATATGCTAAAAGCAAAAACCTAAATACGGTAATCGTCGATACAGCAGGTCGTCTAGCAGTAGACGAGCAGATGATGCAGGAGATTACCAATGTGAAGGCAGCAGTTAAGCCTAGCGAGATACTTTTTGTTGTGGATTCTATGACGGGTCAAGATGCTGTAAATACGGCTAAGGAGTTTAACTCTCGTCTTGATTTTGACGGTGTTGTATTGACAAAACTTGATGGTGATACTCGTGGTGGTGCAGCGATTTCTATTCGTTCGGTGGTTAATAAACCTTTGAAATTTATTTCAGATGGTGAGAAAATGGATGCCTTGCAGGTGTTTCACCCTGAGCGTATGGCCGACCGTATCTTGGGTATGGGTGATATCGTGTCGCTGGTTGAGAAAGCTCAGGAGCAATATGATGAGACTGAGGCCAGAAAGTTAAAGAAAAAATTGATTAAAGATCAATTTAATTTCAATGACTTCTTATCTCAAATCGCTCAAATCAAGAAAATGGGTAACCTTAAAGACTTGGCATCTATGATTCCAGGCGTGGGTAAAGCTCTAAAAGATGTTGAGATTAAGGACGATGTGTTTAAACAAACCGAGGCGATAATTTTCTCTATGACCCCTTATGAGCGTGAGAACCCATCGGTGATTAATCCTAGTCGTAAAAACAGAATTGCTAAGGGTAGTGGTGTGACGCTTGTTGAGGTTAACAAACTACTTAAACAATTTGACGATACTCGCAAAATGATGAAAAGTGTGGCCTCGGGAGGTTTTCCCAAAATGAGAAGATAAGAATTTAACTCACACTCAGTTATGTAGACGAAAGCAAAAGGGAGTAACTAACCAGTTAATGTTAGTTACTCCCTTTTGTTTTGCTAAAAAAGAGGGGAGGTATAAGCCGGGTCCTGTGCTTGGCTTAAGCCAAGTCTCTGTCATCTATCTACGATTTACTTCTCAGCAAACCTGAAAATTAGCAACCTACCCCCCGACATCGGACGAGTAATCCTACATGCGTCGGTATATTCGGTCTTGCAACCCGTCAGTAGTACGGCAGAAAGTGTTGCCACTTCCCCCGGTGAGCTCTTACCTCGCCTTTTCACCCTTTCCTTTGGCTTGCTCGCAAGCTAAGGTGGTCGTTTTCTGTTACCTTAAACTATACCCTCTCGGATATCTTCCCATTAAGAAGCACGGTACTCTTTGTTGCCCGGACTTTCCTCTCCCAAGCCTTAAAAACTTGGCAGCGACAGAGTCCTCCTGCTCTTTTTTATGGGTGTAAAGGTAGGTATAATTATTTGGTTTTCCTAGCAATTAAGATGATAGGCTCGTAGGTAAGAAATATGCCTTGGGGCGTGAGTTCTTGATATTTCTTGCAAAATTCACTAAGAGTACTCTTGGTCCAGGGGCTGTTTTTTATGGAATTCACGCCCGTAGATTTTATGTGGTGAAGTACCTCTAGGGGTGAGTTAAATCTCAGATTTTCAGTGTATTGTGTGCTTGTGATTATTTCGTAGTTGTTACTTTTGAGCATCTTGGTGATTTGCTCTAGGGTGAAATAATCGAGGCCTTGGCCGGTGGTTTGTTTTATTTGCTTAAAGTTATCTAGGCCAAAAGTTGATAAAACTAGGTAGGCATTTTTGTTGCTCGCTCTGCTGCATTTTTTAATAAAAGCCTCTAGATTATCAAACCACTGAACTGTGGATGCGCTGGCGATTAGGTCTAAGTTGCCTGGGAATTCAATTTTCTCGCCGTCGCCCCAAATGTAGTTAACTATTTGATTATCAATTAATTTATCTGTATATTCTTGTGCTTTTTTTGTTAAATCGTTAAGTGTCCATTTGCTGTGGGCGAATGTTTTTAGCAGGTGAGCGCTCAAAAATCCTGTGCCTATGCCTATTTCCAGGGCTGAGTTAATATCCTTAGCATCAATATGTTGAGTTATTAATTCGCTTATTTTTTGGCATATTTCTTTCTGCACGCTTGCTAAGGTGTTATACTTGTCAAGGTGAGATGCAAAACGTTTTTCTATGAGTGATTTATCAAATGCCAAGAGCGTGAGCGATTAATTTGTAGTCTTTAAATGGATAATGGGGCAAAGGTAAGACTTTAGCGCGAATACCCCAATACGCAAGAAGATTTTTTGCAGGAAAAATTGTGTCTCTTTCGCCTATAATTGCTCTATCCCACTCAATCTCAGGGGTATAGCTTAGGGATGCCGAGCTGGCCAAAATTTCTAATTCTTCTATTTTTTCGCCTATCTCTCGCTTGGTGTTGAACATGATTTGGTCTTGGTATACTGATTTGTCGAAGGTGGCTGCGCCCTGGGATTTAAAGCCTTTTATGGTGATTCTCAGGCGTTTAGGAGCTATGCCAAACTCATCGTTCACGGGTAGGGGACTTGCGCAAAATGCTACGGCCTTGGTGATTAACTTTTTGTTCTCAAACATCTTCTCTGATGCCCACACCCCAAAGCTCCAAGCTAGTAAGTAAACCCTTGAGTAGGCATTGCACAAATGGTCGATTTTTTCTATACTTTTATAATCGTATGTGCACATAACATCATAACAGTCAGGAATTTGACTTATTAAATGGCTGATAACAGAAGAGTCTGTGCCCCAGCCAAGAGCAAAGATTATAAGGTTTTCGCTATGATTATTTCTTAGAAAATCGACTTGCATACTTCATTAAATTTTTCTACATCTTCAAGGCTTAGGGCAGCGCTCAGTGAGATTCTTATGCGTGCTGTGCCCTCGGCCACGGTAGGGTGGCGTATGGGTGTTACCCAGTATCCTAGCGACTTTAGTTGGTCGGCAATTTGTATGGTTTTGTTGTTCTCACCAACTATGTATGGTAGAATATGTGTAGTGTCTTTAGTGGGAGAAAGTATTGATATTAAGCTTTTTAGGTGTTCTCTGCGTGGTGTGAATGTTGGGATTTTATCAACTAAAAATTTGCTCCACATTAAGTTTATTGGTGCGCTTGCAGTCGAAAAAATCAGGGTTCTCATCTTGTTTATCAGCAGATTTCTCTCTAATTCACTGCACATTACAAATGCTCCACTCGAGGCTATTGCCTTGCCAAGCGTTGCAACTAATACGTCTACTTTTGTGCTTTTCTGCTCTAAATCTTCTACACCAAAACTGTGAGCTGCATCGAGATAGATTCTAAAATTATATTTTTCTTTTAGCGAAATTATCTCATCCAAGTGGGCTCTGTCACCGTCCATGCTGAAAATATCTTCGGTGATTACCCAAGTGTTTTTGTGTTTTCCCTCAGATTTTTTCAATAAATTTTCGAGGTGATTTATATCGTTGTGAGCAAAGCGTTCAAACTTTGCTGGGGCTAATTTTAGGCCGTCGATAAGGCTTGCGTGCACTAATTTGTCGGCTATAATTAAGTCGTCTTTGCTAGTTAATGCAGCTAAAACGCCTGTGTTTACCATGTAGCCCGAGCTTAAAACTAAGGCTCGTTTGCCTGGAAAAATATTCTCTAGACTTCCCTCAAGTGCTTGGTATTCAGGTGAATTGCCAGTCATAAGACGAGATGAAGGGTTAGATAAAATAAAATTTTTAATATCTATGCTGTCTAAAAATTCCTTTTGCAATTCTCTATCGCTAAGGCCAAGGTAGTCGTTAGATGAAAAATTTAGGTAGCGTTTACCTTCGCAAATAACGTATTTACCCTCAGAACGCAGATTTTTGAGCTCCCTGAGGTTTTGTTTGGCTTTTAACTCGGCCAAAGTATTTTTTATATCTTGCTTGTACATTATTTTACAAAAATATTTTCTTCATTAATTCCACATAATTCCCTCACGGCTCGCTCGCCTTTAGAAGTCAAAGATACAGAAAATTCGTTGACAAACATATTTATATGGTTTTCAATAACTTCATTGCTGAGCTCTTGGGCGTGTGAGAGTATAAATTCGCGCGAGGCAAGAGGGTTTTCTTGGGCGTAAAGTATGCTGCGTTTAAGCACGCGATTAATTTTTTGCATTAAATTCTCGTCCAAATTTTTGTTCACAACGATAGCTCCCAAGGGAAGTGGGAGACCCGTTAGTTGTTCCCACTCTTTACCAAGGTCGGCGACTAAGTGCAGGTTTTTTTCAGCGAAAGTAAAGCGTCCTTCGTGAATTATCACGCCAGCATCATATTTTTTTGCAGCTACTGAGTCGGCGATATCACAGAAAATTTGGTTGTCTATATTTTTAATCTGTGGAAAAATCTTAGCAATTAAAAGTCTAGCCGTAGTTCTCTCGCCTGGGCAAATTAGACTCGTATTTTCGCTGATTTCTAAGCCTTTTTTGTGGCTGACAACCAAGGGGCCATTGCCGTAACCAAGAGCACTACCTGAGTCCAAGGCTTTGTAATTGTCTAAAATATGGGGTAGTATCGCATAGCTTATCTTGCTGATATCTATGGTGTTATCCTGTGTTACTTGCTCGTTTAACTGCTCTATGTCAAGGTAATTTACATCAAATTCTAGCCCTTCGGTATCTACGCGAGCATGTATTAAGGCATCGAACATAAAGGTGTCGTTGGGGCAGGGCGATATGTTAAGCTTTAATTTCATCGAGTAGTTTTTTTAGAGCTAAATTCATGTTTTTTAAGGCTAAATCCATGTCCCAATCCTCTCTTGTTGCACTCACTGTGTTGGATATGGTGCGAAGTTCTAGAAAGGGTACGCGCAGCTTGGTGGCTGAAGCGAAAAATCCTGCGCCCTCCATGTTTTCTATTTCTGCTTGGGGTGTGATGAAAGGTGCAGCACACACGTTGACTGTGGCAGACTTAACAGTTTTGAAACTATAATTTTTGACAAAAGGACACAAATATTCTTGGGCAAAAGTGCTACGAAATTCATCTCCATAAAATGCTCCACAGTCGCTAGTTAGCTCACTTTCAACTAACACACTTTCGCCAATTTGAAGATTGCTGTGAGCGTATTTGCCGGCTATGCCAACCATAATTACAAGGCAAGGTTTGTGGTGCTCAATAGCCCACATACTCTCGCTCGAAGAATTTGCCAAACCTATGCCGCAGACGTGTGTAATGCAGTTTTTTGGCAAATCTAGAGCATCTTTCTCCTTGCTAGTTGCTGTTATTATTAGTATCTTTTTTGTCATTGTTACGAGTTTTTAGCATACATAAGTGTATGGTTACGCTTATGGCTATGACTAAAAATAGTATTCTTAAATATATGTTATCAAGGATATAGGCGCAGTAGCTGAGTGTGAGCCATAGCAAGCTTATAGCGTAGACTTTAGTGCTTAAATATATGCCCTTGCCCGAGAAATATCCGTCTAAATAATCGCCAAAATATTTGTTTGCAAGTAGCCATGTGCGCCACCTATCAGAGCTGCGCGTAAAGCACCACAGAGCCAATAGCAGTAAAGGCGTGGTAGGCAGAACGGGCAGAAAAATCCCTAAAACTCCTAATCCCATAGCGAGAAAACCTATAAGTAGCAATATGAGTTTAAACATCTTTCTTCTCTAGCGATTAAGTTTGTAGGCTTTTTGTATACCTCTGATTTTCAGTATGCTATGTATTACCGTGTCTATGACTAGTGCGCTGGTTACTTCTATGTCTATAACCCCTGAGACTATGCCACCTGCTGTGTTAAAACTCATAGAACGTATGTTGACTTTTACTTCGTTTACCTTGTCGGTGATACGATTTACTATGCCCACAGTATCGTCGGCAACTATTTTAACCGAAGCACGGAATGCGCCCCCCGAGGCTGAACTGCGCCACGATGCTGACAAAATTCTATAAGGGTAAAGCTCTTTTAATCGAGGGGCGTTGGGGCAGTCGTCGCGATGTATGGTGATGCCTGTGCCTATGGTGATAAAGCCGAAAACTTCATCGCCAAAAATAGGGTTACAGCACTTGCCAAACTTGTATTGCATGCCACCGGTTAGCTCGTTTATTATAATTGCTTCCTCGTTTGCTTTGGCCTTTGTAGGCTTTGATACTGAGGATTTTACAGGTATTTTAGGCTCTTCCACCTCGCCTGATAAGTGTCTTACTAATATGTCTTTTATCTCAGCTAAGTCTATTTTGCCTGCTGCGATTTGCCCATAAAGTTCTACGCCGGTTTTGAGTTTGTAGTGTCGGCATAATATGTTGACTATCTCGTCGATGGGGAGGGTGATTTTCCAGTTTTTGGCCTTGCGCTCTAGCTCCTCGCGACCTAGGTTGGCTTCTTTGGCTTGCTCCTCTCTTAGGAAGGTTTTGATTTTGTTTTTAGCTCTATTGCTGGTGACAAAATTCAGCCAGTCGGCCTTAGGTTTTTGGTTTTTAGATGTAGCTATTGTTACAATATCACCAATTTTTAGCTCCTCGCGTATAGATACATTGCGACCGTTGACCTTAGCCCCCGTGCACGTACAGCCTAGGTTTGAGTGTATATCAAAGGCAAAATCAAGCACGCAAGCGCCTTTAGAGAGTTTGCGTATATCGCCGTTGGGCGTAAATACGAAAATCTCGCCTGAGTCTAACTTAGAATCAAATTTTTGTGCGATTTGGCTCACCTCTGTGTTTTCCATAATCTCGCGCAACTTGCCAAGCCATTGTTCGCTGCCTAGCTCTCCACTGGCCACACCCTTGTATCTCCAGTGAGCTGCGATACCACGCTCGGCCACGGCATCCATACGCTCTGAACGTATTTGAATCTCAACCCATTGACCCTCGGGGGTAACAACTGTTGTGTGCAGTGATTCATAGCCGTTGGATTTAGGTATGGAAATCCAGTCCCTCATACGTTTAGGGTTGGGTGTGTAGAAATCAGTAACTATGGAATAAATATGCCAGCAAACTTGTTTCTCGTTTTCTTGGGCAGTGTCGAAAATTATGCGCAGGGCAAAAATATCGAAAACCTCCTCAAAACTCACATTGGTTTTACGCATTTTGTTCCATATAGAATAGATGGATTTTGTGCGTGATTTAATGTGGTATTCTATCTCTGAGGCATCTAATTTTTCGCGTATCGGGATTAAGAATTTGTCTATAAAAATCTTACGTTCTATATCTGTATCTTCAAGTTTTTTCTTGATATGTTCATACATTTCAGGCTCTAGTAGGCTTAGAGACACGTCTTCAAGCTCACTTTTTATGGAGTATAAACCTAATTTGTGAGCGATTTCAGCGTATAAATTTAGACTTTCCCATGCCTTTTTGTGGCGTTTTTGCTCGGGGAAAATAGAAATTGTGCGCATAACCTCCAGCCTGTCAGCTAGTTTTATAAGGATAACCCTAGGGTCTGACGAGTAGGAAACTATTAAATCTCGGAAATTGCTAGCTTGGTCTGAAGAAATTTTGGCATCAACTTCGGATATATTGTTAAGTCCTTTAAGTATGCTTTCGATTTGAGAGCCAAATAAATTTGCAACATCTTTGGCATTCATAATATTTAGGCGCACAACATCGTGAAACAGAGTGGCGATAGTAGAATTACGGCCAAGTCCTATTTCTTCTATCACTATCATAGCTGTGTTGACGCTATGGTCCATCATGGGGCTCTGGTCGTAGCGAGTGTAAGGACTCATTTTTTCGCAAGCTATCTCCAGTGCCTTCTTGATCATCATGTTACTGTGCTTTGAGAAAAATTTTTCACAAAGAGCCAGAAATTTATCGTAACGTTCGCTTGTCCACATAAAAAATAAAAAGTCTTGTTTTATGCGTATAAAGGTAGTATTTTTTTGAAATTATACCAAAGATTTTCTGCTGTTTATTTTGCTGTAACTTTCTCTGAGCTCGCTTTCAAACATATCTATTATCGAAAAAAGTCTGTCAGTGCAGTTTTTGACACTCATGTTTTGGGCGAATTTTATGCGTGCATTTATTGTCCTCTCTGATAGTTTCTCATTGAGTGAGGCGCGTATTAGCTCTAAAAAATGAGCGTCGCTACTGCCTAAGTAAATGTAGGGGGCTAAATCACCTGCCGAGAGCGAGGTGGTTGATACAACACTTTTGCCCATGTAAAGATAGCGCAGAATCTGCTCCTTTTGAGCGTTCTGATTGAGCGAGTAATAGTGTTGGGGGTTGATGCAGATATCCATTTGGGAAATGTGATTGTAAATTAACTCGTTGAAAATAAATACGTTGGAGAGTTTGCAGAGAGGATGAGAAGAGAATTTTTCGTCCATCTCGCCAACTAAAATTATAGAACAATCACTAAACTCTAGAGCCGTTTTATAAACTAAATCCACTGATAATTCGCGGCTGTCAACAGGCGAGACAAGGCCTATGCGAGGGTGGGGTATGTGGCCAAGCATCTCGCGCGAGAGCAGAGTTGAGCGTTGGTTTTTGTAGTCCACGCCATAGCCTATATTAAAGGTGTTGAAGTTATAACCACGTATCTTTTCGCATAGGTTTTGCGAGGGGGTAATTATGATGTTACTTCGGCTAAAAAGTTTTCTGTAAGGTAGGTTTAGAGCCTTGGGTTGGTGATAGAAAAATATTGATAACCAAGGGTTTAGATATTCATTAGTGTAAAAATTTCTGATTAAATCATTGTCGTCAATAAGTATGCTGTTTCTTAAACTTAGGTTATTAATTGCCCAGTTGATTATACGGCAATAATGACCAAGCGAGAGACGATCTATGTAGTGATACATGCCAAAAGGGGGCTTGCTCTCGTCTCTATGATTAATCATGGGGGGATTGAGTATCCACAAATTTTTATTTAGCGATTTTAGCGCCTTGTTTTGTGTGGTTTTAATTGCATGGTGCTCGCCTAAGAGGGGCACGAGCTCGGTTGGGGGATTGATATAAAGTACTTTGTGGTGTTTAGAAATCTCGTGAGCTAATTTTTGAGCCTCGCTTGGGTTGTTTAAGTCCCAATTTATAGAGCCAGAAATGATAAAAGTGTTGTTTAGCATACTTTATTTTGAATATTTGTGTAAATTAGTCTTTTCAATAATCGTGCTACAAACCTGAGTTTTAGATATGGTGAATTTATTGTTGTTTTCTGATGGTTTTTGTTAATTTTACTCTCCCAAAACTTATGTTACAAGAAAAATTGATTATCTTTGCCTTTTAGAATACAATAAATATTATATATAATGACACAAGAGGAACTATTTAAAAAATTAATTGCTCACAGTAAAGAGTACGGTTTTATCTTTCAATCAAGCGAAATCTATGACGGCCTAAGCGCTGTGTATGACTACGGTCAAATGGGGGTTGAACTTAAAAATAACATCAAAAAATATTGGTGGGATTCTATGGTTAAACTTCATGACAATATCGTGGGTATAGATGCAGCTATCTTTATGCACCCTAAAACTTGGGAGGCATCAGGCCACGTAGGTGCTTTTAATGATCCACTTATCGACAATAAAGATTCAAAAAAACGTTATCGTGCCGATGTTTTGTTAGAGGATTGGTTGGCAAAACAAGACGAAAAAATAGAAAAAGAAGTCTCTAAAGCTCAAAAACGCTTTGGCGAGAGCTTTGACAAAGAACAATTTTTGACAACAAATAATAGAGTGCTTGAAATCGCAGCTAAACGCGATACTATGCACGAGAGAATGGCTAAAGCTCTAAATGACAATGACTTAGAGGCTTTGCGTGATACTATTGTTGATTGCGAGATTGTGTGCCCTATTTCTGGAACTCGCAACTGGACTGACGTTCGTCAATTCAACCTAATGTTTGACACAAAAATGGGTGCTGCGGCTGATGCTTCTAGCACAATTTACTTGCGTCCTGAGACTGCGCAAGGTATCTTTGTTAACTTTCTCAACGTTCAAAAAACTGGCCGTATGAAAATACCTTTTGGTATTGCTCAAATAGGTAAAGCCTTTCGTAATGAGATAGTTGCGCGTCAATTTATCTTCCGTATGAGAGAGTTTGAACAAATGGAAATGCAATTTTTTGTGCGCCCTGGCACTGAGCTAGAGTGGTTTAACAAATGGCGCGAGATACGTATGAGTTGGCACCGTGCACTAGGATTTGGTGATGATAATTACCGTTTCCACGATCACGACAAACTTGCTCACTATGCTAATGCTGCAACTGACGTTGAATTTCGTTTCCCATTTGGGTTTAAAGAGGTTGAGGGTGTGCACTCACGTACAGATTTTGATCTTAGTCAACACCAAAAATTCTCGGGCAAGAAAATTCAATATTTTGATACTGAGACCAAAGAAAATTATGTGCCTTTCGTAGTGGAAACATCCATAGGGGTTGACCGTATGGTACTTCAAGTTTTGTCGGCAGCTTACACTGAGCAAGCTCTTGAGAGTGGTGATACACGTGTTGTGTTGGCTATTCCAGCGCCTATTGCTCCAGTTAAAGTTGCTGTACTTCCTTTGGTTAAAAAAGACGGATTGCCTGATAAAGCTCGTGAGATTATCAACTCGCTTAAATTTGAGCACACTGTTCAATACGACGAAAAAGACAGTATAGGTAAACGTTACCGTCGTCAAGATGCTATTGGTACGCCACTTTGTGTTACGGTTGACCACCAAACTCTTGAGGATAACACCGTAACTGTACGTTATAGAGATAGCATGGAGCAAACTCGTATTAATCTTTCTGAGCTTCATGGCTTGGTAGATAATGAGGTTAGCATGAAAAAACTTTTTGCTAAATTAGCATTATAAAAAATGGAAGAAAAAATTGCCTTATTCCCAGGGTCTTTTGATCCGTTTACTCAGGGGCATTATGCCATAGTTGAGCAGGGATTGAAGATTTTTGATAGGATAATCATAGGCGTTGGCGCAAACTTGCAAAAGCAGGGTTTGTTGAGTGTGGAAAATCGCAAGCGTTTGATTGACGATTTGTATGCTGATAACGACAAGGTGAGCTGTGGGATTTACACTGCGCTGACGGGTGATTATGCTAGAGAGGTCGGGGCTAAATTTTTTCTTAGAGGTATGCGCAACACGGTGGATTATGAGTATGAGCGTAATCTTATGCTTATCAATCAGCAGATTTTTCCTGATATAACCACTGTTTTGCTGTTTACTCCACCGGAATATGTGGCTGTTTCGTCGAGTATGATACGCGAACTTATTGCCTACGGCAGGGACCCCCACCAAGTAATGCCTAAAAATATTGACATAAAAAACTACTTATAAAATGATGGAATTTTCAGCTGAACTTATAGCCGACTTCCTCCAAGGTGAAATCCAGGGAGATAAAAATGCCACAGTGAGCACTATGGCAAAAATCGAGGAGGCAACTTCGGGAGCAATAGCTTTTTTGGCTAACCCTAAGTATGAGCAATATATCTACACCACAGCAGCTTCGATAGTTATCGTAAATAAAACTTTTGAGCCTACTGCACCCGTTGCAGCTACACTAATTAAGGTGGAAGATGCGTATTCGTGCTTTGCGAAATTATTGGAACTTTACGTGGCTAACAAACCTCAGAAAAAAGGTGTGAGCGACAAAGCTGCCATAGATGAGAGCGCAAGCGTGGGTGAGGATTGCTTCATAGGGGCGTTTGCCGTATTGGACAAAGGTGTTAAGGTGGGCGATAATTGCAAGATTTATCCTCATGTTTACTTGGGTGATAATGTGGTTTTGGGAAATAACGTAACTTTGAATTCGGGTGTTAAGATTTACGAAGGCTGTGTTATTGGCGATAACGTAACGATACACTCAGGCTCTATTATCGGGGCAGACGGTTTTGGATTTGCGCCTAACGAAAAGGGTGAGTTCTCTAAAATTCCACAGATAGGAAATGTTATCATAGAGCACGACGTTGAGATAGGTGCTAACACTTGTATAGACCGTGCAACCATGGGTTCTACGGTGGTGAAAAGTGGTGCTAAACTTGATAATCTTATTCAGTTAGGCCATAATGTTGTCATAGGTCACAACACAGTTTGTGCTGCTCAGTGTGGTATAGCTGGTTCGGTTACGGTGGGCGATAATTGTATGTTTGGAGGTCAGGTAGGTATCTCGGGTCACCTTCAAGTAGGTGATAGAGTGCAGCTTGCATCTAAAACTGGCATATCTAAAACTGTGCCCGTGGGCGAGGTTTACATGGGTTATCCAGGTATCCCCGCATCTAAATTCCACCGTGCAAATGTGATTTATCGCAACTTGCCAGATATGAGTGCTAAGCTCTCAAAATTAGAAAAACAAATCAAACAACTAGTTGAACAAGACCAAAAATAGCTCAGCTCCTAAGATAATTATGGGCATAGACCCCGGCACAAACCGTGCTGGATACGGAGTTATTCGTGTAAGTGGTAATAAGGTTGAGTGCGTGTGTTTGGGCGATATTGAGCTCCATAAATACACCGACCCTTACCTTAAACTCGCGCGTTTGTTCACACGTGTTAGTGAATTAATAGATTCCTTTGCCCCAGATGAGGTGGCATTGGAATCTCCTTTTTTTGGCCAAAATGTGCAGAGTATGTTAAAGCTCGGCCGGGCTCAGGGTGTTGCCATGGCAGCAGCTCTTGCCAAGGGTTTAACAGTTAGTGAGTATGCACCTCGTAGGGTTAAACAAGCCGTAACGGGACAGGGCGCAGCTAGCAAAGAGCAAGTGGCAGCACTGATGCAAAGTTTCTTAAAATTTGACTACGACCCTAAGCGTTTGGATGCTACCGATGGTCTTGCTGTCGCTTTGTGCCATTATTTTACTTCAAACTCAGCTTTGGAGCAGGGCAAAACTGCGCAAGTTAAGCCCAAGCGAAAATCTAGCTCGTGGGAGAGTTTCTTAAGCGCAAATCCTGATAGAGAAATCAAATAAATATTAAGCCCTGGGCTTATACTGTGACGGTGGTATGCCCATTACCGAGGTAAAGGCACGCGCATAAGACGAGTAGTGGCTAAAACCGACTTGGTAATATATATCCTTGCAACGCAAATCATCGGCCGAGGTTTCGTTGATGATTTTAATAGCCATTTGTATTCTTATGTGGCGCACTAGTGATTGAAATGTGAAGCCCTCAAGCTCTAATGTTTCTATTAATGTTGTGTTTGAGAGATTTGGAAAATCGTTTAGTAGCTCTTTTAGCGAAAAATCTGCATTGGCGTAAAGCTTGTTTTCTGTTATCCACGAGAGAATCTCTTGAAAGGATTTTCTCGCTTTTAGGGGAGTATTGCTTGTAGTATGTCTCTGTAACGTGTGCCACCCTTTTTTTAAACTCCATTGCAGTTTTACCTCGCTAAACTTAGGGAAAGATTCGTATTCTTGTATGCAACTTATTAGCAGAACAAAAGATGCCGAAGCCACTAGAGAATAGATAATAATATTTAAAGGACTCATATAAAAGGCTGTGATGAAGTATACCAAGGCAATAGCACAAAGAGCCGTCATAAAACGATATAGCCAGTGAAGATTGTAGTTTTCGTTGGACTGAGTGCTGGCCAGATACCTATTATATATAGGGACTATTTTTCTAATGCTATATACTGCGAAAACCATGTATAGAAATTGCACTATAAGTAGGCTTATGCGTAGGGCAAATGTTACAGTGCGTGTGTTGGCTTTAAGCTCAGGCAGGGAGTGAAAGTAATTTACGATGGGTAATTTTTGGTGAATATCCCAGCCTATGTTAAGCGCCATAAATACTAGGGCAGGCGAAAGAAAAAGCAACATCATTTTTGTGTTGATGTGTCTATGAAACAGCACCGTGGCAGCATAAAAAATCAGCGATAATTGGCAGGGCGTACTCATGATAATAAGTGTGCCATAAAGGTAGCCACTAAAATCTATGCCACGATCGGCAAACATAATTAGACGATAGCACTCTGTAAAAAGAACTATACACCAGAACACTAACACCCCAAGATATACATTACGCGAGAAGGATTTTTGACCAACTCGCGCAATGATAATTATGCTTAACATAAGCACACAAATAAGCAGTGAAACAGCTATTATGGGAGCAAGAATTTCTAGCATAAAATCTCTATTTTTGTTTAGTCCAAACGGCTCTACCTTTGATTAGGCTCTCAAATGGGCCAGCTGTTGGTTTGTGAGCTCTTTTGTCTCCAAAAATATCATATTCTAAGATAAAATCGCTGCCGTCGGGATTCTCAAAATAAGCCTCGGGCAAAATAACTTTACCAAGCATCTGGGTGTTTACGCTAACTGTTTTAGCCTTGGCTAATTGTTTTGCATTTATCTCATAATCAATGTAATAGCTGTTGCCTTTTTTTGTTAAGGTTAGTTGTTTTTCGTCACCATTATATTGAGTGTAGTTAACTTCCTTGTCGTAAGGCACACCTGAGTAATAAACATTTCCGGAGGTCCACACAGGTAGTTTAAATGACAATACATCGGTGTCGCGTTTTAGACTTTTGCCCATATCTTCGCTGTAAACGGGGTAGTTGTTGTAACCTTCAAGCCCTTTTTTGCCCTTAGATTTTGCAGAGCTAGGCGTGAAAATATTGTTGTAGAACCTTACGTCACCACCACAATTATTGAAAAATCCTTTCAATTTTGTAGAGTGAGGCATGTGATAGGGTGTGTATCTCACGACCGACGAGCCAACTTTCACGGTGCCGTTTAGTAGGTTATTGAATATCGCAACTCCCTGAGAGTTCATAGATAAACTCACGTTCGATAGCAGGATATTGTTGTAAACCAAGGTAGGTCCGTGCGATACTTCGATAAATAAATCATCAAAGCTGTTTTGAGCCATTATATTGCCTACAACTTGAGTTCCTTGGGCTTGCCAGTCTAGCCAAAGTCCTCTGTAACAGTTGATTATAATATTATCTTTAAGGACTACGTCTATCGCTGCGTGCAGCTTTATGCCTGCAATCTCGTGACCTGATATTCTTCTATCTGTATTAACATTAATAATCTCGTTGCCCATAATTGTGCTAAATGCGCCACCTAAGTGACCCACTATTCCTGCCTGACCACAACTGTGAATTTTGTTGTTGAGGATTTGGTGAGAGCCCACGAAATCTTTGTCCCAACCTATGTTGTCGGCCTTGATTATGGCTTCGATTTCATACGAAAAACCTGCTTTTGTGAAGGCGTAGACACGTTGCTGGTTTGAAAATCTGTTTTGGCCACTAGCTCTTTCTTTGCCAAGAGATATGCCAACACACTTAGAATGAGACACTTCGCAGTCTTCGATTATCCAGCCCTTGCTCCAGTTTGGACCTATCGCTCCCATTTGCTCACCCGTTGGAGGTGCCCATTGAGTTGCTGCTTGCGAGATTTTTATTCCCTTTACTTTTATGTAGTTTATTCCCGTTGTTTTTGGGAAGAAACAGGTCTCTCTTACGTTGATTTCTGCGAGTTCCTTGTTTGGGTCTAGCTTATCAAAGTTTGCGTAAATGATTGTGCTATTGTCGTTTACCTCTGAGTACCATGAAAGTTCAGTGTTTGAGATAGCGTCAAGTTTTAATTCTTGTTTTAATGCCAAGTTATTGATGTAAACCTCGCCCAAGGCAAAATCGTGACCCTTGATTACCCAGTCACCGTAAAGTTTTATAGAGAAAGGATTGTAATCGCCAAAGATTTTATTGTCAATTTCTGCGCGCCATGTGCCGTCTTTTTGCTGTTCCCACGAGGTTATTTGCTCAGATCCTTTGATAGTAACATCTGCACCTTGCTCGGCCATATAACTTATCATTTGACGTTTGCTAAGGCCAGTGTTGGCTGGAGAGATACGTTCACGATACGTGCCACTGCTGATTAAAACAGTGTCCTCGGGCAGAGCATATCTTGCTGCTTTAGAGATAGTTAACACGGGGCTTTGTTTTGTTCCTGGATTGTTGTCCGAGCCGTTTTTGGCAACGTGCCATACTTTAGCTTGTGCAAAAGTGCAGGCCAAAAGAGCAAGAGTTAGTAATCTTATTTTCATGGTTTCTTTTTTTGGTTTATACAAACATAATAAAAATATTGTAAAAAACCCTATTATTCGCTTAAGAAACTTATAACCTTGCCCGACTTGAAAGTCACGCGCCCTAATAGCTCAGAATTTAGTGCGCCACCGGTATAGTACCAAATTTCTTGGCTGGTGGTGACTTGTTTATTGCTAGGCTTACCCCATGCCTCCAAGACCATTTCGCTTGTCATCCCCAACATAATCTTGCTTGTGAAGATTGCTTCGCCAAATTTTGCGCCGTATTTTTTGTAAAGATCTGATTTTCTTTGAGTTTGTTTTGCTGCGATTTCTTTATCAAGCTCCTGACTTCGCTTTTCTCTTTTGGCTTGAAGGTCTGCGTTAAGCTCTTTGATTGCAGCTATCGTTTGTTTGTAGTAATCTTTTTCAGCTTTTATGAATTCTACGGGTTGTAGGCCGCCTAGTGCGCAGTATGCTACGGGCATGCTGTGCTCAACATTGACATTGTCTGCATTTACATCTCTTATGTTTTTTTTGTCGCTAGCCTTAAATTCATTTACATCTCCGGTGAGCATACCAAACTCGCCCTTTGTGGGGCTTGACATTAGTGCAATCACATTACCTTTATATACGATGATATCCTTGCACTCTAGCGTGTCTTTGTTTGAAACTTGGATTGAGGTGGCTTTGTCAGCTAGTTTGTTAGATATATTTACGTTTTTTTGGGTGGGAGGTGCAAATTTTTTGCCTTTGTGTAGTTCCACCATTTTGTTGTAATATTCAACTACAACTCCACCATTTAGCGAGCTTAAAAGTAGAGTATCTTTGGTGCTGTCCTCTACTAAAACATAAATCATAGGAATCTTAGGCATACCTTTTATTTTGCTAGATAATAATATTGGCTTATCATTATCTAAGGCCTGGGTTGCTATGCTAAAATATTTGTAGCCTAAAGTTGGAGAACTTTTGTAGTAATCCTTATGCATTACGCCACTTTTAGGTTTGGAGCTAGATTTTTCGAGAGAAAATGTGCATAGTGCGCCTGATTTGTCTAAGGTAAGTTGTTTGCCTGAGTTAGTTGTAGGGTCAAATATCGCCCCTGTTTTATAGCTTAAGTATTTGGTTTTATCGACAGTTATTTGAGATGTGTATCTTTTGTAGTCCTCGCTTTCAGGTGTTACGATATTAGCTAGGGTTAAGTAAGATTCGCTGATAGTTTTTGTGTTACTTAGCTCTGTGCCTTTTATAGTTACGCTAGTTGGCTCATACTCAAACAATACTTCTTTTAGATTTTTAGGACTAAGCTCTGACATTTTTTCAAAATCAAGGGCTTTTACTTTAATCTCCATTTCGCTCTCTAAGCTCTTGATTGAAGTGTAGTAACATTGAGTGGGATTTTGAAAATAAATTTGCAGGCCTACGATATTGCTGAAAAATCCTATGTGATTTGAAGTGCCGTCATAGGCAGGTTTTCCTGCGTTATAAGGTTTAGTCTCAGGTTTTTGAGCTTGCTCCATCTTCTCTATGTCAGTTTGAGAATAAGATTTAATTTGCGCATACGTACAATTAATTACAGAGAAAAATGCAATGAGGGTTAGGATTTTTTTCATGACTTGTGGTTTTTATAAAAAAAGCTGGCCAAAGTTTTCTAGGCCAGCTTTTTGAATGGAGCGTATTTATTAAAAATTTTATTTACTCAAAAGTGCGATTTGAGATTTTGCTGTTTCAACTTTTGCACCTGCTGTCACTTTTTGATAAATTGCGATAGCTTTAGCTTTGTCTTCTTTGTTTTGGTAAGCAGCACCTAGCAGGAAGTAAGCCTCAGATTTAAGTTCTGGAGTTGTTTGAGCCGCAGCTGCTGATTCCCCTTCTGCAATTACTTTGTTCCAATCTTTTTTGTTAGTTGCAGTTTGCAGGCGTAGCATTTTAGCAGTAGCGTTTGTAGCATCTAGTGCCAAGACTTTATCTGTTGCAGTGTAAACACCGTTAGCATTATTAGCTTTAGCAGCCTCGCCAGCGTCTAGCATAAGGTAGTAAACCATTTTTTCTTTAGCAGTAGCAGCTGGTTCTTTGTATCTTGAGTGACGTTTTTCAAGAGCCATGATAGCTTGGTAAACTTCAAAACCCTTAGCTTTAGCCTCAGCGTTTCCGGCAGCACCTAACTCACAGTAGCTCATTGCTAGGTTAAGGCCAATTGATGTGTCAAGTTTGTTAGCCTCGTAACCTTGTGCAAATATTTCAGCAGCAGTTGCGTAGTCTTTGGCGTTGAATGCTTTGGCAGCTTTCATTGTATAAATCTTAGACGTCATCGCCTTACATTTATTCATAGTTGACAGGTCGCCATAAAGTTCGCCTAGCTCGCTAGCTGTTTTAAGTGTTGCAAGAGCACCGTCAAGATTGCCAGTTTTTGCTTGGCTAACAGCTTTTTGGAAAGTACAAACTGGAAGAAGTTTTTGAGCTTGTTGCACGGTTTGTAGAGCCTCAGGGCCTACTGCGATACCCATAGTAGCTGCTTCTTGCAGAACAGGGATAGCTTCAGTAAATTTTTTCTCGCGAACAAGAGCCGCAGCCTCGTTGTATTTTACGGCTACGTCATTAGCAGTTTGAGCGCTAACACTAAGTGTTAAGCACATGATGAAAAGTGTTAAGAATAGTCTCATTTTTATAGTTATTTTGTTGTTATTTACGTTTTAAACATCAAAAATAAGAGTTTAATTTTAAAAATACAATCACTTTCTAATTTTTTTAAAGAAATCTTGCATAATTTTTTCACATTCCTCCCCTTTTACCCCTGATTTTACAACGGTTTTAGGGTGCAGAATATTTTGATTAAGTAGTGAGTAGCCTTTTTTTAGGTCGTAAGCCCCGTATACTATGCGCCCAATTTGGCTCCATGCAAGCGCTCCTGCACACATCACACAAGGCTCTAGAGTGACATATAACGTACACTTAGGCAGATATTTACCTCCTATTGTGCCTGTGGCCGAGGTCAAAGCCTGCATCTCGGCGTGGGCAGTGGCATCGTTTAATGCCTCGACAAGATTATGTGCTCTGGCTAATATCCTTTCACCCTGCACTATAATCGCACCTATGGGTACTTCGCCCTTGCTAAAAGCAATTTTTGCCTCGTCAAGTGCCTTTGACATAAAAAAATCGTCTAGTTTTTGTATTTCGTCCATGAAAATAATTATCTTTGCTGTTTAAAATAAAGACAAATTTAATAAAAATTATGTATAGATCACATACTTGCGGCCAATTAAGAGCCGAAAATATTTCTGCTGAGGTAACTCTTTCGGGTTGGGTGCAAAAAGTACGTAACCTTGGTGCAATGACTTTCATTGATATGCGCGACCGTTATGGCATCACTCAAATCGTAGTTGAGGAACATTCCTCAGAACAAATTAAGACTACGGCTGCTAGCCTTGGTCGTGAATATGTTATTCAGGTTAAGGGCAAAGTTGTAGAACGCTCGTCTAAAAATAATAAAATTCCAACGGGTGATATCGAGGTTATAGCCCAAGAAATCAATGTGTTAACAGCATCTGATACTCCTCCATTTACCATAGAAGAAAATTCAGATGGTGGTGATGAGCTTCGTATGAAATATCGTTATTTGGACCTTCGACGTGCTCCACTTCGTGATGCTATGATACTTCGTCACAAAATGGCTCAAAGCATTAGGACGTTCTTGGACAACGAGGGTTTCCTTGAAATCGAAACGCCCTACTTAATAAAATCTACGCCTGAGGGAGCACGTGATTTTGTTGTGCCTTCGCGTATGAATCAGGGTGAGTTTTATGCCCTGCCTCAGTCTCCTCAGACTTTCAAACAGCTACTTATGATAGCTGGTTATGATAGATATTTCCAAATCGTGCGTTGTTTCCGTGATGAGGATTTGCGTGCTGACCGTCAGCCTGAGTTTACTCAGATAGACTGTGAAATGGCTTTTGTTGACCAGGAGGATATTCTTGAAGTGTTTGAGCGCATGGCTAAGTTTATGTTTAAAAATACTTTGGGTGTTGAGTTTGATTATGCCTTCCCACGTATGCCTTACGCTGAGGCTATGGAGAAATATGGTTCAGATAAGCCTGATATCCGTTTCGGTATGGAATTCTCTGATGTGACTGCAGTGATGCAGGGCAAGGGCTTTGGTGTGTTTGATAATTCGGAATATATAGGTGCTATTTGCGCTGAGGCTTGTGCTGTTTATACTCGTAAACAGCTTGATGAGCTTACAGCCTTTGTAAAACGTCCTCAAATCGGTGCTTCGGGTATGGTGTATGCTAGAGTGGGCGATAATGGCGAGGTCAAATCTAGCGTTGATAAATTTTATGCTGAGGAAGATTTGCAAGCCTTGGCCCAGGCTACGGGTGCTAAGCCAGGTGACCTTATATTAATATTGTCGGGTGGTAAGGATAAAACTTTGTCGGCACTTTGCGAACTTCGTTTAGAAATGGGCTCTCGCCTTGGACTTCGTGATAAGACTAAATTCTCGCCACTATGGGTTGTTGACTTCCCGTTGCTAGAGTGGGGTGAGGCTGAGGAGCGTTTCTTTGCTAAACACCACCCTTTCACTTCGCCTAAGGCCGAGGATATTTCGCTTTTAGAGAGCAATCCTGGAGCTGTTAGAGCAAATGCTTACGACTTTGTGGTTAATGGAGTTGAAGTTGGTGGTGGTTCTGTGAGGATACATAACAGCGAGTTGCAACAAAAAATGTTTGAGGTGCTAGGTTTCTCAAAAGAGGAGGCTGAAAAACAATTTGGTTTCTTGATGAATGCCTTTAAATTTGGAGCACCACCTCACGCAGGTGTAGCTTTTGGCTTTGATAGATGGTGTTCTTTGTTTGGAGGATCAGATTCTATTCGTGATTTCATCGCTTTCCCAAAAAATAATTCAGGACGCGATATGAT
Organism: Rikenellaceae bacterium; assembly: GCA_044433645.1. Classification (GTDB taxonomy): domain Bacteria; phylum Bacteroidota; class Bacteroidia; order Bacteroidales; family Rikenellaceae; genus JAWXTK01. The sequence continues at coordinate 5,056 of JAWXTK010000005.1, read as the reverse complement.
GATAGATGCGCCTTCAACTATCTCAGAATCACAGCTTAATGAGCTTTCGATAGCAGTAACAGCTACGGAAGAGGAATAAAAAGAGTAAATTTTTTGAATTTTTTTCATCAAAAAATTTGCAGTTTAAATATTTTGCCTTATCTTTGCACTCGCAATACGGAAGATAATGCATTAGGGAGCATAGCTCAGTCGGTTTAGAGCATCTGCCTTACAAGCAGAGGGTCGGGGGTTCGAATCCCTCTGCTCCCACCAAAAAGGGGTCAAGATTAAAGGGGTTTTTCCTCACAAGAGTCTGGCCTTTTTTCACCAGAATAGGAGATTCGTTAGCTCAGCTGGTAGAGCACATCACTTTTAATGATGGGGTCCTGGGTTCGAGCCCCAGACGGATCACTTAAGATAAGCACTATAACTTTTAAAGTTATAGTGCTTTTTTTGTTTGGTGTGGTTTGAGAGGGTCTTTAGGGTTATGAGGGTGGATTGTTATAGTTGCTGTCAAATCGAAGATTTGATGCCCTCCTTCCAAAATGCTAAAGCATTTTTTTTTTTTTGAGTGTCGGGCAATTTGCCACTAACGTTTAACCCCCTTGCGCCGGGCGAGCGCGACTAGCATCGAGCAGATAGCAGTTGCTTTTAGGTGTTGCCATTGCGAAGAATAACTCATAATTCACAATTTTCACCAAAAACCCCTTGTATGCCATTCTAAGGCTGATGCTATCATGGTTTTTGTAAGATGCTATCTCAAAGAAAAGTGATGCTATCTTTTATTTTATTCAATGCTATCTTAAAAACTGAAATATTTTTGTGAGTTTCCTTGCGCTGTAATACTTTTGTATTAACAAGTCACAAACTAGAGATTTACTTGTGCTGGGATAGAATATATTTTATATTAAGATATGACCAAACCCCCATTTGGATACCATTCCCCTTAAGAATTGGCTGTTAATGCATTAGCGTTGACAGCCATTCTTATTTCCAATAGATAGGTAATATATCAAACAATCGCCAGCTTAAACGACCATCATATTCTTTGATTTTCATTATCGTCAGCCCCATAAAGCTCCAATATCGTTTGGTGATTTTTTTGTATTTTTCCTCGATTTTAATGTTGTGCTCAGCACAGTACTCTACACAGAATTTCAAAGCTTGATATCTGTCGTGCTGTTTTTTGGGAGTTTGTTTGCTTTTTGTGACACTATTGCTTTGGTTTATATAATAGTAGTAGACGTCAGGGATGCTTACTAGCAATCCCATTTGTGTTGATGCTAAGCATAGAAATTTAACGTCCTCATAGCAAATACCTTCGTCAAATCGAATATTTAGCCTTTGTAAAGATTCTCTTAAAAAGAGTTTGTTCATAATATAAAATGATTTCGGGCAACCGCAGGCTTCAAATTTGTCTTGCATTACATTACTCATGGAGGTGGTTTTAATCTCAAAACGTTTTTTTATGCGATTTTTGTACACCTTCTTCATGCTAACAACTACTATTTCTGCGTTAAATTCTTTTGCTGCTCGGTACATCTTTTCGCAGTAATCATTGTCGACCTTATCGTCGGAGTCTATAAACAATATAAATTCACCTGAGGCTAAGTCCATGCCTGTGTTTCTAGCTCCTCCAGCACCTTTGTTTTGTTGGTCTATGGCTCTAACTCTGGAATCTTTGCGCTCGTATTCTTGCAAGACTTTTAGGGAGTTATCTTTGCTGCCGTCGTTTACGCAGATAATTTCTATATCCTTTAGGCTTTGCGCAAGTAGAGAATCTAGGCAGGTGCTTAAAAATTTTTCGCCGTTGTAAACAGGTATAATTATGCTAATTTTTGGACTCATTATATATATGTATAAAAAATTACCTTTGTGTCTTTAAACACAAAGGTAATTAAATTAGTTAAATAAAAGAAATGCTATTTAGCTCTCTTGTGGCTACCTCCGTTTTTATATCTTAGGTAGGCATCTTCAGTGGCCATGTCTTTGAAGTTACCTGAGGTGTCGGTTTCAGATGGTTGGTTAAGTTTTGCTGGTTTAACATCGCCACCTGCGTTTCTAAGTTTAGTGTATTTTGGATTTGAGTCCTGTTTAGGCATAGAGGCTAGGATATCCTTAAAGTAAGCCTCGACTTCTGCTTTGACTTTAGCGTCGCCTATAAGGTTTTTAGTTTCATAAGGATCTTCTACTATTTTGTAAATACGGTCTATTGTGCCATCTACTGTTACAAATATTTTGTACTCTTCGCCTATAACAGCACGGTCTCTGTATTTTTTAGCATTAATTACTCTTAAATCTTCTGTTAGATTTGCTGAGTTGCAGCCCAAAGAAACTGTCCATTTACGAACTGATTTTGTTTTACCTTTAAGTACAGGTAATAAAGATTTTCCGTCCATGCGTGGGTCTATAAGTTTGCTAGCTCCTGCAATATCCAAAGCTGTTGGACCTATATCTGTGAAACTTACGATAGCATCACTTTTTTGAGCTTTATTCACACCAGGGATTTTAACAATAAATGGAGCGTTAATACCATTTTCGCTTAGGAAGCCTTTACCTCCAATAATATAACGTCCTTCGCGACGCGCAATGGTGTGGCAAGTGCCGTTGTCTGTTGTAAAGAATAGGTAGGTGTTATCGTAAACGCCTTCGTCTTTAAGGTGTTGAACTAGCTTACCTACAAGGAAGTCCATGTATGCAACCATACCCATTTGCTTTTGATAGTCGGTAGTAGCATCCAAACTATGAGGCGTAGTAGTGAAAGGCATGTGAGTTAAGATCATAGGATAGTAGACATAGAAAGGCTGTTTCTTGTTTGTAGTTATGAAATCAAGAATAAACTGATTGTAAAGGTCTGGCCCAAATTTGCCCTCGTATGTTTTGCTACCTTCTTTTGAGTGAATGTAGGGGTCCCAGTAACGTTTGTTGCTGTCTACGTGTTTAGATTGTCCTCCTGTCCACATGAAATATTCATCAAAACCCACATCGTTCATTGCATTAGGTTGGATTCTAAAGTCGTTTAGCTGCCATTTACCTGCTACACAAGTCTTGTAGCCTGCTTGTTGCATGAGTTTAGGATGACATGGGTTCATTTCTGGATCGAAGTTAGCTCCGTGACCCCAACGTGGTACATCGTAGTGGTTTACCCAGCCATTGTTGTAAGGATACTGGCTAGTGATAAGAGATACCCTACTAGGAGTACTTTGAGGCATGGAGTAGGCACGGTTAAATACCATAGACTCCTTTGAAAGAGCGTTGATGTTTTTTAGTGTCATCTCTTCGCCACCGTAAACGTCCAGCCATTCCTTGCCTAGATCGTCTACTAGGATGAAAATTACATTAGGCTTTTGTTTGGCAAATGCAAGAGCAGGAGTTGCGCACAAAAGACATAAAAGATTTTTAGGTTTCATATTTGTCTTAAAATTTTGGTTAATAGTTAATGCAAGTTAGTAAATAATTTTAAATTCTGCAAATTCTTCTTTTTTTGTAATAAAATACCTTTGCATCTTTTAGATGCAAAGGTATTTTATTGATTAAGGTTAAGAAAAACTATTATTTCTTGCCTGCTCCACTATTTTTAAATTTAAGGTAGGCTTGCTCTGTTGATAGGCCTTTGTAGTTAGAGTCTTTCTTAGCCGGTCTGTTAAGTCTTTCTGCTGACACATCATTACCATTATCTTTAACCTTAGTGTACTGTGGATTAGTATCTTTCTCAGGGAAAGAAGCAATGATATCTTTGAAATAAGCTTCTGCCGCAGCTTTAGTAGCTGGGTCACTGATAAGGTTTTTAGTTTCATAAGGATCTTCCACTATTTTGTAGATACGATCTATTGTACGCTCGGTAGTTATGTAAATTTTATACTCCTCGCCAATGACAACTCTATCACGGAAAGGATGAGCATTTACAACTCGCAAATCTTCGGTTAAGTGAGAAGGGTTGCATCCCATAGACACTGTCCATGTGTGTACAGTTTTAGCTTTGCCTTGCATAACTGGTAGGAAAGATTTACCGTCCATGCGTGAGTCTATAAGTTTGCTAGCACCTGCAATATCCAAGGCTGTTGGGCCAACGTCCACAAAGTTTATTATCGCATCGCTCACTTGAGCTTTGTTTACTCCTGGGATTTTAACAATGAAAGGCGCATTGATACCATTCTCGCTCAAATACATTTTACCTCCAGAGATATATCTGCCCTCGCGACGAGCTACCGTACCACTTGAACCATTATCTGTTGTGAACATAATATAGGTATTATCGTAGACACCCTCATCTTTAAGGTGTTTAACGAGTTTACCCACAAGGTAGTCCATGTATTTAATCATACCCGTCATTTTCTCGTAGTTGGTCTTAGCATCCATGCTGTGAGGCGTGGTAGTAAGAGGACCGTGAGTTAGGGCCATAGGGTAGTAGATATACATAGGCTCTTTCTTGTTTTTAGAGATAAAATCAAGAATGAATTGGTTGTAAAGGTCTGGACCAAATTTATCTTTGTAGGTTTTGCTGCCTTTTGTTGTGTGGATATAAGGATTCCAGAAACGTTTGCTGCTAGGGGGATTGTTACTTTCGCCACCTGTCCACATAAAATATTCGTCGAAACCTACATCGTTCATTACGTTAGGTTGGATTCTAAAATCATTAAGCTGCCATTTACCCGCAACACAAGTTTTGTAGCCTGCTTGTTGCATAAGTTTTGGGTGAGATGGGTTCATGCTTGGGTCGAAGTTTGCTCCGTGACCCCAACGTGGTACGTCATAGTGATTTACCCAACCATTGTTGTAAGGGTATTGGCTAGTCATAAGTGACACCCTACTAGGTGTACTCTGAGGCATAGAATAAGCACGGTTAAACACCATAGACTCCTTAGAAAGAGCATTGATGTTCTCGAGTATCAGCTCTTCGCCACCATAAACGTCAAACCACTCCTTGCCAAGGTCGTCCACCAAAACGAAGATAACATTAGGCTTTTGTTTAGCAAATGCTAGCGCTGGAGTTGCGCACAAAAGACATAAAAGATTTTTACTATTCATTTCTAACTACCATAATTAAATTAATATTAATGCAAGTTAGTGAATATTT
>JAWXTK010000004.1:0-99034 GCA_044433645.1 Rikenellaceae bacterium | reverse complement strand
AAAGAGTTTGATTTATTGAACTTTTTTATATAACTTTGACATTAAATAGATGCTTTAATTTAGGACGTTACGGGTTCTTGTCCTAAATTTTGAAGTAAAAAAGAAAAATTAGAACCCACCTCAACAAGTTCAAGGGGGTAATACCTACGAAGGGGAGTATTTTAAATTAGCTGCTAATATAAACCTTGAAAATATTTCATGGACTCCCATAGGCACTAACGACTCTTGTTATTTTGCAGGTACATTTGACGGAGATATTTACACTATTAGCAACCTATTAATTGATAGTAGTGATGAGGATTACCAAGGATTATTTGGCTACGTAAGTGGCGCAACTATCAAAAATCTCACCTTAGACAACGCCTCGGTTAAAGGGGTAAATTATGTAGGCGCAATTTGTGGATATATGACTTCCTTGTCAAGCGTCGAAAACTGTGGGGTAATTAATAGTTATGTAACGGCAAGTTCTCGTTTTGTCGCAGGATTAGTTGGTTGCGCTAATGAATCTTCAACTATCACAGACTGCTATAATACAGCAGATGTCGTGGGAAATGATTATTATGTAGCTGGCATTGTTGGACAAACAGACTCCAATATTTCTGGCTGCTACAACACTGGACTTATTGACGGAAGTTCTGGTGATTATTATATGGGAGGGATAACTGGATGTGCTAGTAGTTCATCCTCTGTTTCAGACTGTTACAATACAGGCACTGTTAAAGGAGGTTCTGAAGTAGGTGGCATAGCAGGATATGCTGTTTCATCAAAGGTTATAGACTGCTACAACACAGGCGATATTGAAGGAAGTGGAAGTTATGTCGGAGGATTAGTTGGATACGCTTATTCATGCCCTATCACAAACTGCTATAACACAGGCTCTGTTAAGTCAAATTCTATTAGCGTAGGCGGCATAGTTGGAAGGAAGTATTCTAATTCTCCAGTTATAGCTTGCTACAGCACTGGTACTATTAAGGGAAGTTCTCGTGTTGGTGGCATAGTTGGTCATTCAGATTCATCTGTCTCTATTATTGCGTGCTATAACACAGGCTCCGTTACGGGCGACAATGACTGCGTAGGTGGCGTGGTTGGCAGAACTTATAATACTACTATTACAGCGTGCTACAATTTAGGAACTGTCTCTGGAGCCTCAGATTACGGTGGGGTAATGGGATTTGCTTACGATGATGTTACCGACTGTTACTACTACCCATACTACAGCTCATATAACAGCTATGCTACATATTCAGAAACACTAGAAACAAAAATGAAAGGCACAGAAATAATAACAACGCTAAATGATGCCGCAGGCTCGACCTACTTTGAGCAAGACACAAATTCAGTCAACGACAGCTATCCAATATTAGTGGGAATAGATTACGAATAACAACAAAAAACCTCTCAGAAGAAAATCTGAGAGGTTTTTTATTGCTTGAGAAGTGGAGATGGAGGGAGTCGAACCCTCGTCCAAACAAGGAGCCCGAAGGCTTTCTACACGTTTAGTTGATAATTAATCCTTCTGCTAGCTATGGCCACCAACAACCTTAAAACTAGCCCCAGTTCCTTAAATTTCGCTCGAACAGAAAGAACACTCTGCCAAACTATCTTCTCATTGATGATACCCAGGCGTTATTCTCTCAAGAAGAGGGAGAAAATAACTGGGTACTTGTCGTCCGACCATCCTAGGGCCAGAGGATTAAGCTAATTTTACTTGGTAAAATTAAGCAGCAAGTTGATAGCTATTATTGCCATTTAAAATTGTGAGGGTTCACTTTTACGAGCACCTCCCCTGCAACGCTCGACGTGCTTACAATCAGCCTCTGCATGCTGTCAAAACCGGTCATCCCCAGTTAATATTTGATGCAAATTCCGTGCAAAGGTAATAAATTAATTTGATATTCAAGATTTATTTATTAAGTTTATAAAATAGAATCAGAAAGGATCTGCTTAGAAATATAAAATTAGCATTTTGCTATTGTTTGAGGTCTGAAAAATCGCCAAAATTAGACGCACCTTAAAATAATAAGTAGACTGCTTATGCTTTGCGTGGGCTTTACTTGTTAGGTGCACGGCGTTTGGCGATGCCTTCAGATCGACAATGTATCGCCCACGCATCTTAGTTTATTTAAGTTTGCAGTGGTTTTTTTAGACCAATATTGGTAAACTTAAATAAATTAAATTATTATGAAAAAAATTACATTTTTCTTATTATTATTTGCCTTGACATCTTGTTATAGCACAAGATTGTATGTAGGTAGTGTTGACAAAAAAGAACCTTTAACTCAGGTTAATAAGGTTTGGAATCATCATCTTATAGGTGGATTAATACCTTTAGAAAACACTAAAATGAAACCAGCTGATTATGTAAATAATGCAGAAAATTATGTTGTTAAAACTAATACAAGTTTTCTAAATTACATAGTTAGTGGTCTTACATGGGGTATTTATACGCCCACACAAACTGAATATTATATCCCTTTAAAAGATATGCAAAAATAGAAGAATTAAGCCAGTTACCCTAAAGTAACTGGCTTTTTCTTTAACTCTAGATTACTCTTTGAGAATCAATAACTCAAAATTTTAAAACTACAAATAAATTGATATTATTAAGAAAGTCGTCCGTCTGCAATCTAGCCTAGGGCCAGAGGATTAAGCTAATTTTACTTGGTAAAATTAAGCAGCAAGTTGATAGCTATTATTGCCATTTAAAATTGTGAGGGTTCACTTTTACGAGCACCTCCCCTGCAACGCTCGACGTGCTTACAATCAGCCTCTGCATGCTGTCAAAACCGGTCATCCCCAGTTAATATTTGATGCAAATTCCGTGCAAAGGTAATAAATTAATTTGATATTCAAGATTTATTTATTAAGTTTATAAAATAGAATCAGAAAGGATCTGCTCGATGCTAGTCGCTTATTTTACGCTGATTTTTACTTCCTCAGTAATACCACGACTGCTACCACCAACTAAGATTTCAAAATCTCCTGGCTCTACTATCCATGATTTTTTTGTGACATCATAATAAGCAAACGACCTGTCATCTAGCGTGAATGTAACTGTCTTAGTCTCACCCTTTTTAAGGTCTATTTTAGTAAAGCCTTTAAGCTCTTTTTCAGGTCTTTCAACTGACGATTTCAAGTCTGAAACATATAATTGAGCTATCTCTTTAGCATCGTAATTGCCTGTGTTTTTAACGTCTACTGTAACTACATAACCTTTGCCTTTTTTCTTAGCTTTTAGGTTGCTGTACTTAAATGTAGTATAGCTCAAACCGTAGCCAAATGGGTACGCTGGCTCGATTTTCTTAGTGTCAAAATAACGGTAACCAACGAAAATGCCCTCAGAGTAAACATTCGCAACGCCTGCTTTACTAAAGCCCTCGCCGGTGAAGATGCTACCTTTTGGGAAGTCTTTCACGCTCTTAGGCCAAGTAGTTGCTAGCTTGCCCGAAGGAGACGCATTGCCGAATAATATATCTGCCAAACCATTGCCCACTTGCTCGCCACAATAAGGCACATAAACGATAGCTGAGACCTTATCCTCCCAAGCGCTCATATCTACGTAACCACCTGCTACAACGCAAACTACAACGTTTTTATTAACTTCGCTCACTTTTTTAATCAATGTCTCTTGCACAGCTGGCAAGTTAACTGAGGTTTTATCTCTGCCCTCTGACTCGTTAGCTCCTGATAGTCCAACTACAAGGATTACTTTGTCAGATGATTTTGCCACATCAACTGCTGTTTTCAGCATTTGAGCTGTCTGCTCAGCGTTTTTCTTGCCAGCAGCTGCGTGAGAACCAATCGTGCCTTGAGCATAACTAAGTGTAACATCGCTTCCTACAACGCCAGAGATACCTACAAAAGGCTCAACAACTGCACCATCAAAATAATAGCAACGGCCACTGCCACCACCTTGCAGATAGTACCATTTTTGTTTCATAGCACCACCCTCAGTTGGATATTTTGCGTTAGGGCCTATTACTGCTATGCTTTGTTTTTTGTTCGCATCTAAAGGTAAGATGCCGTCATTTTTCAGCAATACTTGCGACGCTAGAGCCACTTCCTTAGCTAGTGCTATAGCCTCTGGTGTGTGGATTTTATTGTCTGCATTGCGCTCGCGAGTGTCTATGTCAAATAGGTAAAGAACTCTCAAATATTCTCTAACAAGATTGTCAACTACTTCCATCGAAAGGTTGCCGTTCTCTATCTCTATCTTCATTTTTGGACCATAGAATTTCATGCCGTCCATCTCTATATTTAGGCCTGCATTAGCTGCCTCAAGTGTGCTTTTCACACCATTTGAGAAGTCCGACAACACAAAACCTTTGAAACCCCATTCCTTTCTCAGGATATCAGTCAAAATGTAACTATTGTGACACATATTCACGCCATTCACCTGGTTGTAAGCGCCCATCATATTCAGCACGCCACCTTCTTTAACTGCTGCCTCAAAGGCTGGCAAGTAAATCTCGCGCAGGGTTCTTTCGTCTATTTCGTTGTTGATATCAAAACGATTGCGCTCTTGGTTGTTGGCCGCGAAGTGTTTAGGACCACAAATTATGCCCTCGCTCTGCATACTTTGAGCATAAGGCACTATCATGCGAGCTGATAAGTAAGGGTCTTCAGAGTAAGACTCCCAGCTACGACCACCGAGTGGGTGGCGCACAATATTAAGCGTAGGGCCTAAGTTTAGGTCTTGACCAAGGCCTCGCATTTCGCGTGCCATAGCTAAGCCTACACGTTTGTAAAGTTCTGTATCCCAGCTACATCCTATGCCCACAGGAGCACAAAAATAAGTTGCATTTACGCTCTTAGAACGTCCCACGCGTGTGCCCGTAATACCGTGACCCATAAGCATTTCGGGGATGCTAAGTCTTTCTAAAGCGCTCACCCCAAAGGATTTACTATTTTTGTCACCATACTCACTTTTGCCTGCTCCGAAGCCGTGTAGTAGGCCAAGTTTTTCGTCCAAGCTTAGTTGAGCCATAGTTTCGGCTACTTTTTTGTCGGCCTCAGCTTCCGATCTTGCGCTCGCAACGCCTATAATTAGTGTTAGAAACGCTGTAATTAGCAGATTTTTTAATTTCATAATTTAGTTTATTTATTTTTGGTTTTTTTTATAATTCTTCTAAATCTATTTTTCATTGAGTGCTCACGTCTAAGTCGCTCTAAAAACGAAAGTTTATCAACTGATATAGGCAGTTTATCTCGCCACTTATTGTCGTGAAGTTTTATCGTTTCATTTACCCAAGTAGCATTATAACTCCCGTCCGAAAAATGCTCTACAAGCACACAATTACACACATAATTAGTGTAATCTAAGGCCAAAGTCAGCGAAAAATCAAGGTCGTAGCAGTGAAAACCCGTGAGCAAATCTTCGTCAAAGGGATGCTCTGCCCAAAGCTCTCGTCTTGCAAAAATCGCCATGCCGTCGAGCGTTACAACGGGCGCAAATTTTATAGCTTTATCTATGCGCGATATAGTTATTTTTGGCTTATCTTTAAAGCACTGTATCATGTTAATTCTGTGATATTTCTTACTCTGATACCACCCTGAGTAGGTTTTAGTCTTAACCGTAGCACCTGCAAAGCCTATCGCTCCCGTGGTTTTATCACTTAGTTTTTCTATAATCGCTGTGCCCCAATCTGGAGTGTGAAAACATATATCTTCGTGCGCAAAAAGCAAGTTATCACCCTTGGCCTTGCTTGCTAATCTATTATACACCGAGCATATTCCCTCAGATGAGCCTCTATTATCATGAACGATAATCTCATAAGGTATATCACCTATGGTTTTGGCAACATTCTCAGAAAATTCGGCAACAAGAGTAGGGTTAATACTACAAATTAAAATAGAAAGCATTTTTAAGTTTTTTTCAAAACTAATAAAAATTATATAAATATCAAAGCCTAGATATAAAATAAAGGTATAATTTATTATCTTTGTTGCTAGAAAAATAAAATTAAACGACTTATGAAAGGAATAGTATTAGCAGGGGGCTCAGGCACACGCCTTTATCCCATAACCAAAGGGGTGAGCAAACAACTACTACCCGTTTATGATAAGCCCATGGTTTATTATCCTATATCTGTGTTGATGCTAGCTGGGATACGAGATATTTTAATCATTTCTACACCCGATGATTTACCAGGATTTCGTCGTTTGCTTGGCGACGGTTCTGACTATGGAGTAAACTTTTCTTATGCCGAGCAACCTTCGCCTGACGGACTTGCACAGGCATTTATTATAGGCGAGGATTTTATAGGCGATGATAATGTATGCTTGGTTTTGGGAGATAATATTTTCTACGGAAGTGGATTTTCCTCAAAATTAAATACAGCTGTCAAAAATGCCGAGAAAGAAGACAAAGCAACGGTGTTTGGCTACTGGGTGTCAGACCCTGAGCGCTACGGAGTTGCTGAATTTAACGAGGCTGGTGAGTGCTTGTCGATAGAGGAAAAACCTCTTGAGCCCAAGAGTCATTATGCCGTAGTAGGGCTATATTTTTATCCAAATTCAGTGGTTGAAATAGCCAAAAACATTAAACCCTCAGCGCGTGGCGAGCTTGAAATTACAACCGTAAACCAAGAATACTTAAAATTGCAAACACTTACAGTTCAAACACTTGGACGTGGTTTTGCATGGCTCGATACAGGTACTCACGACTCACTCTCCGAGGCATCTACCTTTGTGGAAGTGATAGAAAAACGCCAAGGATTAAAAATTGCGTGTCTTGAAGGTATAGCCTTTAGAAACGGATGGATAAGCGAAGAAAAAATGAAACAATTAGCCGAGCCAATGCTTAAAAATCAATATGGCCAATACCTACTCAAAGTCATTGACGAACTAAAAGGAGCAGACAAAAAATGGAAGTAATAAAAACCTCGATTGAGGGTGTTGTCATTATACAGCCTAGAATTTTTAGCGATGAGAGGGGCTACTTTTACGAGAGCTTTTCGCAGAGAGAATTCTTAGAAAAAGTGTGCAACACAACTTTTGTGCAAGATAATCAATCAAAATCCTCGTATGGAGTATTGCGTGGACTTCACTTTCAGACGGCACCCCACGCTCAAAGCAAACTTGTGAGAGTAGTCAAGGGCAAAGTCTTAGACGTAGCTGTGGATATTCGCAAAGGCTCGCCCACCTATGGTGAGCATGTAGCAGTGAAACTAAGCGAGGATAATCACCGTCAGCTGTTTATTCCACGAGGTTTTGCTCATGGTTTTGCTGTGCTGAGCGAGGTGGCAATTTTTCAATATAAGTGTGATAATTTTTATAATAAAGCTAGCGAAGGTGCTTTGCTGTGGAATGACAAGAGCCTTAATATCGACTGGAAATTAAGCGAAAAGGATGCAATTTTGTCTGAAAAAGATTTAGAAAATCCTTTGTTTAAAGATTTTGATTCACCTTTTAGCTACGAAAAAAATTACTATGAGTAACATATTAATCACAGGCGCAAATGGCCAACTAGGCACACAAATGCAAATTGAGAGCACGGGGGATGAGAATAATTATATTTTCACCGACCTTAAAGAACTTGATATAACAGACTTTGTTGCGACCACTAAGTGCCTTAGCGACAACAACATAGACACGATAGTTAACTGCGCAGCCTACACAAATGTAGATAAGGCTGAGCAGGATATTGAGTTATGTGATAAGATTAATCACCTAGCTGTGAGTAACCTAGCAAAAGCTGCAAAGGAGCATAACGCAACTCTAATTCACATATCAACTGACTACGTATTTGACGGCAATAATCACACGCCTTACACCGAAGATGAGCCAACAGCACCCATAGGCATTTACGGCAAAACTAAGCTCATGGGCGAGCAGAGCGTGATAAATTCAGAGTGCAAACACATTATCATACGCACATCTTGGCTTTACAGCGAGAGTGGGGCAAATTTTGTGAAAACCATGTTAAAACTAACCTCAGAGCGCGAAACCTTGAACGTGATTTTCGACCAAATAGGCACGCCGACCTATGCCGGAGACTTGGCAAAAGCAATAGTTGCAATAATAAATTCAGACTCCAGTGATAAAAACGGAGTCTATCATTTTAGCAATGAGGGGGTTTGTTCGTGGTACGATTTCGCCGTTGAAATTAGCTCGCTTGCTGGTAATGTTTGTGGCGTAAAACCCATACACTCAGATGAATACCCTAGCCTAGTCACTAGGCCTCATTACTCGGTGCTAGATAAAACTAAGATAAAAGCTAACTTTGGCCTTGAGATTCCACATTGGAGGGTCTCGCTGAGAAAATGTATAAAAAATTTGATTGAATGCTAAAGCGCAAAATCAAAATAGGTTGCATAGGGCTGAACGACCCCAAGGATAGACGAGCTGTGAGTGGCATCTCGTTTATGACGTGTCGTGCCTTTGAGAATATGGGTGCAGAAATTGTGTGGATACCTCTAAAAAAGACTTTTGTCTACAAAATTAAAAAGTTCATCAGCAAGATAGTATCTGCAATTACGTGTCACAAAAATTTTTACGACCACTCTGAAAGTGCTAGTAAGGAACTAACTAAAACCTTAGACCACAAACTTTTAGATAGTGTAGATATGTTTTTGTGTATAAATAATTCATCTATTGTTGCCACCACAAAACTCTCTAAACCAGTAATTTATCGCACAGATACCACATTTAATCTAATGGTGGATTATTATTGGCATCGTCTTAGCAAAAAGGATATACGCCTGGGCAATCACACCGAGCAATTAATTTTGGATAGGGCAGGCATAGTGCTCTACCCCTCTGAGTGGGCAAAAGCCTCAGCCATAGAGGATTACAAGCAAAATCCTGACAAACTTTTTGTCGTAGAGTCGGGCGCAAATATTGACAGCAAAAATATAAAACCTAGGGTAAGAAAATATGATGGTGGCGCACTAAATCTGCTATTTCTGGGTATAGATTGGAAAAGAAAAGGAGGGCGTTACGCTATCGAGGCTTGCGAATATCTGCATAATCAAGGCATAGATGTAAAACTTAACATCGTAGGCATCAAGCATTTAGATAATAAAATTAAGAGCCTACCCTTTGTTGAATTTTATGGTTACTTAAACAAAAACAACCCTGAGCAGTACAAAAAATTAACAGAAATCATAGACTCGTCGCACGCTTTATTGCTGCCGACCATTGCCGAATGTGCAGGCATAGTTTTTTGTGAAAGTAGTGCCTATGGGCTGCCTAGTTTCACTTTTGACACGGGTGGCGTGGGCAATTATGTGGTTAACGGGGTGAATGGTTACAAGCTGGAAATGGGCTCGTCGGGCGAGGATTTTGGCCGAAAAATCATGGATTGTATAGGCTCTGGCGAGTTGGAAAAACTCTCTCAGGGAGGTCTAAATTTATATAAACAAAAGCTAAATTGGGAAGTTTGGCAAGAGAAAGTTGAGAAAATAATAAATAATATACTATAATATGCGCACGATTTTAATCACTGGGGGAGCAGGCTTCATAGGCTCACACGTAGTAAGGCTGTTTGTGAACAAATACCCTGATTATCACATAGTTAACCTCGATAAATTGACCTACGCAGGCAATATTGCTAACCTAAAAGATGTAGAAAATAAGCCTAATTATACCTTTATTAAGGCCGATATTTGCAACTTTGATAAAATGGTTGAAATCTTTGCCACCTATAACATCGACGCTGTGATTCACTTAGCTGCCGAAAGCCATGTTGACCGTTCGATTAAAGACCCATTTAGCTTTGCGCAAACCAACGTTATGGGCACGCTATCACTTTTGCAAGCAGCTAAAAATCAGTGGAATAACAACTTTGAGGGCAAGAGATTTTATCACATTTCAACAGACGAAGTTTATGGTTCGCTTGGCTTTGATAATAGTTTTTTCACCGAAGAAACTTCTTACGATCCTCACAGCCCCTACTCTGCCTCAAAGGCGAGTTCGGATCACTTTGTGCGCGCCTTTGCCGACACTTATGGTATGCCAACTGTGGTGACAAATTGTTCAAATAACTACGGACCTTATCAGTTCCCCGAAAAGCTTATTCCTCTGTTTATCAATAATATACGTAACCGTAAACCTCTACCTGTTTATGGCAAAGGCGAAAATGTAAGGGATTGGCTTTATGTTGTTGACCACGCCAGAGCGATAGATTTAATTTTTCACGAGGGACGCCTTTCTGACACCTACAACATTGGAGGTTTCAACGAGTGGACGAACATTGACCTTATCAAGGTGATAATCAAAACAGTGGATAAACTTTTGGGCAATCCTGAGGGGCACTCCTTAGATTTAATTACCTACGTGACTGACCGTGCAGGCCACGATTTAAGGTACGCGATAGATAGCAATAAGCTCAAAAACGAGCTTGGGTGGGAACCTTCTTTGCAGTTTGAACAGGGTATAGAATTAACGGTGAAGTGGTATTTGGAAAACCAGGAGTGGATGGATAACATCACCTCGGGCGAGTACGAAAAATACTATGAAAGCATGTATAAAAATAGGTAGATGAGCGAGGATAAGGTAAAAAAGTTCCTTGATTTTGAGGTTAAAAACAAACTATTTGACATTGTAGATGACAATGGCATAAGGGTCTGGGACTTGGTGCGTTTTAGGGTTGGTTACGAGGTTGTTTGGGAATACTATCCTGGGCGCGAGGGTAGTAAAAAAAGTCTTATTTCTATTCTTAAAAAGCACAAAACCAAACTGTTACAAAAATTAACGGTGCTTAAATATCTGCTTTCACGAAAAAAATATAAGGTAGTTTTTCTAATCACAAGTCGCTATAAAAAGGGCGAAAAGTACTTCGATCAGAACATGGATGAGGTCTTAAAATTGTATAAAAAGGACGAAATCCTCGTGCTAGATTCAGCAAAAACAACAAACACGATTTACAAAAATACTATCAATTATCCTCAGCTAAAAAAACGTCTTTCTTCGGGCAATCCAGGCTTCAAGCCCTATGATTTTAGAGAAATTGTTGAGCTGTTAAAGAGAGAATTTCCCTATCTTAGGCTCAAAGAATCCTCGCTCAATGCGCCCCTGAAAGGCTTTTATCGCGAGCTGAATTTTGCTAAGAAACTCTTTGAAAAACACCCCGTGGAGAAAGTTTTTTTCAACCAAATCACTTGCAAAGGCTTGATTTATCAGGCTCAGAAAAAGAATATTCCCGTCATTGAGGTGCAACACGGCATCATAGACAAGAACCATTTTGTGTATAATTACCCCGCGGGGGTGGGTGTGGAGCAAAAATGTTATGTGCCCGACAAAATTTTGACGCTCTCTGATTTTTGGATGAAGGATTTTTATTCGCCCATCAAGACCCAAACCCTGGGCAACGACTACTTTTCATCTGAAGTGCCCCTTGAGCCAAAATACGAAAATCAGATCTTGGTTATCTCAACTAATGCCTTTGGTGATGAGCTTAGCGATGTGACAATAAATATTGCTAAATCATTGATACACTGGAATATATATTACAAACTTCACCCAAATGAGTTCGCTAGCATAGATAAATATGCCCAAAAATTCTCAGCTCACAAAAACATAGAACTTTTCTCAAACCAAAGGACGGTGAATGATTTGCTGGCCGACTGCCCCGTGATGCTAACCAAGCAATCCACAGCAATTTATGAAGCCTTGCAAGCCTCGCGCGCTGTGGTGATTCTCGACACAGGATTCTTCAACGACCTGCAAGTAGACAATGTGTATCACGCTGAAAATGGGGATGATATCATAAAACTACTGAGCCAAAAACTCCCAAAACAAGAGCGCACAATCTTCTTCGATAAATTCAATCCCACTATAATAAAAGAGCTGATTAACTAGAAGTTAATCAGCTCTTTCTAAATTAGATCGAAACCCTTAGGCTGTTTTCGCCTTTTTAGGTTTTGCGATTTTTTTGTCAACCTCTATAATGAAGTCGCTCAACACGTTCATGTAATTGATAAACGCGTCGTAGGCCGAATCGTAAGGGTTGAAATAGCTGTGAACATCTCCGTCAGAAAGCCATTTTGTGGCCATGTAATAGAAGTGGTCAGAGCATTGCATAAGTCTCCAAACATAGTCAAAATCTGCGTTTTTCAGCTTTTTAACCTTGTCTTTAAGAGCGTAAAGTGATGCAAAAGCCTCGTTTTGAAGCTCATTACCTAACCATGCTGTAACATCGCGCTCCTCATCTGCCCATGACATTGGATAGAACGAGTTGAACACAGCAACTGGTTGATAAGCAGCCGATGTAGCTGACACGGTATCAAATTTAAGCTCGCCCGTAGACAGTGCAGCTCCTGGCAAAGCTGCCATAAAATCAAAGATGCCTGAGTCGGCACTTTGGTGCTCGCCAAATGTTTCGTAATCCATAAATAGATTGATGATATCACCTGGAGTATCATTTGAAAGTAACCACGACACATATTTTTCAGAAGTTAGAGGGTATTCGCCCCAACCTTGGTCTGAGAAACGGAAGGCGATATCGTCGCTAAGTTTGTAGTTGCGAAGTAGCAAGTGGAGTTTTTGGTCAGCGCCTCCAGCATATACATAATTTGGGCTTTTCCATCCCAAAACATGTTTTGCACCCTCTGCCAACATGGTTTTGTAGCCCATGGCAAGGACTTGATCTGCAATTTCGTCAGAGTAGATAAGCTCGGTGTTTCTAAAAGCTTTTGGTTTAACGCCAAATTCTTTGTAGATTAAATCGCTGTGGCGTTTCACCTCAGCCTTAAATTCGCCCATATCGGCCAAAGAACTTAGTGAATGAGAATAAGTCTCGGCCAAAAACTCAACGCAACCTGTATCTGCAAGTTCTTTGAAACTAGCCAACACTGCTGGAGAGTAAACTTTGAATTGTTCTATCGCAAGTCCTGAGATAGAGAAACTCACCTTAAATTCACCTTTATGTAGCTTGATTTGGTTTAGAAGTAGCTCATTCATAGGTAGATAACACTTGCGCGCAACACGTTGCATGATAGAACGGTTTGTTGCATCGTCAAGATAGTTATGGTCTTTACCCATGTTGAAAAAACGATAAGTCTTTAGACGTATGGGTTGGTGTACTTGGAAGTAAAAACAAATTGTTTTCATAATAGGTTAATGTATTAAAAGTCGTTAATAGCTGATTGGTAGACATTTTTTACTTCAAGGGCTGCCTTATCCCATTTTAGTGCAGTAACTTCGGCTAATCCTTTGTCGGCAAACATTTTAGCCAGCGCAGGATAAGTCACAAGTCCATAAATAGCATCGGCCATAGCATCCACATCCCAATAATCCACCTTAACTACGTAGTCCAACACCTCGGCAACACCCGATTGTTTAGAAATTATAGATGGAACATTGCTACGCATAGCCTCAAGTGGCGAAATACCAAAAGGCTCGGATACTGACGGCATGATATAAACATCGCTAAGAGCAAACATATTTTGAACCTCCTCGCCACGCAAGAAACCCGTAAAGTGGAATCTGTCGGCTATGCCCAACTTGGCAACTCGGCGTATCACGTGGTTCATCATATCACCACTACCGGCCATAACGAATCTCACGTTAGGCACTCGCTCAAGCACCTTGGCTGCTGCCTCAACAAAATAGTCTGGCCCTTTTTGGAAGGTAATCCTACCTAGGAAGGTAACTATCTTGTCTCTAACGCCACGCTCTAGTTCGGCTGAGTTGCTAGCTGCAAAGCGCACTGCATTGTGTACAGTGACAACCCTAGAAGCTGGCACAAAATATTTGTCAATAACAATTTTTCTAGTTAGGTTACTCACTGCGATAACTCTGTCGGCAGCGTGCATACCTGTACGTTCGATGTTATAAACCTCGGTGTTTACATTCTCGCCACTACGGTCATATTCCGTAGCGTGCATGTGAACAACAAGGGGTTTACCCGAAATTTTCTTAGCAGCTATACCTGCATAATAAGTTAGCCAGTCGTGAGCATGAATAACATCAAACTCACCTGCAAGATCAGTAGCCACTTGGGCTGCTACCATAGCATAACGTGCCACTTCTTCCATTAGATTTGCCCCATATTTACCCGAGAAAGCATATCTCTGAGCCCAAATATCGGAACCTTCGGCGCGCACCTGACCTTCGGTTTTGTAATAATCTTCGGTTCTGCTCTCAAATTCCTCAGGCGAAATGTAAGGCACCATGTTAGAGTTGATGTGAATAAAAGTCATTTTATTCCAAAACTCAACATCTGTGCTAGTTACTGAGCCTCTATACAAAGCACATACTTCGCTGGCATTCAAAATTTTAGCAAATCTCTGATCTTCATCACCATAAGCATGGGGAACGACGAAAGTAACATCTACATCATGCTTGGCAAGTGCTCTGGTTAGTCCATAACAAGCTGTTCCTAGACCCCCTGCAATATGTGGTGGAAATTCCCACCCAAACATTAATACTCTCATTGTCGTTTTCGTTTTTTAGTGTATTCTTCAATCATTTGGTTTATTCTAAGCAATGCACCTACACTCCATGCCTGCGAGATAGCTCCTCTCTGAGCGTGAGGTGGATCGGCATCGTAAATCTCTGAAATTGAGGCTATACCTGCGCTACTGATATCATAAACAAATCCCTCTAATAAATCTTTAGCCGTAGGGATATAATCCTTACCACTGAGCAAGAAGTTAGCTTGAACATAGTGCTCTAATAGCCACACCCACACTGTTCCTTGGTGATATTTTTTATCGCGCGAGGGTTGGTTACCGTAATAACGTCCCTCATAATATATATTACGAGGAGACAGAGTACGCAAACCACGTGGTGTTAACAAGTGTTGAGTCACTGTATTTACAACGTCCAACATTTGGTCATCGTCTAACATTCTGTACTCTAGCGAGCAGGCGATAATTTGGTTAGGGCGTATATATTCGCTAGCACCTGAATTATCAACATAATCAGCTAGATAGCCTTCTTTAAGCATGAACTTGCTTAAGAAAGATTCTTTAACTTTAGCTGGAAGGTCTTTATAAGCTGCAATAAATTCTTTATCCTTAGCCTTGCGAGCTAGAGCCAAAGTGTAGCAAAGTGCGTTATACCACAGAGCATTAATCTCAACTTGATAACCATCTCTACCTGTTACGGGCACACCGTCAACCATAGCATCCATCCAAGTCATAGCGTGAGTAGGTGAAGATGCCCACACTAAGCCATTGTCGTGAACTGCGATAACATTAGCTATGCCACCCACAAACGAGCTTATAATATCTTTCATTATAGTGCCATACTTAGCCCAAATAGCATCTGCGCCTAGTTCTTTAGAAAGTTGTTGAAGAGTCCAGAAGAACCAAAGTGGAGCATCCACCGAGTTATAAGCCGTGCCCATATTAGGGAACAGACCACTATCCATTTGCGAGCACAGAGAATCTATAACATCAACACAATCTTGAGTATTGCCCTGAGCTAGGGTAATTCCTGGCAAAGAGATGAAAGTATCTCTACCCCAACGACCAAACCATGGGTAACCAGCGATTACATCTGTGTAAAGTTCGTTACGAACTATAAATTGGCGTGCTGAGTGGCGCAAACACGAAAGGAAATCTACTTTATCTGAACGTTTTGCTACCTCATCATCAAAGATTGCTTTGATTTTTTTAGGGTCAACCTTAGCAGTCGATGCCGAGAAAATCACGCTTTCGCCTTTTTTGATATCTAGCTCAAAGTAGCCCGTGGTAAGCAAATCTTCGTGAGCTGGATAGCCCCTGTCAATTTCTTCGGGATACTCAAAATCTTTATACCAATCTGGCGCAACGATAAATTCGTGTTTTTTATTAACCTGAAGATATAGCGAAGGTAGACCATCATACATTTTATTGCGCACACCACCGTCAATAGGATAAGAGCGAGTGTCAGCATCCATATTTGCCTTAGAAAGTGAGTGAGAATCCCTAAAAGCTAGGAAAGGTCGCAAGCGAAGTTTAGTCTCAGAGTGAGCCTCTACTAAAGTGTATTTAATCAAAAGTTGCATACTAGAGTGTATCCACAATAGTTGCTTAGTTAGGATTACGCCTCCAACGCGATAAGTAAGCGTAGGGGTGGGTGTGTAAACAAAGTCAGTAATGTACTTGTGTCCTCTAGGCTCATAAACCCCAGGATAACGGTGCAAGGCCAGATTAAAGCTTTGTTCGTGCTGAATGACTGTTTCATCAAGCGAAGATAATAACACATAACGTTTATCATCATAAGCATCTTTAGGCGCTACCATTAGCCCGTGATACTTACGTGTGTTACAACAAACTAGCGTGGTGTTAAGATATCCCCCTGCTCGATTAGTACTTAATAGCTCTCGTTTTAGGGAGTATTCAAGGTTACCAAGACTATTTTTGTCAAAGTTGAATATAGACATAATTTTTAAGGTGTTAATTAGTTTAATGTAGTTGTTAGTAAATTTAAAAAAAATAAATCGAATTATCAAATTTTTTACCAACTATTTTATTAATTAAACTAATTTAAACACAAAAAAGCAGGTGGGAAGCAATTTGCACACATCCCACCTGCTCGTGAACACAAGCGCCTTTTCTTTAAAAAAAAGGTTGATTTTTCTACTTACTCAGCAGATTGTTGTTGACGTTGGCGTTGTTGAGGGCGTTGTTTTGCTCTCTCTTCTTGTATTTTTTTGTATTTTTCTTGTTGCTCTTTGTTTAGAACTTTGTTGATTTTTTCTTCCAACTCTTTTTGTTGAGCTTGCATTTGCTCGCGCGAAGGACGTTGTTGTTGAGTTTGAGCTTGCTCGCCTTCTTTTTGCTCGCCTTGCATTTTTTTGTTAAAGTCTTCTAAAACCTTTGTAAGTTCTTTAACTTGTTTTTCATCAAGCGAAAGTTGTTTGTTAAGTTGTTCTACTTGTTGAGCAACTGTTGGTCTTTGACGCTGACCACGCCCTGCTTGTTGTTGCTGGTTTTGAGCTACTAGAGTTGCTACTGCAAAAAATGTAGCTAGCGCGAATAAGATTACTTTTTTCATATTAGTTTAATTTTTTTAAATGATAGGATAAAGATAAAATTAATAAAAATTAAACTCAAAAAATATAGGGTCAAACGCCAAAAATTAGGGGTGAAATGCCAAACCCTTAGCACTTCACCCCTAAAAATTATCTTCTATTAAAAAAGAACTACTCCTTAACTATAAGGAAATAGTTTTTCTTACCTTTTTGTATAATAAGGTATTTATCGCAAATAAAATCTTCGCCTAAGATAGTATAATCTGTGCCCGAAACTTTAGCTTTGTTTAACGACACACCACCTGCTGTAATTAATTTACGCAATTCGCCCTTAGAAGGGAAAACCTTAGCTGTCTCAGTAAACACATCCACAAAATTAGCCCCTACACTATCGCCCGAAATAGTAAATTGAGGCACACCCTCAAACACCTGCAAAAGAGTTTGCTCATCAAGTGATTTGAGAGCATCAGTTGTTGAATTACCGAACAAAATTGACGATGCTTCAACTGCTTTGTTGTAATCATCCTCAGAGTGTATCATGCAAGTAATCTCGCGCGCTAAAGTTTTCTGAAGTGCACGCTGGTGAGGTGCCTGGTCGTGCTCAGCGATAAGAGCATCTATGGTAGCTTTGTCTAGTAGAGTAAATATTTTGATATAACTTTTAGCATCATCATCGCTCACATTTAACCAGAATTGATAGAATTTGTAAGGTGAAGTATAACGTGCATCAAGCCAGATATTTCCTGATTCTGTTTTGCCAAACTTAGATCCGTCAGCTTTTTTAATAAGTGGACAAGTGATAGCATAAGCCTCGCCCTGAGCCTTACGACGTATAAGTTCTGTCCCTGTTGTGATATTACCCCATTGGTCCGAGCCTCCTAATTGAAGTTTACAGTTGTGGGTCTCATAAAGGTGCAAAAAGTCAAATCCCTGCACTAATTGATAAGTAAACTCGGTGAAAGACATACCTTCGCCCTCGCCCGAGAAACGTTTTTTAACGGAATCCTTGCTCATCATATAGTTAACAGTGATGAGTTTGCCTATATCACGAATAAAATCCAGAAAACTCATAGATTTCATCCAGTCGTAGTTATTAACCATAATGGCTGCATTCTCAGCATCTGAGCTAAAGTCTATTAATTTAGACAGTTGAGCCTTGATGAATTCTTGGTTGTGACGCAGAGTCTGCTCATCTAGCAAGTTACGCTCCAAGGATTTACCCGATGGGTCGCCTATCATACCTGTTGCACCTCCGATAAGAGCTATTGGACGGTGGCCACACATTTGGAAGTGTTTAAGTATCATAACGCCCACTAAGTGGCCTATATGCAGTGAATCAGCTGTTGGATCTATGCCTAAATAAGCTGTAGTCATGCCCTTTGCAAGCTCCCCTTCTACGCCAGGAATCATGTCTTGGATCATGCCACGCCATTTAAGTTCTTCTATAAAATTCATGTTAATTTTCTTTATTTATTTTAATAATGATGCAAAGATACTAATTTGTTTATATATTTGTTAAAAATACACTTTATTTTTAAACCAGAAACGCTATGAACATTTTTTTAATCTTGATTATAATTTTCCTTCTTGCTATTCCTATCACCATAGCCGTGGTTCTTATCAGGCTATTGTGGAGTTCTACGGCCGGGAAGATTATTCTATTCTGCTTGCTTGCTATTCTTGTGCTCAGCATTTTTTATGTGCGCTCGATTTTTCATAATTTTATGGAAAATGTTGAATTTACAAGCTTCTCATCAAGCCATGTTTATCAGCAAAATCAGCCTCAAATCTTCATACCCACAGACACAGTTATAACCGAGGAATTCATGTTTGAAAGCCCCGACAGCGTAATTATAAGGTAAAGATTTTAACACCCGAAACTTAGCATATCAAATTTACTCTCTATTTTTTCGAGCGCAATTCTAATAATAGCATCAGTGTGTTTAACCACATTTAAGTGATTGAGATAATCTAAAGAGCTCTCGTCAATTAATCTAAGACCCGTCATAAGCGAGCTATAACACGCCATAACGTTCTCTGACTCAAGGTATTTATAAGCAAACTCCCAAGCATCGTCACTACTAGAAAATAATTTCATAGCCACAACATCAGCTATCTCACTAGTCTCCATGCCCGAAAGCCAAAAATCACCATTTTCCAAAGTCACTTGCTTAGGGTCAGCAATATACAGAGCCGATAAACGAAGTTCGCGCACCTGCTGGAGGTAAAGAAATTTTGCAAAATCTGTATCAGGGTAATACACCTTAGCGCACACTCTAATTGTAGGTAGAGCAACGCCATAGCTCATAGCATAACTTAAACCCCTCTCTTGCATAGCGCCCACTACTGCGCCATTAGTATCCACCTTGATAGCCCTTAGAAGGTCTATCATTTTCTCTGTATTTGACATTACTATTTCTTAATTATCTCTATATTATAAGGTATATCTACTACCACGCCATATTGATATATAGGTATGCGCTCGCTAACTAATTCGTTTGAGCCCTCCACTATTCGGCACGTAGCTACTGCGGCCACTTTATATTTGAATAGGTCTTGCACCAAGACTTCTTTATCTTTCACGTTGGTTACTATCTCTTTGCGTGGCAGGTTAATTTTAGGGTCTAGTTTTTCTTGTGTAAGCTCCAAAACTATGGGTGAAGCTGATAAATCGCCAGCACTCACTATGCCTTTATCCGAAGAGAATCTACATACTATATACGAAAACTTATCTTTCTGGGGCACTAACTCAAATTCTTTAACCTCTTGAGACTTAAACTCTTCACCCAAAAACAAAGCAACAAGATTATCTTCCTGACGTTTAATCTCATCAAGCGCAGCCTTAAGACCTGCTCCAAAAACATTCTCACCCTGATCGCCAGTGATAAGCTCAAGCCTGCGTTTGCGAAGGAAGAAAATTGCATTGGCAGCACCCTCAGCCATTTGCTCCTGAGTTTTAAATTCATTATTAATCTTATCCTGGCTCAAAGCTGGTTGTGATTGCTCAGATATAAGCGTAAAATTCTCATCCTTACTCTTAATTTCCTCAGCTAATGGCATGGGCAGAGACGCATATTTTTTGATTAAGGCAGCAAGCACCTCATCTTGAGCATTTGCAGTGTAAATTTCGCTAGGGTCGCTCTCTATTGTTGAACTCAGCGATGCGGCCTTGATTGAGTACACTTCCTTATCGCTCAGGGGCGCTATTGTGCCCAAATATTTTTGAGCATAACGAGCATAAACACCCTTACGCACACTGTGCCTCTCAACTACAAACCTAGCTTTCAGACTAGTTCGTGGCAGAGTGTACATCATAGACGAAGGATTATCGCTAAAGCTAGTAACTTGTTCTGAAGCAGCGATAAAGCTCACAAGTAAGCACA
The DNA here is from genome assembly GCA_044433645.1 of Rikenellaceae bacterium. Classification (GTDB taxonomy): domain Bacteria; phylum Bacteroidota; class Bacteroidia; order Bacteroidales; family Rikenellaceae; genus JAWXTK01. The sequence goes on along the minus strand of JAWXTK010000004.1, from coordinate 78,745 downwards.
CAAATGACAACAAAATTTTTCTCATAATCTTAGACTAAAACCTTAATTACACATTTTTTTATTTTACCCTCACCTACAAGTGGTCCGTGAGCATCCCAGGGGAAGAAAATCACTAGTTGCCCCGGATGAATTTTAATAAACGAGCTAGGCTCATCGTCAAAAAACTGTATATCTTTCACCTTGTCCATGTCAGCGCAGGGCATCTGGCAATCCGATCTATCAGCCCACAAAAAACCCTCCTCGGCGCTAATTGGCAACTGGATATCTATATACTTATCATGCACCTCTAGCTTAGCATCCTCTACTTTTTTAAGGTCTAAATCCTCGGCTACTATCATATAAATATCCTCACCATCAATAGGGTAAGTGCCTGACTCTAAAGAAAATAGGTCTACCTGGAGCAAAGAATCAAAGGCAGCCCTAAATCTCTCGTGTAAAGAGATATATTGGACTGCCTTAGAAAGTGATGTTACTATCATTTTATTGTTTATTCAGCTTTTTTACAAGAATTTACCGTTAAAATCTATACGAGCTTTAGCCTCGCCACCCAACAATTTATCAAATTCAATTTCATAATAATTTCTCTTAGGTGTTTCAATAACATCTACGTCGTCTATTCTCATAACACCATATTTAGAACGTTTGATAGCATCTTGAATTTTTGGAGGAAGTTCCGACGAGCGAATATCATAAGTAGTTGACACCCAATTAATTGAATTATTAAATTTCACCTCTTTAGAGCGTTTCTCGTGAATTATTTCTACCTCATAACCTGTTCTTTCTTTTTCTATTTCTTTAATAGATGCACCACGATACATACGCTGAATTTCAGAGGTAATTTTCTTAGTATCAGGATTAGAATGAGATTGATGCTGGCTTGGTTTTGGGCTTGGTCCACCACCTGGTTGAGCCACTGCGGCTAGGGTGAAAACAGCTAGAGCGATAGTCAAAATACTTCTTTTCATAATTTTCAATTTTTACAGTTTAGTATGTTTACAAATATATATATTTTTTATTAAAAAAACATCTTTTTAAGCACGTCATTTATGTTTGAGTACGTTTTTTTCCTCAATTTATACAATTTTGCAATTTTTTTCCACTTTACTTTTGAGATGCCTTCCTGGGTTTGGGGCACTAATTGTTGGCTTTCACTAGCACACATTCTATACCAAAGTGTGGTTTTTAGCACCAATTTCGTCTTTATATAATATATGTGATAAGTGGTTTTTATTTTAGCCCCAAGAGATAAATCTTTTATTCCACACTCCTCCTGCACCTCACGCAGAGCACACTGCTCTAAAGTCTCGCCTTTTTCCAAGTGTCCTTTAGGTAAATCCCACACACCCAGACGTTTAATCATTAAAACCTTGAAGTTCTCGCTCGTCACCACTCCCCCACAAGCCGTCCTACATTCAAAAAGGAGAGAAAATTCTTTAAAAAATTTGTCACAATCATCACAAAAAATTGCTACATTGTTGTTATTCTCAACTTTTTGCAACACCTTTGTAATATCAAATTCCATGGGGATGACTTCCTCGGGAATTTCATCAGCTCTTGTGAGGAGCAAAATATAATTATTATTTAAGTAAATTTTATACATAACATGAAAAATATCGAGCAAAGCATCGCGCAAAGCCTACTGCAAATTAAGGCAATTAAATTGAGTCCTGCAAATCATTTTACTTGGGCATCAGGTTGGTTTTCGCCAATTTATTGCGACAATCGCAAAATTTTATCTTTCCCTACCTCACGTAAACTTGTTTACGAAAGTTTTGCAGAGATAATCGCCGAAAAATATCCTGAGGCTGACATCATCGCAGGTGTAGCAACGGGGGCTATCGCACACGGAGTTTTGGTAGCAGAAAAAATGAATAAACCTTTCATCTATGTTCGCTCATCGGCCAAAGGTCACGGGCTTACAAACCAGGTTGAGGGCGATTATAAAGCAGGCGACAAAGTTGTTGTTATAGAAGATTTAGTGTCTACGGGAGGCAGCTCACTTAGCGCAGTCGAGGCACTTAAAGCTGCTGGCTGTGAGGTACTTGGCATGGTAGCTATATTTAGTTATGGTTTCCCTACTGCCGACGAAAACTTTGCAGCAGCAGGCGTGAAACTTGACACACTGAGTAATTATGAAGCTATGATAAAACTTGCAATCGAGCAAGGTTATGTAGAAGAAACAGATCTAGAAACGCTACGCGAATGGCGCAAAAGCCCTTCTACTTGGAAGAAATAAATTTACTTTTCAAATATGCGAAAACCGTTGAATCACCTTCAGCGGTTTTTTCTTTGGTTTGAACTCGTCTATTGAGTTTAAAGAACTGAGTTTCAGAGAGAATTGCATCAAAAGTCGCTCTATCAAATCTATCGTTCAAACTGCCAGAAAGAGTGTACAATTCAGAATTTGTCAAAGGTAAAGCATCTATTTGTTTGCTCACATTTTCGTCATGTGAATACACAAAATCCAATACGTAATCAATTAACAGATAATCAATTAAAGGCTTACTATCCTTATGATATTCACACAAAAGATTGTATGAAGATACAAACACAGGATTTGCTTTCTGCCCACCTATCAAGAAACCTGTCCAACGCATTTGTGTAACAAAACGCCCTATATTCTCTCTCTGACGAATAGTAAAAATAGCACTTGGCCACTTTTCAAAATCAATAGGCTTAGTAACAAGTATAGTTGCATCAGCCCACAAGCCACCATGCTTGGCAAGAAGCCCAAGTCTCAGTAAATCAGAGTAATGCGTTAATGTTATGAGACCTTTTTCAAATTTTTCAGTTACATGCTCCGGGAAGACTATATAATCATTAACATTATCTTTTGTAACTAATATTACATTTTTGCCGTTGTTATTATCCAAAACACTTTGAAAGCAAATCCTCACAAGTTCAGGCATAGAATCGTAGCCTTGATACCAGAAAACCCATATAGGCAAATTGTTTGGCATCGTATTATCAAGACTTGACTCTGTTTCGTCTAACTTAGGAAATTTTTTCTCCAAAAAGCGTCTCACTAATTTATGTTTTCTAAGGAAATTACGTTTTGAAGGGAAAAAAGTTGGAAGTATAAGCACAAAAAAAGTTATCTTCAAGCCAAAAGCAAGAAGATAACTTATTAATTTGTTAAGCTTAACTAGCATAACAAAATTATTTATGGCGTTTCACCAATTCATTTTCCAAATTAGCAATGCTGCAACCAGTTGATTCAAGCAAAACCAATAGGTGATAGATAAGGTCAGACGCCTCATAAATCATATCTGGAGTATTTTTAGCAACAGCCTCAATTACAGTCTCAACTGCCTCTTCTCCAACCTTTTGCGCAATTTTATTTACACCTTTATTAAATAATTTTGTGGTGTAAGAACCCTCAGGCATTTGTTCGTGACGAGTGTGAATAACGCTTTGAAGGTAGCGAATAAAACCCTCATTAGGTTTGTAATCTTCGTTAGCTGCAAAACAAGTTGCATCACCAGTGTGACAAACTGGTCCTACGGGCACTGCTCTGATTAACAATGTGTCGTTGTCACAATCCTTAGAAATCGAAACAACATTCAAGAAATTACCACTCGTTTCACCCTTAGTCCAAAGCACATTGCGTGTCCTCGAAAAGAATGTAACTTTCTGAGTTTCAACTGTTTTATTAAAGGCCTCTTCGTTCATAAAGCCTAACATTAATACCTGCATACTGCGCTCATCTTGAATAATGGCAGGGATTAATCCATCGCTGTATTTAGCAGCATCTAGTTCACTAAATTGTATCATTTGTTACTTTTTTTTAAAGTCTAACATTTATATTCATATCTCTTAATTCCTGCTTTAATCTAGGAATTGGAATTTCATTATAATGGAAAATACTTGCAGCCAAAGCAGCATCTGCACACCCAGTAGTAAGCACGTCTGCTATGTTCTGCACTGAGCCTGCTCCACCTGATGCAACTATCGGAATATTAAGCATTTGCGAAAGTTTTGCAAAAGTATCGCAGGGGTAACCTGCCTTAGTTCCGTCGTGGTCCATAGAGGTGAAAAGTATCTCACCTGCGCCACGTTGCTCAGCCTCCTTAGCCCAGCTAAATAACTCTTTATCAGTAGGTTGCTTCCCTCCATGAGTGGTCACCACCCATTTGTCTCCTATCGTTTTAGCGTCTATGGCTACGACTATGAATTGGCTACCATATTTTGACGCTATTTGGTCTATCAAATCTGGATTTCTCACAGCTGCACTGTTCACCGTAATCTTATCAGCTCCGGCCAACAACAAACGCCCGGCATCCTCCACAGTAGAAATTCCACCACCAACTGTAAAAGGAATATTAATATTTTCAGCTATGCGAGTCACTAATTCAGCAAAGGTATTTCTACCCTCGTTCGTAGCACTAATGTCAAGGTAAACCAGCTCGTCAGCACCGTCTAAGGCATATTTTCTGCCTAATTCCACAGGATCACCAACGTTTTTAAGCTCCAAGAAGTTGATGCCTTTTACCGTGGCTCCGTCCTTAATATCTAGGCAAGGTATTATTCGTTTTGCAAGCATTCTTCTAATTGTTTTAAAGTTATACGCCCCTCATAAATAGCCTTTCCGACTATTATGCTACGCAATTTCATGTCGTTTGCCTGAGTGATATCATCTAGCTTACTGACTCCTCCAGAAATTGTAACATTTATTACATTATACTTAGCTTGCAAAGTCTCATACAGTTCAAAATTAGGCCCTTGCAACATGCCATCTTTAGAAATATCTGTGCAAATCACTTGAGAAAGTCCATAAGGCAAGAACTTAACAATCACTTGATACACAGTCGATTGCGATGATTCCAACCACCCATGAGTAGCAATAAATCCATCCTTAATATCAGCTCCTAAAATCACATGCTCAGGTTTAAACTCATCAAGCCACGAGATGAAAAGTTCAGGCTCAGTAATAGCAACGCTACCACAAATCGCACGATTTGCTCCAGCATCAAAAACGCTCTTAATCGCCTCAGTGCTTTTAACACCACCACCCCACTGAATATCAAGCGAAGTTTTAGATGCGATTTGCTCCAGAACTTTAAGGTTTGCAGGCTCAGAAAGTTTTGCCCCGTCCAAGTCAACTATGTGCAAACGTTTGATTCCTATATCCTCATAACCCTTAGCAACTGACAGAGTATCAGTACTATAAGATTTTTTCGTTGAATAATCTCCCTTGGTCAAGCGCACACATTCGCCACCAATTATATCTATTGCAGGTATGATTTCTATCATAATTTCAAAAAGTTTTTAAGTATCATCTCTCCAGCCTCACCACTTTTTTCGGGGTGAAATTGCGTACCGTAAAAGTTATCTTTTTGTATCGCTGCACTGAATTTTTTTCCATAAGTTGTTGTTGCAATAGCCTCGTCACACAATTCAGGCGCGTAAGAGTGCACGTAATAAATATATGTACCCTCACTCATGCCCTCAAAAAGTGGCGAGCGCAAGTCCTCTATCGTGTTCCAACCCATGTGAGGTACTTTCAAACCGTACTCAGCGCTAAAGCGTTTAACCTTAGTGGGGAAGATTCCCAGACACTCAGCATCACCCTCTTCGCTACTCTCACACATTAGTTGCAAACCTATGCAAACCCCTAATACTGGGCACTTTAGGCTCTTAATAACCTCTACTAAACCTCTGTCTCTAAGCTTCTGCATAGCCGACGAGGCCTCACCCACACCAGGCAAAATCACGTAATCAGCCGAAGCAATCACCTCAGGCGAGGAGCTCACAATGTAGGGCTCACCTATGCGACCTATTGCATTTTCAACCGAACAAAGATTGCCCGTATCATAATCTACTATTACTAACATATCTTATTTTTTACAACATTCCCTTACTGCTTGGCAGTGCATCTGAGAACGCATTTCTATTAATTGCCATTTTTATCGCACGCGCTAAGGCTTTGAAAACCCCCTCGATTTTGTGGTGCTCATTTTCGCCCTTAGCCTCTATGTGCAAGTTGCATTTTGCAGCCTGAGCAAAGCTCTTAAAGAAGTGTTTAAACATCTCCGTGGGTACATCTCCTATCATTTCGCGTGAAAATTCCACATTCCAAACAAACTCAATTCGACCACTGAAATCCAACAAAACCTTAGCTTCACATTCGTCCATAGGCAATGCATAACCATATCTCTCTATGCCACGTTTGTTGCCCAAAGCCTGCAAAAAGGCCTCGCCCAATACGATAGCTGTATCTTCCATTGTGTGGTGCTCGTCAACGTGCAAATCTCCCTCTACCTCAACCCTGAGTGCTACTCCAGCATGGTGAACTATTTGGTCTATCATGTGGTCTAAAAAGTTTAAACCTGTTGATATGTTGGATTTTACGTTCCCCATTTTTTCACCGTCAAGGTCTAATTCAACCAAGATTTTAGTCTCCTTAGTCTGTCTTGAAATCTTAGCTACACGACTTTCACTGCGCAAAAACTCAGCAATCTCAGCCCAAGAATCAGTAACTAAAGCACAAGTTTGTTCTAAGTTTGCATCATTGAGCATCTGCTGTCCATTTTGTAACATTTGTAACAAAATTGCCTTACAACCAAGGTTTTTAGCAAGCATCACATCAGTGATTCTATCACCTATAACATAAGAATTTGCAAGGTCATAATCTCCCTCCAAATACTTAGTGAACATCCCTGTTTGAGGTTTTCTAGTATTCGCATTTTCATGCTCAAAAGTTCTATCTATCAAGAAATCATCAAATGTAACTCCCTCACCTTCAAGAGTTTTAAGCATTTTATTATGAGCTGGCCAAAAAGTATCTTCAGGGAAAGAATCCGTGCCAAGACCGTCTTGATTTGATGCCATAACAAAGTCGTAATCAAGCCCACGCACAGAGCTCAAAGCAGAAATCACACCTGGCAAAAATTCTAATTTCTCAAGGCTATCTATCTGATAATCAATAGGTGGCTCAACAATTATTGTCCCGTCACGGTCAATAAAAAGTACTTTTTTAGCTTCTTGCATTTTCAAGGATTTGAATTAATTTTTTATTTTCTTCGGGTGTTCCAACTGAAATCCTAAGACTATCAGCGCAACCAACAACCCTAGATCTATCTCTTACAATTACACCGGCCTCTATAAGCTCATTATATAATTCTGTTGCTCCCTTAACCTTGACTAACAAGAAGTTAGCATCGCTTGGTGTAATTTTTTCTATCATCTTTATGCCCTGCATCCTCTCAACTAACCACTCACGTTGTGCGATGATCTCGTCAATTTGAGGCTTAATATCAACATCCAATTGTTTAATAACAGTCGCCTGCGTTAACGTGTTAATATTGTAAGGATATTTAACTCGCGTAAAAATCTCGACGATAGCCTCAGATGCAAAAGCAAGTCCTAATCTAAGCCCTGCCATACCCCATGCCTTAGACAAAGTTTGCAACACGATAAGATTTTCGTTGCAAAGTAGTTTAGAGAGATAGCTGCTTTTTGACGAGAAATCTATGTAGGCCTCATCTATGACAACCACGCCGTTAAAGCAATCTAATATCTTAGTTATCTCATTATCACACAATGAGTTACCCGTAGGATTATTTGGCGAACACAACCAGATTATCTTGGTTTGCTCGTCAACCTTAGCCAATAATTTATCAGCACAAAGCGAGAAATCTTCCTCTAAAACAACCTCGCGGCACTCTATGTTATTTATCTCAGCAGCAACCTTATACATACCATAAGAAGGCGCAATGGCAACCACATTATCAACTCCCGGCTCGCAAAATACTCGGTAAGCCAAATCAATAGGCTCATCACTACCATTTCCTATGAAAATATTGCGCTCATCTATGTTTTTAATCTCCGAAACCCTTGCCTTCAACTCTTTTTGATAAGGGTCGGGATATCTGTTAAAACCGTTTTCGTAAGGACTCTCGTTGGCATCTAAATATATGCCAAAAGTGCCCTGATACTCATCTCTAGCCGTAGAATAGGGTGCGAGATTGAGTATATTTTTACGAACTTTTGAAAGTATATTTTTCATCTTCTAAATTTTTGACAATCTAACTGCAACTGCATTTTTGTGAGCATCCAAGCCCTCGTCATCTGCCATAATCATAATGGTTTTCCCTATGCCTTTAAGCCCCTCAGAGGTAATTTCTTGGTAGGTAATCTTGCGCATAAAACTATCGAGATTCACCCCACTATAAGCTCTAGCCCAACCCGAAGTTGGCAAGGTATGATTGGTTCCTGAGGCGTAGTCTCCTGCACTCTCAGGGGTGTAATTTCCTATGAAAACACTACCTGCAGCTGTGATTTTTTCGGCCACATTCCAAGGCTCACTCATAGAAATAATAAGGTGTTCGGCAGCATATACATTAGCAAACTTAATGATGTTTTCCCTATCTTCAAACACTATTATCTTACTGTTATCCAGCGCTTTAAGAGCTATATCACAGCGAGATAACTGAGCTAACTGCTTGTCAACACTCACCTTAACTTTCCCTGCAAATTCTTCTGACAAGCATACCAAAATTGACTGACTATCAACCCCATGTTCTGCCTGAGACAACAAATCCGACGCAACAAAATCAGCATCAGCCGTTTCATCTGCCAAGACCATTACTTCAGACGGCCCGGCAGGCATATCAATGGCAACATCCTTGACACTAAGTTGCTGTTTAGCCTCGGTGACAAATCTATTACCAGGGCCAAAAATCTTATCAACCTTTGCAACTGTATCAGTACCGTAGGCCATGGCCGCAATCGCCTGAGCACCACCAACTTTATATATTTTACTCACGCCACAAACCTTAGCTGCATACAAGATTTGAGGAGCAATTTTGCCATCTTTACCAACAGGTGTACAAAGCATAATATCCTTACAACCAGCAACTTTAGCAGGTATGGCCAACATCAAGACAGTAGAAAACAAAGGAGCTGTACCACCAGGAACATACAAACCAACGCTCTGGATAGGCACACTTTTTTGCACACATCTCACACCCGGCATAGTCTGCATATCCACGCCATTGGAGTGTTGAGCCGAGTGGAAAATCTCTATATTTTTCGCTGCCTGCTCAATAGCAATCTTTAACTCAGAAGAAACTGCTGTCTCAGACTCCAAAATCTCTTTGTCGCTTACAGCCAGCAAAGAAATATTAACTTTATCTATCTCGCTTGTAAGCTCGATTATAGCTTTATCACCATCCTCTTTAACCCTTGTAAGTATCTCAGAGACAATATTTTTCACCTGTTCGCTCTGCTCAGATGCAGCACGCAAAACAAGTGTATCCCATTTATCTAAAGAAGGATTAATTAAAATTTCCATATCAAATTATCGTATCATTTTCTCAAGTGCAAGCACCAAAATATCCTCAGCACCAACACTTTTTAGAAGTTCAATTTTATTCCACAATTCCTTTTCGCCAAGCACTACATGAAGCGAGCTCCAGCCCTCTTGCGCCAAAGGAAGAACCGTAGGAGATTTCATGCCTGGCAACATAGCTACTGCACTTTCTATCTTGTCAGTTGGCAAGTTCATCACAACATATTTCATTCCTCTACTTCTCTCAACTGCCTCAAAACGGAAAAGTAACTGATTAAGTAACTGCACTTTAGCATCATCCAAGGAAGGATTAGAAATAAGTACTGCCTCAGAGAACAAAACTTTTTCAACCTCTTTCAAACCATTTGAAACTAGCGTACCACCCGAGCTAACGATATCAAAAATCGCATCTGCCATACCAACTGAAGGAGCAATTTCCACAGATCCTGCAATCTCGTGTATCTCTGCATCTACACCCTCTTTTGCAAAGAAATTAGATAAGATTTTAGGATAAGAAGTTGCAACTCTTTTTCCTGAAAAATAGCTAACCCCCTCGTATTCATCTGTTTTAGGAATAGCCAAAGAAATTCTACATTTGCCAAAACCTAGGTTGTGAACTATCTTCACATCCTGCATTTTTTCTTCAACTTCGTTAAGACCCACGATACCTATGTCAGCAACTCCCATAGCCACAGCGTGTGGAATATCATCGTCACGAAGGTAAAGCACTTCCAAATCAAAATCAGGAGAATGAGTTAAAAGTTTGCGTTTGCTTCCCTCAATGGAGATGCCTGCCTCTTGCAGAAGTTCTACACTGTCCTCGTTTAGTCGACCTTTGGCCTGAATAGCTAATCTAATCATTTTATATATTTTTATTTAATAATTATCAAAAAAAGGCTGTCTTTAATTAAAAAGGCAGCCCTAAGTTTATATGTTGACATATTTACACAACCAAAACCTACTTAGCCCTTTTAGGAGTTAAGATGTAAATGATGCGCATGAATATGTAATTGTACTTTCATAAAATTTTTATTTCCACAAAGATAATATCTTTATTTGAATTCAACAAGAAAAAAACACAATTTCATACCTATATTATATAGGCTACGACTAAATCTTGAAAAAATAGATAATTTATTGGCAAAATCTGCTCAGAGAAAGCCAAAATTTTAATGGTTTTAGCATTGACGTCAAGTTGCGAAACCATAAGATGCTCTTTAAAATCAACATTCTCACGTTGCAGAAATTTATAAGCTGCCTCCTTGGCACACCAGGCAATAATGTAGTTTTTCTCCTGCCCAAGAATTTCTTGCTCTTTTTGCAAGAGAAACTTGTGCTTTAAACGCGAAATATCCCTTGCAAGAAACTCAACATCAACGGCACACGATTGTTTGTCCGACACCAAACAGATAGCGTAATCTCCACTATGCGAGATACTTAGACCTTTGTTTAAATCCTTGAATTTTGGTGCACCAGAATTAGCATATTCAACTTCATGACCTGATAGCAAACAGTGTAACATTACTCTCGATGCAGCAAACTCACGTTTACGTGAATCAGATTTAAACCCTTTGCAAACAGCTAACTCACCCCCTATCAAACCACTTTCAAGCTCATTTACACTCTCTGTAATATGCCAAATACTGAGTTGTGCACCTCTTAGTTGTATGGTTTTAATTAAGGGCATTTTGTAACAAATGTTATAAAATTTGAACTTTTATTTTATCTATGCGCCTGCCGTCTAGTTTATAGGCAGAAAACTTTAGATTCTTGATAGTAAAGTGATCAGAAAGCACGATAAAGTCACGTTTAAGTTCTAGCATAAGTCCTGCGATAGTCTCTGCATCGCCACGTTCCTTAGAGAAAAAATCCTCATCCAAGTTCATAATCTTCTCAAAATCAGACAAATGCGTTTTACCTTCAAAGATATAAGTCTTATCGTCAACTCTCACAAAACATGATGGTTGCTCTTTATCGGATTCATCGACTATCTCTCCTACAACTTCCTCTAAAATATCTTCGAGCGACACCAAACCCAAGGTTGAGCCATATTCATCTACAACAATAGCAATATGCACTTTACTAGCTTGAAAATCATCTAATAAATCGTTAATCTTCTTATTATCAGGCACAAAGTAAGCTTGACGAAGATACTCTTGCCATTCAAAATCCTTACCTTGTGATATGCTAGCAAGCAAATCCTTAACGTAAAGTACACCTTTAACACTATCCAAAGTTTGCTCATAAACTGGTATGCGCGAGAAACCAGAATCAATGATAGTTTTTTTGACCGTATCAAAATCATCTTGCATTTGAATCGCTACGATATCCATGCGTGATTTCATAATATCCTTAACCTCAGTACTTACTATACTAACTATACCCGAGAGCATTTGTTTTTCTTCAATACTTTGATTTTCAGTGATTTCCAGAGCATCTGAAAGTACATCTATCGACAAATCCTTGGATGAAATATTCTTTGACAAACCTCTATTTATAAAATTCCCTGTACCTATCAACAATCTGGATAAAGGCCTAAAAATCTTACACAGACTCGATAATGGGAATGCTATCAACCTAGCAAAACCCAATGAATTATACGAGGCAAAAATCTTAGGCATAATCTCACCAAAGAGCAAAAGCAAAAATGTAACAATTATTACTTTTACTACAAAAACCAAACCGTCTCCTGCTCTTGAAAAATCTATTAAACTATCTAAGACATTATTAGATAAGACAACTATGCATATATTCACTAAATTATTGATTATCAATACAGTAGCTAGCATAGAATCAGGCTTAGACAACAGGTTAAGTATAGTTTTATTAACTTTACTTTCACTAGTTTTTACCTTGTCAATATCCGATGGAGAAAGCGAAAAAAGTGCTGTTTCTGACCCAGAAATTAGAGCAGAACAAATTATTAACCCTAAAAGTGCAAGTAGACTCAATAAAATACTACTATCAAAAGGGTTAAAACTCAAAATACTTAAACTAAGCATAAATTTGCTGGATTAATTATCAAAAAGATTCACCTCCTTAAACTCTGGAGTCTCCTGAGGACTTTCACTAGAGAGCAAGACCTTTTTAGCTTTACCAGCTCCCGTCTTTAACTTAGTGTCTAGCTTCATGTTACGCCTTAAAAACGCAGGTTTTGAGAGTACTAAAGCCAAATTTGAGTAAATATTATTACTGTGAACAACCAAAGATTGTTGCCCATTTACCTTTCCAACAAACTCATCTTTAAATGCCGAAACCAGACCTCTATCTCTTCCCGAGAAAGGACTCTCGCTAAGCACTTCATCCAAAGGAATGGTATTCAAACCAACGGGAGGAACTTCACCCACAGGATGTATTGTAGAGTTAACTAGCTTATAATCAGAGCCAAAAATACTATCATTAACTTCTTCACCAAACTGAGTTGCAATTAAAACCACCTTCATCTCATCATCAGCAAGATCTAAATCCTGAGCCAGACCCCAAATAATATTTGCACCATTGCCAGAATTTTCCTGCACATATTCTACTATGGAACCGGCCTCAGACAAACTAGCTGGATTTTTACCATGAGTTATATTTAGCAAGATATCTTTTGCACCTTTTATATAATTGTGATTCAGCAAAGGCGAGGACACGCTCTCCTGAGCAACAAGAACATCTCTACCCTCACCACTCGCTTTTGCCGTACCCATCATAGCCACACCACTGCGCGTCATCACTGTCCTCACATCTTCAAAATCGACGTTCACAGCTCCAACACGAGTAATAATTTCAGAAATACCCTTAGCAGCATCGGCTAACAGATTATTTGCCTGGCCAAAAGCGTCTGTAACGCTCAGCTCACCATAAATCTCGTGAATTTTATCATTGTCCATCACCAAAATCGCGTCAACATATTCGCGCAATTCGTTGATTCCTCGTTTAGCCTGAGTCATACGTTTCTCCCCCTCAAAACTAAATGGAAGAGTCACAATAGCCACAGTCAAAATATCTAACTCATTGGCTACCTTTGCAATAACGGGCGCAGCACCAGTGCCTGTTCCACCACCCATACCGGCAGTGATAAACACCATTTTTGTGCCCTCTTGCTTGAAAGTCTCGATAATATCATCAACACTATTTCTAGCTGCCTGCTTGGCTACTTCAGGATTATTCCCAGCTCCGTAGCCTGCCCCAAGTTGCAATTTAAGCGGCACAGGACTAGCATTAAGTGCCTGAGAATCAGTATTGCACACCATAAAAGTCACATCCGTAATACCCAAATCATACATGTGATTCACAGCATTACCTCCACCTCCACCAATTCCAGCGACCATAATTATATTATGCGCTTTTGGCTCGAATTCAAATGCAAAAATTTCTTCTGTCATAAAGCCAAAAATTAGTTTTTATCATCTTTGTTCTCATCAGGAACATCGTTAACGTACTCTACGCTATCGACAAATTTCCTCCAATATCTCTTAAACACATTAGGTTTTTTATCTTGAGATGCAGCTTCAACTTGCTCTTGCTCAGAGTCTTGCGCTCCCTCTTGCTCTAGCATATCTTCTAGCTCAGAATCTATGATAACTCTGCGCGTATCAACTTGTTTAGGCTTTTCCTCTTGCTTAGGCTTAACTTGTTCATTCACGCTGACACAAGGCTCATCATTATCATTAATCGCCTGCAACAAAATACCAATTACAGTAGAAAGCGAAGTATTTGCTGCTATATCCAACGAATCCTCACTAACATATTCCTCAGATGTTGCAATTCTTACATCGTAACTTGTATATTGTTTGATAAACTCACTGATTCTCTTTAATTTAGCACCTCCACCAGTGATAATAATTCCTGCGCGCAGTTGATTTTCAAAACCATAGAATTTAATCTCAGCCTGAACATAATCTAAAATATCTTTAAGCCTAGCTTGAATTATTGTCGAAAGATTTTTGAGTGAAATCTCCATAGACGGACGACCAGGAACACCCACTAACTCATCTTGGATATCCTCATTCACTAGCGCCATACCATACTGAGTTTTGATGCCCTCAATATATTTTTCTATAAAACCAAATTCTCTGATATCCTTGTTAATCTGCTCAGCACCAACGGGTATAACCGACATGTGAGCCATAGTTTTGTCTACAAAAATAGTTAGATCAGAAGTTCCAGCACCCAAATCCAAAACTGCAACACCCATTTCCTTTTCTTCGGTAGTTACAACTGCTTGTGAAGAAACCAAAGCATTTAAATAGAGGGATTTTTGCGCTATCTCAACCTTATCCAAGGCTTTTTGCAAACGATTAACAGCAAGTTTATTGCCAATAATAAAATTAAAATTTGCCTCTAATTTATTACCAAACATACCCTCGGGATTACTCACATGAGTTGTGTCATCTATTATATAATCTTGGGGGAAAATCTTTAGAATAGTCTCAGTATCAGGAGCTTGTACATTTCTCATACTATCATTAAGTGCCTGAACATCTGAATCTTTAATCTCACCGTCACTCCCTACAAACACATGATAAGAATGTTGTGCAAGTTTAATGTGATGACCTGAAATTCCAGTATAGACCTCAGCGATTTTTATGCCCTGACGTGTTTGTATTTGAAGCATAGCTTCTCTTATAGCTTTCTCAACTGCACTGATATTTTTGATTTCGCCACACACAACTGCACCACTTGCTACGGGTATCTGAGCAAAATCAACGATAGAAAGCTTATTGTCCTGAGTTTTTTTGCCTATCATCAGCACAACATTGCTACTTCCAAGATCAAGAGCTATATAATAATCTTTATTTTCCAATTTATTTAAAAAATTATATCTGTAAATTTAAAATTCTTAATTTCTATTTATTAGAGACAACTATTTGATTTTCAAACATCAAATTTATGTGTTTTGCATGTGCCCAGCCCTCAAAAGGCATGGCTTCATGGTAAAGTCGAGACAATTTATCGAGTTTTTGCTCAAAATTATCTAACTCACCAAACAAAATCACACAATCACCCACACGTGGAACTAACTCAACAAGATTTTCTCTTAGAGAAATCGTCGGCAAACGTTCACTATTAAAGCCTGAAACAACGGTATGATCACGCTGAATAACATTAATTTGAACAATTTGGGCATCCCAAAATTCACTTTCGCTAATAAACTTCACAAAATTAACAAGTTTGCAGAAGAATTCTAAATTTTTAGCATCTTTTTTTTCACTTTCCCCAATATTTTTTTCAAAATAACCTACAAAACCCTCAGTAAAGGGCAAAAACAATTCTCCAGTAATAATTGGAACATAACAAGAGAAATTTGTTTGCACTGGCAGAATAAAATTATCATCAGTAATATAAAAACTCTCACCTTTAGGCCCCTTGTATCTCATAACGGGGTGACGTTGTGAGATTTTCATGGTTAATTTGCCGTTAAAATCAACATATACCTGAGCATCTTTAACAAAAGGATTTGAGGAAATAACTTGCTCTATATCACTCATATTCAGTTCATTAGCTAATAAACCGTAGGTATTAATTTTATTAACCTCTAGCAGGTCCAAAATTTGTTGAGCACTCACAAAATCATACTCCAAACTATCTGTGAACACAATATTTACATCCGAAATTTTAACCTCATTTTGCTTACTATTACTATAACCTATACTCACAACAAAATAGGCAAAGATCAAAATCCACACCAAAATAGCAAATAATTTAACGAAAGTTGTTTTCATATTATTTTTGTAACTTTTGTGACAAAATTCCATGTATATCTTTGCAGTAATTATCTATATCACCTGCACCAAAACTAATAACAACATCTGTGTCTAACTGCTCTATCAGTGCTACAACATCTTCTTTTTGTGAATAAATAACAGGCACAGAAACCAAATCTCCTATCAATTTACTAGTAACCCCCTCAATGGGAAGTTCACGAGCTGGATAAATAGGAAGTAGAATTACTCTATCAGAAAGCGACAGGGCCTTTGCAAATTCTTGATAGAAATCATTAGTACGTGTAAAAAGATGAGGCTGAAAAATGGCTGTAATATGTCTAGCTGAGAACATACTTTTAATAGAGCTTATAGCTGCTTGTAATTCCTTAGGGTGATGCGCATAATCATCTATATATATCTGATTATCAGTATTTAAATAAAAATCGAAACGACGTTTTACTCCACTAAAAGTTGCTAAGCCCTCACGCAAAGCATCCTCATCATCAAGACCAGCTGCCCACAAAAGCGCAACTGCTGCAACAGCATTTTCAACATTAATTCTACCTGGCAAACCAAGCGTACAACCCTTAATAATTCTATCAGGACAAACTATATCAAAGCAATATTTTCCAGTGTTTAATAATGTAATATTTATTACAAAAAAATCGCTTTCTTCATCAAAACTATAAGTATAAACCTTGATATGAGTATTTGAAATTTCTAAATCAACACCTTTGCGCAATATAAGCGAACCACCAGGTTTTATTTGACTAATAAATTCACTAAACGCCTGTTTTACAGCATCATGCGTCCCATAAATATCTAAATGATCTGCATCAGCAGCAGTAATAACAGCCACATTAGGATATAGTTGCAAAAATGATCTATCAAATTCATCGGCCTCAACAGCCAATCTATCACCCTTGCCTAAGACTAAATTAGAGTCAAAATTCTTAGAAATTCCACCTAAAAATGCATTTGCTCTACCCTTGCAAACTACATGATTAAGCCATGCAGTAAGAGTGGTCGTAGTGGTCTTTCCATGCGTACCAGCCACAGCCATAACATATTTATCTTGAGCTAAATAACCCAAGGCTTTTGATCGCTTAACTATCTGATAACCAGCTTCTAAAAAGAAATTATATTCACTATGATTTTTAGGTATTGCAGGGGTATAAATCACCAAAGTATCTTCCTTAGAGAGGAATTTTTTATCCACTAACTCTATATCGTCCTCATAATGAATCTGCGCACCCTCGCTCTCTAATTCCAAAGTTAAAGGCGTTGAAGTTCTGTCGTAACCAGCCACAGATTTGCCCTCATGCAAGAAAAATCTTGCCAAAGCACTCATGCCTATGCCTCCAATACCAAGAAAATAAATATTTTTAAATTCTACCTTCATAATTTTAAATTAATTTTAAAATCTGTTCAACTATCCTTTCACTTGAATCATTTATTGCTAGGGATTTTATATTTTTTGACAATTTTTCTAACAGTTTATTATCTTTTAAAGTCCTGTTAAGCAATGGAATAGCACTATTTATCGCATCCTTATCAGCTATCATCAAAGCAGCCTCTACATCAACCAAAGCCTTGGCATTTTTACTCTGATGATCTTCTGCAACATTGGGTGAAGGAACAAAAATCGTGGGCTTCCCGACCAAGCAAAGCTCAGAAACGGTGCAAGCACCCGAGCGCGAAATCACAAGCGATGCGCACGCATAAGCATAGTCCATCCTATCAATAAAAGCCCCCTGCCACAGACCCTCAGTCTTGCGAGTTGACGTAAACTCACACATCTCTTTTTCATAATACTTCCCAGTTTGCCAAATCACCTGATAATCAGCACTTTCAATTATAGAATCAAGATTAGCTTTCATCATTTCATTAAGTGTACGACTGCCCAAACTACCCCCTAAAATCAACAAAATCTGTTTATTTTCGTCTAAAGAAAAATACTTAGCAGCCTCTGCACGCGAGATATTTTCAGAAGAAAAACTCCCACGCAAAGGGTTACCCGTCATAATAATTTTATCTCTCCTAAAAAACTTCTCCATGCCCGAGTAGGCAACACATATCTTGTCGGCTTTTTTAGACAAAATTTTATTAGTGACTCCTGCATACGAATTTTGCTCCTGAATTAGCGTTGGAATCTTCATCCTCTGAGCACTCCACAACACGGGTGCACTGGCATATCCTCCAAATCCTACAACTATATCTGCATCAAAAGACTTGATAATTCTCCTAGCTTTACGCAGACTTTTTAAGATTTTAAAAGGCAAAGCAAAGTTCTTGAACGTAAATTTTCGCTGCAAACCAACAACCGGCAGACCAACAATCTTATAGCCTAGAGCAGGTATTTTCTCCATTTCCATTTTACCCTCTGCACCTACAAAAAGCAGCTCACAGTCATCTCCAAGTCTCTTTTTCAGAGCCTCACCAACAGCTACGGCCGGGTAAAGATGCCCTCCTGTGCCCCCTCCACTAAGAATTATTTTTTTCATCTCTTTCTTTTATAATATTAATTTGGCGACTCACTGCAAATATCATCCCGAGCGCTAGTGACGACGAAATCATGGACGAACCCCCTAAACTAATAAGTGGCAAAGGTTGACCCGTAACCGGGAAAATATCCACAGAAACCAAAATGTTGAAAAATGCCTGCACAACTATCATAAGTGCAAGCCCCAAAACCAACAAACGCGAATAACTATCTGTACACGCCCGAGCTATTACCATAGCACGCGAAAACAACCAAATATACAAAATAACGACAATAAGCGCCCCGGCAACCCCATACTCCTCGACTATAAACGCAAAAGCATAATCAGAATAAGAGTGAGGTAAATTAGCCCTCTGAGTGCTATTTCCAGGCCCTTTACCTATAATTCCACCCGATGCAACTGCTATTCTAGCCTGCTCAGCCTGAAAGTCTTTAACCTGATCCTCATGATTAGACTCATTTGCTCCAACAAATGTTTTGATACGACTTGTGACCGTACTGGAACGTCCTAAGCCCAAAACTCCCATCGCCGAAACAGCCAATACTGCTGCTGCAAAAACGAGTAAAAACAGCTTTGTGAGCTCGCTAGATTTAAAGCCAGCAACTACCAAAATCAGAAAACTAGTGATAAAAGTTATAGCAGAAGTCGAAAAGTTGGTGAACAAAATAAGTGCGCAAGCCACAACTATACCCCACAACAAAGGCAAAGTGTTGGCCGTAAAAATATCATAATTTGTAAGTTTTAAACGCTTAGATATAGACTGTTTAAGCCAAGGAATCAACCTAGTATCCTTGATCTTTTCACCCCTAGCACCTAGTACACTCGCTAGCATCATAACAAGGCCTATCCTCAGAAAATCAGACGTTTGGATAGTCAACCCGAGGCCTGGAATCTCGTACCAACGCCTAGCTCCATTAAGCTCAACACCAGTCACATAGGTTAAAATCTGAAGAATAATACAACCCCAAAAAACAGCCACAGAAATCCTTTTATAAAACTCAACCTTAAACAGCTGAACCACAGCAATAGTGCCCAGTCCAATTAACATAGAAACAAATTGTTTGAACAAATAATGACTCGTGTCGCCCCCTGCCTTACGATAAGCCATAGAAGCCGTGGAAGAGTAAATCACAAGCAAAGAAATCACAGCCAACATAGCAACTATAATCCATAGCGCCTTGTCGGCCTTAAACATTCCCTTGACAAGGGTTCTTGATATACTTGGTTTATTTTCCTGCATAGCTAGTCTATTTTTTTGTAAATTTCATGACCTCAGCCTTAAATAACTCGCCTCTATGCTCATAATTATTGAATAAATCAAAGCTTGCACACGCAGGCGAAAGCAAAACCACATCTCCAGATTCTGCAACTTCAACAGATTTTTCAAAAGCCTTAGTCATAGAATCTGTATCATATATTACAAATTTACAATCTGCAAATTCTCTCTTTAATTTTTCATTATCAAGCCCCATACACACTAGCGCCTTGACTTTTTCTCGGGCAAAATCCTTTAATCTATCATATTCATTACCTTTGTCTGTGCCACCAGCTATCCAAATAACTGGTTTAGTCATGCTCTCTAATGCATACCATACAGAGTCAACATTCGTGGCTTTTGAGTCATTGATAAACTCCACGCCCTCGTGTTCGCACACTTTCTCAAGCCTATGCTCAACACCAGCAAAGTCTTTTAAAGTGTCAATTATCACCTGAGAATCAACCCCTACACTGAGTGTAGCCAAAGAAGCTGCCATAGCATTATAGGCGTTATGTAAACCCTTAATACTCAGCTGATTTGCTAGCATATCAAAAGCATCTATTCCCACGCAAACCGACATAAACTCATCTCTAAGACAAGCTCCTTGTCCTCCACGATTTAGCTTAGAAAAGGGCAAAATTCTCTGTCCCTTATAATATTTATTAAGCTCAGCGCGTATAATCTCATCGTCATTGCAGAAAATAAAACTATCGCTCTCTACTTGATTTTGCGTTATGCGAAATTTACTATCCACATAATTTTGCATTTTATAATCGTATCTATCAAGGTGATCGGGCGTAATATTCATCAATACTGCAACATCAGCCCTAAAATCATACATACCGTCGAGCTGAAAACTACTAAGTTCTATAACAAAATAATCAAACTCGGCCTTAGAAGAATACTGCATAGCAACACTATAAGCATAACTTTCTCCAATATTTCCAGTAAGCGCAACCTTAACACCTGCGCGCTTTAGAATTTCATATATCAGCGTCGTAGTCGTTGTTTTGCCATTACTCCCTGTGATGCAAATATTTTTTCCCTTAGCATAAGCGCCTGCAAATTCTATCTCAGAGATTACTTTCACCCCACGCTCTTTAAGTTGTTTAATCAAAGGAGCAGAGTCAGGAATACCAGGACTTTTAACTACTAAATCAGCATTAAGTATCTTATCTTCAGAGTGTTGACCCATTTCATAATCAACATCCCAGGAGTCTAATTTTTTGATATATTTCTGAGATATTTTGCCTTTGTCCGACAAAAAAACTTCCATGCCAAGCACCTTAGCTAGCACAGCTGAGCCAAATCCACTCTCGCCTCCTCCTAAAATAACTAATCTCATACTACCTAATTTTAAGTGTTACCAAAGTAATTGCAGCCAAAAGGAGCTGAATAATCCAAAACCTCATAACTATCTTACTCTCAGGATATTCCTTCTTCTGATAATGATGATGAATAGGTGTCATCAAAAAGACTCTACGCCCCTGGCCATAGCGTTTTTTTGTATATTTAAAGTAACTTACTTGAATAATTACCGAAAAACTTTCTATTAAAAACACTCCACAAAGCAAAGGCAAAAGCAACTCCTTGCGAATAAGCAGGGCAAAAACTCCTATCGCACCACCAATGGCAAGCGAGCCCGTATCTCCCATAAATATTTGTGCTGGATAACAATTATACCACAAAAATCCTAGTAATGCCCCAACCATAGCAGCAGCATAAACCACCAATTCCCCACTATTAGGGATATACATAATATTAAGATACTCAGCATAAACCACGTGCCCCGAAAGGTAGGCCAGAACCCCCAGCACCACCATTATCAAAGCCGAAATTCCCGTGGCCAGACCATCGAGACCATCTGTTAAATTAGCACTATTTGACAGGGCCGTAATAATAAAAATTGCAACTGCGATATAAATTATCCAAGTCAAAATATCTGCAACTTCGCCTTCGCCTGGCACCAACCATTTATAATCAAATTCATTGTCCTTAACAAAAGGTATAGTAGTCTGTGTAGTTTGATGAATTACTGCAACCTGCTCTGTATCAACATCTTTACTAACACTCTCGCGAACCACAATATCTTGATTAAAACACATTACAGTACCAACAATCACACCTAGTCCAACTTGTCCAACTACTTTAAGACGACCACTAAGCCCTTCTTTTTTCTTGCGAAAAACCTTGATATAATCGTCCAAAAATCCAATAATCCCCAACCAAATAGTTGAAATTATCATCAAAATAACATAGATATTAGTCAAATCACCCAACAGAATTATAGGCAGCAGGATAGAGATAAGAATAATTATTCCCCCCATAGTTGGCGTACCTTTTTTCTGCATCTGCCCTTCAAGGCCTAGGTTTCTGATTTCCTCGCCTATTTGTCTACGTTGCAGGATACGTATCACCTTATGGCCAAAAATTGCACCCAGCAAAAGCGCAAAAATCACAGCCATAGCAGCCCTAAAAGACAAATATTGAAACATACCAGCACCTGGCAAGTCAAAGGTTTTGTCCAAAAATTGTAATAAATGATACAACATATCTATCTAATTTTATAAATTATCAAATATTTTTTCTATTTCTTCTTTATCGTCAAAGTGATGTTTCACACCCTGCACATCTTGATAAGGCTCATGTCCCTTGCCTGCAACTAACACTATATCAGTCTTATCTGCCATTATAAGTGCAGTTTTAATAGCCTCGCGCCTATCTGTTATAACCAAATGTTTATATTTTTTATCCACGCCCTCTCTCATCTGAGCCAAGATATCGTCGGGATTCTCAAACCTAGGGTTATCTGAAGTTAGTATCGCTAAATCACTCATAGATGCTGCCATAGCCCCCATAATTGGGCGTTTTGTGGCATCACGATTACCACCACAACCCACAACAACATAGAGTTTTTGACCCACGCTACGAATCTCATTTATCGTATCTATCACATTTTTTAGAGCATCGGGCGTATGAGCATAATCCACGATTGCCGTAAGTCCACTCTTAGATGTGATATACTCAAACCTACCACGCACAGAACCCAGTGAAGTCAAAGCCTGCAAGACCTCGTCACAATCTGCTCCAAGTAGCATCGCCACCCCATAAACCGACAAAAGGTTATAGGCATTAAATCTACCTAAAAACCTGACCCACAGTTCTTTATTATCCATTTTTAGCAGCATACCACTAAAGTGCATCTCCAAAATCTTACAATTATAATCACTCAGTGATTTGAGCGAATAAGTCTTAACCCTAGCCTTGGTGTTTTGCACCATGACTTCGCCATTTCTATCGTCAATATTAGTAAGTGCAAAGGCATCTTTAGGCAACAAGTCAAAAAACATTTTCTTGGCCTTAATATACTCTGCAAAGGTTTTATGATAGTCCAAATGGTCGTGCGTTATATTACTAAATACGCCCCCAGCAAATTTTAGCGAGCCTATTCTGCGCTGAACTATACTGTGCGAACTAACCTCCATAAAGCAATAATCACAGCCCTGCGCTACCATATCAGCCAACATTTTATTAAGCCTAATAGCATCTGGAGTGGTATGTGTAGAATCTATTTTTTTGTCGTCTATACAATAAATAACAGTTGAAATTAAACCTACTTTATAGCCTAATTTTTTGTATAATTCATATAAAAGTGTAGCTGTTGTAGTCTTGCCATTAGTGCCCGTAACCCCCACTAGAGTGAGTTTTTCGCTAGGTTTATCATAAAATACTGAGGCTAAGTGGCCCAAAGTTTGCTCGGTGTTTTCAACCTTGATATAGCACACATCCTCGCTCAAAGACTCAGGCAAATGTTCGCACACCACAGCCACAGCTCCAGACTCTACTGCCTTAGTTATATATTGGTGACCGTCCTGAGAATTTCCCGAAACTGCAAAAAACATAGATCCTTTTTCAACATCTCGCGAGTCGAAAGTCAACTTTTGTATATCACCTTTATACGCTCCAGTAATAGAGTCAACTTTCACATTTTCAAGTAATTGCACTATATTTTTCATATTCTATCTAATTTAAGCGTAAAATAATATTTGAGCCTTTATTATATAGCGTACCCTGGCGCAGCGACTGATAAACTACTCGCCCCCGACCCGAATAACTAACCTTAAAACCCTTATCTTCAAGTATATACAAAGCATCTTTAAGACCCATACCAACCACATAAGGCACTAAATTTTCCTTTATAGTCAAATCCTTAATCACATTCACCCCTGTGCTGTCTAGTTTAGAGGTTGCCCACTGAGTCTTATTTTGTTTTTTATTATAATCAAGTTTTAGTTTCTTGGCCACAGTTATCATCTGATCAGCGCTACCAGCTTTAATCACCGGAGCATCATAAACCACACTATCTATCGTATTTTCAACATTTTTCTGCCAACTCACATTTGATGCATACACCTGATCAGCTATTGCCCTAAACACGGGTGCAGACAACGATGCGCCATAAATTGTGTTCCACGAACCACGCCCATAGTAAGTTTTTATTGCAACTATACAACTATATTTGGGATTATCTGCCGGGAAGTAGCCCACCAAAGTAGCCAAATAATTCATACCACCATACTCATCTCTATATCCTCCATTATCAAGTGCTATCTGAGCCGTACCTGTCTTGGCTGCCACCGTGTAATAAGGATTTTTAAGTGCTCGCTGCGCTGTTCCACTGTCCACCACACCCTGCAAGGCCTCCCTCACACTTTTTAATGTTTTTGTTGAGCATATTTTCTCGTTAATTATCTCAGTATCAAATGTTTCTACCGTTTCGCCATAACGCCTAAGCTCTTTAACCAACATAGGCCTAACCATAGTCCCATTATTTGCAATAGCATTGTAAAGCGCCAGAGTATGCATAGGCGTCAACCTAAGTGCATAGCCGTAAGACATCAGCGTTAGCGAATAACCGTCCCACCACTTTTCTCCCTTGCGTTTTAGTTGGGGCTTCACCTCGCCTGCTATCTGCATCCCTAGCTTATCACCCATGCCTAGGCTAGCTATGTAATCCACAAATCTATTAGGATCTTTGTGGTAAATACTATCAATACACTTTGCAAATCCTATATTTGAGGAAAGTTCAAATACTTGTTTTAAAGTTAGTATCCCCTCCTTATGATCATCCTCTATGCTTTTGCCTCTAACCACAGCCTTACCCCCGTGAGTGTCAATTTCATCAGTTAATTTCATGCCTCCGTCATCTAGCAGAGCCATTAGAGTTGCAAGTTTAAATGTAGAGCCCGGCTCTAGACTCATGCCAATAGCATAGTCATTATCATCTTCATAAACTCCTGGTGCACTGCGTGTTATATTAGATATGGCACGCACTTCACCAGTAGCCACCTCCATTAATACCACCGTTCCCCACTGAGCATTTCCACGCTCAAGCTGAGTTTTTAAGGCCTGCTCAGCCACGTCCTGCACATCAATATCTATGGTCGTAAGAACATCCAAACCATCCTCAGGCTCTATATTATTTTCATCATCAACGGGGACTTTAAAATTCCCTGAGATTTTCTGCATCAAATAATTGCCCTTAATACCTCTTAAGTGCTCATCAAAAGCGCCCTCTATACCCCATTTTGAGCCACCTTTGTTTACCTGACCTATGGTTCTTTTTGCCAATGACCCATGAGGCAGGCGCCTAACATTTACTTGATTAGATATAAATCCACCCTTGTTAGCACCAAGTCTAAAGAGAGGAAATTTTTGTATCTCATGAAGTTCCAAATAATCAACCCTACGTGGCGATATAAGCTGATAACGTTTGCGATTTTCGCGCGCTGATTTCAATAATTTCTTATACGCAACTTTATTTTTATCCTTAAAAAAATTAGCTAAATAATAAGCCAAGGAGTCCACATTATCCTCAAACAGTTTGTCACTCAAGCCACCTGCCGCAAAGTCCATACGTATCTCAAAAGTAGGAAGCGAGGTAGCCAACACCCTCCCGTCATGAGCCAAAATATCACCTCTATTAGCCTCAATATCAACTCTATCATAAGAAATTTCTATTGCTCTTAGCTTTAATTTTTCGCTACCAGGACCCATTTGCAACCACAAAATCTTGCCCACAACAACAAGCCCCAGGAAGATAAATATGGCATACAGCACACTTACTCTCGACTTACAAATCTGATATGTATCCTTCTCGCTCATCTTATTCTAAAACTTTATGAGGTGTAGTTGACGAGCATATATCTAAGCCACGGAGTTTAAGTTCGCGCAAAATTTCACTCTGGCGCGTTGCATTCATCACCTGCGATGAAATAGTCACCGACTTAGCTCTTAATTCTTTAATCTCTCGCTTTAATGCATTTTCTTCACGATAACGATTATACATACTATAACCATTTGACATATAGAGCATTATGACAATTATAACCTTGATTAAATGGCGCAAAACGCCCATATCCTTTAAATCTAAAAGGATATTTCCTGTCACCACCGAAGACATTGCCGAAAGTGTTTTTGATCTTTTTTTAGGCTCTGGCGTAGGGGCTTGCGTTTCTAAATCTTCAAAATTTTGCTCATCTAACATAAAAAGGTACTCCTATTTTTTTTGCGCTGCTCTAAGTTTTGCACTTCTTGAACGTGAATTTTCCACTAATTCTTTTTCATCAGCCACAACGGCCTTGCGAGTAATTAACTCAAAGGGTGTGAGTGAACGACCATAGAAATCTTTTTCAACTGCCGCATCAAAACTGCCGTTTCTCATAAAATTCTTAACCAGCCTATCCTCCAGCGAGTGATAAGACATAACCACCAGCCTTCCCCCAGGTTTTAACACTTTAAGACTTTGCTCAAGAGCCATTTTCAGCGCTTCCATTTCGTGATTAACTTCTATACGCAGGGCTTGAAAAAGTTTAGACAAAAATTTATTTTCATCTTTTTTGGGGGTGCACGCAGCTACGGCAGCTATTAAATCTTCTATCGTTTCTAGGGGTTTTATCGCCCTAGCTCGCTCTATACAATTTGATATTTTAAATGGTGTTTGCAACTCGCCCCACTCCTTAAAAATCTTGGTCAAAGTGTCTTTTTCGTAGGTATTTACCACATGAGCAGCCGTTAGCGTCCCCCTCTGATTCATTCTCATATCCAGTGGCGCATTAAACCTAAACGAGAAGCCACGCTCCTGAGTATCAAAGTGATGCGATGACACACCAAGGTCTGCTAAGATGCCGTCCACCTCGTCCACTCCACGCAAACGCAGGGCAGCACGCAAGAATCTAAAGTTACTTTCCACAAAATTTAAACGCTCATCATCGGGGATATTCGCCTGTGCGTCCTTGTCCTGATCAAAGCTATAAAGCCTACCATTTTTGCCCAAACGCTCCAGTATCTCGCGCGAGTGTCCACCTCCCCCAAAGGTAAGGTCAACATAGATTCCATCTTTCTTGATATCAAGCATTTCCATGCATGGATTCAGCATTACGGGTACGTGGTATTCGCTCATTTTATAAAATCGTCAATTCTTTTGCGTAAAGATAATTTATTTTACTGTATTTTCATCTTTTTTTTGTATTTTTGTTTTATCAAATCACAAAGAAAATGAAAATAGATTTAGATAAAATTTTAAAAGAAAAAGCGCCTAAGCTTTCACGTTTCACAGCTAAAATTTTAGCTAGTTACCTAAAAAGAATAGTTCACCAAAAAGAACTCAATGCTTTTTTAGAGAAAAATCACCACCTACCACCCGTGGAATTTGCTAGGGCTACACTCAACAATCTAGAAATCACTTACACGGTTCATGGACTAGATGAAATAGACACCAGTAAAAGATATCTTTTTGCATCAAATCACCCTTTCGGAGGCCTTGACGGCGTTATGCTTGCAGTGATTTTGAACGACAAATTCTCTGATGTCAAGGTTATTGTAAATGATATTTTGATGAATTTAGTGCCCGTAGCGCCACTATTTGTTCCCATAAACAAACACGGCAAACAAAATACAAAATACGCCAACGACTACAAAACAGCCATGAGTTCCTCGCTTCCCATGCTAACTTTCCCTGCTGGTCTGTGCTCTAGGCGCAACAAAGGCGTAATTACTGACTCCGTATGGAAACCTAGTTTTATCAAGCATGCCGTTGAATTTCAGCGAGATATAGTGCCTGTTTTTTGCGAAGGCAAGTTATCTAATTTCTTTTACAATCTCCACTCCTTCAGAACTAAATTTGGCATTAAGGCAAATCTTGAAATGCTTTACCTAGCCGACGAGATGTTTAAACAAAAGGGGCAACATTTCAATATATATTTTGGTGAAGTTATCCCTTACAAACAAATTGAGGAAGGTGGAACAGCGAGAGAATGGTGCCAAAAAATCAGAGAGATTAGTTATAATCTAAAAAAACAAGACTAATAATACTATTATTAAAATACTTTTGTTATATTTGTGAGGATTATAGGGGACTTCTAAAAACTGACCCCAATAAAATAATTAAAAATAAGGAACAAATAATAATTGGTTTCACATGTCTTTGAACTATATTTTGGCTAATTTTCCACCTTTCATGGTCACATAGCATGCTATGCTCCCATAAATGAGGCAAAAAATTAGGCTCAAAATCTAATTTCAAATTCATGCAAATCAGTTTTTAGAAGTCCCCTACAAACAACAACTCAACAAAATGATTGATATCATACAACCAATAGAGCGAGAAATTCTAAAGTCTGAACTTACTTCGGATCGTCTATTAAGAAACACCAACAAAGCCTCTAACGAAATTTACGTTATCACAGCTCACAACGCGCCCAACGTAATGCAAGAAATAGGCCGCCTGCGCGAGGAATCTTTCCGTATGGCAGGTGGTGGCACAGGACTAGAGGTGGATATCGACGATTCTGACACAGCCGAGGACGGCTACAATCAACTTATTGTTTGGGACCCTAAGGCCGAAGAAATCGTTGGTGGTTATCGTTTTATTGTGTGCCAAGATTCTCATACTAAGCATCTTTCTATAGAACATTACTTCAATTTCAGCGATAAATTCCGCGAAGAATATTTACCTTATACCATAGAACTTGGTCGTTCGTTTGTGCAACCTCATTACCAGGGCACACGCACTAATCCTAAGGGGATTTATGCTTTAGACAATCTTTGGGATGGACTTGGAGCACTTATGGTTTTTAATCCTAAGGCCAAATATTTCTTGGGTAAAGTGACTATGTATGAGAACTATAACAAGCAGGCACGCAACACTTTACTATCCTTCCTTGACAAATATTTTGCCGACAAAGAATCACTTGTTACGCCTATTTTCCCCATGGACGCAAGACTTGTTCTTAGCGATTACGCAACTATTTTCACAGGCGAAGATTACGCTGAAAACTACAAAATTTTAAATCGCACAATCAGAGATTTAAACGAAAATATCCCTCCACTTATCAACTCTTACATGAATCTTTCGCCAACTATGAAATGCTTTGGCGCAGTGTGTAACCCAGATTTTGGTGGTGTCGAAGAAACGGGTATCCTTATTACGATGGACGATATGTATCCTGAGAAAGTGGCAAGACACAAAACATTCTAAGAGGGTGGCTAATAAGCATTCATCTACTGCCTTCTAGCTTTTTAATCACATAATTAAGGCGAGCAATTATATTTTGCTCGCCTTAATTTTATCCTTTTATTAAACTTATTAATTCTTGTGCCGCATTGCATGGATTGTCTGCCGAAACTATCGCCGAAACCACGGCCACTCCGTCAGCGCCTGAGCTGATAGCATCTTTAACATTAGATTTGTTTAATCCCCCTATAACCACTGTTTTGTGGCGCGAGATTTCACATGCCGTCCTGCAACCTTCCAATCCGAAAGGCTCAGAAGTATCTGTTTTTGTGGGAGTTGCGAACAAAGGCGAGATGCCAATATAATCCACATCCAGCGAATTTGCATCCTCAACCTGAGTCATATTTTCAACCGAAAGACCTATAATTTTATCTTCACCCAGCAGTGCACGAGCATCGCTATAACTCATATCGCTCTGGCCTATGTGCACCCCGTCAAGGTCGGCTGCTAACACAACATCAACTCTGTCATTTGCTACCAAAGCAACATTATAAGGTTTTAGGGCAGATTTCAGCCTTTGCGCAAGGGCGATAAACTCACTCGTTGAGCAATTTTTCTCTCTTAACTGCACCATAGTAACCCCACCCCTCACAGCCTCAGAGACTATCCATTCAAGGTCTCTATCCAGAGATAAGTCTCTGTCAGTGACCAGATAAAGGCTAAGGTCAAAGACTTTTCTCATTACTCTCTTACCTCACGTTTAGCGATTTCGCCCGTGATATTATAAAGTTCGTCTAAGAAATTTACGTAAAGCGAGCCTGAGCCCTTAGAGTAAGCAGCTGCTCTCTCACCAGCTATGCCCATAGTTGCCATAGCGCTCACCGAGGCCTGAAAAGCATCAGGATTTACGGCAGCAAAAGCACCACAAATAGCCGTAGCCGTGCAACCCATACCCGTAACGCTAGTCATCATGGTTGAGCCGTTAGAAATAGTCTCAACTCTCTCACCGTCAGTTATATAGTCAGTCTCCCCACTAATCACAACCACAGCGCCCGAACTCTGAGCAAGATATTTCGCAGCCTCAAGCGCAGCACTAGAGCTCATGGAGCTATCCACCCCCTTGCTTAGAACCGAACTATCCACCAGTGACATAATTTCAGAGCCGTTACCACGAATAATTGTAGGCTTGCACTCCGTAATTATTTTATGGCAAACCTCTGTGCGATAAGCAGTTGCTCCACTTCCCACAGGGTCTAAAACTATGGGTCGTGCCAACTTTTTCATGCTCTTTCCTGCTGTAATCATGCTCTCAACCCAAGCGTTTTCAAGCGTACCTATATTAATCACCAGCGACGAGCATATCTTAGTCATATCCTCCATTTCGTCTATGGCGTGCGCCATAATAGGCGATGCACCAACGGCCAACAGAGCATTAGCATTAAAATTCATCACCACATGATTTGTGATGCTGTGAACCAAGGGCGCGAGTTTTCTTACATTATCAACATCCCTTTCTAAGGCCAACTTATCCAACATTATTTTATAGATTTAGTAATTTTCATAGCACAAAAATCAGGGCCACACATAGCGCAGTGGTCTTGACCTGATTCCTTAATCATTTTGTGGTGCATCTGAGCTGCTCTCTCTGAATCAAATGAAAGATTAAACTGGTCTGCCCATCTAAAGTCGTAACGCGCATCACTCATAGCCTTATCATGAGCATAAGCTGCAGGGTGACCCTTAGCCAAATCTGCTGCATGAGCTGCAATTTTGAAGGTAATCACACCCTCGCGAACATCATTTTTATCTGGCAAAGCCAAGTGCTCCTTAGTAGTCACATAACAAAGCATAGCCGTACCCATCCAGCCTATCATAGCGCCACCAATAGCTGCTGTGATATGGTCGTAACCTGCACCTATATCAGTCACAAGTGGCCCCAGCGTGTAGAAAGGCGCGCCGTGACAAGCCTTGCGTTGCAAATCCATATTCTCTTGTATTCTGTGCATAGGCACGTGACCTGGTCCCTCTATTATCACCTGAACATCATGTTTCCACGCCTTTAAAGTAAGCTCACCCAAGGTTTCCAACTCTCCAAACTGAGCCATATCATTAGCATCAGCAATAGAGCCTGGACGCAAACCGTCGCCTAGCGAGAAAGCAACATCATACTTAGCTAAAATCTCACAAATTTCTTCAAAGTGAGTATAAAGGAAATTCTCTTTGTCGTTGAGTTTCATCCACTTAGCCATGATAGAACCCCCACGCGAAACGATACCCGTAGTTCTGCCAAGCGCATTATCAACATATTTTTTAAGCACACCAGCGTGGATAGTAAAATAATCTACCCCCTGCTCGCATTGCTCATAAATTGTCTCTTTATATAGCTCCCATGAGAGATTTTCTACCTTGCCACCTGCTTTTTCAAGCGCTTGATACAAAGGCACAGTACCTATAGGAGTAGGTGTGTTGCGCAAGATAGCCTCACGAATTTGATGAATGTTACTACCAGTTGACAAGTCCATAACCGTGTCAGCGCCCCAACGCACCGACCACATAGCTTTCTCAACCTCCTGCTCAAGGTCTGAGCCTAGCTTAGAATTTCCAATATTAGCATTGATTTTCACCAAATAATCGCTACCGATTATCATAGGCTCAGCCTCAGGGTGACATCTATTGCAAGGAATCACAGCCCTACCCTCGGCCACATCGCGCATTACGCTTTGAGGCGTGATTTTGCTGTTTTCATGACCACAATTCTCTCGTATTGCCACATATTCCATTTCTGGAGTAACTATTCCTGCTCTGGCATACCACATCTGAGTATGAAATTCAGAGTCCTTATGCCACTCAGTTCTAAGTTTTGGCAAACCTTTTTTGATATCAAATTCGTAACCATCCTCAGAGTAAGCACCCGTAGTGTCATAAAGTTTCAAGCTATCTCCATTACTTAGCATTTGCTCGCGCATAGCCACCCTGATAGGGTGAATAGTACCCTCAAGGTATATTTTTTTTGACGAAATTCTTTTGAAATCGAATAATTTTTCGTCCATATTTTTATTTTTTTTGATTAGAAAGGCAAATCGTCTACCTCAGACGCTCCACTTTCGAGTGGTGCAAAATCTGGCATAGGAACATCAGCTGGAGCACTTGGCGCAGCCTCAACAGCTTTACGAGCGACCTTCCATGCTTGCAGCGAAGTGTACCATTTACCATTAAATTCTCTTGATTCGACATTAACCGACAAAGTTATAGCCTCGCCAACTTTAAAACTAGCAACTTCTTGAGCCTTGTCGCCCCAAAAACTAACACACACCTTGCGATTAAACTCTTGAGGTTGATCAAAAATAACCTCTTGGCGAACCCACTCACCCTTAGCGCTAGTGCCACGTACTGGCTCTAACACTTTAAAAACTACTGCTTCTATTTCCATTTTATTATTGTCTATTGCTCTGAAATAGTGATACTTAAAATTAAATCTCCCTGACGAATTGCGTCGATAACATCAAGACCCTCAACCACAATACCAAATGCTGTGTGAACACCGTCAAGGTGAGAGGTGTTAGTGCGCGAGTGGCAAATAAAGAACTGAGAACCACCCGTATTACGTCCACGGTGAGCCATAGAAAGCACGCCTCTGTCATGATATTGGCGCTCTGCCGATGTTTCGCATTTGATAGTGTAACCTGGGCCACCTGCACCCGTACCGTCTGGGCAACCACCTTGAATCACGAAATCTGGAATAACTCTGTGGAAACAAAGTCCGTCATAAAATCCTGATTCTGAGAGTTTTATAAAGTTTTCAACTGCAATAGGAGTTTCTTTTTCGTAAAGTTCAACTTTCATATCACCTTTTTCGGTGCTGATTAAAGCGTATTTCATATTTATTTAAAATTTGGTTTTTAATTATCTACAAAATTAATTATTTTTTGTGAGATAAAAAAACTGTGGCGCTCTTTTATTAAGAGCGCCACAGTTTTAAATATAAATAAAGTTTATTGTCGCTGATTACAATTTAGAATCAATAACACCTTTACCTGCGATAGTGATAACACCGAATACGATACCAAGTACAGCGTAAATCATTTCAACTTTGAAAGCTTGCATAAACATGTTGCCACCCATAGCCATCAAAGGAGCGCCCGCGAAGTTCATAAGTGCGAAATAAGCACCTGAAGCAACGAACAAAGCTGGAATCAAAGACAACAATGGAATGTGCTCGAAGAACATAACACAGAAAGCAATTACGCCAACAGCCAAAGGCACAGCCATGAAACCTATGCCAGAGAAAGCACCTGTACCAAGCAAAATAATAGCGATAGAACCTAGAGTACCAGTAATGTAAGAAATAAATACTAACAAACCACCTTTAGGAGTACAACCTGCAAGGAAATAACAAGCCCATGATTGGAAAGCAACCCAGCTAAGACCTGCATCTGCTTTAGCGATTGGTTCAGAAACAATACCGATTAACGCTTGATCAACAACTTGAATCATACAAGCAAGGAAACCAACCCATAGAGGCCATGCGATTAATTTTTTAACATTCATTTTTTTAAGTTTTTTAGTTAATAAATTTAAGTAAGTTTATTTTGTTTTTGGGAATTAGTTTACCTCAAACAATTCTACTTCAAATACAAGAGCCTCGTTAGCACCAATTACTTGGCCTGCACCTTGCTCGCCGTAAGCTAGATCTGAAGGAATCCAAAGTTTGATTTTGCCACCTTCACCTACTAGTTTAAGACCTTCGCCCCATCCTGGGATAACTTGGTTAAGTGCGAACTCAACAGTATCGCCTCTTTGGTAAGAAGAATCAAAGATTTTGCCTGTGCTTAGAAGTTTACCTTCGTAGCTAACTCTAACTTTAGCATCGTCTTTAACTGGTTTTTTGCCACCCTCTTCGATAACTTCATACATCAAACCACTAGCTGTTGTTTGGATGTTAGGGTTTGCTGCTTTAGCATCAGTTAGAAGTTTAGCTGCTTTAGCTTTAGCCTCAGCTGGTTTACGTACTGTGAAATACTCTCTTAGGAAGTTGTAAGCTTGTTCTTGATCCATAGATTGTTTGTTAGCCAATACGTCTTTCATTGCAGATGCAACTAGGTCTACGTTGATAGTGCTATCCAAGTTTTTAACATAGTTACCTAAGTCTAGACCAATAGCATAAGCCAAAGAATCTTCAGTTGTTTTAATTGATTTTGAACCTGTACCACATGAGCTAAAAACAAGAGCTACTGCTGCAGAGAGAATGATAAATTTTTTCATTTTTTTGTTTACTAAATTATTAAATTATTTTTGTTACTTTTTTTCGCTTATGCAAATTTAATCAAATAAACTAAATAATACACATTTTATTGTTAAAAAAATCAACATTTTTTCTTTTTACCCATTAAATTTAGAGCCACACAACCAATAATTGCAGCACAAACCGAGGCCAAAAGCACAGCAATCTTACCACTATCTATAAAATTTGTGCCCGCAAAAGCCAGATTATCCACAAAAATCGACATGGTAAATCCTATACCCCCAAGAGCTGCAACCCCCATTATCATAGGCCACGAAGTATTCTTAGGCATCCTAGCTAGACCCAACTTAATAGCCACAAAACAAAGCAAAGTTATCCCAAGAGGTTTCCCAAAAATTAGACCAAAGAATATACCCATAGTTTGGCTCGAAGCAAACACATTAAACTCCGACAAAGAGTGAATAGGCACACCTGCATTAGCCAAGGCAAAAGCCGGCATAATAAAGAAGGTGATGAAAGGGTGAAGACTGTGCTCCAAACGTTGCGAAGGGCTTATGGAATGATGTGCAATAGAGCGACTTGCGTTTAAATCGTGAAGCTGGTCTTCGTTGGCCAAAACCTCGACTCCTTCCTTATCATGAAAGCGAAAATCCTCGATAAAAAACTTAGATTTATACAAGAAATACGACTTAGAATAACGTGGTGATGAAGGTATAGTAAGCGCTATTAAAACCCCAGCAATCGTTGAGTGAACCCCCGAGTAAAGGAACAAAATCCACAACAAAATACTAGGAATAAAATAATAGCTCATATTATAAACATTACGCTTATTAAATCGCCACAAAGCAGCCAAAACCACAAGCGAAAGTCCCAACATTATAAAATTAATCTCTGAGGTATAAAAAATCGCAATCACCAAAATCGAACCCAGGTCATCAACTATGGCCAGCGCCGTTAGAAAAATTTTCATCGTAATAGGCACTTTATTGCCCAAAATCGACAACACACCAATGGCAAAAGCAATATCGGTAGCCATAGGAATACCCCAACCTCCCGAAAACTCTGTGCCACGATTAAAAATTGCATATATAATAGCAGGTGCTATCATCCCCCCTATGGCCGCAGCTATGGGCAGAGACGCATTCTTAATATCGGAGAGTTGCCCCACCAAAATTTCGCGCTTAATTTCCAACCCCACCACAAAGAAAAACACCACCATAAGAGTGTCGTTTATCCAGAACTCCAGCGACTTAGAGAAAATAAAATCACCAAAACCAAAACTCAGATCAGAGTTTAAAAAGTGATGATAATGTTCTCTAGTAAAAGGCAGATTTGCCAGCACTAGGGCTAAAATTGTAAAAATCATTAAAATTGCGCCACCTATCCACTGACTGTTGAATAAGTGTCTTTGACGTGATCTACGCAAGTAGAAACTACGTTTGCTGTGATAACTAACCTTGTTTGTCATTTTCTAAACTACTTTTAATTGCCAAGGAACACAACTTAAACAGTATGCGTGCTCCAACATTGGCGTCCAACTCACTATAACTTGAGGGTGCAACCTCACATAAATCAAATCCCACAATAACCCTCTCCGAGTTGCATATCCTCGAAAGAATCATTTTAGACTGAGCAAAACTTAACCCTCCTGCCACGGGAGTTCCCGTCGAAGGGCAAAGCGAAGGCTCTAAGGCATCTATATCAAAACTTATATAAACTTTCTTGGGCAAAGGCTCTATCATCTTATCTATTAGACTAATAAAGCTCTCGCCATAGAGTAATTTTTCATTTATTTTATCATCGCTCCACTGCTCAAATTTCTCATTTTTCTGAGCATAATCCCACTCACTTTGGGCAAAATCTCTAACCCCTATTTGCACAAACCGACTCACCCCAGGGCAGTTTTCCGACACATTATACATAATAGATGCGTGTGAATGAGTGAACCCTTCATAGGCCTTACGCAAATCCATGTGAGCATCCAAGTGCACCAGGCCTATATCGCCATAATGCTCAGCTGCTGCTTTGATTGCGCCATAAGGAGTGCTGTGATCGCCACCTACTAGACCTACAATTTTACCTTCCTTTATTAACTCTTTTGCCCCGTTATAAACCTTTTCGTTGAGCCACTCACTTGCAAGATTTACTTTTTGGGCTGCTAACTTGGTGTTTTCGCTACTCTGAGCTAGGGTCAAATCATCAATTACGCTCTTAGCAACTTGTCTAAGGCTTTGGCTTTTTTCAAATATAGACTCATCAATATCAAGCGTAGCTATACCAGAGCGCCAATTATTTTGACATTCTGGGTCGAAGAAATCTAATTGCGTCGATGCTTTAATTATAGCCTGGGGGCCAGCACTCGTGCCCTCAGCATAGGATACAGTGACATCCCAGGGCACAGATATTAAGACCACCTTTGACTGCTGCCTTGTGAACGGCATCCCAAAATACTTTCCATTATCAATCCCAACGCTATCGGGATCAAATTCTACCTTCTTTTCCATCAAACTTTCATATCTATGCCACAAAAGTAATCAAATATACCTATTTATATATAGAAAACTTAAAAAAAATTTGCATTTACTTATAATATTATTTAATTTTACATCGTTATGTTAGTAAAAGGTGATTTGGGGTATTGCCTTTTATGTTTTTTCATAATTAAATATTTTTATAAATTGGGTGCTCTCCCGAGTGTTTTTTGCACTTGGGAGAGTTTTTTTTATCTTTGCAATTATGACTAACGCACTAAACATTATAGCCGACTCTGACATACCCTATCTTAAAGGTGTGCTTGAGCCCTACGCAAATATCACCTATAAAAAAGGTAAAGATATCACAAACCTAGACCTGAGGGAAACTGAGGTGATAATCATTCGCACAAGAACTGTTTGCAACGAGGCTTTACTTAAAAACACCAAAGTAAAATTAATCTTAACAGCCACCATAGGCTTTGAACACATAGACCTTAACTACTGCGAAAAATCCAAAATCTGCGTAAAAACAGCAGCCGGATGCAATGCACGAGGGGTTTTGCAGTGGGTTGCAGCCACCTTAGTAAACGACTCCAAAGAGCAAGGTTGGTCTGCTGAGCAAAAAACTCTGGGTGTTATAGGCGTTGGAAATGTTGGCTCACTCATAGCCTCTTATGGAGGGAGTTGGGGATTTAAAGTATTGTGCTGCGACCCTTACAAGGACAACAAAAATTATGTTAGTGCAGAAGAAATTTACTCTAAGGCCGACATTATCACCTTCCACGTTCCCTGCACAAAAACGGGCAAGTGGCCAACTTATAGGATGTTTTCTTCTAAGGCTTGCGAGATGATAAAACCAGGTGCACTGATTCTAAATGCCTCGCGTGGCGAAGTGCTGCACACGGCCTCGATTAAAGAATATCTAGACAAGTTTCGTTTTGCCATTGACACTTGGGAGGGCGAGCCTGAATTAGACCAAGATTTATTGTTAAGTAGCTGTATATCAACACCTCACATAGCAGGCTATTCTGTTCAAGGCAAGGCAAATGGCACAAGCATGGTAGTAAATTCACTAGCTGAAATTTACGATTTACCCCTTAAAAATTGGTATCCCGATAACGTCAAGAAAACAGAAATTAAAACGATTTCATGGCAGGATTTATGCCGCGAAATACCAAAATATTACGATATAATAAAAGAAAGCGAACAATTAAAATCCTCGCCCTCTGACTTTGAAACCATGCGCAACAATTACACGTTCCGAGAAGAATTTTTTTAAAATATCAAGACAATGTTTCCAAGACAAACCTACATAAATCGCCGCGAAAAATTACTTACCCTCATCCCCGAGGGAGGAATAATCCTATTGCCAGCCAACGGAGAAAGCTCAAAAAATTATCTTGATAATCACTACGAATTTACTCAAGATAGCACTTTTCTTTACTATTTTGGCCTTGACAAAGCCGATGTAGTCGGCTATTTAGACCTGGACTCAGGCGAAGAAATTATTTTTGGAGATGAACACTCACTGAGCGACATAATATGGATGGGTAAAACCCCAACTATCAGCGAATTAGCCCACAAAGTAGGCATCAATAAAACTCTTGCAAAAGACAAATTACAGGCATATATAACTAGAGCAAAATCTGCTTCTCGCAGAATACATTTCCTTACGGTTTATCGCCCTGAGATTAAGCTACTTTTAAGCTCACTTTTAGATGCTAACCCACTAAATATTAATGATTTAGCATCCGTAGAATTAGCCCTAGCCGTTGTATCTATGCGCGAGAGAAAATCTAGTCAAGAGATAGAGCAATTAGAACTAGCCTCGCAGATAGGCTACCTAATGCAAACCAAGGCCATGAGTATGTGCAAAGTGGGAGTTAAAGAAAAAGATATAGCCGTAGAAATCGAGGCCATTGCCAACAAATTAGGTAAGGGAGTGAGCTTCCCCTCGATAGTCACTCACAACGGCCAAACCCTTCATAATCACGATTATAGCAATGCCTTAAAAGACTCTCGCCTGTGTCTTGTGGACTGTGGTGCGCTGAGCTTTGAGAACTACGCCAGCGATTTAACTCGCACCTTCCCAGTGAACGGAAAATTCAGTGAACAACAAAAAGACATATATAATATAGTACTCAGAGCGAGCAATCTTGCCTTTGAAATCTCTTGTCCCGATAAATTATACCAAGATATTCACCTTGAAGTTGCGGCTCAAATCAGCCAAGATTTAATAGATTTAGGCCTGATAAAAGCGAGCAAAGAAGATGCCGTGAGCGAAGGGATTTTCTCGCTGTTTATGCCCCACGGCCTAGGGCACATGATGGGCATGGATGTGCACGACATGGAAAATATAGGCGAAAATTTTGTGGGTTACGACAAATATACTCAGCGCAGTAAGGCTCTCGGGGTTAGTTCGCTGAGGCTTGGGCGCAGGCTCAAACCTGGTTTTGTGATGACCGTAGAACCTGGACTATATTTTATCCCTGATTTAATCGCCTCGTGGAAGGCGAACTCTCAGGACAAAGGCATGGTAAATTATGCTGAACTAGAAAAATATTTAGACTTTGGAGGCATAAGATTAGAGGATGATATGCTCATCACCGAGGACAAAAATCGCATGATAGGCCAAAAACGTGCGCCTTCAAGTGTGGAAGAAATAGAAAATTACATGAAAAACTAACTTTTTTATAAGTTTTCTTTGTAAAATATAAATTTTATCCTACCTTTGCACTCCCGTGAGATAGGATATAAAATAAAAATATAAAAATTAAAGATATGAAAAGGACTTTCCAACCATCACAAAGAAAGAAAATCAACAAACACGGTTTTCGTCACAGAATGTCAACAGCTAACGGACGTAAAGTTTTGGCTGCTCGTCGCGCTAAAGGCAGAAAAAGACTAAGTGTTTCTGACGAAACTCTAGCTAAATAGGCTCAAGAGTTAATTTCTTTAACAAGATTTAAGGCTGCATACTTTACTGTGCAGCCTTTTTATTTTTTACTAAAATGAAAATTGATAAAATACTTGATAGTGCTATCAAAGGCGAGAGAATCTCTTGCTCAGACGCACTAACGCTTTACAAAGAAGCTCCACTTTCTTTTCTTTCACAAGCCTCGAGCGAGATAAAACGAGCAAAAACAGGCAACGATGTATTTTACAATATCAATTTTCACATAGAGCCAACAAATATTTGCATTTTTAAGTGCAAATTCTGCTCTTATCGCAAACCTGCAACCTCGCCCGAGGCCTGGGATTACAGCCTTGAAGAAATTTTTGAGCAGGCCAAAGCACAACAAGACAAAAACGTCACCGAGGTTCATATAGTAGGAGGTGTTCACCCTGAGCACGACCTTTACTATTATGCCAAAATGATTAGTGGGATAAAAGAAATACTACCCAAAGTCACCATTAAAGCCTTCTCAGCCATAGAGTTAGCCTACATGATAGAGCAAGCAAACCTTAGTTATAGCGAGGGTTTACAGCTATTAAAAAACGCAGGGATGCAAACACTTCCTGGAGGTGGCGCAGAGATTTTTGATGAGGAAATTCGCGCTCAAATCTGCCCTGACAAGGGTTCGACCAAGCAATGGCTGGAGCTTCACGAGAGTGCTCACCGACTAGATATTTCCACAAATGCGACCATGCTTTACGGCCACATTGAGAGCATAGAGCATCGCATAGACCACCTGAATCGTTTGCGAGAATTACAGGATAAGACTCAGGGGTTCAACGCTTTTATACCTCTAAAATACAGAAATTTTGGCAATGAATTATCCTCTCGTGGCGAGGTTAGCATCACTGAAGATATGCGCATGATAGCGATTTCACGTATTTTCTTAGATAATTTCAATCATATCAAAGCCTACTGGCCTATGTTTGGCAAGACCACCACGGAGCTTGCTTTGGCCTTTGGAGCAGATGATATCGACGGCACTATCGACGACAGCACCAAGATTTATTCCATGGCAGGAGCCGAGGACACTAAGCCCAGCATGAGTGTTAGTGACATTAAAAGAATCATCGAAAACGCTGGTTATAAAGCAGTTGAAAGAGATTCATTCTACAATCCAATCATAAGATAAACACTCATCAGCTCACTATCTGCTCGATGCTAGTCGCGCCCGCCCGGCGTAAGGGCATTAAACGTTAGTGGGGCACGACACTCCACAAAAACAAAATGCTTTAGCATTTTGGTAGGAGTGCCACAAATCGAAGATTTGTAATCTAAGTTATGAATTATTTTTGCTGACGTGCTGTGGCGATATCTGCCCTGGTGCTAATGACCCTTTTAACCCTAAAGACCCTAGAGACTAAAACAAACTTGCATCACCCTCACACCTTGCAATGCCTAAGTGCTTATAAGCCAACGCAGTAACTTCCCTGCCACGAGGTGTACGCTTAATGAAACCCTCCTTAATTAAGAACGGCTCATAAACCTCCTCAATAGTGCCGGCATCCTCACCCACGGCCGTAGCTATGGTATTGAGACCCACAGGCCCACCTGCAAATTTATGAATTATAGTCTGCAAAATCTTATTGTCCATTTGATCTAGGCCACGAGCATCTATATTCAAAGCCGAAAGAGCTACACGCGTGATATCCAGCGTAATAACCCCACTACCCTTAACCATAGCAAAATCCCTAACCCTACGCAGCAGAGCATTTGCAATACGAGGAGTACCACGACTACGCAGTGCAACCTCCAAGGCTGCATCATCCTCG
Organism: Rikenellaceae bacterium; assembly: GCA_044433645.1. Classification (GTDB taxonomy): domain Bacteria; phylum Bacteroidota; class Bacteroidia; order Bacteroidales; family Rikenellaceae; genus JAWXTK01. The sequence continues at coordinate 37,041 of JAWXTK010000004.1, read as the reverse complement.
ATTTTAATATCTAAAATCCCTGCCGAACGTTTAACTATGCCTGCAAGTACCTGAGTATCATAATATTCCAAGTGGCACTGTATACCAAAACGTGCACGAAGTGGCGAAGTCAGAAGGCCACTACGCGTGGTAGCACCTATCAGCGTAAAAGGATTTAAGGCTATCTGAATAGAGCGCGCACTAGCCCCCTTATCAAGCACAATATCTATCTTATAATCCTCCATAGCCGAGTACAGATACTCCTCAACCACAGGACTTAAGCGATGAATTTCATCAATAAACAACACGTCACCCTCATTAAGATTAGTGAGCAAACCTGCCAAATCACCAGGCTTATCAAGCACTGGGCCCGATGTAAGCCTCAACTCACCCCCCATCTCATTGCTAATAATATTAGCCAAGGTGGTCTTGCCAAGCCCTGGAGGTCCGTGCAACAATACATGGTCTAGGGTCTCATCCCTCATAAGAGCAGCCTTGATAAAAATATTAAGATTTTCAACAATTTTATCCTGTCCCTCAAAAACCCTCAGGCTCTCGGGGCGTATGCTTTGCTCAAATTCCCTATCTATGTTACTATTATTTCTTATCTCCACTCTCAGATGATTTTTGTGATTTTTCTTTTAGTTCATCAACGCTTATATCGCGCGAGTTTTTAGTTTTCAGTTTCTTAGGCTGAGGGGTCATGCTCATAGTGTTGAATCTATACGAAAGACGCAACACAACATAACGACCTAGGGCATTGGAATTAACTGCCTCTACGCAACTTGTACGTATATATCGTTGAATATTTTGATTTTGATTCAGCAGGTCATAAGCCACGATTCTAACCTCGCCATTGCGTTGTTTAAAGAATTTACGACCTATACCTAAATTCCAAACCGTGTAATTACCTTGGTTTTGGTAATAACGCCAAGTAACTTCAGAATTTATGGTGTAATAACGCCACACAATAAAGTTTGACGACAGATATAAAGTCTGATTAAAGTACGATGAATTACTAAGCACCGTATTTATCGTGCTGCTGTAAGCCGTTGACGAATAGACATTAAAGTCTATGTTCTCTGAAATATTACTAGCTAGCCCGACCCTAAAACCAGTAGTATGAATATTAGAATAATTCACATCATAATAAACCGAAGGGGTTCTAACATATGCATAAGTTAGCGAGAAATTCACATTACTTTTCAAAGGCTTGGCCGTAAACGAGAAGTTAAATGTGCTCTTACCAAAGAAATAGCCGTCCATATTTATGTTTTTAGCCACTAGACCGTCCTCAAGGGCTGTGTAGGTGTCAGTAATTTTATCTCCCTCGCTCATTTCCTCTGTGCTGGTTGTGATATAATTACTAGCCGTATTAGCATAAAGGCTCATATTGAAGTTGGTAGACTTCTCTGTGTTTGAACGGTTCATATAAAAATACAAAGTGTGTCTATAACCAGTCTCCAAGTCAGGGTTTCCTATCCTCAAATAAGCTGTATTTGAATCATTTACAACATTTTGCATTTGCGAGGCATCGGGCAACACAGCATATCCTTTATAATAAATTCTAAAGTAAAATTTCTTAGGGATTCTGTATCTCAAAGTCAAGAATGGCTGATAATCCATAGTAACCATAGGAGTCTCAGCATCGTAAGGCTGCTCTTGAATATATTGTTGATCAACGCTCAACACATTCACCCCCGTGCTAAGCGAGATGCCCTTGGTTTTATAAAGGTAAGATGCCGAAGCTCCGTAAGAGTTATAAATTTTATTGAAAACGCTGTATTGGTCTGAGTTTGCGTCGGTGTAATCTTCATCCACATCGCTCCAATCATCGTTGCTTTTGTAGGTGTCTGCCACAGTCTGATTTGCCAAGGCGCTTATCATCACTTTGTGATTTTCGATTATTGGCTCAGCGTATGATAGTTTAAGTTTCAGGTTTGATGTTTCGCTCTCTTGCGCTATTAGTTTGTTGGTTAAATCGCTTCCTGTTTTTTCTGTCCACAACTGAGTCGTTGAGCTAAAAGTTTTTCTTGAAGTTTGCTGCTGAACTCTTTGAAACTCACTTTGATTAACATTATAACTAGCGCTCAAAGATAGCCCACGGCCTTTTTTCTCAAAGCGATAAGCAAGCAAAGCCGAGCCACCCAAATAAAGCGAAGAACTCTCGTGAACATATTTATTCTCTGTATAACTCACCGAGTCAGCATCTTGCTTAATACCCACATCGCTCAAAGTTGTGTAGTCATAGCTTTGATATTTCACCTCGGGCGAGACGGTTAGCGTTACATTATCAAGCACTTTCCACTCAAATTTAAGATTAAATTTGTGCATCATAGAATTTGACACGTTCATAGAATTTGTGGTCACATAACGCTCATCATAAGAATCCTCAACAGCAAAATAATCTTTTACCGAGGTTTTCTCAACCGTATTTTCTACATTATTAAAAAAATAACTAGTCGAAAGTTTATATTTATCTTTAACCTCGCGCGAGAAATTCACACCTACACCCTGAATCTCTTTCACCCCCTGGGTTTGCCCCATTACATTACCATTTTTGTCTATTTTCTCCTCCGTGGGGTCGCTATTTGCGCCAAAGCTATTTGTGTTAACATTATTGGCTATGCCCGTAATAGTCAGCCTGTTTTCCTTACCAAAGAACGAAACATTACCACCACCTAAATATCTAAAATCATAGGGGTCTTGGGTGTCAAATCCAGCCAGGGCCTCTAATTTTAATATAGTGTTTTTATCTCTTTTGCTCTTAGTTACGATGTTTATCGCCTTGGTAGGCTCACTATCTGAGATGCCCGTTTCTTTCTCCTCGTCACTTAGATCATCAAATAATTGTATGCTCTCTATTGCGTCTGCAGGTATGCTTTTGAGCGCCTCCATAGGATCTGTGCCGAAGAAAAGTCTACCGTCCACATATATTTTTTTAATCTCCTCGCCCTGAGCCTCAACCTTACCGTCTTGAATCACCACCCCAGGCATTTTAGCCAACAAATCATCGGCATCAGCATCGGGATTAGTTTTAAAGGCTGCGGCATTAAACTGCGTAGTATCACCATGTTGTATGGCCATAGGGGCTTGAGCCGTTATGACTACTTCGGCTATTTCTGTTTGGGTTTCAAACATAAAATGTTTGCCTTGATTTGGGATAATCTCGGCATCAGTTACGTTTATTATTAGGTCTTGGTGACCTATTAGAATACATTTGATTTCTTTAATGCTAGAGGGAATAGTCTCCAACATGAAGTATCCCTTCTCATCAGTTACGGTGTTGTGTTTTCCCTCACCTACAAACACAGTTACCCCTTGCAAGGGTTGTTTGTCGGTGTCAGAGAAAATATAACCATAAGGACTAAAAGTTTGTCCAAAAAGTTGTAGATTAATTAATAGAAAAAGGGTGAAAAGTAGAAGTTTTTTCATTCTTTAGGTATCTCAAAATTTTGTTATTATCTACAAAGTTAATAAAATTTCTTTTAAATACCTACCCGTATAACTATCTTTTTGCTCTGCTACGCTCTCGGGCGTGCCTTGGCACACTACATTTCCTCCTTTTACGCCTCCCTCAGCGCCTATGTCTATAATATAATCTGCATATTTTATAACATCCAGGTTATGCTCAATGACAACTATACTATTGCCTCTTTCGACCAATTTATCAAGCACCCCAAGCAACACCCTAACATCCTCAAAATGCAGACCTGTGGTAGGCTCATCCAAGAGATATAAGGTGCGACCTGTGTCTTTTTTAGATAATTCACTCGATAGTTTTATCCTCTGGCTCTCTCCTCCAGATAGTGTTGTACATGGCTGACCTAGAGTAAGATAGCCAAGCCCCACATCTTGTATAGCTTTTAATTTTATGTAAATCGAAGGTAAGTGCTCAAAGAACTCAACAGCCATATTCACTGTCATATCGAGCACATCATTTATGCTCTTGCCCTTGTATTTTACCTCCAAAGTTTCCTTATTATATCGCTTGCCAGCACACACTTTGCAAGTGACATAAACGTCGGGCAAAAAGTTCATTTCTATGGTCTGAACCCCTGCACCACGACACTCCTCGCAGCGACCTCCCTTGACATTAAACGAAAAACGCCCTGCCTTGAAACCCCTGATTTGTGCATCGGGTGTGGCCTCAAATAATTTACGTATATCAGTGAAAACATTGCTGTAAGTAGCCGGATTGCTCCTAGGCGTGCGACCTATGGGCGATTGATCCACCACGATTAATTTATCAACATTCTCCACTCCCTCTATCCTATCATAAGGCAGGGGCACATCAAGCGAATTGTAAAATTCACGAGACAAAATAGGCCTCAAAGTGCCATTAATAAGCGAAGATTTACCACTTCCACTCACTCCGGTAACGCACACAAACATTCCTAGTGGCAGTTCTACATCCACATTTTTAAGGTTGTTACCCCTAGCTCCCGTGATTTTGATTTTTTTATCTGTCACTTCGCGCCTTTTTTCAGGCACTTCAATGTTTCTTTTACCTGTCAAATATTGAGTTGTAATGCTTTCCGTTTCCAAGATTTCATCCAGAGTTCCTGCGGCCATAATTCGCCCACCACCACGCCCAGCCTTAGGGCCTACGTCCACTATAAAATCAGCCTTGCGTATCATCTCCTCGTCATGCTCAACCACGATAACAGAGTTGCCCGCATCGCGCAATTCACACAAACTATCTATTAATTTTATGTTGTCCCTTTGATGCAAACCTATGCTAGGCTCATCAAGTATATAAAGCACATTCACAAGCTTAGAACCTATCTGAGTTGCCAGCCTAATACGCTGACTCTCACCACCTGAGAGCGTAGCCGAAGCCCTAGACAAAGACAAATATCCAAGGCCTACGTTAATCAAAAAGCCAAGACGTTCTTTGATTTCCTTAATTATTTCTTTGGCAATTATCCTTTGCCTTTCACTCATTTTTTGCTCAATATCACTCATCCACAGCGCCAACTCATCTATGCTCATGGCGCAAATCTGGGCGATATTTTTGTCTGCCACCTTAAACTGCAAGGCCTCTTTTTTTAAACGAGTACCCTCGCAAAGCTCACATTTTCGCTTAACCACAAACTGAGCTTTCCATTTGCTTCCCTTGCCACTTTTAGAGTCTTGTTCCAAGGCCTCAATATAGTCTGCTACCCCATTCCAAGCCACCATATTATTACCCGAGGGCAGAGAAAAAACCCTAGAATCAAGTGTCAAAAGCTCGCTATCACCATATAAAATAGCATTCATAGCATCATCATCTATGGTAGAAATTGGGTCATCAAGCGTGAAATCATGTTTTTTGCCCAAGGTCGCAATAATGGCAAACAACAAATTATTATGATACTTACCCAGGGCCTCTATACCCCCCTCTTTAATAGAAAGATTGGGGTTAGGGATAATCTTACCTCTATCAAAAATAGCCTCCTCACCCAAACCATTACAGTGGGGGCAAGCACCACTAGGCGAATTAAACGAAAAGGTATGAGGCGCAGGCTCAGCAAAAGCCACACCCGTAGTGGGGCACATCAAATGACGCGAATAAAAGCGCGAAGTACCCTCATCATAATCATACACAGATATACTCCCCTTGCCCTGACGCATGGCCTCGGTAAGGCTTTTTGCGATACGTTCCTCGCTATTTTCGCCCACTACCAAACGGTCAACCACTAGGTCTATATTATGGATTTTATATCTATCCAACTTCATGCCCGAGCTCAATTCTTGCACCTGCCCATCAATTCGTGCATACAAAAATCCTTTACTAATAAACCTATCAAAAAGTTCGCGATAATGCCCCTTGCGCCCTTTTATAATAGGTGCAAGAAGTGCAATTTTACGCCCCGGATAAGAGCTTTGTATCATCTCGCAAATCTTAGCATCGCTATAATGCACCATTTGCTCACCGGTAGAGGGTGAGTAAGCCACCGAAGCACGCGCAAACAAAACTCTTAAGAAATCATTTATTTCAGTTACCGTACCAACAGTTGAGCGAGGATTTTTATTAGTAGTCTTTTGCTCTATAGCCACCACAGGACTAAGCCCCGTAATCTTGTCAACATCAGGGCGTTCCATGCTCCCCACAAACTGACGAGCATAGGCCGACAAGGTCTCCATATAACGCCTCTGCCCCTCAGCATAAAGCGTATCAAAGGCCAGCGACGACTTCCCCGAGCCCGACAGCCCCGTAATCACCACCAACTCATCGCGAGGAATCTCAAGATCAAAATTCTTTAAATTATGAACCCTAGTACCGTATATTTTGATTTTGTTTTCTTTCAAAGTCTTTTAAAATTTTATCTCAAAATTATCTGCATCCATCCATGCAGGGAAATTTTCTTTAAAGCCATTTAGAGCATCAATGTCTAGCTCTACTATTTTCACATCCTCAGCCCAATCCGTAGCCTGAGTGAGGTAGTTGCCTGCAAAATCTATCACGGCCGAGCCCCCCTTATATTTCAATTTTGGGTCTTCGCCCACCATGTTCACGCCCACTAGATAACACTGATTTTCGATGGCTCTAGCCCTAAGTAGCGCACTCCAAGCATAGGTTCTAGGCTCTGGCCAACAAGCACAGTAAATGGCTAGGTCATAGTCGTTTGTGTTGCGCGAGAAAACCGGGAAACGCAAATCATAACAAATCTGAGGCAAGATTCTAAAGCCTTTGTAATTAAAAATCTTGCGCTCCTCACCCCCCGTATATTTCTTATGCTCGCCACCCATGCGAAACAAATGGCGCTTGTCATAATATTCTAATTCACACCCTGGAGCTGCAAAAATCATTCTATTACAGTATTTACCCTCTCCAAGGCTAATAATTATACTCCCCATCAGGGCTTTATTAGTCTCTTGGGTCGTTTTTTTAAACCACTCGGTAGAGATTCCCCCCATATCCTCAGCACACAACTCAACATCAGAAGTGAAACCCGTAGTAAACATTTCGGGCAAAACAAAAATATCTGCATCGTTATTTTCTATGAAGTAACGTGCTTTTTCAAAGTTTTTTTCTTTATCGTGCCAAGCCGTAGCCAGCTGAATTATTCCTAGTTTTAGCATAATATTATAATTATTTCCCAAAAATAGTGAAAACCCTGCAAACTTTGAGTATCTTTGTGCAAAGAAAATTGAAAAAAATATGTTGCAAGCAGGAAGTTATCAAAAATTAGAGGTTAGCAGAGTGTCGGATTTCGGACTTTACCTCAAAGATGAACAAGACGAAGAAGTTTTATTACCTAACCGTTTCGTATCCTTAGAAAATAAGGTTGGCGATATGTTGGATGTGTTTGTGTATCACGATTCCGAGGACAGACTTGTGGCATCTACCGAACACCCTAAAGCCACTGTTGGGCAGGTTGCCTTCCTAAGAGTTGTTGACAAAACAGTGCACGGAGCCTTCCTAGAGTGGGGTTTACAGGGCAAAGATTTGTTTTTGCCTAACCGTAACCAAGTGGGCGCAGTTAATATAGACGAAAAAGTTTTGGTATATGTTTATCGTGACAATATCACAGGTCGTGCCGTTGCAACTAACCGTTTAAATGGTTATATTTCAAACGCAGATTTAGACCTAAAATACAAACAGCAAGTCACTTGCACCGTTGCTATCGCTCTACCTATGGGTTACAGAGTAGTCATAGACAACAAATATTGGGGCATGATATATCGCAATCAAATCTTCCGTCCAGTTACAATAGGCGACACTTTGGAAGGTTTTGTTAGCAAAATCACCGAAGATAATAGGGTTGATATCAGCCTACAAAAGCAAGGCTACGACCAAGTAAAAATCTCGGCCGAGCAGATACTTGCAAAACTGGAGGATAACTCAGGAACATTAGATCTTGATGATAATTCTTCACCAGAGCAAGTTCATCTTTACACAGGCATGAGCAAGAAAGTATTTAAACGCTCTGTTGGCTACCTTTTAAAGCGTGGCGATATCGAGATTATGAAAGCCGGAGGCATACGACTTATTAAAAAATAAGTAACAATGAAACGCAAAGCAAGCGAGAAGGCCCAGCGCAGAAAGGAGATGTCTGATAATTACATTAACCAACGTAAGAGATTAGTATATCAACACACTAGCGAATTAATTAGTGGCAAAGTATTGCTTGTGGGAGCTGAGCGCAACTTCGATGTTTCAATTTTTGCCACTAAGGCCGAAAGTTTAACCATAGTAGACAAAGCAGTTAAAGATTTGAGTGATACTAGTTTAACTAATGTGGAATATCACTTTAATAAATTTCCTTCGCTCTCAGGTTTAACATCCAACAGCTTTGATTTTGTACTCTCTTTTCAATCCATAGAGCACATTCCCGACGACTTTTATTTTATGAAAGAGGTGGTTAGGGTTTTGCGTGCAGGGGGCAAATTCATTGTTTCCACACCCAACAAAGCCATGTCTATCACTCGCAATCCCTGGCATAGGAGGGAATACACGGTTGATGAATTCAAGAACCTACTAAGCAGTTATTTCAATCAGGTTCAGGCACTTGGGATTTACGGCAAGAATAATGTATTAGAGTATTACGACAAGAATAAAAGAGCTGTCAAGGCGTATAAGCGTTTTGATATTTTTGATTTTGAACATAGGCTACCCAGCTGGCTGTTAAAGTTGCCTTACCACACTTTAAATATCTTCAATAGGCATCGTTTGCTTATCAACAATAGGAATTTGACCTTAAAAATCTCTAAAGAAGATTATTACATAGACAAAGCTAGTGATGGTTGCTTTGATCTTTATTTTATAGCCGAGAAATAGTTTCTGGTTTCAAGCACCACTGACGTAATTATACCAAACATAAGTAAGACCCTGAACTCCGTTCAGGGTAACAAACTGAGACTATCTGCTCTATAAAAAGTCGCTAGAAAGGCAAATCATCAGGAGTATCCATAACAGGTGTTGAAACCTGAGCTTCTGTCCTAGGTGTAGATGCAGGTTGTGCAGATACAGCCGATGCAGCAGGTTGAGAACTAGCACCCTCAGGTCTTCTGTCCAACATCTTAACATCATCCCCCTGAATTTCAAAGGCATAACGCTTAGCCCCAGACTCATCAGTCCAACTGCGCGAACGTATCCTGCCCTCAACATATAATTTACTACCTTTTTTAATAAATCTATCAGCTGTTTCAGCCAAATTACGCCACAGGGTAATAGAATGCCACTCTGTGTGCTCGCTGGCTTGCTGAGTTGTGCGATTATACATGCGCTCTGTTGTAGCTAAAGTGATGCGCGCTACTTTGACTCCGTTCTCTAAAGTTCTAACCTCTGGGTCAGAACCAACATTTCCTACTAAAATTACTTTATTTATCATAATTATATATTTTTTTAAATTTCTCTTAACATTTCAATAAACAATTTCCTAAGTCTCTCACCAGCCAAACGCCCCTGCAACTGAACATCCTCGTGCGTAGACACCTCGCCCGAAAGACCAATATTTGTAATCACGGACATACCAAATACCTTGACTCCCATGTGACGCGCTGCAATAACCTCGGGCGTTGTAGACATTCCCACAGCATCAGCGCCTATGGCTCTAAAATATTTATACTCAGCCCTAGTCTCATACGTGGGGCCTGTGCCACCCAAATAAACACCTTCCCAAAGTGAAATACCAAGTTCTTTGGCCTTACTATGCGCCAAAGCTCTGAGGGTGTGATTATAAGCATCATTCATATCAGGGAAACGCGGCCCTAATTCGTCTATATTTTTGCCAATCAAGGGGTTAGGTATCAGATTAATATGGTCGTCAATAACCATTAAATCACCAACTTTAAAGCCTTCGCCAACACCACCTGCTGCATTAGACACAAATAAATATTCTATGCCCAAAAATTTTAGCACCCTCACCGGAAAAACCACTTCACTAGGAGCATAACCCTCATAAAAATGAAAACGACCCTGCATGGCCACAACTTTCTTAGAGCCTAATTCGCCAAAGACCAAACGGCCTTTGTGACCCTCTACCGTAGATTGAGGAAAGCCTGTAATATCCTTATATTCAATAATGTAACTAACTTTTATATCGTCTACCAAATCACCCAAGCCCGATCCTAAAATGATGCCTATGTGTGGGGTGAAATCGCCTATTACAGATTTAATGTTGGAGGCCGTATTTTTGATTTTCTCTAACATATTTTTTGAGTTTTTCTAATAGTTCAGGTTTTTGGTTGTCCATAATTTCCATTTCTATGGGCACATAATATATGGATTTTTGGATTTCAATAGGAATTTGTTTGGCGTTAGTTAGCTTTACTGCATCTTTCTCAGTTGTGACGATAACAGTCTGATTATCAGAGTTTTTAAGCAGCTCGCTAAGCGCCCTTAAATCTCGCATCTGATAGCTGTGGTGGTCGGGATAAATCACTTTATTCACTATTTCATATCCCAAAGAAAGCCCTGATATAAACCCCTCGGCATTAGCTATGCCTGCAAGCGCTATAACCTTGTTCTCAGAGGTGATTTTCTCTGGAGCAACCCCCTTAAAAATAGGCCTAGGTTTTTGGGATTTTACCTCAGAAAAATAAAGGCTTTGATAAGGGTACATATTTAGGTATTTGCGCACAACTCTCTTTTGTATAGAGGTGATATTGCTTGGGCATTTTGTAATAATTATCACATTTGCCCTATGTAGTTGAGACATGGTATCACGCAGATTACCCACAGGCAAAAAACTATCTTCATACACTGGCCTATTAAAGTCCATGAGCACCACATTAACCCAGGGTTCAACATAGCGATGTTGAAAGCCGTCGTCTAAGATAATAAGATTAACATCGGAGTGATTTTTGCGTATCATTTCTATACCCTCAGCACGTTTCTCGCACACGGCAACTACTATATCTTGAAATTTGCGCTTGATTTGCTTAGGCTCATCACCTACGTTAAAATAAGATGAATTTATCTCAACTTCTAGGTAACCCTTAGTCTTGCGTTTATACCCACGCGATAGCAGAGCAATGTTATATTTATCCTTTAAACTCGCGATAAGCAACTCTGAGGTAGGGGTTTTACCCGTGCCCCCAACGGTGATATTTCCTACACATATAATAGGTATATCATATTCCTTGCTTTTTAATATACCCAAATCAAAGAGCTTATGCCTAAACACAACCACAAGCTTATAAATCCACGATATAGGGTACAATAAGAATTTAAACATTATAAAAAGCAAAAAAATTACATATATTTTTCAAAGTTACATTAAAAATCATTGAATTGCAAAGTTATTTTATATATTTTTGTAACTTGCATAAACTAAAAATCATTTTATGAAACTATACATTTTAAGAGCTGTCAAATATTTCATTTCACTAATTATACTTTTAGGCCTAATTTTCGCGTTAATGTTTTTATCAGGGCAAAATGCTAATGGGCAACTTATTCATACGCTTACATCTAGCAAAGGTCTGCTTTTGGCCTTAGCAATTATTGCTTTGTCTGCCACCTACCCTTACTTTGGTTACACTGTAAGAGCCATAAGATGCAGAGTAAAAGAAGAAACTATAACTAAAGTTTTTGAACTCTGTGGCTATGAACTTAAGGCAAGAGGCGAGGACGGCGAGCTAACTTTTAGAGCCCAAAGCATAATAAAAAGAGCAAAAACCCTAGGCGAAGACAAAATAACCCTCAAATTAGAGGACAAACAAATGATAATTTCGGGAATAAGAAAAGAAACCGTGAGAATAGAATACCGATTAAGAACTTTTTTGAAAAACAATGAAAATTAAAAATATTCTAAAACGCACCTTGCAAGTCATAGTACTTGTCAGCATAATTTCCACCTCGCTTTTTGCTAGTAAAGACACATTCACGCCTAACAAAAATTACGAGATACTTTTGAACTTTTTTCGCGATGTTAACCTTTACTATGTAGACACGGTTGACACAGAAAAACTATTGATGCAGGCCACTGGTGCAATGACAAAAAATCTTGACCCTTACACCACTTTCATCCCCGAGAAAGACATGGCAGATTTTGAATTTATGACTACGGGCAAGTATGGTGGCATGGGTGCAATCATCAGACAAAAAGGCGATTACGTTATCATAGCTGAGCCCTACAAAGGTTTTCCAGCTGATAAAGCAAAGCTCGAGATAGGCGATAAAATCCTAGAAATTGACGGGGCAGATGCCAAAGGATACTCAACAGAGAAAGTCAGCTCATTGCTAAAAGGTGAGCCTGGCACAAAATTCACTTTAAAAGTCGAAAAAGCATTTACGGGCGAAGAAAAAGAGATGAAAATCACCCGTGAACGCATCACAATCTCAGGGGTTACTTTTTATACCCTACTGCCTGATAGCACAGCCTATATCTTACTTAGCGACTTTACTCAAGATTGTTCTGAGGATATGAAAAACGCATTTTATTCGTTAAAAAAACAGGGTGCAACCTCGCTAATTATAGACCTTAGAAACAATGGAGGAGGACTTTTGCAGGAGGCCGTAAAAATCTTGTCTATGTTCACTCCTAAGGGCACCGAGGTTGTTTCCATGAGAGGGAAAACCAAGTCTGTTAACGAGGTTTTTAAAACTAAAGATGACCCCATAGACCTCGAAATTCCTATCACAGTCTTAGTTAATAAAAACTCAGCATCTGCCTCAGAGATAGTCTCAGGGGCACTCCAAGACCTTGATAGAGCAGTACTCGTGGGGCAAAGAACTTTTGGCAAAGGGCTTGTTCAAAACACAAGACACCTAGGTTATAACTCATATTTAAAAGTCACAACTGCAAAATATTACATCCCAAGTGGCCGCTGTATACAGGCGCTAGATTATAGCCACAGAGACCAAGACGGCAGAGCTGAAAATGTGCCTGACTCGCTAATTAGTGAGTTTAAAACCTCGGCTGGACGCAGGGTTTATGACGGAGGAGGCGTAACGCCCGACATTAAAATAGAAAAAGACAAGAACAGTACGTTTTCTATGATAGTTTATGCCAAGGGCTATATCGACGACTTTGTGGCTGAATACTTTAAGACTAACCCCCAAAGAGTAATTCCTCAGCTTGGATATAAACTTAGTGATAGTGAGTACGCTGAATTTGTAAGTTTCATGGCAGACAAAGATGTGCAGTGGGAATCGGCAACAAAAAAAGCTATAAATACACTCAAAAAACAAGCTAGGGACGAAGATTTTATTGATATAATAGACGAGCAAATCAAGGCTATGGAGAGCAAACTCTCGCAGGACAAAAAGTTAAGCCTTGATATTAACAAAGATGAACTTATAGAGCTTATTGAGAATCAAATCATACTTCAAAAGCATTATCGTAATGGTGTGATTGCTAGCTCATTGAGTAGTGATAAGGAAATAATCAAAGCTCAAGAAGTACTCAAAAATAGCAAGCTTTATAACAAGTATTTAAGCAACACTAAAGACCCTATAAAATAGTGAAACTAAACCTTAAACATAAGCCCTCTAACTTTTACAGACGAGCACTTATTGTTGCGCTGGCTGTGTTTTTGGTGGGTGTGTCTTTGTATTATACCTCGCAAATGGCCCACGAGCTTAGGCTTAAGGAAAACAATGAAGTTGCCGTTTGGTCTCATGCAATGGAGCGTCTTGGAGTAGAGTTTAATCGCCAGGATAGGCTTGTGCATCAGATAATTAGCAATCACAATACTATTCCATTTATTGTCACCAACACTAAGCTCGAAGTTATAGAATCTCACCTTATAGACGAAAAAATATTAAAACACCCCGACCTTTTAAGAAATAAAATGGATGAATTTTCCTCTGAGAATCAACCCCTTAGGATAAGTTCATGGGACGGCATGGATTATTTTATATTTTTTGGACAATCTAGCCTTTTGAAGAAATTAAGGTTTTTCCCTGCTATTCAGTTACTTACAATAGCTATTTTTATATTTTTTCTTGTGGTATCACTACATTCAGCAAAATCAAATGAGCAAAATAGAGTGTGGGTAGGTCTGGCCAAAGAAACAGCTCATCAGCTTGGAACGCCTACATCATCCCTGCTTGGCTGGATAGAATATCTTAAAAGCCTAGACATAGACCAAAACGCTGTGGATGAGATGAGTAAGGACTTAACCAGGCTCACAAAAGTAGTTGATAGATTCTCTAAAATAGGCTCAGAAACCATACTTTCGCCAGTGAATGTAAATGAGCTTGTGGGTAGCACTGTGCAATACTTTAAAACTCGCATCCCCAGAAATGTAACTCTACATTACAACGGACTTGCTATTGCACCAACTAAGGCCATGATAAACGAGGCTTTATTTGAATGGGTCATAGAAAATCTGCTTAAAAATTCACTTGATGCACTACAAGGGAAAGGTGTAATAAATGTTACAATTTCAAGTGATAAAAAGTATATACATATAGACGTTCAGGACACAGGCAAAGGCATAGCAAAGGCTAATTTTAAGCGTATTTTCGACCCAGGATTCACTACTAAGACTCGCGGCTGGGGACTAGGATTATCCCTCAGCAAACGCATTGTAAGCGAATATCACAACGGGAGTATAGCTGTTACAGAGTCTGAAATTGGCAAGGGTACAACCATTAGAATTTCACTAAATAAAGTTTAAGACAATGAAAGCAGATTCTTTGGTTAGCGTAAGTGAGTTTTTTGGTGAAAATTCTAGTGTTTTAGAGCTAGATAACGGTTTTTACGCTCATGTAACAAATGTTACAAATGCAGCTCTTGCCGATAGTATTATCTACAAATTTTCAGTTATAATTCTTCTTTTGATTTACACCCTATGGCTTAGAAAAAATATTAGTTTAACTAGCAAAATCCTTAAAATAAAGTACAATCACGAAGAAATTTCTAACTCAGGTAGCGCGCTTGACAAGGATACAATAATTTTATCAAATTGTCTCTGGTTTTTAAGCATGGGAGTATTGCTTGTTAAAATCCTTGATTTAACATCTCTTGAGCAGGTTAATAGTATGTATAATAGTTCTTTACTAAAAATACTAGTATTGCCACTTTGTCTGTTCTCTCCCATAATCTACGCTTTTAAATATTTTGCATTAAAAACCAGTGGCTTACTTACTCTAAGTAGTGATTTTACGAATGATTTGCTTGAACTTCGCAATTTATTTATAGCGTCAAGTTCGCTTTTGCTATCTCCTATCGTGATTCTAGGTGCTTTGTACAATGGTAAATTTCTTTTCATTTTAGCAATAATTGGACTTTTAGCCTCCGTTTTTCTGGTTATTTTATGGCTTTATAAGACTTATATGCTGTTTCTTGCAAAAAAAGTTTCAACTTTAAATTGGTTTTTGTACCTTTGCGCCATTGAAATTTTCCCTCTAACGTTAATTTTGTTTTTTTTAACATAAAACTCCCCAAAAATTAGGCTCGTTAGAACAAAGAGAGATTAACATAATTATGAAAGTCAAAAAAGTACTAGTTTCACAGCCTAAGCCCGCTGTAATGGAGAAATCTCCGTATAACGAAATTATGAAAACCTACAAAACAGCTGTAGATTTTCACCCCTTCATTAAAGTTGAAGGCGTCACATTAAAAGAGTTTCGTGGACAAAGAGTTGAAATTTTAGACCACACTGCCGTGATTTTTTCTAGCAGAAAAACCATAGACAGTTTCTTTGAAATTTGTGAGCAAGCAAGAATTACTATCCCTGAGGGCATGAAATACTTGTGCTACACAGAAGCTATCGCGCTTTATCTTCAAAAATACATTGTTTATCGCAAACGTAAAATTTTCTTTGCCGACGGCACTTTCCCTCATTTTATGGAGCTTATGATAAAGCATAAGGATGAGAAAATGCTCTTAACCCTCTCTGAACCACACAAACAAGAGATTCCATCAACTATGGAACGCATGAAACTTAACTTCGCGGAAGTTATCCTAGCGCGCACGGTGAGCACAGATTTAAGTGATTTAGATATCAAACAATACGATTTGCTAGTTTTTTACAGTCCTACCGAAATCAAATCTTTGGTTGCAGCCTTCCCTTTAGAGGATATTCCTGCTGTGGCAACTTTTGGCCAGGGCACAACACGCAAAGCAATTGAGTTAGGTCTAGATGTTAAAACTATGGCGCCATCGCCTCAAGTTCCTTCTATGACTAAGGCCGTGGATATTTACATCAAACAAATCAACTCGGGCAAAGAGGTCGAGTCTATTTCTATAATGGATAAGTCTGAGGCTGAGGACTTTGTGAAAGCGCAAGAGGCTAAACCAATCAAAAAAACTAGGTGTAGAAAACCTGCCGAAGAAAAAGCAAACTAATGGAGCAAAGACATACATTCACCAAAAGTGAAAGGCTATGTTCACAAAAAACAATATCAGAGCTCTTTGAAAAGGGGAGCTCTGGTTTTATTTTTCCGTTTAGGTATGTTTACACTGTTGGTGAAGTTGGTGATTATCCAAATCTAAGGCTATTAATCTCTGTATCAAAGCGTTATCATAAGCGCGCAAACAAACGCAACCTAAATAAACGACGCATACGCGAGGCCTTTAGGCTTAATAATCATCCCCTAAAACTGGAGCTTAATGCTAAGGCTAAGAGTATAAATCTAGCTCTAATATATTCGTCAAAAGAATGTTTGGAATATAAAACCGTAGAAAATGCAGTTAAAAAAATATTGGCAAATATTAGCGAAAGTTTTTAAAAAAATTACAATATTTCCCTTTCTTTTATTGTTGTTTTTTTATCGCAACTGCATCTCTCCATTTTTACCAAATGCTTGCAGATTCACACCCACGTGTTCGCGTTACGCTATTGAGGCTTTCCAAAAACGAGGGCTTTTCGTTGGTTTTTATTTAACCGTGTGGCGTATTTTGCGCTGTAATCCTTGGGGAGGGCACGGGTATGATCCAGTCCCAGAATCAAGACGTAAAATTAAAAATCGAGGTCAGCAACAGTAAACGTACTGCCACCGACAAAGATCATATCATCTTCATGCGCTAACTCTTTGGCGCGAGCATAAGCCTCATTCACACCCACAACTTTTTCACCCTGCAAGCCAAACTCCGTCGCTTTATCATATAAAGCATTGATATTCAATGCCCTATCTATGCTAGCTTGGGTGAAAATATAATGTGCATCCATGGGTAATAAGGGTAAAATCGAGTCTAAGTCCTTGTCGGAAACAACGCCCAAAACAAAGTAAAGTTTACTGAATTTCTGCTCTTTAATCTGCTCTAAAACACATTTTAGACCATGGCTATTGTGACCCGTGTCGCACACCGACAAAGGTCTCTGAGCAAAAATCTCCCACCTACCCCTGAGGCCTGTGTTCTTAACTACATTTTTCATTCCACGCTCAACAGCCTTATAATCAGCTATTTGCAAAATATCTAAGGCTTTTAGAACTATTGCGATATTTTGTTTTTGATAGTTTCCCCTTAAGTCGCACTCTGCGCTCATTGCATAATCCTCAGCGAAATATATGGGCGAGGAAAGCTCCTTAGCCTTGGCCAAAAACACTGCGTCACAGCTAGGATTTCTCTCTCCTATTATAATAGGTGTGTTTGGCTTGATTATCCCTGCCTTTTCGCCTGCGATTTGCTCTAGTGTATTGCCTAACAGAGCCGTGTGATCGAGACCTATATTTGTGATTATGCTAACTAGGGGATGAACAACATTTGTAGAATCTAGCCTGCCACCCAAGCCAGTCTCTATGATAGCGATATCAACGCCCTCGCGCGCAAAAAAATCAAAACACATACCAACGCACATCTCAAAAAACGACAAACCTTTTATTTTGTCCTTGTGCTCGGCTATAAAGCTAACCACTTGGTTTTCAGGTATCATCACACCGTTAATTTTGATTCTCTCGCGAAAATCTCTAAGATGTGGCGAGGTGTAAAGGCCAGTTTTAAGACCTGCCTCACCACACACAGACGCTAGCATGTGAGAACACGAACCCTTGCCATTTGTGCCTGCTAGGTGTATGGTTTTAAATTTTAGGTGAGGATTTCCTAGTTTTTCTAAGAAATTTATAGTGCTATCTATACCAGGTTTGTATGCACTCTGCCCCTGGTGTTGGAATACCGGTAGAGAGGAAAACATAAAATCAAGGGTCTGCTTGTAATCCATTACTCTATCATTTCTGTTAGTTGCTCGCTCGCGTAAGTCTGCATTTTAGATGAATCATCACTATAAATCAAATACACTAGCACCTTAGGATTTTTTAAATCAAACTCCTTAGCCTCTTCTAAACCCATAGACATCAGTGCCGTAGCATAAGCATCGGCCATGGCGCAATTTTCTGTAATCACAGTTGCTGAAAGTAAATTGCTGGGCGAGGTTAGACCTGTTTTTGGATTTATAGTATGCACTATTTTATTACCCTTATCATCTAGGTAAAAACGCCTATAATTTCCCGAAGTTGCCATAGCCATATCACTGATAGATAGTATGTTCTGAAGATTGACCCCTGGTGAGTAATTTCCGTCCTCGGGTCTGTCTATGCCTATGCGCCAGTGATTGCTGTGAGCATTTACACCTCGCGCAAAAATCTCGCCTCCTATCTCAACTAAGTAATTTTTATAGCCCATTTCTTCGAGAGTTTGCGCCACAATATCCACTGTACTGCCCTTGGCAATAGAGTTTAAATCCAACTGAGTATTTAGATTTTGTTTAATTAATTTATTGTTCTTGATGCTAATTTTCTGGTAACCCACAAACTCTAGCAGAGAGTCAACGTTTATATGCTCGGTTTTTTGCTCTTTGGCAAATCCCCACGCGTCTGTTAGAGGTTTTATGGTTATATCATACATGCCTAGGGTCTGAGCACTAACTCTCAAGGCCTGGGAAATACACTCGCTGAGCATAGAGTCCAATTCGAGGGTCTCATTGCGATTGATTTGACTCAATCTAGAGTCTTTATTATAAAGCGACATCGAGGCATTTACTTGATCAAAACATTGGTTAATAGCAGCTTTTGTCCCCCGAATAGTGTCTTCGCAAATTACTATGTGATAGGTAGTTCCAAGAGCTAGCCCGTCTATTATGGTTTGCCCTGGCTTAGCACTCTCGCACGAGAGCAAAAGAGTGACAAGAGCACAAAATATCGAAAATTTCTTCATGATTTTAATAAAATTTACCCACAAAAGTATTTATTTTTCTGATTTTTCACAAAATCTGCCTATAAATATAGGTAAAAATAAACGTAAAGCTTTGTTTATTAGCAAAAAAGAATTATCTTTGCGCCCACGCTTAGGCAATATCTGAATAAGGCAGATTTGCAGATAAGTGGAACTTAATTAAAAATTAATAGCATGAGTTATTTATCATCAGAGAAAAAGCAAGAGCTTTTCGGACAGTACGGAGCTTCTAACACAGACACAGGTTCAGCAGAGAGCCAAATCGCGTTGTTTACTTTCCGTATCGCCCACCTTACACAACACCTTAAAGCAAACAAACACGACTTCGGAACACAACGTTCTTTGCTTCGCCTAGTAGGTAAGCGTCGTAGCTTGTTGGCGTATCTTAAAAGAGTTGATATCGAACGTTACAGAGCAATCATCAAAGCTCTTAATCTTCGTAAATAATATCTTTACTTTATTAAGAAGACCAGAAAAAAGGCAATTTTTCCAAGCGAAAATTGCCTTTATTTCTAACCATTAAGACGAACATTTAGAGGAAAAAAATTATGTATAATGCGACACAAAAGGTGATTAAACTAGGCCAAGACCGAGAAATCATCATCGAAACAGGAAAACTAGCAAAACAGGCAGACGGTGCCGTAGTTTTGAAGCAAGGCGACACAATGTTGCTTGCAACGGTAGTAGCAGCTAAAGATGCGAAACCAGACGTAGATTTTATGCCACTTCAGGTGGAGTACAAGGAGAAATATGCTTCTTGTGGCCGTTACCCAGGTGGATTTTTAAAGAGGGAGGCTCGCCCAAATGATAGTGAGATCTTAGTATCTCGTCTTATCGACCGTGCACTTCGCCCACTTTTCCCAGCAGATTATCACGCAGACGTATTCGTTACAGTTAACCTTATCTCTGCTGACAAAGACATACAACCAGATGCACTTGCAGGTCTAGCAGCATCGGCTGCACTTGCAGTATCTGATATACCTTTCGAGTGCCCTATCTCTGAGGTTCGTGTAGCTCGTATCGAGGGCGAGTTTGTAATCAACCCTACTTTCTCGCAAATGCCACTTGCTGACATCGACATCATGGTTGCAGGTACACTTGACAACATTATGATGGTTGAAGGTGAGATGAAAGAAGTTTCTGAGGCTGATATGCTAGAGGCTATCAAAGTAGCTCACGAGGAAATCAAAACTCACTGCCAAGTACAACTTGAACTTGCAAAAGAGTTAGGTAAAGACGTGAAACGCACTTACTGTCACGAGGTTAACGACGAGGAACTTCGCGCTGCAGTTATAGCCGCAACTTACGATAAAGCTTACCAAATCGCTCGTGCTAGCTCAGCTAAACACGAAAGAAGCGAAGCATTTGAGGCTCTTGAGGCAGAATATATCGCAACTTTCAGCGAAGAAGAACAAGAAGAGAAAACACCTCTTATCAAAAAATATTTCCACGACAACGTGCTTAAAAAAGCTATGCGTAACATGATTCTTGACGAGGGTGTTCGCTTGGACGGTCGTAAAACTGACGAGATTCGTCCTATCTGGTGTGAGATTAACTACCTACCAGCAGCTCACGGTTCGGCAGTGTTTACTCGTGGTGAAACTCAATCACTTACAACAGTTACTCTAGGTACTAAACTAGATGAGAAACAAAAAGATGAGGTTCTAGTTCAAGGAAGCGAGCAATTCGTTCTTCACTACAACTTCCCTCCTTTCTCAACTGGCGAGGCTAGACCTTCACGTGGTCTTTCACGTCGTGAGATTGGTCACGGTAACCTAGCTTTCCGTGCACTTAAACCTATGGTTCCAACAGGCACAGACAATCCTTATGCTGTACGTGTTGTTTCTGATATTTTGGAATCTAATGGTTCGTCATCTATGGCTACTGTATGTGCTGGTACTCTTGCACTTATGGACGCTGGTGTGAAACTTAAAAAACCAGTTTCAGGTATCGCAATGGGTCTAATCTCTGACTCAGAGACTGGCAAATACGCTGTACTTTCTGATATCTTGGGTGATGAAGATCACTTGGGAGATATGGACTTTAAAGTTACAGGTACTGCTGACGGTATCACTGCAACTCAAATGGATATTAAAGTTGACGGTCTTTCTTACGAAGTTCTTGCAAAAGCATTGGAGCAAGCTAAAGCAGGTCGTTTACACATACTTGGCAAAATCGTTGAGACTATCGCAGAACCTCGCGAAGATCTTAAACCTTTCGTTCCACGTATCGTTCAACTTGTAATTCCTGGTGAATTTATCGGTGCAGTAATCGGCCCTGGTGGTAAAGTAATTCAAGAAATTCAAAAAACTACTGGCACAACTATCACTATCACTGAGGTTGACGGCAAAGGTGTTGTTGACATTTTCTGTCAAGACAAAACTGCTCTAGATGCAGCTGAAGCTAGAATCAAAGGTATAGTAGCTGTTCCAGAAATTGGAGAGGTTTACAACGGTAAAATCAAATCTATCGTAGCCTTCGGAGCATTCATCGAGATACTTCCAGGCAAAGAGGCACTTCTACATATTTCTGAGATTGATCACAAACGTTTGGAGTCTATGGAGCAATCAGGACTTAAAGAAGGTGAGCAAATCGAAGTTAAATTAATAGGTGCAGATGCTAAAACAGGCAAACTAAAATTATCAAGAAAAGTACTTTTGCCTAAGGCTTAGGTACAAAATTTGATAAGTTTTTAAAATATTAACAAAAAAATGATACAAAGTATTAAATTTTGTATCATTTTTTTCTTATATTTGCTGTAATAGAAACACTACAAAAATTTTAATAACAAATACAACTATGAAAAAAAATCTTAAACTAGCATTGGCGCTGATTTTTGCGAGCATTGTTATGGTGGGCTGTAGCTGCTATAACAAGATGTTGAAAAATGTTGCGCTTATCCAAGCGTCTTGTTCTCCAGAGGTTCTTACACTTAAAGGTAGCAAAGTTTACGCTGAGTACACAGTTACTTTCCCTGCTAAATATTTTAGCAAAGCGGCAGTAGTAAAAGTTACTCCTGTTTTGGTTTACGAAGGTGGCGAAATCGCTGGAACTCCTAAATTTGTTCAAGGTGAGGACGTTCAAGACAACTTCACTGTTATCCCTAACAAATTGGGTGGCTCTTTCACAGAGAAAATCGAATTTGATTATGCTGAGGCTGCTGTTTTAAGCACTCTAGAGCTTCGTTTCGAGGGTAAATGTGATGAGACTTGTTCTAAGAAAAACACTGAGTTCGTACCTTTCATAAGCATTCCAGTTGCACAAGGTATCAGCACAGTTCAAGAAATGGCTAAAAGAAATATGTACACAGAAATGTGTAAAGATAACTTCAAAAGAGTTTACACAGTGTCTAAAGATGCTGAGATTCTTTACAAAATCAACAGCTCGGTAGTTAACAAGGCTGAACTTTCTTCTGAGTCTATCGCTCTTTTCAAAGATTTCGTTAAAGAAAACGTAGAAAACGAGCGTGCTACTATGGGTAACGTTTACGCTAAAGGTTATGCATCTCCTGACGGTGGTGTTAAATTCAACGACAGACTTTCTTCTCAACGTAGTAAAACAGGTAACAAAGCAATCTCATCTGCACTTAAAGGTGTTGACGTGAAATACGACGTTACTTCTTACGGTGAGGACTGGGAAGGTTTCAAAAAACTAGTTGAGGCATCTGATATCGAGGACAAAGCTCTTATCTTGCAAGTTCTTCAAATGTATGACAACCCAGTTAAACGTGACGAGGAAATCCAAAACATGGCAGCTGTATTTAAAGTACTAGCTACTGAGGTTCTTCCTAAACTACGTAGAACACAACTTGTTGCTGATGCAGAAATCCAAAATCTTTCTGACGAGGAAATCAAAGCAGCAGTTAAGGCAGGTTGCACAGGTCTTGAATTAGAAACAGCATTGTTTGGAGCTACACTTTACAAAGACCTAGAAACTAAAATCAAAGTTTACACTTACGCAGCTGAGACTTACAACTGTTTCCGTGCTTACAACAACCTAGCTACTTGTTACATGAAACAAAACAAAGTTGCTGAGGCTAAAACAGCTATTGATAAAGCAGCATCTTTGAAAACTAACGATATTGTAACCAACAATCTTGCAGTGTTGGCTATTATGGAAGGCAAACTTTCGGATGCTAAAGGTTACCTTAAAAACCTTAAAGGTAATATGGCTAAAGCAAACCTAGCTCTTATCGCTCTTTTGGAAGGTGAGTACGCAACTGCAGCAAAAACACTTGAAGGTTACAACTTGGCAGTAGCACAAATTTGTAATGGTGACTTAGCAGCAGCTACTAAAGCTCTTGCTAACGAAAAATCACCAAAAGCAGCTTACCTTAAAGCTGTTATCGCAATGCGTCAAGGCGACACAACAGGTGCGATTGCAAATCTTAAAGTAGCTTGCGCAAAAGAAAATCTTAAAGCAAAATCTAAAAAAGATGTAGAATTTGCTAAATTATTTGGCACAGCAGAGTTTGATGCTTTGTAGTCTTAAATAAACCTTATATACAAAAGGCTGCTGACAGATTGTCGGCAGCCTTTTTTATTTATCATCGGGGAGAACTCCGATTCATGGTCTCACCCATGCTTGGTAATTACAAATCTTCGATTTGTGGCACTCCTACCAAAATGCTAAGGCATTTTGTTTTTGAGCAGTGTCGTGCCCCGTTGACATATTACGTGCTCACGGCGCACGGCCGGCATTAGCATCGAGCACCTATCTTTACAATAAATGCCCTAGGCATACGCTCACTAGCAACAGCGCATACAACACAAATCCTAGTATTTTATTGCCACGAATAAGTAAATTTGGCATCAAAATAGACATGGGAACAGCCATTAAAGAATAAATATTTGCACTAGAGGTAAACGCAAACATCACAAAACACGACACGGCCTGCACAACAAAAAACATACACAGCCTAAGCGCCCTAAACCTGGTCTGAGCCCAGAACCTACGTATATAAAAAACCGAAAGCGCAAAAATAACCCCCGAGAAAATCAAACTCACCAAGGGCATAAATCCGTCGGCATAAAGATTTACGCACTGACATCCTCCCCAGCCAACGCTCTCGAATCCTTGCTTAAAATACAACAAAAATTCTTCGTCATATATCCCCCAGCGAAGATAGGCAAAAGTCAAAAGGGGCAACAAAAATCCTACAACTGCAACTATACTCTCCCTTAACGTTCGTTTAGAAAGCCACAGTCCAAAAACAAGCGAGGGCAATAAAAACACGCTCTCAAATGCAAATAAGGCCGATATACCCAAGAAAAAACCCGACCGAAAGAAATTATCAAAGCTGTATTCCCTGCGAAAAGCAAAACTAACATACCAAGCGCTAAGAGCCAAAAACAAAGATGCAAGCACGGCCTCAATACTAGGTGTAACTACACTCAGACTTATCAATACATAAAACAGCACAGGCGTGTAACTCCTCGAAGAAAGTATTAAATTCTTAGCAACTATTCTAACTAACACGAATGCACTCACTAGCAAAGTGATAGAGAGCAAAACACCCAAAGACCCCCAAGTGCAAAATAGCAGTAGCACTGCAAGAGTTTGCAGTGCTACATAACTAAAAGATTGCCTAGAAAGGTCAATGCTCATATCCTTAAAAATTACATTAAGTCTTTACCTATATCTTTTCTACAATATTTGCCCTGGTAAGAAATTTTATCTATCGTAGCGTAACTTTTGTCAAGTGCTTGTTGTATGCTGTCTCCCAGGGAAGTCACTGCCAATACGCGACCTCCGTTAGTTAACACCTGGCCAGCCTTAGCGACTGTTCCTGCGTGAAAAACTATGCTCTCATCACCACAATCATCTAGCCCCGAGATTTCAAAACCATTAGTATATTCCTCAGGATAACCTCCCGAAACGCACACTACCGTAATAGCAGTTTGCTCAGAAATTTTAAGCTCAAACTCACCTAATCCACCGTGAACCATAGCCTCAAACATATCAACTACATCTGACTCTATACGTGGCATAACTACCTCAGTTTCAGGGTCTCCCATTCTAACATTATACTCTATAACATAAGGCTCGCCATTGTCATTCATAAGCCCAATAAACACAAAGCCTTTGTAATCTATCTCGTCTTTAGCAAAGCCAGCAACCGTAGGTTTAACAACTTTCTCTCTAACTTTAGCCATGAAAGCCTCATCAGCAAAAGGTACTGGAGAAACAGCTCCCATACCACCAGTATTAAGTCCTGTGTCGCCATCGCCTATTCTTTTATAGTCCTTAGCCTCAGGCAAAATCGCAAAGTTTTCGCCGTCCGTAGCAACAAAAACCGAACATTCTATACCTTTTAAGCATTGCTCAATTACAACAGTTGCGCTCGCAGCTCCGAATTTACCATCTAACATAGACTCTAGCTCAGCCTTAGCCTCAGATAAAGAGTCTAAAATAAGCACTCCCTTACCAGCTGCAAGTCCGTCAGCCTTAAGTACATAAGGTGCAGTTTGCTCATCCAAGAATTTGAAACCTTCCTCGATATTATCTTTATTAACGCTGATATATGCTGCCGTAGGTACGCCATGTTTTAGCATAAATTCCTTAGCAAATTCTTTGCTACCCTCTAATTTAGCACCCAGTGCCGAAGGTCCTACAATAGGAATATTATGCAACTCATCATCCTCTTTAAAGAAATCAGAAATTCCCTTAACCAAAGGAAGCTCTGGGCCTACAACAACAAGATTGATATTGTGAGCCAAAACAAATTGTTTGATAGTGCCGAAATTATCAGCTGCCATATCTACATTAGTTCCAAGGGCAGATGTTGCAGCATTTCCTGGCGCAATATAGAGTTGGGCTGTGCGCTCGCTTTGCGCGATTTTGTATGCAAAAGCATGTTCGCGACCACCAGAACCAAGTAAAAGGATGTTAACTTTTTGAGGTAATTTCATATTATGTTATTCTTGAATAAAAGGAATTAATATTTTATTTAGTTGTTCATGTTCGACCAAAAAACCATCGTGGCCAAATTCTGAACTTAGCAATCTCAAATCACTGTTTTCTATGTTAGAATACAGAAAAATCTGCTCTGACACGGGGAAAAGTATGTCCGAAGAAATACCAACTATCATAGTTTTAGCGCGTATAACTTTGAGCGCATTTTTTATGCCACCTCTATAACGACCCACATTGTGCGAGTCAAAGGCCTGCATTAGTCTATAATATGAGTAAGCATTAAACCTACGTCCTAGCTTATCGCCCTGGTATTGCTGATAAGTTGTGGCACGAAAACCAGTTAACTTATACATAGTGTCATTTTCCTGCTGCGTAGCATTGTAACCCGATGAACCTCTGTAACTTAACAGACCTATTGAGCGCGAAACTCTCATACCTTTTTTGCCGGCATCAGGATCTTTATCACCATAAGTTTCGTCGGTTTCTATGGCCATACGCTGCGATTCATTAAGAGCAATAGCCCAAGGTTGCGAGCGTGCAGTAGTAGCAATAAGTACTAATTTTTCACTAAAATCAGGCCTGGAAATTGCCATTTCAAGTGCTTGAAATCCACCAATAGAGCTGCCCACCAAGGCTCTCACACTAGTGATACCAAGATGCTCGGCCAACAGAAAATGCACGTTAGCCATGTCTCTGACGGTGATAAAAGGGAAACTACCGTAGTAAGGCTCACCCGAAAGAGGATTTTCGCTCAAAGGCCCAGTTGTGCCATAATGAGAACCTAAAATATTAGCACAAATCACAAAATATTTTGAGCTATCCAAGAAACATCCTTCGTCCACAGAGTGAGGCCACCAATCAGCCACATCAGAATTTGCAGTAAGCGCATGAGCCACCCATATAACATTATCACCGTTTTGTTTACCAAAGGTGTGATATGCTATTGTCAAAGAAGGCAATTCCTCGCCACTCTCTAACTTGAAAGGTTTGTCATATTTAAAATATCTTACCGGCATGTACTTTCTTTTTATAGACGACAAAGTTAATAAATTTATTAAAACTTTCCACAAAAAAACTCAGCAACACGATATTTTTAATTACTTTTGCTAAATAATTTAATATATAAGGTATATGTTGCTAGATAAAAATGAGTGTCTTGCTCTAAAAAACGTAATTGATCAAAAGCCCCAAAACATCATTATGATTGCTCACACCAACCCCGATGGCGATGCTGCTGGCTCACTGCTAGGGTGGAGTAAAGCGCTTGAAAAACAAGGACTTAACCCAACTTGCATAGTACCTAATCGCTGCCCCAATTTTTTGATGTGGCTAAAGGGAGCTGAAAATATTAAAATTTTTAAAAACGACAAGAACTCAGAGTTAGAGAACTTAGTTTTAGATGCTGACGTGATTTTTTGCCTGGATTTCAATCAAACATCACGCCTGGATGCCCTAGGCGAGGCGATAGAAAAAAATACTAAGGCTAAAAAAATACTCATAGACCACCATTTGATGCCACCAAACATCTATGATATTAGCTTTTCTTACCCAACTTCCAGCTCAACGTGCTTTTTAATCTACAAAATCATAGAAGAAATTTTCACGAGCGATATTATAGACCATGATATCGCCGAATGTCTTTACGTGGGCATGCTCACCGACACCGGGAACTTTAGTTTTTCTAACCTTGAACCTGAACTTTTCTCTGCCTTGGCCGTGCTAGTGGGCAAGGGTATAGATATACCCATGATGCACCGTAAATTGTTTAACCAATTCTCTGAAGGCAGACTAAGATTACTAGGCTATACGATTAACAACAAACTAAAAATCATTGAACCTCAAAGAGTTGCATACATGACTCTATCAGAAAGTGAACTCCGTAGATTTAACTTTCAAATGGGCGATAGCGAGGGATTTGTCAACTACCCCTTAAGCATTGCAGACGTAAATATGTCGGTGATGTTTACTCAAAATCAGAAGTTTATTAAGATTTCTTTTCGCTCGCAGGGCGATATAGATGTGAACGAATTTGCAAGAAAATATTTTAACGGTGGAGGTCATAAAAACGCATCGGGAGGAAAAACCACATGGAGCATGACAAAAACAGTGAATTATTTTAAAAAATGCATAGAGGAATACTTTGATAATTAAATAATTAGTGCTATCTTTGTGCCCGATTTCCCGTCCCCGCAGAGGGAATGTAATTTATGTCTAACTAATTTTAAGTAACACCGTAACAAAATGGAAGAAAACAAAAACTTAGAGGCTGCTGCAGCTGAAGCTCCAGTGAAGGTTTCAAACGAAAATTTCGATTGGAATGCCTTTGAAAACGATTTAGATCTTTACACAGAATCTAAAGAAAGCATCAGCGAAAAATACGACCTAACTCTATCTAAAGTACAGGTAGGTGAGGTAGTTGAAGGTACAGTAATCGGATTAAACAAACGTGAAGTAGTAGTTAACATTGGCTACAAATCAGAAGGTATCATCGGCATAGGTGAGTTCCGTTACAACCCTGAGCTTGCAGTAGGCGAAAAAGTAGAAGTATACGTAGAAAGCGCAGAAGACAAAAAAGGTCAACTTATCCTTTCTCACAAAAAAGCACGTCAACTACGTAGTTGGGATCGTGTTAACAAAGCATTGGAAGAAGACGAAATCATCAAAGGTTATATCAAATGCCGTACTAAAGGTGGTATGATCGTTGACGTATTTGGTATCGAGGCTTTCTTGCCAGGATCTCAAATCGACGTTCGTCCTATTCGTGACTACGATATCTACGTTGACAAAACTATGGAATTCAAAGTGGTTAAAATCAACCAAGAATTCCGTAACGTTGTTGTTTCTCACAAAGCTCTTATCGAGGCTGAACTTGAGGCTCAAAAACAAAAAATCATGGCTACCCTTGAAAAAGGTCAAATCCTTGAAGGTACAGTTAAAAACATCACTTCTTATGGTGTATTCATCGACCTTGGTGGCGTAGACGGTCTTATCCACATCACAGATCTTAGCTGGGGACGTGTTAACCACCCAGAAGAAATCGTTGAATTGGATCAAAAACTTAACGTTGTTATCCTTGACTTTGATGATGCTAAAAAACGTATCGCTCTTGGTCTTAAACAACTTTCTGCTCACCCATGGGATGCACTTGATGCAGAACTTAAAGTTGGTGACACAGTTAAAGGTAAAGTTGTTGTTATGGCTGACTACGGTGCATTCATCGAGATTGCAGCTGGCGTAGAAGGTCTTATCCATGTTTCTGAAATGTCTTGGTCTCAACACCTACGTTCTGCTCAAGAATTTATGAAAGTTGGCGAAGAACTAGAAGCAGTTGTTCTTACTCTAGATAGAGACGAGCGCAAAATGTCACTTGGTATCAAACAACTAACTCAAGATCCATGGGAAGGTATAGATACTAAATATCCAGTAGGTTCTAAACACACAGCTAAAGTTCGTAACTTCACTAACTTTGGTGTATTTGTTGAAATC
This sequence comes from Rikenellaceae bacterium, assembly GCA_044433645.1. Taxonomy (GTDB): domain Bacteria; phylum Bacteroidota; class Bacteroidia; order Bacteroidales; family Rikenellaceae; genus JAWXTK01. Next base: position 7,606 of record JAWXTK010000004.1, on the reverse strand, counting down.
GAAGAAGGTATCGACGGTCTTATCCACATCTCAGATTTGAGCTGGACTAAAAAAGTAAAACACCCATCTGAGTTTACTCAAATTGGTTCTGATATCGAAGTTATCGTTCTAGAAATCGAAAAAGACAACCGTCGTTTGAGCTTAGGTCACAAACAACTTGAGGACAATCCTTGGAATGGCTTTGAAGAGCAATTCACAGTTGAGTCAGTTCACTCAGGTACTGTAACTGATATGACAGATAAAGGTGCTATCGTTTCTTTGGGCGAAAATGTTGAAGGATTTGCTCCTTTGCGTGGTCTAGTTAAAGAAGATGGCTCTACTATCGCAGCTGGCGAGACTGCTGATTTCAAAATCATCGAGTTCTCTAAAGCTACAAAACGCATCACTCTTTCTCACACTCGTATTTTCGAGGAAGTTCGCAAAAACGAAGAGAAAGCTGAGCGCGCTGAGAAACGTGCTTCTGCAGATGCAGCTAAAGCTACAGTGAAAAAAATCAACGCATCTAATGAGAAAACAACTTTCGGCGATATCTCAGGTCTTGCTGAACTAAAAGCTCAAATGGAAGCTAAAGATTCTGAATAAATTTATTTTTAGCAATGAGTAGCTTTCGCTTAACTATCTTAGGATGTGGCTCTGCTCTTGCTACAATAAATACTCATCACGCTGCTCATGTACTTAATGTACATGAGCAGTTTTATTTAATAGACTGTGGTGAGGGAACTCAGCGCCAATTACTTAAGGCTGGGATTCATCCTTTGAAATTAAAGGCAATTTTTATTTCTCATCTTCATGGCGACCATGTCTATGGTCTGATTCCTTTGCTCTCATCACTTGCACTTATGGGCAGGCGCACTCCTATTAAGATTTTTGCACCTTCGCCTTTTGAGCATATATTAGAGTTTTATTCCAAATTTATAGACGAGGAATTACCTTTTGAGGTTCAATACCACGAGGTTAACACGCGTGAGCACACCATGATTTACCAGAACAAGGTTATGGAAGTATGGAGCATACCTTTGCGCCACAAATTAGCCTGCTCAGGTTTTCATTTCAAGGAAAAATCCCCTGAGCGCAACGTTCACAAACATAAGATTGATGAGTACGGGCTATCGCTAGAGGATATCTTAGCGCTCAAACGTGGTGAAGATATTAAAGGTTTCACAAACAGCGAATTAACCTATTTACCTTACCAGGCACGCAGCTATGCTTACCTAAGTGACACGAGGTATTCTGCCAAGGCAGCAGGTCTAATTAGGGGGGTTGATTTATTATATCACGAGGCTACTTTTTGTAATGAAGATAAAGCTACGGCACATAAGACAGGCCATAGCACAGCATCTCAAGCTGGCAAAATTGCAACACTTTCAGGCGCTAAAAAGCTGATTATAGGTCACTTATCGCCTAGATACAAAGACACAAGCATTGTTTTAGCCGAGACTAGGGAGGTTTTTGGGAACACTCATTTGGCCAAGGAGTTGGAGAGTTATGAGATAGAGGGTTAGGGTCACTATCTCTATCACAAACCTCTTACGCGTTTTTCCCACGCCCAAGCGCTCGCTAAAGTATCATCAAGACTGCGCTCTGCCTTCCAACCTAATTCATTTTCTGCATAACTAGTGTCAGCCCAAACAGCCTCAACATCTCCTGCTCTGCGCCCAACAATCTTGTAATTTAACTTCACGCCCGTGACTTTTTCAAAAGTAGTGATAAGTTCCAAAACCGAAACGGCACACCCCGTACCTATATTAAATATCTCATAAGAAGATTTAGATGCGCCCTCAACCATGCGAGTCATAGCAACAACATGAGCTTTGGCCAAGTCCATAATATCTATATAATCTCTTAAATTAGAGCCGTCAGGTGTGTTATAGTCATTGCCAAAAACACTAAGCTGTTCACGAAGTCCAGCTGCTGTTTGCGTAATAAAAGGCACTAAATTAGCAGGCACTCCCTTAGGCAACTCGCCTATAAGCGATGAAGGATGAGCACCAATAGGATTAAAATATCTAAGTGCGATGGCCGAAATCTCAGCACACGCCCTGGTAGTATCAAAAATTATATCCTCACAAATTCGCTTAGTATTTCCATAAGGCGACATAGCATCTAACCTAGGGGTAGACTCGGTAACTGGCAAAATCTCGGCCTGCCCATAAACAGTGCACGAAGACGAAAACACCAAGTTTCTCACCTTAAACTCTCGCATTAAATCCAAGATATTCATAAGCGAGAGAAGATTATTTCTGTAATATTCCAAAGGTTTATCAACCGACTCACCCACAGCCTTGCTAGCTGCGAAGTGAATAATAGAATTAAACTTATATTTTGCAAAAACCTCACTTAAAGCAAGCTTATCAGCGCAATCCACTCTCTCAAAAGGCACATCAACACCAGTAATTTTACGAACACCAGAGACTGCGTCCATATTAGAATTAGACAAATTATCAACTATAACCACATCATAACCTGCCTCAATAAGTTCAACCGTAGTGTGCGAACCAATGTAGCCTGCACCCCCTGTAACTAAAACTGTTTTGTTCATAATATTAAGTTTTTTTAGATGATTAATCTTGAAAGTTTCTTTGATATCAAAATTCTCTCTTTGTTCAGCAAGGCTATCTGGTACATAATCTCACTCATCTGCTCATCGCCCAGGTTTTCATCCTTAAGCTTATCGTTAAGTGAGGCGATTATAGATTCTATAACCTTACACTTATATAATATAATTGCTCTAGGCACTGCCTCGCGAAGTCTGTCTTGCTCACTCTCGATAATAACCTCGTGCTTTTCCCATATTTTGCTGGGCACGTAATTATCATCGCTAGTTAAAATATCAACCACAGCATTACACACATTTGCATCACTATGATTGATAAAATGATGCATCTGCACATCACCAGCATCATAAAGTGTGCAATAAGTCTGATAAATAGTTTGGTAAATCGGGTCTTGAAAAGTTATTTGATTAGCCCTCAAATCACTAATTATCGTCTCAGCAACATTAATTTCTGTAATCTCACGCCCCTGCTTATAATCAAAGTTTTTATCTCCATACTTAAGCAAATATTTTACCAATTCCTTCTCTAACTCAGAATTTGAACTGCCGGCAATAACTTTCTCAACGGCCTGAGGCTGAGAAATAACCTGATTTATACGAGCCTGCTCACGGCGAACAAAATCCACAGCCTCCTTGTCTGAGGTGTGAGTCAAACGTTTGCGCGCTACCTCAGAAATTAACATCTGCTCATCCACTCTCATCACCTTAGCACACTCCTTAATATATACCGAACGAGGTATGCTATCTGGAATCTGAGCGATAGATTCGACCATATCAGTTATCAAAGCCGACAATTTTATAGGGTCTTCGCTGGCCTCATCCATTAAAAGTCGCATCTTAAAGCCCAAGAAATCTTCCTGCCTAGAGTTTATCTCTTCTCTGAGCGATGCTGTGTCATGTTTTCTAGCAAAAGAATCAGGGTCTTCACCCTCGGGCAGCAACACCACCCTAACATTTAGACCCTCACGAAGTATCATATCTATACCCCTGAGCGAGGCCTTGATACCAGCCGAGTCACCGTCATAAATCACGGTAATATTTTTGGTAAATCTTGCAATTAGGCGTATTTGCTCTATGGTAAGCGAAGTGCCAGACGAGGAGACAACATTCTCAATACCAGCCTGATGCATAGATATCACATCAGTGTAACCCTCCACCAAAATACAGCTATCACTCTTAGAAATTGCCGTACGCGCAAAGAATAGACCGTAAAGAATATTACTCTTATGATAAATCTCGCTCTCGGGCGAATTCAGGTATTTAGCAACATTTTTATCCGTGCGCATGGTCCTGCCCCCAAAGGCCGTAACCCTACCACTTATGCCATGAATAGGGAAAATCACTCTGCCACAAAATCTATCGTAATATCCTCCCCTATCTTTTTTGATAGTAAGTCCCGTTGCGATTAAAAATTCCTCTTTATAGCCTTTTCCTAGTGCTGTTTGAGTGAATTTATCACCGTCTGTTGGGCAAAAACCTAGACCAAATTTTTCTATAGTTTTATTATTAAAGCCACGTTCTTTAAAGTAACTAAGACCTATGGCCTGACCCTGCTCGCTATTGTGCAGAGCATCGCGAAAATAGTCGTCAGCATAGCTGCTCACTATCATCATGCTCTCACGGTTATCGTTTTCTTTAATCTGCTCGGGAGTGAGTTCTTTTTCTTGAATTTCTATGCCGTATTTCTTTGCCACGTATTTCAGAGCCTCAACATAGCTCATATTTTCGTGATCCATCAAAAAAGTCACAGCATTTCCACCCTTGCCACAGCCGAAACATTTGTAAAGACCCTTACTGGGCGAAACAACAAACGAAGGGGTTTTCTCGTTATGAAAAGGACAACAAGCCTGATAGTTAACGCCTTTTTTCTTGAGCGTCACAAAGTCTCCGACTATGTCAATAATATTAGCCGTGGAGTAAATTCTATCTATGGTGAGTTTGTCTATCATAATAATTAAAGTGTATCAGTTTGTAAAGATATAGATTTTTTTTAACTTTGTACTACAAACTACAATAGCATTTCTTAAAAACTATGGATTTCATTCTTTCATCAGATTATGAGCCAATGGGCGACCAACCCAAAGCCATAGAGGACTTAACAAATACTATTAAAAAGAGCGATGGTAATGCCTTGCTTATAGGGGTGACTGGTTCGGGCAAGACTTTTACTATTGCCAACGTTATAAAAAATCTTAATCGCCCTGTTCTGGTTCTAAGCCATAACAAAACGCTTGCATCTCAGCTTTACGGTGAGTTCAGCAATTTCTTTCCCGAAAATATGGTTGAATATTTCGTATCTTACTACGATTATTATCAGCCCGAGGCCTTTATTCCAGCCTCAAATACCTATATAGAAAAAGATTTATCTATCAACGAGGAGATAGAAAAAATGCGTATGAGCACCACCTCTGCCCTGCTTTCTGGCAGGCGCGATATTATAGTGGTCTCTAGCGTGTCATGCCTGTATGGTATAGGAAACCCTGCTGATTTTCACGACACATCGGTGGAAATTAAGGTGGGAGAAGTCATCTCGCGCAAGAAATTTTTATACAAACTAGTCGAAGCTCTTTACACTCGCACAGAGCTAGAACTCGCAAGTGGAACTTTCAGGGTTAGTGGCGAGACCATAGATATCATGCCGGCATATGGGGCAACGGCTTACAGGGTTGGATTTTTTGACGATGAGATAGAGAGCATATCACAAATTGATCCTCAAAGTGGACACCGACTAAACTCACAGGAAAATATCACAATTTATCCTGCAAATCTTTTCGTCACCACAAAAGAAAGAATCAATAGCGCAATAGCACAAATACAGTTAGACCTTGGTCTACAAATCTCATTTTTCGAGAAAATGGGTCGCCCACAAGAGGCCTCGCGCATAAAACAAAGGGTGGAATACGACCTTGAAATGATAAAAGAATTGGGTTATTGTTCGGGCATAGAAAACTATTCGCGCTACTTCGATGGGCGAGAACCTGGCAGCAGACCTTTCTGTTTGCTAGATTATTTCCCAAAAGATTTCATCATTATTATAGACGAAAGCCACGTCACCATACCTCAGATTAGAGCTATGTATGGGGGTGATGCCTCGCGCAAGGAAAACTTGGTGGAATATGGCTACCGACTGCCTGCTGCCAAAGATAACAGGCCCCTGAAATTTGAGGAGTTTGAGCAAATTGCTGGCCAAACAATATATGTAAGCGCAACACCTGCCGACTACGAACTTAACAAATGCGAAGGTGTGTTTGCCGAGCAAGTTATACGTCCCACAGGACTTGTAGACCCACTAATAAATGTAAGAGTCACCACAAATCAGATAGATGATTTAATATCAGAAATAAACTCACGCGCCGAAAAAGACGAGAAGGTGCTAGTTGCCACGCTCACCAAACGTATGGCCGAGGAGCTATCAAAATATTTTGACCGTGCAGGCATCAGAAATCGCTATATGCACTCAGATATTGACACTCTGGAGAGAGTTCAGATACTTGAAGATTTGCGCGCCGGTATGTTTGACGTGCTAATTGGAGTTAATCTTCTGCGTGAGGGACTTGATTTGCCTGAAGTATCTTTAGTAGCTATCTTAGATGCTGACAAAGAAGGATTTTTAAGGAGTGCTCGCTCGCTGACTCAGACCTCGGGCAGAGCAGCTCGTAACCCAAACGGCAAGGTGATAATGTATGCTGAGGTTTACACCGACTCCATGTTAAAAGTTATATGGGAGACCAACACTAGGCGCACAAAACAAGTGCTCTTTAATATGCAAAACAAGATAACACCTAAGCAAGCAGTGAAAAGCAACAAGGTAAACTCGCTGGTGGCATCAAGAAACTTTGACGATACTTATATATATAATAATGCCCTCACTAGCAAGTCATCAATGGCAGCTGAGAGCAAAACCGAATACTCAACGGGTGGTGATTTAGACCAAGCAATAGAGCAATTAAGACAGTTGATGAATGAGGCATCTAAGGAACTAGACTTCCTGCAAGCTGCAAAATTCAGAGATCGTATGTATGAATTACAAAAGCAAAAAGCTGAGCAAAATAAATGACAATAGCCAAGATAATAACCCAAATTATAGATTTTTTCTACTTCCCATTTCTAAGAAAAATCCTACCTCAAGACACTTTTCGTTACGCTGTCTGTGGGGCATCAAACATGGGCTTAGATATCGTTTATTACTACCTAGTTTTTCATTATATTTTGTCAGAAAACCACCTAAATTTGGGCTTTATTGTGATTTCTGCACACATAGCATCCATGCTTATCGTGTTCCCCATTACTTTTTTCAACGGATTCTATCTTAACAAATATGTGGCATTTAAAACATCAAAACTCGGCACAAAAACGCAGCTTTTGCGCTATTGTTTAGTAGTTTTTGGTTCAATAGTTTTAAACTATTTATGCCTTAAACTATTTGTAGATATCCTAGCATTTTACCCTACCCCTTCTAAGGCTCTTACTACTGCAATTTCTGTTATTTACAGCTATCTGATGCAGAAAAATTATACGTTTAAAACCCAAAAAACGTATAACTAAAACCCTAGATTTTATCCTAATCTTTATTAATTTTTTACCTTTACACACGGTAAAAGACAGTTATTGCTTTTATCTATTAAAGTATTTAATTAACTAATAATCAGCATATTATATGATTATTAGAGTCTACCCCTTATATCCCAATGACAAACTTACGGATAGAATACAAAGAAAAAAACAGCGCATGGTATGCAATGAAAGTCACCTACCAAAGAATCAGAAAGGCAGAGAAAATTCTAAGCGAAAAAAACATAGAAAACTACTCTCCTTTAAAGACCGTAGTCAAGTTTAAAAACGGTAAAAAATCCTTAGAAAAACAGCCCATAATCTCCAACCTAATTTTTATAAAAGCTAACCTTAATGAGTTAAATAAAATTAAGCGCGAAATAAACGCTGAATTCAACCTGCAAATGCAACTGAATTCATATTAATAATTTGTTTAAATTTTTCATTTGGTGTGAGGTATCCGAGTCTTTTACGAGGACGATTATTTAGCTTGTTTTCAAT
>JAWXTK010000003.1:0-104939 GCA_044433645.1 Rikenellaceae bacterium | reverse complement strand
TGGATTGAAAACAAGCTAAATAATCGCCCTCGTAAAAGGCTCGGCTACCTCACACCAAATGAAAAATTTAAACAAATATTAACTATGAATTCAGTTGCATTTGCAGGTTGAATTCAGCAATAATTAAATTATGAATACAACAATTTTCAACACTTCGTTAGTAATGGGGATTTGCGCTGTCGCAAACCTGAGTGCCAAGTCACTTGAAGGTTCTAGACCGAATATAATTTTCATCCTAACTGACGACCAAGGCATGGGTGATATGTCTTGCATGGGAAACAAATTTATTAGCACTCCTAACATAGATAAATTCTACGCAGAATCTACTCGTTTTACAGAGATGCACGTTAGCCCTACGAGTGCACCTTCGCGCGCAGCACTTATGTCGGGTGTTCACTCTTTCAAGAATGGGGTAACCCACACTATTTTGGAGCGTGAAATCATGAACATCTCTCACATAACCTTCCCTGAGCAAATGCAAAAGGCTGGTTATCAAACAGCTATCTTTGGTAAATGGCATTTAGGTGACGAGGATGCTTATCAACCTTACAACAGAGGATTTAACGAAGTATTCATTCATGGTGCAGGTGGCATAGGCCAATCTTTTAAAAACAGTAGTTGTGCCGACTTCCCACCTAACACTATTAAAGAAGGTATGTATTTTGACAATGCAATCCTTCACAACGACCAAATCGTGGCTACAGACGGTTTCTGTACAGATTTATTCTTTAATGCAGCCCTAGGATGGATTAAGAAAAAAATAGACAAAAAAGTGCCCTACTTTGCATATATTCCACTTAATGCACCTCATGGTCCTTTTATTGCACCTGAGAAATACAGACAAAAATTCCTTGAGGCTGGTTGGAACGACAACACAGCAGGCCGTTACGGTATGATAGAAAACATAGATGATAATGTTGGAGACTTCATGGCTCAACTTAAGAAATGGGATGCTCTTGAAAATACTTTAATAATATTTATGACTGACAATGGCCAAGGTGTTAGCAAAGGAAGCAGAAATGGCAAAAGAGTTGCACTACCAAGAGGAGGATTTAAAACAGGTAAAAACACACCTTTTGAGGGAGGTACTCACGTTCCTTCGTTCTGGTACTGGAAAGGTGTACTATCTGAGGGCAAAGACATTAACGCATTAGTTGCACACATAGATTTTTACAAAACTTTCTGCGAGTTAGCAGGCGCTAAAATAGCTAAAAAAACACAAAAATTAGACGGTCGCTCATTGCTGCCATTGTTAGAGAACCCTAATGCTAAGTGGGAAGACAGAAATCTTTATATCCACGTAGGCCGTTGGAAACAAGGACAAAATCCCGAAGAGAATAAATATAAAGGTTGTGCTGTAAGAACTCAAAAATGGAGATTTGTAAACAACACCCTGCTATATGATATAGAAAACGACCCTTACGAAAAGGTAAATGTTTATGACAAGTACCCAGAAGTAGTTGCTAAACTAAGCAAAGAATACGACGCTTGGTGGGATGAAATGAAGCCTTATCTAATCAACGAGAACAGACGCTACACAGGCGATGCCCCCCAAACCATAAGATACAACAAGCAATTAGCCGAAAAAGGCATAGCAAAATGGGAATATTATACATTTGAGTAATATAGTGATAAAAAATAAACAATATATTTTTTTAAAAAATTATTATAGCTACATTTGTTGCTAGACTTTTTTGTGGCGAAAAAAGCAGAAAAAGAAATAACAATATTTAATTTATATATATGTGTGGATTTGTAGGTGTATTTGATATTACGCAAGATAAAAAAGAATTGCGTTCACAAATACTAAAGATGTCTAAAAAAATCAGACATCGTGGACCAGATTGGTCTGGCATTTACTGTGGGGATAAAGCTATTATTTCTCATGAGCGTCTTTCTATTGTTGACCCTCAATCGGGTGGCCAACCTTTGTATAGTGCTGACGGCAACATGGTTTTGGCTGTTAACGGAGAGATTTATAATCACCTTGAGATTAGAGAAGAACTAGCAAATGAGTATCAGTTTCAAACTGGTTCAGACTGCGAGGTTATACTTCCTTTATACAAAAAAATGGGAGTTGAACTACTTGAGAAAATCAATGGTATTTTTGCTTTTGCGCTTTATGATATTGAAAACGACGAATACCTTATTGCTCGCGATACTATCGGAGTTATTCCTTTGTATATAGGTTGGGACGCAAACAAACAAGTTTTTGTTGCATCTGAGCTCAAAGCACTTGAGGGGTTTTGCACTCGCATCGAGCCTTTCTTGCCAGGTCACTATTTCTCTAGCAAAGAGAACAAAATGGTGCGTTACTACAAACGCGACTGGATGCAGTACGACGCAGTCAAAGACAACGGCGCTAGCGTAGAGGATCTTCGCGATGCACTTAAAGCATCTGTAAAACGTCAACTTATGTCTGATGTTCCTTACGGAGTTTTGCTTTCTGGAGGTCTTGACTCTTCAATTATTTCTGCTGTTGCTAAAGAATATTCTTCTCACAGGGTTGAATCTGATAGCCAAGATGCAGCATGGTGGCCTCAGTTACACTCATTTGCAGTGGGATTAAAAGGCGCGCCAGACTTAATAGCTGCTCAAAAAGTAGCTGATCACATTAAAACCGTTCACCACGAAGTTCACTATACAGTTCAAGAAGGTCTAGATGCTATCAATGATGTCATCTATTTCCTTGAGACTTACGATGTTACAACTGTTCGTGCATCTACTCCTATGTATTTATTGTCGCGAGTAATTAAATCTATGGGTATCAAAATGGTGCTTTCGGGCGAGGGTGCTGACGAGATTTTCGGTGGTTACCTTTACTTCCATAAAGCTCCTAATGCTCAAGAATTCCACGAGGAAACACTTAGAAAAATCGACAAACTTCACCTTTACGACTGCCTTAGAGCCAACAAAGCACTATCAGCATGGGGTGTAGAAGGTCGTGTGCCTTTCCTTGACAAAGAATTTATGGACGTAGCGATGCGTATTAATCCTGAGGCTAAAATGGCTAAGGACGGTCGCATGGAAAAATGGATTTTGCGAAAAGCTTTTGAAGATATTTTGCCTAAGGAAGTTGCATGGCGTCAAAAAGAGCAATTCTCTGACGGTGTTGGTTACAGTTGGATAGATTCACTTAAAGAAATCACTACAAACGCTGTATCAGACCAAGATATGGAAAAAGCCTCTGAGCGCTTCCCTATCAACACTCCACAAAACAAAGAAGAATACTATTATCGTTGCATTTTCGAGGAGCATTTCCCTTCAAAAACTGCATCTGAGTGTGTTCCTTCAGTTCCTTCGGTTGCATGTAGCACACCTACGGCTTTGGCCTGGGATGCTTCTTTCCAAAACTTAAACGATCCTTCGGGGCGTGCAGTACTTGGAGTTCACAACACTGATTTAAGCAAATAATCAAATACTACAAAGGGAGTGACTAACAAGTATAAATGTTGGTCACTCCCTTTGTAGTATAACGCAGGGTGACTAATAAGTATTTAGATGCAACGCTCTGACTTTCAGCGTAAACGGAGCGTACTTTAAGGTACGTGAGTATTAGGCTGAAAAGCTAGAAGGCAGCAGATGAATGCTTATTAATCGCCCCTAGTATAAATTTCATTAAACCATTAATATCTATAATGCTCAGCCTTATAAGGCCCATCCACCGACACGCCTATATAATCTGCCTGAGCGTCAGATAATTTAGTTAACTTAACACCTATCGTTTCAAGGTGAAGGCGAGCAACTTCCTCGTCCAAATGTTTAGGTAGGCGAGTTACAGCAACCTCTAAATTATCACGATTTTCCCACAATTCTATCTGAGCTAACACCTGATTTGTAAACGAGTTACTCATCACAAACGATGGATGTCCCGTAGCACAACCAAGATTAACCAAACGTCCTTCGGCTAGGATAAATATGCTATTTCCACTCTCAAATGTAAACTTATCTACCTGAGGTTTAATGTTTTGGTGCTTAACCGTAGTACAAGCCTCTAGTCTGCTCATTTGAATCTCATTATCAAAGTGACCTATATTACAAACTATGGCTTGATCGCGCATACCCTGCATGTGTTCAAGTGTTATAACGTCGCAGTTACCCGTTGTAGTCACATAAATATTACCGTCTTTTAGAGCATCTTCCAACACCCTAACCTCAAAACCTTCCATAGCAGCTTGCAAAGCACAAATCGGGTCAATCTCAGTGACGATAACTCGTGCACCGTAACTAGCCATGCTTCTAGCACAACCTTTACCAACATCACCAAAACCACAAACCACAACAACTTTACCAGCTATCATCACGTCTGTAGCACGCTTAATTCCGTCGGCCAAAGACTCGCGACAGCCATAAAGATTATCGAATTTACTCTTAGTCACCGAGTCATTTACGTTGATAGCAGGCACTAATAATTCACCACGAGAGAACATTTGATAAAGACGGTGAACCCCTGTTGTAGTCTCCTCTGAGACACCTTTCCAGCTCTCAACTGCACGATGCCACTTCATGGAATCTTCTTTAAGAAGTGAGGCAATAGTGTCTAAAATCACTTTTTCTTCGTATGATGAAGGCTCATAATCTATAGTCGAAGTATCTTTCTCGGCAGCGTAACCCTTATGTATAATAAGTGTGGCATCACCACCATCATCAACTATCAAGTCTGGACCAAAACCACCTGGAAAAGACAAAGCCTGAGCCGTGCACCACCAATATTCCTCTAAGCTCTCGCCCTTCCACGCAAAAACAGGAACGCCAGCCTCGGCAATAGCAGCCGCAGCATGGTCTTGAGTTGAGAAAATATTGCAGCTACACCAACGAACATCAGCCCCTAATTCAACCAAAGTTTCGATTAAAACGGCTGTCTGAATTGTCATGTGAAGCGAGCCCATGATTCTAGCTCCACTTAAAGGTTTTGAGTGGCCAAATTTCTTACGCAAAGCCATAAGTCCAGGCATTTCATGCTCTGAAACCTCAATTTCTTTACGACCCCAACTCGCAAGCGAGATGTCTGCAACCTTATAAGGTAAGTTATTGTCTATAAACATTTTATATATTCTTTTGTTTTTAAAATATCTTGTTCTATATTTTGTTTTAGCTTATCAAGCGATGAGAATTTTTGTTGATTACGGATTTTTTTCAGGAACTCAACTTGGAGTCTTTGACCATAAATATCCTCACTAAAATCAAAGATATTAACCTCTAAAGTACGAGGAAAATCACCCTCTATCGTAGGCTTAAATCCAAGGTTTGCAACACCAAAATAACTCACATTGTTGAGCTCAATTTTGACTGCATAAACCCCATTCTCGAGTTGCAAATTATCGTCAACTGCCATGTTAGCAGTAGGAAAACCAAGGCTGCGGCCAAGCTGCTTGCCTTTTATGATTTGCGAGGTGAAAATATGGCTCAAAACTAAAACATTTTTAAATAAACTCCTGCAAAGGTAATTAAATTATGTGATAATTTTGAATATTACCTATAATTTTATATCTTAGCGCAAAATAAAGTTCTTTTTTAAGACAAAAGATGAGCGTAAATACTACAAAAATATATTATTCCATGGGCGAGGTTTGCGAGATTTTTGACGTAAAGCCTTCACTCATAAGGTTTTGGGAGCAAAAATTTAGCATATTAAAACCTCATAAAAACAAAAAAGGTAATCGCCTTTTCACCCCTCAAGACCTAGAAAATCTTAAACTAATCTACCATTTAGTTAAAGAAAAAGGCATGACTTTACAGGGCGCTCAAATCGCTATGAAAAGCCAAAAACAAACTCTAAAACAAGATGTTAGCATAGTCGAAAAAATGCAAGAAATCAAAGCACTTTTAGAGCAATTAAATCAAGTTTTAGACGATAATTCTCAAGATAGCGAAGTTTCACAGCAGTCGATAAAACCTCAAGAAATAATTATACTTCAGACTCCAGACATTGAGACTAAACAGGAAATAGAAACTGCACCAGCCTTTATCCAACAAAGTCTATTTTAATGATAATCAAAGAGTTAATACAAATCATAGAACAACAAGCCCCACTATCACTTCAAGAAAGTTATGATAATTCGGGACTTATAGTTGGCCAGCAAAACGATGAAATTTCAGGCGTTTTACTGTGTGTTGACATAAGCGAGGACATCATAGACGAGGCCATAGAGAAAAACTGTAACCTAATAATCTCGCACCACCCCATAATTTTTCACCCTATCAAAAAACTTACGGGCGAGAACATCACTCAGCGCACGGTTATCAGCGCTATTAAAAACAATATCGCGCTTTACTCATCTCACACTCCTCTGGATAAAATTCCCGATGGGCTTAGCCATGCTCTAGCTAAAGCTCTGAATATCAGTGAACGCGAGATTTTAAGCGATAAAGACAGCCTTAGAGAAGATTGTGGATTTGGGATAATAGGTTCACTTAATAAGCCCAAAACACTTAACGAGATTTTACAATTAATCAAGACGCAATTTGAGCTAAAAGTTATACGTTATAGTAAAGATAATGGCGAGAAAATCTCTAAGATAGCAATATGCACAGGCAGTGGCGCATCACTAATTAGCAGAGCTAAAAAGTGTGGTGCTCACCTATATATATCAGCAGATTTTAAATATAATGACTTTATTGATGCAGATAAAGACCTAATTATCGCAGATATTGGACATTTTGAGAGCGAATATTGCGCAATTAACGTTTTGTATGATATAATTACAAAAAAAATCACTACTTTTGCAATCCACAAGAGTGAACAATGTAGCAACCCAGTAAATTATTTTGTTTAAAGCATAATACAAACATAAAGTATGGCAACATCACAAAAAAGAGCAAACGAAAACAACGATTTTTCAATGGAAGAAAAAATTCTTGCATTGTACGAACTTCAAAAAATTGATTCTCAAATCGACGAGATCAACAAAATCAAAGGTGAACTTCCATTAGAGGTTGCTGACCTAGAGGACGAAGTTGAAGGTTTGCAAACAAGAATAGAGAATATTCTCTCTGAGGTGGAAAACCTTAACCTACTTATCAGACAACGCAAAGAGGAGATGGAAACATCTAAATCTTTGATAGCTAAGTACACAGAGCAACAAAACAATGTTCGCAACAACCGTGAATTCGACTCTCTAACTAAAGAGATTGAGTATCAAAACCTTGAAATCGAACTTTGCGAAAAACGTTTAAAAGAACATAACGCTGAGATTAAAGTTAAGAAAAAACAAGCTGAAGATTCAAAAGCTATCTTTGATGATAGAAAAATCGACCTTGAAAACAAAAAAGCTGAACTAGAGTCTATCGACAGCGAAACAGTTAAAGACGTTGAAAAACTTAACGAGCAATCAGAAAAAACTCAAGAGAAAATCGACGAACGTTTACTTACAGCTTACAAAAGAATCCGTGGCAACATGGTTAACGGTTTGGCTGTAGTAACTGTTAAAAGAGATGCTTGTGGAGGTTGTTTCAACCGTATCCCACCTCAGCGTCAATACGAAATTCGCACTAACAAAAAAGTTATCGTTTGCGAATATTGTGGACGTATTTTGGTGTCTAACATCTCTGACGAAGAGGTTGACTTATAGTTAATACAACTAGTTTTCTTGGCAGAAAGCAAATATAGATACGTTATAAAATTAGTTTTATAACGTATCTTTTATTATATTTTGTATGAATATAGAAACTGATTTTTTGGTTATAGGCAGTGGTATAGCTGCACTTACCTACGCGCTTAAAGTTGCTGATAATCACCAGGTTATCATGGTGACAAAAAGCGAAATGAGCGAGTGTAATACCAATTATGCTCAGGGAGGAATCTGCTGTGTCAGCTACGAGCCAGATTCTTATGAAAAACATATTCACGACACCATGGTCTGTGGTTCGTTTCAAAACGATGAGCAGGCTGTAGAAATGGTTGTTAAACGAGCACCCGAACTCATCAAAGAGTTAATTCGTTGGGGCGTGAAATTTGACAAGAATTCTCAGGGTAAGTATGAGCTAGCTCGCGAGGGTGGCCACAGCGAACACCGTATTCTTCACCATAAAGATCTAACAGGTGCAGAAATAGAAAGCGCACTGATTAGAAAAGCAAAACGTCACAAAAACATAGAAGTTTTAGAACATCACTTCGCCGTTGACCTACTCACTCAACACCACTTGGGTAAGTTAGTTCGCAAGAACACACCCAAAGTTGACTGTTATGGAGCCTACGTGATGAACCTTAAAAAGGACAAAATCTTAACAATACTAGCAAAGGTAACTATCTTAGCCACAGGGGGTATAGGTAATATTTATCACACTACAACCAACCCTAGCGTGTCTACTGGCGACGGCATAGCCATGATGCACCGAGCAAAGGGCAAAACCGAAAACATGGAATTTATACAGTTCCACCCTACCTCACTTTTCAATCCTGGCGAAAGACCTTCGTTCTTGATTACTGAGGCTATGCGAGGACATGGAGGTGTGCTGAAACTACAAGACGGCAAAGAATTTATGCACAACTACCACCCTATGGGCTCACTTGCTCCACGTGATGTAGTTGCGCGCAGTATAGACAACGAACTAAAACTCAGAGGAGAGGAATTTGTGTATCTCGACATCACTCACAAAGATGCCAAAGATATCATAAACCACTTCCCAAATATTTACCAAAAATGCTTGAATATAGGCATAGACATCACCAAAGAGATGATACCTGTAACACCTGCAGCTCACTACTGCTGTGGAGGAATCAAGGTAAATCTTAATGGCGAAACGTCAATAAAACATCTTTACGCATTGGGTGAAACATCATGCACAGGGCTTCACGGCGCTAATAGACTAGCATCTAACTCACTGCTAGAGGCCGCAGTCTATGCATCACAAGCAGCAACTCACTCGCTAAAGATTATAAACAAACTAAGCATAAAAGAGGGAATTCCAGAATGGGACGACGACGGAACATCATCGCCCGAAGAAATGGTACTTATCACTCAAAACTACAAGGAAATGCAACAAATCATGAGCAATTATGTAGGCATAGTGCGCTCAGATTTAAGGCTTAAGCGAGCAAGACGCAGGCTAGAGATTATATATAAAGAGACCGAGGAACTATATCTAAAGTCAACACTGAGTCAAAATTTATGTGAGCTAAGAAACATGATAGCAGTAGGTTACCTAATAATCAAAAACGCCCAACAGCGCCAAGAAAGCATAGGCCTACACTACTCGCTAGACTACCCTCCTAAACAAAGCTAAAAAATAAGAAAAAAATATATGGGTCTTAACGAAGAAATAAAAAGAAGAAGAACTTTTGCCATTATATCTCACCCCGATGCTGGTAAAACTACACTAACCGAAAAATTACTGCTTTTCGGAGGTGCTATCCACGTTGCTGGTGCCGTAAAATCTAATAAGATTAAAAAAGGTGCTACATCTGACTTTATGGAAATCGAGCGTCAGAGAGGTATCTCGGTTGCTACGTCAGTTATGGGATTTGAGTATATGGACACAAAAATCAATATACTTGACACCCCAGGCCACGAGGATTTTGCAGAGGATACCTACCGAACTCTTACGGCTGTGGACAGTGTTATTATAGTAATTGACGGCGCAAAAGGTGTTGAGAATCAGACTCGTAAACTTATGGAGGTGTGCCGTATGCGCAACACTCCTGTCATGGTTTTTATCAACAAACTTGACCGTCCTTGTAAAGATCCATTCGATTTGTTAGACGAGGTTGAGAGCGAGCTTAAGATTAAAGTGCGCCCACTGGCCTTCCCTATAAGCAGTGGTCCTGAGTTTCGTGGCGTTTATAATATTTACGAGCAAAACTTATCGCTTTTTGCTAGTGAGGACAGACAAACTGCTAGCGAGACCATAGAAATCACACTTGATGATGAACGCCTTGATGATTATGTTACACCCTACACCGAAACCCTAAAATCAGACCTAGAGCTAATCGAGGGCGTATATGAGCCCTTTGAACATGATGCATATTTGCGTGGCGAGCTAGCTCCAGTATTCTTTGGAAGTGCTATCAATAACTTTGGTGTTAAGGAACTTTTGGAGTGTTTTATTAAAATTGCGCCCCACCCTCACAAGTCTACAACCGAAACTCGCGAGATAGATCCATTTGAGACAAAACTAACTGGTTTCATATTTAAAATTCACGCAAATATGGATCCAAACCACCGAGATAGAATAGCCTTTTTGAAGATTTGTTCAGGCACTTTCGAGCGTAACAAACCTTATCTTCACGTGAAAAGTGGCAAAAATATGAAATTTTCATCGCCAAATGCTTTTATGGCTGAGAAAAAATCTATCGTTGATTTTGCCTACCCAGGTGATATTATAGGCCTACACGACACGGGAAACTTCCGTATTGGCGACACCTTTACCGAGGGTGAAAAGCTCAAATTTACTGGCATACCTTCGTTCTCGCCCGAGATGTTTAGATACATAGAAAACGGAGACCCTTTAAAATACAAACAACTATCCAAAGGCATAGACCAACTTATGGATGAGGGTGTGGCTCAGCTATTTACCTCAAAAATGAACGGCAGGAAAATCATAGGTACTGTGGGTGCACTTCAGTTTGAAGTTATACAATATCGCTTAGAGCATGAGTATAACGCTACGTGTAAATGGGAGCAAATCTACATACACAAGGCCTGCTGGATAGAGAGCGATAATAAAGCTCAATTAGAAGATTTTATCAAACGTAAACACTCTGCTATGGCCACTGATAAATACGGCAGAAACGTATTTTTGGCAGACACGAGCTATGCACTTAGTTTAGCGATAGAGAAATTTCCTGATATTAAGTTTCACTTTACCTCAGAATTCTAGAGTTATGTTAGAGTTAATAAAATTTAGACCTCAATATTTTGAACGCCTTTGGGGAGGTCGCTCTTTGGAGAGTTTATACAAAAAACGCTTGCCAAAAGATAAACTCATAGGCGAGAGTTGGGAAATCTCAGCTGTTCAAGGTAGTCTCTCGGTAATTAAGGAAGGCGCGCTTAAGGGCAACAACATAGAGGAGCTCATAGAAATTTACATGGGTGACGTTGTTGGCGAGAAAGTCTACGAACAGTTTGGCCTAGAATTTCCTCTATTAACTAAATTCATAGATGCCAAAGATGTGTTGTCTATTCAGGTTCACCCAGGCGATGAGCTTGCTAGAAAGCGTCACTCTTGCTTTGGCAAGACTGAAATGTGGCATATCGTAAGTGCTGAAAAAGGTGCTGTAATCTACCTAGGGTTTAAGAAGGAAACCAGCTCGGAAGAATATGTAAATGCCTGTGTTAATGGTACTTTACCCTCACTACTTAATAAAATCGAGGTCAAAAAAGGCGAAAGTTATATTATACCTTCAGGCACTATACATGCCATTGGAGCAGGCATAGTAATAGCTGAGATTCAACAAACCTCAGATGTCACTTATCGCGTAAACGATTGGAACAGACTAGATAGTAATGGTGAGCCCAGAGACTTGCACGAAGAAGAAGCTTTGGATGCAATAGATTTTTCTAAGCCAGGAAATTACAACATCACTAAGCCTATCAAAGTTAACGAAGCAGCCGAATTAGTCAAATGCAAATACTTCACTGTCAATGAAATAGAATTACAAGGTGAGGTAAACAGAGACTATTCTAGACTAGATAGTTTTGTTATCTGTATGTTAATCGATGGTGAAATATCAGTTAATGACACCAAGATTAAGACAGGAGAAAGCATACTTATCCCAGCGATAATCGAGGAGGTTACGCTAACGGGTTGTGGCAGATTGCTAGAAATTTATATAGACTAAACTACTTTTTGAAGTTGTATTTCTCAAAAATTTCCCTCTTTTGTTCATCTGATAGCTTGAGATAATATTTTTTCCAGCCGTGACAAAAATTTATATGCCAGCGCCAAAATCTTCCCAATAGAGATTTAGGTTTTCTATCATATTTAGCCCTTAGTGGGCACCATTCGCAAATGTGTTTCATAGAAATATAAAATTAAGGGGTGATTAGTAAATTAATCACCCCTTAAAGTTAGTTTATTTTTTTAGAAGTTCCACACTTCTTTGTACAAATTCCGTTAATTTTTCGCCTTTAAGCATTCCGTTTGATAAAAGTGCTAGGTCAACAATTTGCTTAACTAGCTTATTTTCAGCGCCTATCGCTTTTAATTTATCTGCTCTTTCTTGTTTAACTGCTTGTAATTTTGATTCAGCATCTTTGGCTGCATCCTTTGCCTCAGTTGAGATTTCTTCATCTTTTTTTCCTGAGATAGCTGCATCTGCTGCTTGTTTTGCATACTCTGCACTCTCGATTTTTTGATTAATCACACTTAAGTCATCACCGTAAGATTTTTGCGAGCTCTCAAGCACATCTATAACCAAAGGACTGTTACCATTGACAACAGCTGTGAAATTATCAGGCATCTGGCCATAAAACTGAGCCATTGAACCCCCACCCATTGCAGACATTTCTTTCATACGACGCATATATTCGTTTTGGACTATCATCACAGGAGCATCACTCTCGCTCATAGGCTCAAAGCTCACATTAAAGTGAACATCTTTATCAGAAGAAAGCTGAGCCTCGAAGACTGGGCGCAAAATTTCTTGTTGATCCGAGCTAAGCGAAATAGACAAAGCCTCATCTTTTTGGATTAATTTATCTACAACATCCGAGTCAACCCTAACAAAACGCACGTCTTGGTTTTTACTTTCAAACCAATTAATAAAGTGATTATCCAACTGCCCGTCCATAACTAGCACATCATATCCCTTAGTCATAGCTGCTTTAGTAAAGCTATCTTGCGAGATTAAGTCATTGGAATACAGATAGATAATAGTTCCATGTTTGTCAGTTTGATTATCTTTAACCAAGGTTTTATATTCATCCTGAGTAAAGTATTTACCTTCTTGGCTTTTAAGCAAAGTAAAGCCCATTGCTTTTTCAGCAAATTTTTCTTCAGTTACGATACCATACTCAATAAACACTTTCAAATCATCCCATTTTTGCTCAAATTCCTCACGCGAAGTGACAAACAACTCCTGCAATCTGTCGCCAACTTTACGCGTGATGTAAGAAGAAATTTTCTTAACATTAGAATCACTTTGCAAATAGCTACGCGAAACATTTAGTGGAATATCTGGCGAATCTATCACCCCGTGCAACAAAGTCAAGAATTCTGGCACTATACCTTCCACAGAATCAGTCACATAGACTTGATTTGAGTAAAGTTGTATCTTATTTTTTTGAATCTCAATATTGTTTTTAATCTTAGGGAAATACAAAATCCCTGTCAAATTAAACGGATAATCAATAGATAGGTGAATGTTAAAAAGTGGCTCGTCTGAGGTAGGATAAAGCTCAGAATAAAACTCTGCATATTGCTCAGAAGTAATATCATTTGCTTTTTTAGTCCAAAGTGGAGCTGAGTTATTGATTATGTTATCCTCCTCAGTTTCAACGTTTTGGCCGTCTTTCCACTCTTTTTTCTTACCAAAAGCAATAGGCACTGGCAAGAAACGGCAATATTTGTTAAGCAGTTCAGAAATTTTACTCTCGCTAGCAAATTCAGCATTATCATCCGAGATATGAAGCACTATATCAGTACCTCGTGTGCGTTTGTCTGCGCTCTCACCTAGCGCATATTCTGGTGTTCCGTCACAGCTCCAATCCATGGTTGCATCTTCTTCACGGAAAGATTGTGTGTGCAATTCAACTTTGTCCGAAACCATGAAAGACGAATAAAAACCAAGTCCAAAGTGGCCAATTATGCTCTGGTCTTTATATTTTTCCATAAACTCCTCAGCACCTGAGAAGGCAATTTGATTGATATATTTTTCGACCTCCTGGGCATTCATACCCACGCCTCTGTCAGAGATTGTAAGTGTCTTAGTATCAGCATCTAAACTGATTTTAATCGTTAAGTCTCCTAGTTCGCCGTCGAATTCACCAACAGCTGCTAGTTTTTTTATTTTTTGGGTAGCATCTACTGCATTTGAGACTAATTCACGCAAGAAAATCTCGTGGTCAGAATAAAGAAATTTTTTGATAATAGGAAAGATATTTTCCGTAGTTACTCCAATTTTTCCGTTTTGCATTTTATATGTTTTTATAGTTAAATCATTTGACTTTTATAAAACACAAATGCTATGCCAACCCAAAATCTATGACATTATGACAGATTACTTAAAAATTTTGGCTCAAAAGTCTGACGAAATTCTCAGGAGCATGACACGGTTTAAGAGTTTTGTCATTTGCAAACACCAATATTATCTCGCCCTTGTTAAGCAAAGTGCCCTGCTCATTGAAAATCTCATGAAAAAAAGTAATTTTAGCAGTCGGCATTTTCTCTATCGTAAGCCTCACGGTTATTAAATCATCATAAAATGCAGGCGAGAGATAGGTCATTTTCACCTCACGAACTGGCAAACTAACCCCATCACGCTCCATTTCTTTATACGAAAGTCCCATTTCTCTGAGGATTTCCGTGCGTGCAACCTCACAAAAATTAACATAATTTGAGTGGTGAACTATGCCCATAGCATCGGTATCACGATACTGGACCCTGATTTTAAATTCTCTCGTTAAGCTCATAATCTCCTTTTTTATATTTTATAAAGGTATAAAATATATTTTAAAACACAAAAGAGCTGTTGCAAACACATCATGCAACAGCTCTTAAATATCTAATTTTCACACATTAACTACATATCACCAGGAGAGTAGTTTGGTGCTTCACGAGTGATAGCAACATCGTGAGGATGGCTCTCGTGCATACCTGAAGATGTGATTCTTATGAATTTAGCATCTTGAAGTGTAGGAATATCTTTCGCTCCACAGTAACCCATACCAGCTCTAAGACCTCCTATGATTTGATAAACTATTTCTCTTAAGTAACCTTTGTAAGGCACACGTGCTGCGATACCTTCTGGCACTAATTTTTTAGCATCTTGAACTCCACCTTGGAAATATCTGTCGCTAGATCCTGACTGCATAGCCTCAAGCGAACCCATACCACGGTAAGATTTGAATTTACGACCATTAAATATAATAGTATCGCCTGGAGATTCATCAACCCCAGCAAACATAGAGCCTATCATAACGCAATCACCACCAGCAGCCAAAGCCTTAACAACATCGCCCGAATAGCGCAAACCACCGTCAGCGATAACTGCAACGCCACTACCTTTGATAGCATTTGCAACATCGTAAATAGCCGATAATTGAGGAACACCTATACCTGCAATCACACGAGTTGTACATATAGAACCAGGACCGATACCAACTTTCACGCCGTCAGCACCTGCTTCAACCAAGTATTTAGCAGCCTCGGCAGTAGCAATATTACCTACAACTACATCAAGGTCAGAATATTTAGCTTTGATTTTTTTAAGCAAAGTAACCACGTTTTTAGAGTGACCATGAGCCGAATCCAACACAACAGCATCAACATCAACCTCATATAGAGCGTCGATTCTGTCCATAGCATCAGAAGTAACACCTATACCAGCAGCAACTCTTAAACGACCTTTTTCATCTTTACAAGCATTAGGATTAGCCTGCACTTTAGTCAAATCGCGATAAGTCAAAAGACCTAATAGCACGCCATTATCATCAACAACTGGCAACTTCTCGATTTTGTTTTGCAATAAAATATCAGAAGCATTTTTAATATCAGCTTTAGTTGTAGTGATAAGATTTTCTTTAGTCATCACCAAGTCAATCTTGCGACTCATATCTGTTTGGAAACGAAGGTCACGGTTAGTAACGATACCTACTAATTTATAATCATCGTCCACAACTGGGATACCACCGATTTTATTTTCACGCATAAGTGCCATAGCATCAGCCACGGTATTATCGCGCATAATGGTGATAGGATCGTAAATCATACCATTTTCCGAACGTTTCACTTTTCTCACTTGAGCAGCTTGTTGTTCGATAGACATATTTTTGTGAATAACACCTATACCACCCTCGCGAGCAAGTGCAATAGCCAAATCAGCCTCAGTAACTGTATCCATAGCAGCTGAAACGATAGGAGAATTTAAACGAATATTTCTTGAAAAACAAGATGAAACATCAACCGTACTAGGCAACACTTCAGAATATGCAGGGATTAAAAGTACGTCATCAAACGTAAGTCCCTCAGTTTTGATCTTATCTTTTATAAAAGGCATAATATAAAAATTTTATGCAAAGATAAGCTTTTTTTCTATTTTTTTACACAAATTTTATAATAAAATCATCCTCACTGCCAACATTTTTAAACTGAGCGAGCGAGTAAGTGTAATTTTTAACAATAAGTGTATCTTTAAACACCTCACTCCCCTGCTCTACACTTACATTATATTCCCCATTTGGTGGCATTAATTTATCGTGACTCTGGAGCAAAACACGAGAGTTTTCATCAATTTTTGCAATAAAAAAATAAGGTCTAAGCAAACACTCCTCAGCCTCAGAAATCTTAATCGACTCTATCAAATTTCTAACGTAAGTAGAACTAACCTTGACGCTATCAAGCATCATTTTTGGCATTTTGAGCACCTCAAAATTATACTTTTTACTAAGCGAGGAAATAGAATTTACGCTACCTGTTTTATTATGACCAAAATGATGATTAAAGCCTATAACAAGGCAACCAAGATTAACTTTTTTGATTAAATATTCACTCAAAAACTGTTCATATTCTAACTTAGAAAACTCCCTAGTAAAGGGCACAACAAGCAGTATATCAACACCTAATTCTTCTAACAAAAGAGCCTTTTCACTCAGCGTATTCAGTAGCTTAACCCCTTTATTGTCAGCATCTAACACAGCTCTAGGATGAGGCGAAAAAGTCATTACTACGCTCAGCAGATTATCTTGTTTAGCTTTTTTGACTATGGTTTTTAGTATCTCTCTATGCCCCAAATGCACCCCGTCAAACGAGCCAATAGTTACAACCGTTTTCTTGGAGCAATCTAGCTCGTCAAACCCATAAACAAGCCTCATAACTTAAGCGTTTCTCCCTTCAGTTTCAGTGTCCTCAGCCTCTTTAACGAAGTAAGCAACTTTTTCTAAAAGTGTAGTAATGTCATAATTTTCAACCACAATACCTCGTGGGAAATTTAGAGGTTTCGATGTAAAATTCAGCACCCCTTTAATCCCTGCATTAATAATAGGTACAACAAGCTCAGATGCCACACGAGTGGGCGAACATAGAACAACAAGATTAATATCAAGCAAAGAGACCTGGCGCTCAAAATCCTCCATACTATAACACATAATTCCGTCTATCGAGCGATCGACTTTTTCGGGATCAACATCAAAGGCTGCTGTAATTTTCAGCTTCAAACCCTTGTCATTGAAGTACTTAGTAATTGCCTGACCAAGATTACCCATACCTATCACAGCAACATTAGTAACATTATTACTATCCAAAATATTGCTAATAAAATCTATCAACACCTCGACATCATAGCCTTTTTTGGTGTCGCTCGAAAAACCGATTAACATCAAATCGCGTCTCACCTGCACAGCCGTAATGCCGTGAATACCAGCTAATACGTGTGAAAAAATATGACTAATACCCTGTTGGTGACTAGATAAAAGAGTCCTGCGATATTCGCTCAAACGCTCAATAGTTTTTTCTGGAATAGGTGTGATACTCATATTAAAGTTGTATTTTTATTTAAGGCAAAGGTACAAAATTTATGAATAATTCTTTATATTTGCCCTAAATTTAAAACAAAATTTTTATGATTAAAGGGGTAATTTTTGACATGGACGGTGTATTGGTTGACAATGCAAAGATACACATCGAGGCGTTTGATATTTTTTGCAGCAAGTACGGCACGCAGCTCGACTTAGAACTTTTGCTATCTATGTTTGGCATGGGTAACGACGAAATCATGCCTGCAATCCTACCAAAACACATACTAGAAAGCCACGACATTAACTCTCTTGGCAACGAAAAAGAAGCAATTTATCGTGACATTTTTGAAAGCAAAATCGCCCCCACCCCAGGCCTTGTTGATTTCTTAAATAATCTTCGCGCAGCAGGCATCAAGACAGCTGTCGGCTCGTCAGGCACTGAGCTAAACGTAAATTTTGTATTAGAAAAATGCAATATCAAAGACAAATTTGATGTTGTCATTAACGGCGATATGGTAGAGAATCGCAAGCCTAAGCCAGACATCTATATTCGTGCTTGTCAGGAACTTAAGCTTGATGCAAGGGAGTGTTTAGTTTACGAAGATGCTCACCAAGGCATCATAGCAGCACGCGATGCAGGGTGCAATGTAATAGGTCTTTCAACAACTTTTGCAGATAATTTAGTTAGAAGTTGGAAACCAGATAATGTGATTAAAGATTTTACTGTAACTAGTGTTAAAGATATACTGGTGTAATTTAAAGTCATGCTAAGGGCGGCTATTTGACTAAAATAATATTTAGCCCATCTCTAATATTTAAAATCATATTTTCTACTCTACTGTCACTAGCCACTAGAGCGTTAAAATCAACTATTCCCTGCGTGTATTTATCATTCGCGGGGATTTTTTCTATGACCTTGCCATACCACAAAATATTATCAGCAATAATCACCGAGCCACTCTTAACAATAGCAGGCGTAGACAAATCACCCATTATCATACGATAATAATCAGGGTATTCGCGTTTGTCGGCATCAATAAACACCATATCAAAACATTTACCAAGCGTCGGTGGCAAAGTCAGAGCCGAGCCTATGTGCATCTTAATTTTATCACGATAAGCGCTTTTGTCGAAGAACGAATTTGTAAAACTTTCTATCTCATCATCCACCTCGACAGTATCTAAAAACCCTCCCTCGGGCAGTCCAGAGGCGATACTCAGCGCCGAATAGCCCGTAAAAGTGCCAAGCTCTAACACATTTTTTGGCCTATACATCTTAACCAACATCTTTAGTAGCAAGCCCTGAATATGACCAGAAATCATGCGTGGTTGCACAAGTTTTAAGTGGGTCTGACGATCCAGTTCCTTTAATAATTCATCCTCAGGGGTAGATTTTTCGTCTATGTACTTATCTAATTCGCTTATCATTTTATTTATAAATTAGAGTCGAATAATTTGTAAAAAGTCTCTCGGCTACCTCCAACATCTGCTCAGTAGTTATCTCATCAATTTTTTGCATCATCACCTCCACTGGGTCTATATCATTGTAAATCAAGTAGCTACGTGCTGCATTAAGCATATAATTTTCTTGGCTTTCCTGGGCTATTCTTATTTGACCTTTAAATTGTGTCTTGGCACTTGGCAAAATATTTTCAATAAAATCCCTATCGCTCATCTTTTGAATCTGCTGTTTTACAAGTTCTGTTGACTTGCTTAAATTTTTCTTATCACAAGTGAAGTAGATAGAAAATATCCCCGAATCGCAAAATGGCGTAATGCTAGCCTCTATATTATAAGTCAAGCCCTGCTCCTCGCGAAGAGCCACATTTAGCAGCGAATTTATGCTCTGCCCACCCAACATATTTGTCATAAGCGATGCTGGCAAACGCAATTTATCCTCAAGCGAAAAAGCTCGATTTCCCATGAAATAATGCACCTGAGCCTCGCCCTTATTCTCTTTTTTATTAAATTTGTTATACTTAAGCGTTGCAGTTCTCTCAAAAGAGCGCGTAGTTTTTTCTTGATGAGCGAAATATTTCTCACTCATACTCTTAAAAATCTCAAAATCCATATTAGAGAACATAGAAAAAACCATTTGATCAGTAGTATAACACCTTGACACAAAGTTAATTAAATCTTCACTAGTAAACTTCTTTAACCTTCGTTTAGTTCCCAAAATATTATGCCCCAATGATGAATTTTTGAACAGCAAATCCTCAAAATCATCATAAATTGACTCAGGATAAGAGTCCACATAAGAATTTTGCTCATCATAAATCACTTGTTTTTCTTGGTCTATCTTGCTCTGCAAAAAAGTCGCATTAAACACTAAATCCGAGATAATATCCACGGCACATTCCACATCACTATTCAAGCACACAGCGTGTAAAACCGTTTCCTCCTTGCCAGTATAAGCGTTGACCTCACCCCCTTTTGACTCTATAAAATTTAAAATCTCATAAGAAGTTCTATTTTTAGTCCCCTTAAACATCGAGTGCTCAACAAAGTGAGCCAAACCATGCTCCGAGGGCAATTCATCGCGACTACCAGCGTTAATCGTAAGCGCGCAATAAGCCACTGGCGAAGATATTTTTTTGTGCAAACATCTAATGCCATTGGGTAAAACAAAAGTATTAAATTCTTTATTTGTCATTATTTATATAAGGTGAGAAATCTACAAAAACTTAGCTGTGTAAGACCTCTCATTAAGTTTCAAATCGCTGGGCGTACCCTCAAAAACTACCTCTCCACCCATATCTCCTGCCTCGGGCCCCAAATCTATCACCCAGTCGGCATTATTAATCACATCCACATTATGCTCTACAATAACTATCGTGTGACCTTTACTTATCAGCGCATCAAACGCCTTTAATAACACGTTTATATCATGAAAATGCAGCCCCGTTGTAGGCTCATCAAAGATAAACATTATACTATCAGAACTAGCATCCTTAGTTAAAAACGATGCTAGCTTCACCCTCTGGCTCTCACCACCAGATAGCGTAGATGAGCTCTGCCCCAGCTTCACATAACCAAGGCCAACTCTCTGAAGTGCAGCGAGTTTATCTATTATTCGTTTGTTACCCACGGCATTTTTCTCGGTGAAAAATTCCACTGCATCATCCACCGTAAGCTCTAGTATATCAAAGATAGTTTTGCCAAAATATCTAACTTCTAAAACCTCGTCCTTGAACCTTTTACCCCCACAGCTCTCACACACCAAGGTCACATCAGCCATAAACTGCATACCCACATGTATCACGCCCTCGCCCTCACACTCATCACATCTGCCACCTGCGATATTAAACGAGAAATTTGCTGCGCTCATGCCATTGTGTTTAGCATAAGGCTGCTCGGCAAAAAGTTTACGAATATCATCATAGGCCTTAATGTAAGTCACTGGATTGCTCCTCGAAGACTTTCCAATAGGATTTTGATCTATCATCTCCACCCTTTTTATCATACTAACATCGCCCTCCAGTTTCTCAAAAAATCCGGGTTTAGGCCCTGTCTCACTAAGATAACGGTTAACAGCCGGGTAAAGTATATTTTTCACAAGCGTAGATTTACCCGAACCACTCACCCCCGTAACGCAAGTTATTACGCCAAGAGGGAAGGCGACATCCACACCTTTAAGATTATTCTCTCTAGCTCCCTTGATTTTAATCGAACGCGTAAATGCACGAGCTTTTTCAGGTAACTCAATTTTTCTTTTGCCAAACAAGTAATCTGCCGTCAGCGAACGAGAAACATAATTTTGCAATTCGTTGAGACTTCCATTAAAAACCACTTCACCCCCATGAACTCCTGCCCCGGGGCCTATATCTATAATAGTGTCAGCGGCCTTCATCACTTCGCTCTCATGTTCCACAACTATCACCGTATTACCAAGGTCACGAAGTTTTTTAAGCACCGAGATAAGTCTCTCTGTGTCACGAGGATGCAAACCTATACTAGGCTCATCAAGTATGTAAAGCGAGCCGGTAAGATTGCTCCCAAGAGAAGTGGCAAGATTAATTCTTTGACTCTCACCACCAGAAAGCGTCGATGAAAGCCTATCTAAAGTAAGGTAGGAAAGCCCCACTTCTATCATGTAGCTGAGTCTACTTTTCACCTCCTGCAAGATGCGCTCAGATTTAACTTTATCGTAATCATCAAGCTTAATATTGCACAAAAATTCATACAATTCGCCTATGGACATTGCTGTAAATTCTGCAATATTCAGCCCCCCTATCCTCACATACAAAGCCTCTTTTCTAAGCCTCGAACCCTCACACTCAGGGCAAGTAGTTTTGTCGGAATATCTCGACAACATCACCCTAAATTGTATCTTATAACGCTCAGCATCAAGCATTTTAAAGAAATCATCAAGTCCCTCAAAATACTCATTTCCTCGCCAGAGCAGGGTCTTTTGAGCCTTAGTTAATTCATAAAAAGGTCTGTGAATTGGGAAATCAAATTTAGCAGCGTTGTTAATCAAAAGCATCTTCCATTTTTGCATGGTGTCGCCCCTCCAACAAGCCACTGCATTGTCATATATCGACTTAGTTTTATCAGGCACAACCAAATCTTCGTCTATACCCACAACCTTGCCGTAACCCTCACACCTAGGGCACGCCCCAAGAGGATTATTAAAACTAAAAAGATGCTCATTTGGTTGCTCAAACGAGATGCCATCCATCTCAAAACGCACCGAGAAATCTTTTATAACATACTCTTTATCAGGATTTTGGATAATTACTACGCTATCTCCATCGCCATACTCAAAACACCTAGAGACCGAGTCCCTAAACCTACTTTCAGCCTCACTATCATGCGCTACTTTAGCCCTATCAACTATAGCAATAATATCTTGTTCATCACCTTTGAGCGTAGGTAAAATATCCTCAATTAGCTGAATTTCACCTTTATAATATACCCTTAAAATCGCATCTTTTATCAGCAAAGTTAGCTTTTCAATCAATCCCTGCTCAGCGATAAGTTTAATCTCAAAACCAAGAAAAACTCTATTATCACTAGAAAAACTTTTGATATATTCCACAACATCATCCACCTGGGAAACCTTAACCTCAGCGCCCGATATAGGCGAGAAAGTTTTACCCACACGCGAGAATAAAAGTTTTAGATAATCATAAATTTCTGTGCTTGTACCCACAGTTGAGCGCGAATTTCGCGTATTAACCTTCTGCTCAATAGCAATCGCAGGCGCTATACCCGAGATAGACTCCACATCGGGCTTACCCACCCTGCCTAAAAACTGACGAGCATACGAAGACAAGCTCTCAACATAGCGTCTTTGCCCCTCAGCAAAAATAGTATCAAAGGCAAGAGTCGATTTTCCACTGCCCGACAGCCCTGTGATAACCACCAAAGAATTGTGAGGAATTTCTAAATCTATGTTTTTGAGGTTATGAACCTTAGCCCCTTTTATTATAATTGATTGTTTCGCTTTTGCCACACTTAAATTTTGAAACTATTTTTTGATAAGTTCTATTTCTGATTGATAAGTTATTTTATCGCAATATTTACATCTTAGCGACACACTATCCTCTATTTTTAGCACCGTAAATTTAGTAGCTATGCTCTCATGATTTGTGATACACTGAGGATTGGCACACTTAACAAACCCCCCGATTTTATCAGGCACACGAACCTCAAGTTTTTCTACAACATTAAAATTTTTGATGATATTCACCACTGCCATTGGAGCTATTAGAGCTATTCTATTTATCTCATCCTGAGCACAATAACGGTCATTAATTTTAATAATCGCCTTCTTACCCATGCGCTTGCTCTCTAGGTTAGAGCCAAAGGTTACGCGCGAGGTTTCTTTCTCTAAATCAAGGATTGAAATTATCTTAAAAAGACTATCCGATGGAATATGATCTATCACTGTTCCACTCTCTATTGCTGTGACTTGAACTAATTTATCTGTCATAATCTTATGTGTTATTTAGCACCTAATAAATGTGCGATTATTGCCATACGGGTATAAACTCCGTTTTCGGTTTGGTTAAAATAATATGCCTTAGCATTAGAATCCACATCTGTGTCTATCTCATTCACACGAGGCAGAGGATGCAAGATTCTCATATTATCTTTAGTATTATCAAGCATAGAATTTCTCAACACATAAACATTTTTAACCCTCTCATACTCAATCGCATCTGTAAATCTCTCGCGCTGAACTCTGGTCATATACACTATGTCAGCCTCATTGATTTCTTCACCAATTTCGCGTTTTTCAACATAACTAAGACCCATTGAACTGAGGTAATCTTTATACTCCTTAGGCATCTCCAACTCTGGTGGCGCAACAAAAGTAAACTTAGCATTAAAATGAGATAGCGCCTCCAAAAGTGAGTGCACCGTGCGACCATATTTAAGGTCACCTATCATCATAATATTAATATTTTCGAGCGTCCCCTGAGTTTTTTTGATAGAGTACAAATCCAGCAAAGTCTGCGAAGGGTGTTGATGAGCTCCGTCACCTGCATTTACGATGGGCACTTTAGAAATTTCGGCTGCATAATGAGGTGCTCCCTCCAAAAAGTGGCGCATGACTATCATATCGCAATAATTAGATATCGTAGAAATGGTATCATGGAAAGTCTCACCCTTACTAACACTAGTGTTTGAGGTCTCAGAAAAACCTATAACCCTAGCACCCAGTCGGTTAATAGCACTCTCAAAGCTCAGTCGAGTACGCGTCGAAGGCTCAAAAAACAGCGAAGCAATAACCTTACCCTCCAAAAGTGGCTGAGAAGGATTAGCCTCAAAATCAGCTGCTAAATCCAAAATCTTAAAAATCTCTTCCTTGGTAAAATCATTTATCGAAACAAGATCTTTCTTAGTTAATTTTTCTTCCATGATTCTCATTTATTTATCTGTCAATATAATCTTTAATTTTATTTTCTAGTTGCTCGGCCTTGGACTCTCTAATCGAGAGTGTCATTTTACAAAGATTGTCAAAATTCTGAGATAAAACGTTGGGCTGCAAGTCTTTAATTATCTTCATTATCTCGTTCATCTCAACATACGAGAAACTAATATTAAAGCTCTTATCAACTGTTTTTTCAATAATCTCACTCTCCAAAATCACTTGCTCGGCCGATTCCCTATAAGCTGAAATCAGTCCTGAGACGCCCAACTTTGTCCCCCCAAAATACCTGATTACAACTACCAAAATATCAGTCAAATCATACGAGAGCATCTGCCCAAGTATGGGTTTTCCGGCCGTGGACGAAGGCTCGCCGTCATCATTCATCCTAAAAGTCTCGCCCTGCGCCCCCAAACGGTAGGCATAACAGTGGTGAGTTGCATCATAATATTTTTTTCTCAAACTATCAAGCAGGGGTTTAATCTGCTCAAGACAACTCACAGGGTAGGCATAACATAAAAACTTGCTACTTTTTTCCTTATAAATAGCCTCGGCTGCTCTAGCAATAGTTTTGTATGTATCTTTTTGCTCCAAGTTATTTTGTTATATTTCTAAACATCTTGCTCCAACGAATATTCGCTGGGAAACTTTTATCCTTATCAAGCGACAACCACACAAACGATGGTGCACCAACTATATGATCTTCAGGCACAAAGCCCCAATATCTGGAATCGGCAGAATTATGCCTATTATCGCCCATCATAAAGTAATAATTCATCGCAAATGTATAACTATCAGCCTTAACATTATCAATAAAAATATCCTCACCAACAACCTTAAGCTCATGCCCCTCATACACTTTGATTATCCTCTCATACAAAGGCAAATTCTCTAAAGTAAGTTCCACGCTAGCACCTTTATAAGGTATCCACAAAGGGCCAAAATTATCCTCGCTCCAACCATTGTTAGTTTTTGGGAACACGTCTATCATAGATTTATTACTCAAATACGGAGTAACTTTTGCAACATTTTTAAGTTGCTCAACCTTCTCTTTAGAACTCTTGGTTAGAGGCATCACATAGGCCGACGAGTGAGAGTACACAGTAACTTCATCAAGCGAAATACCAAGCTCATCAAACATATCTTTAGAGATAGGGCTAGTAAAATAAACCAAATAATTTATCTGCAAATTTTCTACATTCGTGGCAGGTTTAGAATCTATATAAACCTGTGCATTGACTATAGAAATAGTGTCACCAGGCATACCCACAGCACGTTTTATATAATTTTCACGCTTATCCACAGGGCGCGATATTATGGTGTAATCACGATGCAAATTTGCCCTACCCTTAGCTCCAAATTGTTTTTCATACATCTCCAACACATCATAATACGATGCTGATTGTTCTTCCACTATCACTGTATCGCCAGCCGGGAAGTTGAACACAACAATATCATTGCGTTCCAAATCTCTAAAACCAGATAGTCTTTTATAAGGACGAGTAATTATCTCGCTAAAAGATTTTTTAGTAGCCGAAAAAGGCATAGTATGATGCACAAAAGGGAAAGCGACAGGTGTATTAGGCATCTTAGGCCCGTAGCTCACCTTGCTAACACACAGATAATCACCTATTAAAAGCGTTTTTTCCATTGAAGAGCTAGGAATCACATACATTTCAAAGAAGAAAATCCTAATCACACTAGCCACCACCGTAGCAAAAACTATGGCCTCGACCCACTCCGAAGATTTTTTATAGAGTTTATTTGATTTTTTGCGCTCTAAATGTTTGCCCCAAAAAAGTCTGTACATAAATTTAGACACATACACATCATAAATCACAATAAGACCAAATATCCACCATAGATTCTCGGCCCAAAGCACAAACCACAGCAGATAAATCAAACCCACTACGCCAAATTTGACGTAAGGATTAGACCATATTTTTTTAATTTTAGAGAACATAAATTCTTTATTTATTTTTTAAAATCCCATTAAATCCTTCATAGAGTAAATACCCTTCTTACCACACAAAAATTCTGAGGCAAGAACTGCGCCTAAAGCGAATCCCCCCCTACCTTTTGCCGTGTGAGTCATAGTAATTTGATCTATCGCAGATTCATAAGTCACTGTGTGAGTTCCTGGCACAACGCTACGTCTTACTGCCACAACTTCCAATTCTTCGGGAGCGATAGTTGTCTCGCCCACCCATTTTTGTTTTCTATCTAGGTTGTTAACTATCCCTTCGGCAAGTGTAATGGCTGTTCCACTAGGCGCATCTTTCTTTTGAGTGTGGTGTATTTCCTCCAAAGTTACATCATAACTATCAAAAGGATTCATCATTTTAGCTAATAACTCATTGATTTTAAAGAAAATATTAACCCCAACACTAAAGTTTGAGGCATAAAAGAACGCTCCCTCGCTAGCCTTACAAGCAGCCTCTATCTCTGGCAATTTATCCAACCATGCCGTAGTGCCACACACAACAGGTGTCGAGCATTCCAAACATTTAAGTATATTATTATAAGCCGTAGCAGGCGTGGTAAACTCAATCGCCACATCTACCTTAGCTAAATTTTCAGCATTTAAATCTGCTGTGTTGTCCATATCTATAATTAGTGCCACAGTGTGAGCTCTTTCCACAAGAATTTTTTCTATCTCGTGGCCCATTTTTCCGTATCCGATAATTGCTACATTCATTTCAAAAAAGTTTAATTAGACAAAGATACAAATTTTTTACTGTTTTTTCACTATATTTGCGCAAAGATTTACAGCAAAATGAGATACAAACTAGAACTTTCATACAAAGGTACTGCTTACTGTGGTTGGCAACGTCAGCCCAACGCTATGACTGTGCAAGAAAAAATCGAAAATGCACTGTCTCTGCTACTGCGCCAAGATATTTCTATCACTGGTTGTGGGCGCACAGACACGGGCGTTCATGCCTCGCATTACGTTGCTCATTTTGACTTTGAGGGCTCGCTAAAACCCGACTTTGTTTATCACCTAAATTGCGTTCTGCCTGAAGAT
Source organism: Rikenellaceae bacterium (assembly GCA_044433645.1). Classification (GTDB taxonomy): domain Bacteria; phylum Bacteroidota; class Bacteroidia; order Bacteroidales; family Rikenellaceae; genus JAWXTK01. The sequence goes on along the minus strand of JAWXTK010000003.1, from coordinate 77,419 downwards.
ATTTGCATCAAAAAAAATGAGCACACGAGCGATGATTTCCACGCTCGTTTTAATGCCAAAAACCGAGAATACACCTACAAACTTTTGGTCGAAAAAAATCCTTTCTTAAGAGAATTAACTTGGCAATACAGAATGGATTTAGACATAAATAAGATGAATATAGCAGCCTCTTACCTATTGATATTCAACGACTTCGAGACTTTCAGTAAAGTAGGTTCAGACAATAAAACCACACTTTGCAAAGTCACCAAAGCCCACTGGAAAAGACAAGATAACACGCTAACGTTCACCATCTGCGCTGATAGATTTTTGCGCAATATGGTGCGCTCTATTGTAGGCACATTAGTAGACGTTGGAAGAGGAAAAATAAGCCCCCAAGACTTCAAAAAAATCCTTGAAAGCAAAGACCGTAGCAAAGCCAGTTCCTCGGCCGCAGCCCAAGGATTATACCTGAGCAAAATAGAATATTAATCCCTAAATTCGTATAATTGATTGCGCAAACGAGGCTCGAAACCTGCCTCGCGAATCGCCGTGCATATCCCCTCAGCATCAAAGCTATTATTCGCCCCAGCCGAAGAAACAACATTTTCTTCCAACATTATAGAACCCATATCATTTGCCCCACCATGGAGCGCGATTTGAGCCGTTTGCTTACCCACCGTAAGCCAAGAGGCCTGAATATTAGTTATATTATTAAGCACTAACCTACTGATAGCTATCAACTTAACATACTCCAAAGATGAAAAGTTAGAGACCACTCCCTCGTTCTCCAACACCGTACCTTTAGAGTAAAAAATCCAAGGAATAAAAGCCAAAAATCCATGATTTCCCTCAGGGCACTCGCTCTGCAAATCCCTCAAAGTAAGCAAATGCCTCATCCTTTGCTCTAGAGTTTCCACATGGCCATACATCATAGTTGCCGAAGTCGCCAAGTTCATTTTGTGAGCTATGCGCATCACCTCACACCACTGCTCTACGCTAGGTTTTGCAGGCGATATTCTGCGCCTAACATCATTATCAAGTATCTCGGCACCTGCCCCCGGCAGTGAATCAAGACCAGCAGCTACCAAACGCTGCAAAGTCTGCTCCAGAGTCAAACCACTGATTCGAGCAATATGAGCCACCTCGGGCGCCCCCAAAGCATGCAAACGCACCGTAGGAAAATGAAGTTTTAAGTCCGAGAACAACTCCTCATAAAATTTTATATCAAGCCTAGGGTGCAGACCTCCCTGCAATAAAAGTTGATCGCCCCCTGACTCAAGCGTGTGCTTAATTTTATCGTAGTATTCTTCTTTTGAAGTGATAAAAGCCCTATCACTCTCATGTAAACGGCAATGAAAATTACAAAATTTACAGCCCGAAATACATACATTAGTGATATTCACATTTCTATCTATCTGCCATGTAACAGTCTTAGTATCAGGGACTTTAATACTACGCATATAATCGCCAGCTGCAATTAATTCGCTAGAGGGAATTTCACCCCACAAGCTCATAATCTCAGCTAAACTAAGTCTCTCGCCCCTAAAGGCCTTATCTAAAATCTTATCTACTTTCACGATTAAAACACAAAAAAAAGCTGGCTAAAAATAGCCAGCTTAATTGACAAATTAAATAAATTTAATTCTCAAAATTACTCTGCTGAGATAGCTTCTACTGGGCAAGCGCCAGCACAAGATCCACAATCAGAACAAGCAGCTGCATCAATTACATAAGCAGCACCTGCTGAGATTGCTCCAACAGGACATTCATCTACACAAGAACCGCAACCTAGGCAAGTATCTTGATCAATTTTGTAAGCCATTTTGTTATTTTTTTTATAAGTTGTTAATTGAGTTACAGCAAAGGTAAAATAAATTTTTTAAATAAATATAAAAAATTTAGTCTATTTTATCAAAACCTGTGTATTTTCTCAAAACCTCAGGAATCACTATACTCTCATCAGTTTGATAGTTCTCCAAAAGTGCTGCCAAAATACGTGGCAAAGCTAGTGAACTACCGTTTAAGGTGTGTGCAAGCTGTGTTTTTTTGTTTTCATCTTTGTATCTAAGTTTCAAACGATTAGCCTGATAAGACTCAAAATTTGACACCGAAGAAACCTCTAACCAACGATCTTGAGCAGCCGAATAAACCTCAAAATCATAAGTCAATGCCGAAGTAAAACTCATATCTCCACCACACAGACGCAAAATACGATAAGGGAGACCAAGCGAAGAAACAATTTTCTCAACATGAGCTACCATTTCATCAAGAGCAGCATAAGAACGCTCTGGGTGCTCGATTCTCACAATCTCAACTTTATCAAATTGGTGCAAACGATTCAGCCCCCTAACATCTTTACCATAAGAGCCTGCCTCACGACGGAAACAAGGAGTATAGGCAGTAAGACAAATTGGAAAATCCTTAGCATCAACTATAGAATCACGATAAATATTAGTCACAGGCACTTCAGCCGTAGGAATCAAATAGAAATTATCAACCGTAGCATGATACATCTGCCCCTCTTTATCAGGCAACTGACCCGTACCAAATCCCGATGCTTCGTTAACCATAAGTGGAGGCATAACCTCAGTATAACCAGCTGCTGTATTGCACTCCAAAAAGTAAGAAATCAACGCACGTTGAAGCGATGAACCCTTACCTTTATATACAGGGAAACCTGCACCAGTTAGTTTAACACCAAGCTCAAAGTCTATGATATCATATTTTTTAGCTAATTCCCAGTGAGGCAATGCTTTTTCAGAAAGCTTAGGCATATCGCCCACTTGTTTTACGTTTAAGTTATCCTCAGCGTGTTTACCCTCAGGCACAATATCTGCAGGAAAGTTAGGTAATTGCACTATCAAAGAATTTAGCTCATCAGTTGCTGTTTTTAGTTTCTCATCAAGTGATTTCGACAATTCTTTAAGCTCTACTGTACGCTCTTTTGCAGCCGTAGCCTCGTCTTTTTTACCTTGGGCAAAAAGTTGGCCAACTTGCTTAGCAATAGCGTTTTGCTCTGAAAGATTACTATCTAATTCGCTTTGCAAAGCCTTACGGTTATCATCTACTTTCTCAATATCTTCGATGATTTGAGTAGCATCTACACCCTTTTTCTTAAGCTTAGCAATAGCGAGGGTTTTATCGTCTCTTAATTGTTTTAATGTTAACATAGCAATTTATTGTTTTTTTCAATTAGGCAAAGATACTATTTTTTTCTACCTTTGCATATTAAATAGACTAAAAATTTCATGAGAAAACACACAATTTTAATATTTCTAACACTAACACTTCTCTCGTGCTCGAACAAAAGCGTTAAAACAGAGAATATTAGCACCCCCGTATATGGTTACAAAATCATAAACACCTATCCTCACAGCACCTCTGCCTACACCCAGGGGCTTATTTGGCAAGATAGCGTGCTAATAGAGGGCACGGGCATTTACATGAATTCTAAACTAAAGCGCGTTAATCTTAATTCAGGCGTAGCTAGCCAAGAGATTTCATTAAAAAGTCAATATTTTGGCGAGGGCATAACTCAAATAGACAATAAAATATATCAACTAACTTGGCGCGAGAACACCATGTTTATTTACGATAGCAAAACATTTGAAAAAATCTCTGAGCACAAATATCAGGGCGAGGGCTGGGGACTTACCACCGACGACACCTATATATATATGAGTAGTGGCAATAACATTATCCAAGTCCTAGATGCCACCACCCTAGAGTTAGTTCGCCAAATCGAAGTCACAAACCAAGGCAACAAAGTGCAATACTTAAACGAACTTGAGTGGATAGAGGGCGAAATTTGGGCTAACATCTACACCACCGACTTAATAGTTAGAATAGACCCCTGCTCGGGCAATGTCAACAGCATAATAAACTTTCAAGGCCTACTACCCGATAAAGAAAAGACCCCAAACACAGACGTGCTTAACGGCATAGCCTACGACAAAGAAAACAAGAGAATCTTTGTCACTGGTAAAAATTGGAGCAAACTTTTTGAAATAGAAATAACAAACAACGCTAATGATTAAAGAATCAATAGAAAAACAATTACAAAAACGCATACTCATCCTCGATGGTGCACTAGGCACTATGATACAAGGCTACGGCCTAGGTGAGGAAGATTATCGTGGCCAAGAGTACAAAGACAGCACATATAAATTATTGGGTTGCAACGACTTACTAGTCAAAACAGCGCCCCACATAATTTCTGAAATACACGAAAATTACTTAAAAGCAGGTGCTGATATTATCACCACCGACACCTTCAACGCCAACTATATTTCACTCTCGGACTACGGCCAGGAAGACAAAGCCTATGAGCTTAACTTCACAGCCGTAACTCTTGCGCGCGAGTTGGCCGATAAATATACACTTCAAAATCCTACAAAACCACGTTACGTAGCTGGCTCAGTAGGTCCTACAAACAAAACTGCCTCGATAAGCGCCGATGTAAATAATCCTGCCAAGCGAGAAGTTAGTTTTGACTATCTTAGCGAGGTTTACTACACCCAGGTTAAGGCCATGGCCGACGCCGGTGTAGACATATATATTATAGAAACTATCTTTGACACCTTAAATGCCAAGGCTGCGATTTTCGCGCTCAAAAAACTCTTTACAGAACTTAGGCGCGAGATTCCTATTATGATTTCAGGCACTCTCACAGACAAGAGTGGACGTACACTTTCAGGTCAAGTCATAGAAGCATTTTACAATTCAATCTCTCATGCTAGGCCTTTGAGCGTTGGTCTCAACTGCTCTTTTGGGGCAGATGATATGCGCACTTACATTGCCACTTTATCCAAGATTGCCGACTGCAATGTATCTGCTCACCCCAACGCAGGTCTGCCTAACGTACTAGGTAATTACGACCAAAGCGCCGAGGCCATGGGCACACAAATCAAAGAATATCTTGAGCAAGGCTTGCTAAATATCGTAGGTGGATGCTGTGGCACAACTCCTCTACACATAGCCGAGATAGCTCGACTAGCACAGAATTACAGCCCTCGCAAGACAAGCATTAAGCCTAAGCAAACAATACTAAGTGGCCTAGAAACACTAGAAATAACACCTCAAAGTAACTTCATAAACATAGGCGAGCGCTCAAACGTTGCAGGCTCAGCCAAATTTGCGAGATTAATCCGTGAGAAGAAATACGACGAGGCTCTTGATGTTGTAAAACACCAAGTTATCTCTGGAGCTCAAGTTGTTGATGTATGCATGGACGACGGACTGCTCGATGCCAAAGAGGAGATGATAAATTTCTTGAATTACATGGGCTCCGACCCCGAGATTTCAAGAGTTCCCGTGATGATAGACTCGTCTAAATGGGAGGTACTTGAGGCTGGATTAAAATGCACTCAGGGCAAGAGTATAGTCAATTCCATATCTCTAAAAGAGGGCGAGACAGAGTTTATCTCTCATGCCAAAACCATACAAAACCTAGGCGCAGCAGCCGTAGTAATGCTTTTTGATGAACAAGGCCAAGGAGATAGCTTTGAGCGTAAAATCAGAATTGCTGAGCGCGCCTACAACATATTGACTACAAATAATTTCCCTGCCGAAGATATAATTTTCGACCCTAACGTGCTGTCAGTTGCTACGGGCATCAGCGAGCACGACAACTACGGCGTGGACTTTATAAATGCCTGTGCATGGATAAAACAAAACCTCCCGGGAGCAAAACTTAGTGGAGGAATTAGTAACTTAAGTTTCTCATTTAGAGGGCATAACACCATACGCGAGGCCATGCACTCTGTGTTCCTTTACCATGCCATAGCTCAAGGTTTGGACATGGGCATAGTTAATCCTGCAATGCTTCAAATATACTCTGATATAGAGCCAAATCTTTTGACTTTATGCGAGGATGTGGTTCTAAATCGCCATAAAGATGCTACCGAAAACCTAAGCACCTACGCTAATAACAGCCACGAGGACAAGACTAAAACGCAGGAAAAAACCATAGAAAAATGGCGCAGCCTATCCCTTAAAGACCGTATAGCTCACGCACTTATAAAAGGAAATACAGAATTCATAGAAGAAGATACTCTCCTAGCTTTAAGTGAGTTACAAAGTCCAATTAAGGTGATAGATGAGATACTTATGCCTGCCATGGGCACGATAGGCGAACTTTTCGGCGAGGGTAAAATGTTCCTACCCCAAGTGGTCAAAAGTGCTCGTGTAATGAAAGCATCAGTGGGCGTATTAACACCCTACATAGAGGCTGAAAATGCTGGCAAGTCTAGCGACAAGGGGCGCATACTAATCGCAACTGTCAAAGGCGATGTGCATGATATAGGCAAAAATATTATCTCTGTTGTAATGGCCTGCAACGGCTATCTAATCAATGACTTAGGAGTTATGGTTGAGTGCGACAAGATAGTTGACACTGCCCTTGAATGGGGCGCAGATGCCATAGGTCTAAGTGGACTTATCACACCTTCGCTTGATCAGATGTGCCAGGTTCTTGGCGAGTTAGAAAAGCGAGGACTAAATATCCCTGTTATCGTTGGTGGAGCTACGACTTCTGCCGTGCACACAGCCGTTAAAATGACACCATTATATAAGGGCACAGTTATTCACGGCCGAGATGCCTCGCACAATGTGATGTTGCTCTCTGCGTTATTATCATCTAATAAAGACGAATTTATAGCTGAGCAAAAACAAAAACAAAAAGAGCTAAGAGATAACTACAACAAAAAAAACACTGAGGTAAAACTAAAATCTCTAGCCAAGGCGCGCGAAGATAGACTTGTTTCTACAAGCGAGATTATCACGCCCAAAACCATGGGGCGAATTTCGCTCAACAACTACCCTATCTCACGAGTAATTCCCAACATAAACTGGGGTTATTTCTTCGCTGCATGGCAAGTAAAACAAAACAGCGATGAGGCAAAAAAACTTTATGCCGACGCCGTAGAGATGCTCCGCGAGATAGAGAAAAACAACCTACTACCTCTCTCAGGAGCACTTGCAATTCACACAGCACAGAGCAAAGTCGATGATATCATAATCGACGGCACAACCACCCTAGCTCAACTACGTAACGAGCAGAGTGACAATGATATAAACCTATCATTGAGTGATTTTATTTCTAGCACCAAGCAAGACTACATTGCAAGTTTCGCTATCACCTCGGGCACAAATCTTAAAACTCTAAGCGATAAATTCAAGGCTCAGGGCGATGATTACAAAGCTATAATGATTAAACTTTTGGCCGACCGTCTAGCCGAAGCATTTGCCGTAAGCATACACCAAGAATTGGCCGAAAAATGGTGGGGATTTAGTAATAAGAGCAAGGGACTTAGAGTAGCATTTGGCTATGAATCTTGCCCCGATCACTCGCTAAAAGAGGAGGTATTCTCTCTGCTAGATATAGAAAAAGACACAGCGATACGCCTTAACGAAAGCTATATGATAGAGCCCGGAGAATCAATATGTGGACTTATTTTCGCAAACGCCGATGCCAAATATTTTGATCTTGGCAAGCTTAGCGACTATCAATTAGAGGATTACGCCCAAAGGCGCGATAAAAGCAAGGATGAAATCAAAAAAATCATTGCAAATTTCTAAAAATTCAGTAAATTTGACAATATGCAGATAATAGATATCATAAATAAAGCCGAAAAAGAAAACAAAACGTGCTTCGCATTTGAACTTTTGCCACCACTCAAAGGTGATGGCCTAGCGAACGTTTACCAAGCGATAGACCCACTTATGGAGTTTAATCCTTCGTACATCAACGTGACTTATCACCGCGAGGACGTGAAATATGTTGAACACCCAAACGGCCTATTAGAAAAACGCATCGTCAGACACCGACCAGGAACTGTGGGTACGTCGGCTGCGATAATGAAAAAATATGGAGTTGAAGTTGTGCCCCACCTAATCTGTGGAGGTCTCTCGCGTTATGATATTGAGGACGCACTTATAGACATGGATTTCTTGGGTATCAACAATGTTTTGGCACTTCGTGGCGACTGTTTGCAGGGCGAAAAGGTCTTTAACGCTCACGCTCAGGGTCACAAACACGCTCACGAACTTGTTTCTCAAATCTCGGACATGAACAAGGGAATTTTCATTGACGGCGAGGTAAAAGACTCTCACCACTCAAAATTTTGTATAGGCGTGGCAGGTTATCCCGAGAAACACAGCGAGTCACCAAACTTTAAGAACGACTTAAATTACCTCAAAAAGAAGGTTGATGCTGGGGCAAGCTACATCATCACTCAGATGAGTTTTGACAACAAAAAAATTCTATCTTTCATCAAAGATTGTCGCGCGATAGGCATAAACGTGCCAATTATACCAGGCATTAAACCTCTTTCAACTAAAAGCCACCTTAATCTCTTACCTCAGATTTTCCACGTGGATTTACCCGAGGAATTAGTTATTGAGGCTAATAAATGTACTGATAATAAGGCAGTTAGACAATTAGGCGTTGAGTGGGCAATAGCTCAGAGCAAGGAATTAATGAGCGCAGGTGTACCCGTTTTGCACTACTATTCTATGGGCAAAACCGACAACATAGCCAAAATCGCAAAAGCAGTATTCTAAGAAAAATGGGACTAAGAAAAAAAATAAAGGCAACAATAGACTTCTACCTCAATGAGCAAAATGCAAACCAACAGGTAGCAGACAATCTTAGGGCAAAGTATTACACAGACTTAAATTGCCCCGAAAACCCTAATCGTCAAGTAATTATGATGATAGACGGGCGTATAATCCACGGGGGTATGGCCGATAGGTTGCGTGGCTGTGTTTCAATTTTTTCTTTGTGCAAAAAGACTAAAACTGAGCTAAAAATCAATTTTACGTACCCTTTTAATCTCTCAGATTATCTTGTTCCCAATAAATATGATTGGAAGATTTCAGACGATGAAATCTGTTATAACAGCTCATATTGTGAACCCGTAAAAGCAAATAGCTCAGGTGCTTACTTTGCAAAAGGAAAAATAAAAAAATTGCTGATTAGTGAATTCAAGGACCCTAAATATGCACAAACTCATCTCTACTCTAACTTTAGATATGACGAGCGAAATTATCCAGCATTGTTCGATGAATTATTTAAACCAAGCAAAGAATTGCTCTTGGCAATAGAGCAAAACAAAGCTCATTTGGGCGAAAACTACTACTCGGCAACCTTTCGTTTTCAACAACTTCTGGGCGATTTCAAGGAGGATGATATTTACAAAACACTCTCAAAACAAGAACAAAACACATTGATTAATAAGTGTTTAGATAGACTCAAAAGTCACATCAAGACTTTGCCTAAGGGTTATAAACTTCTAGTCACGTCCGACAGCATAACTTTTCTAGAGCACGCAAAAACTCTAGAAAACACCTATGTTATTCCAGGCGAAATTGCTCACATGAACCACACGAGCGAGCAAAAAAATATTTTCTTAAAATCCTTCATCGACCTATATCTGCTGAAAGATTCTAAGAAAATAGCATTGTTTCGCACGGGCGAAATGTATAACAGTGGCTTCCCTCGCTTTGCCTCAAAAATAGGCTATGGCAAGTTTAAAAGCATAAAATTCTAAGCCAACAAGTCGTCTGGCTCAAATTCAGGAGCGATAAACTCTGTCTTATCACCAAGCGAGAAACGCAGGTAAGTGATAGCTATGCCCTTAGCCAAATATTGTTGCTCATAAGCTGTCTTAATAGACAATAATTCAGTTGCGTAAGCTGTGCCGTAAATATCTGAGTTTTTCTCATGAAAAGGCAAGTCGTTTTGCTCGATAACAGCTGTTGTGTAGTCATGCAAATGTTTGCAATCTGTCTTAAGATTTATCGAGGCATCAGGCTTTAAAAACTTAGCATAATTTGCCAAGAAGATAGGCGAAGTCAAACGTTTTTTAACCCTATTTTTCTTTAATTGAGGGTCGGGAAAAGTAATCCAAAGACCGTCAATTTCATTTTCAGCAAATAAAGAATTAATAAATTCTATGCGAGTTCTAAGGAAGGCAACATTGCCCAGAGACTCCTCAGTAGCACTTTTTGCGCCACGCCACATCCTAGCACCTTTAATATCAACTCCTATAAAATTCACATTAGGATATTTTCTAGCAAGCTCTACGGTGTATTCTCCACGTCCACATCCTAGCTCCAAAATCACAGGATTATCGTTACCAAAAACCTCTTTGCGCCACTGCCCTTTTAGAGGATAATCTTGTCTGAAAACTTCTTCAAATTCTGGCTGTATCAAACATTTAAAAGTCAGATTTTCTGCAAATCTTCTAGCCTTATCTTTGCCCATTTTTAATACTTAATTTTTATTCCTATAGCCCACACACCTACAAAATCTGTAAGCGTAGGCTCAAATTTCACTTTATAAATTCCTTTTTTTGTCAAATCAGCCTCAGACACATATTTTACAGTGTAATCTTTGTGTGCGACTCCACTTTCCTTTGTCTTTGCAGAACTCAAATCCAAGTTAAATCTCTCGCTAAATATCACATTATCAGGCGAAAGGAAACTCAATCTAAGAGGCATACTCACATTTTTAAACCTATTATCAACCCTAAGAATAATATCCAAATCCTTTAAAGAAATTGTATCATCATTCTCAAATTCAAGCTCTAGACATTCGCCCACAGCCCATCTTTGAGGGTTTACATCCACAACACGCTCAGTGTGTGAACTCATGCAGCCCACGCACACAAACATGCTAAATAACACAAAGATTAACCTCTTCATCACTCAGGCCTTATCCTTTGGTGGATTATTTGGATTGTTTGGATTAGGTTTACGCCTTTTTTTGTTCCTATTAAAATTCTTTTTAGGAGCATCACCTTGAGCCTCAGCATCATGGTTATTATGCTGATTTTTAGGCTGTTGAGCTTGCGTTTCCTTTGCTTTATTTTCGCCACCTTGATTGTTGTGGTTATTATTGCGATTACGATTTTTGTTCTTGTTACGCGAACGATTATTATCACGTTTTTTGTCAAAACGATTAATATTTTCTTCGCCCAACACGTCCACAAAACCTATATCAGCCACAACTTTTTTCTCAGAAGCAGCATCTACAATAGCGTCAACTTTTTTGCCTTTTTTATTAATCTCAAGTATCTCGCGCACTCGTTTGATAGGAATAGTCACCACAGCCACCATAGCATTTGGTGCAGTACTAAAGCTCATAGTTTTGGCCAAAATATCTTGTTTAACCAAGAAATATTCACCGTCCAAAGCCTGCAAAGGTTGATTCACTTTAGGGAACTCCTTGCGCGCATCTATATAAGAATCAAGCTCATAGGTAAAGCAACATTTAAGCTTACTACACTGTCCTGCCAATTTCTGAGGATTCAGCGACACTTCTTGAATACGAGCCGAATTAGTAGTCACAGACACAAAATTTGAGATCCACGAAGCGCAACAAAGCTGTCTGCCACAAGAGCCCAAGCCCCCGATTCTACCAGCCTCTTGCCTAGCCCCTATCTGCTTCATCTCTATTCGTATGCTAAATTGCTCAGCAAAAACTTTGATTAGCTCTCTAAAGTCTACCCTCTCGTCAGCAATATAATAGAAAATCGCTTTGATTTTATCGCCCTGATACTCAACATCACCGATTTTCATGTTAAGCTTCATATCGGCAGCTATCTGGCGCGAACGTATCATAGTATCATGCTCCAGTGCGATTGCATCCTGCCATTTTTCTATATCATAAGATTTTGCCTTACGATAAATCTTCTTAAACTCACCATTTTGAGGATTAAAACCCACTCTACGCATCTGGCGCGCCACCATATCACCTGTCATAGACACAACACCTATATCATGTCCTGGCGATGCTTCAACAGCAACGATATCACCTTTTTTGAGTTCAAGGTTATTGACATTTGAGTAATAACTTTTGCGCGTATTTTTGAATCTAACCTCAAAAATTTCAGTAGGAATTTGGTTAGGATAATCCTCTAACCAGTCTGTGGTGTGGAGCTTATAACAGCCCTCAGAGGCCTCAGCCGAGTAAGTACCCCCTGCGTCAACTTTAAATTTACAACCACGACCTATATCTAATTTATAATCTTTTTCGCTCATTAGCTTTCTCTAAATTTATTCCAACAAAGATACAAAAAATTATGGAATTAAGAAATTTTAAGATTTTTTTAATTTTGCTCTCGCCAACGAGCTGGCGAAACTTTACATATCTTAGTGAAAGACGCAACATAACTACTGCGAGCATAGCCAACTTGTTGAGCAATTTTGTCTATAGAATATTCAGGAAACTCCACTAATAACTCTTTAGAGTAATCAACTCTTAACTTGGCTACCCAATCTCTAAAACTCAAGTTATAATTTTCATTAATGTATGCCGAAACATAGGTGCGATTAGAACAAAGATACAACGACAAATCCTCAATATATATCAAACCCATTTTTTTTATCACATCCCTTCAGTATAACTTAGCATCAAAATTTTAACTAAATAAATATAATTATGAAAAAAATTGCATTAGCATTGCTTCTTACAACAAGTGATGATGTTGCTGATGAAACTATCATCAAAACAAATAACGCACAAACATATTTTGCAACAGCCATAGATGAATCAGCACTAAACTCAAAAGTAGAAGAGTTCAATGCTTTATTTGGAGACTATGACTACGAATTTGTAACAGGTGAGACTATCCCTACTCTAGCGAAAAATTAATCACAGATTTCTTGATAACAAAAAAGGCCGTTTGATAATTCAAACGGCCTTTTTTGTGTCTTCTATGCGATAAAACTCTATTTCACAATAGGCGTTTCACTATAATAAAAACCAGTACAACCTCGCGTCAAACCCATAGCCTTAGCTTGTTCAGTGGTTAAATCCCAACTAATTTCGCCATTGCTATCTACTATCATTACTACTGGCGAATAACTAGTTTTGGTATCTTGATGATGTCTAAAATGGCCTGTCCAGTTTGCCACTAAATATTTATCATATCCCAAAAATTCAGCCTGAGCAGTGTATTGCATCCACGCCCTTGCACCTTGCTTTTGAAAAGTTTTAATTTCTTTTACCACCTTGTTTTGCTTGATATCAAGCTCACAAACTTTAGATTCATCCATTGCACCATACAATAAATTTCCGTTAGCTAACTCTCTTAGGCCAAAAATCATTATACCAACATCATAAGTATCCAGAATTTTGCCTTTTGGCGAAATACGATAAATACATTTTTCGCCGTACCAAGGGAAAAGATAATTACCTTTTTTATCCTGACCCACTGCCCTAGACATTATATGTGGATTAGTCGTGCCTTTTAACCCTGAAAGCGAAACTATATTTTTGATTTTAAAATCCTTGCTCACTTCAATTATTTCAACAGGGTTTTTGCACACAAAAATCACAAAACCACCGTCTTCCCCTGGCAATAACCCATGGATTTCATAAGTTTTAGAATCTCCCTCAGGTCTATATTCCCAAACTTTTTCTTTGGTTTTGAGCGAGATTACCTGAGCCGAAGTCAAAGTTGAAATTACTAAATGTTCACCGTCTTCAAGCAGGAAAATAGAGTTTCCTCTATAATCTAAATTTGAAGGAATTTTATAGCTCCACACAGATTTTTTTGTCTGCATATCTACAATGTTGATAGTCGTAGAACCATAACCTATCAGAGCAATTTGTGCGCCCTGGGCAAATAGATTCACCGACATCACAAGCGCGAGAGTGAGAGCAGTAATTTTTTTCATTTCAGTTCTATTTTACAATAGGTTTTTCACTATAATAGTAACCCGAAAATCCTTTTTGGACTCCCATTGCAGTGGCCTGTTGGAAGCTCAAATCCCATGAAATTTCGCCTTTAGAATCTAGTATCATCAACACTGGGAAGTAATCTGTTCTGCTAGCTCTTTTTTGTTTTGAGTGACCTGTCCAGTTAGGAACCAGGTATTTATCTTCGCCTATAAGTTCCACTTGTCCAGCATATTGCATCCAAGCTCTTTTGCCTTCTTTTTGATAAGTTTTGATTTCTTTAACTACCTTTTTCTTTTTAACATCATACTCAAAAATCACTGGAGTATTGCCCGAAGTGTACAAAAGATTTCCATTGCTAAGCTCCGTTACGCCAAAAGCATCTACATTAACTTTGTAAGCATCAATAATTTTGCCTTTAGGCGATATTCTGCAAATAGTTTGGTCGCCATACCAAGGCAAAAGATAATTACCTTTTTTATCAGTGCTTGCCAATCTAAACATTTGGTGAGGATCAGTTTCACCTTTTAGCTCTGTGAATTTAAGTTTATTTTTAATCTCAAAATCCTTGCTTACTTCTATAACTTCAACTGGTGTTTTACACACAAAAACCGAGAATCCACCCCCTTTAGTTGGCACAACAGCATGTATTTCATAACTTTTAGGACCACCAGAGGGACGATATTCCCAAACTTTTTCTTTAGTTTTAAGCGAGATAACTTGTGCTGTAGCCGAAGTCGAAACAACCAAATGCTCTCCATCTTCTAGCAAGAAAACAGAATTGCCCTTGTAGTCAGATGGTGTAGGAAAAACATAACTCCACACAGACTGTTTAGTCTGCATATCAATAATGTTTAAGGTGCTAGACCCATAGCCCATAAGTGCAACTTGTGCGCCCTGGGCAAATAAATTAACAGACAGCATCAAGCCAAGAATAAGAGCTGTAATTTTTTTCATAAATGTGTAATTAATATTTTAGTTCTACAAACTTACAAAAAAATTTCCAAAAACTTTACTCTTTGCTCTGTCTTAATTGCCTAAATACTTTTCGCCAGCGCAAACTAAGCAACACAGCAGCCAAACCAAGACCTATAATAAAGCCAACCCAAAGCCCTGGAGCACTCATCCCAAATACAAAAGCACAAGTATAACCCACAGGCAAAGTCACCAAAATATAAGATATAAAGGCTATGACAACCGTAGTATTCACATCCCTAACCCCACGTAAAACCCCCTGAGTGATAATCTGCAAACCGTCCGAAAACTGCCATACAGCAACACAAATCAGCAGCAGCGAGGCTATCTCAACTACCCTAGCATCATCAGTAAAAATCAAAGGAATATAATTACGCGTAAAGATAAAAATCAGTGCTGTAATCACATTATAAACAATACCCATTCTAAGCGACGAGCGTGCAATATTGCGCATACTCTCAAAATCTCGCCTACCATAGGCATGACTTATCCTAATAGTCGTTGCTGCACCCACGCCCAAGACTATCATAAATGCAAAATTTGCCATAGACAGAGCTATCTGATTAGCTGCCAACTCTTTAGAACCTATCCACCCCATCATAATAGACACAATAGAAAAAACTCCACCCTCCATTAATAGTTGCAAAGAAATAGGAAGTCCGACTTTGACCAAGGATTTTATCCATTCAAAATTCAAGTTTTTGCGATTAAACAGAGCAAAATAGCGCCTAAATTTCTCTTTATTTGCAAAGTAAGATACAATCAAAATAGGTGTGATTATCCTAGAAATCAGCGTAGCGAGCCCTGCCCCAGCAGCTCCCATAGCCTCAAATCCCCAATTACCATAAATTAACAAATAGTTAAAAAAGATATTTATCACGTTTGAAGTCAGTACAATCACCATAGCAACCTTAGTATTACCAAGCCCTTCTAAAAACTGCTTGAACGCCCCAAAAATCATAAAAGGAATAATACTCCAAGCCACATAATTAAAGTAAGGTCTAGCAAGTTCCACCACTGCCTCCTCTTGACCAAACAGGTGCATACACCCTCCAACCACTCTCATCAAAGCAAAAACCACTAATGAGAGAAGCGTATATAAAACAACAGAATTTTGCAGATAAATAGCTGATATTCTGTGACTTCCTTTAGAATACATCTCACCCACCAAAGGCGTAAGACCCATACTCATACCACCACAAAACAAGAAGAAAACAAAGAAAAGTGCCCCTGCAAATGACACAGCAGCCAGGGAATCAGAGCCCAAGACCCCAACCATGGCATTATCCACCAGTTGCACTATCACTTGCCCCACCTGAGAAAGCACCACAGGTATGGCGAGATTTATTGTGGGGAGGTAATCACGTGAGAAAATTTGTTTTGAAATCATAGTATATTTTTTTTGCTGTGCAAAGATACACTATTTTTTATGATTTACTACCATTTTAAGTAAGGCAGGCGCATAAGCTGAGAATTGTAATATTTTTTATCGCCCGTAACCTCAGCGCCCAACCAGTCGGGTTTTTCAAATTCTTGATTCTCGCTCTCCAGCTCAATTTCTGCTACGACAAGTCCTGCGTTCTCACCAAAAAACTCATCTACCTCATATATAAAATCCTTATAATCAACAATATAACGCACCTTATCTATCACCCCACCAAGTGATAACTCTAGCAACTTATAAGCATCCTCAGCCATGATTTCTTGCTCCCACTCAAACCTCGATAAACCACTTTTATTACTTTTGCCTTTTATGGTGATATAGGCCTTATCATCCCTCACTCTAATTCTTACAACTCGCTCAGGGTCAAGGCTTAAGTAACCTTGTGTGATATGTGTAAAAGACTCGGCACGAGATTTAAAGCTCATGCTAGTGACTAAAAATTTTCTTTCTATTTCCAGGCTCATATAAAATATTTTTTTCAAAGATGATGTTTTTTGCTATATTTACCAAATAAATCTAATAGTATGTGGGATAATTTAATCGAGCAATACACAAAATATCTCTCCCTAGAGAGAAACCTAAGTCACAATACAGTAGCAAGTTACACTAGCGACGTAAGACTATTTTGTCAAAGCCCAAGTCTTAGCTCACTCACAAATCCCAAAGACATAACCTCCTCACACATTGAAGATTACCTGTGCACACTCTATGATAAAAACATTAGCAAAACCACTCAGGCCAGAGTCTTATCGAGCCTTAAAAGTTGGATGAACTACCTAGAAAGCTCAGATCAAATCACAAAAACCCCAACCGAAAACATAGACTCACCCAAACTCTCGCGCCATTTGCCCGATACTCTAAGCTTTGAGGAGATAGAACTCATACTTTCGAGCATAAATCTCAGCACAGCTCAGGGGCACAGAAATCGCGCTATTTTGGAGACTTTATATAGTTGTGGCTTGCGAGTTTCGGAATTGATTTCGCTACGCATCCAAGATTTATTTTTTGAGGACGGCTATATTCGTGTCATAGGTAAGGGCGATAAACAACGCTTAGTGCCTATAAATGATTATGCCCAAAAGTGGATAGAAAATTATTTTGTAGATAGAAATTCGCAGCCTATTGATAAATCTTCGCGCGAGATAGTTTTTCTAAATCGTCGTGGTCGCGCACTTTCTAGGGTTATGATTTTTAAGATTATACGTGAAGCGACAGAACGTGCAGGCATCACTAAAACTATCAGTCCCCACACTTTGCGCCATAGTTTCGCCACTCATTTACTTGAGGGGGGAGCTAATATTCGTCAGGTTCAGGAGCTGCTGGGTCACGCGAGTATCACCACCACAGAGATATATACCCACCTAAGCCACAAACACTTAAGAGACACAATAGAAAAATATCACCCACTAGGCAGACGAAAAAAATTATAAATTATGAATTATAAACCTCATTAGCTCACCGGGGGCACCCCGGCCGTCGGAGACGTTAAACGTTAGTGGCCTGCCCGAATCTCATAAGCAGAAAAATGCGTGCATTTTTCCTATGAGGGCATCAAATCGCAGATTTGACAGTAACCACACCGACCCTAAAGACCCTATCACCAAACGTCAGCAACTCTAAAACTCAAAAAAAAGGCTAGCAAAATTGCTAGCCTTTTTTCCTTTATCGTCTGCCTCCACGTCTGCCACCCGAAGATGAACCACCTCGGCGAAAATCTCCACCTCGGCCTCCTCCTCGTGAGTCACGAGAAGAGCTAGAATCACGTCTATAACCTCCTCTATCTCCACCTCTGTCGCCACCACGGAAACCACCACGATCGCCTCCTCTGTCGCCACCACGGCCACGAGAAGAACCACGAGAACCACCACCAGGTTTCTTATCCGAAGCCAATTCAGCTATAGGACGATCACCCTTACGTATAGTGTTCAAGCGAGAAATCGTGTTTTCAGCCTTGTCAAATGGCACGCTGATGAAAGAATAGCTGTCCATAACTTTGATATCGTTGATATCAGCATCTGAAAGCGAACATTCTTTCTTAAGAAGTGTAACCAATTTGCGAGCATCATAACCATCCAAACGACCAATAGAGATAAACAAACGTGCAGTACCACGTCTATCTACATTGATTGAACGAATCTCAGGATATTTATTTTCTTCCAACTCATTTTTAAACGCCAAACGAAGCATAGCTGCCATAGCAACCTCAGGATCAGATTCTAGCAAAATATTATTTGCCATTTCAATGTAATCCGTAAAGTTTTCGTTTTCGATAATCTCGCGCAAATCTTCCATGATACGTGTGCGTTTCATCGCAACGATATCTTGAGCAGTTGGCAGAGTTTCACGTTTAATATCAGCCTTAATATCTTTTTTAAGGTAACCAAACTGACGTAGTTCAGAGCTAGAAATAAAGGTAATTGCTGTACCTTGGTTTCCAGCACGACCTGTACGACCAATACGGTGAACATAACTCTCAGAATCCTGAGGAAGCGAGTAGTTAATTACGTGAGTTAGGTTATTAATATCAATACCACGCGCTGCAACATCAGTAGCAACTAAGATATTGACAGCTTTGTTTTTGAACTTTTTAAGAGTTTTCTCTCTTTGCGCCTGCGACACATCTCCGTGAAGACCGTCGGCAGTGTAACCACGCTCCAAAAGTTTGTTTACAATATCATCAACCCCGATTTTAGTACGCGAGAACACGATACCATAAAACTCGTTTTGAACGTCAATAATACGTGTTAGAGCATCAAATTTATCGCTCTCACGTACCTCAAAATAAATTTGAGAAGTTAGATCAGCAGTTAATTGTTTGTTTTCAACACGAAGAATCTCAGTTTCACGCATATATTTTTTGCTAAGCGCAACTATCCTTTGAGGCATAGTAGCCGAGAATAGCAAGATACGTCTTTGATCGTTCATGTGAGATAAGATTTCATCAATATCATCAATAAAACCCATGTTTAGCATTTCGTCAGCCTCATCAAGTACCATAAACTTGATAGACGATAGATTAAGAGTACCACGGCGAATGTGGTCAAGGCAACGTCCTGGCGTAGCCACTACAATGTCGATACCACGGCCTAACCTACGCAATTGCTCGCTCATCGAGGCACCACCGTAGATAGCTGCGATAGACAGCTTTTTCTGCTTGTTAAATGAAAGCAACTCTTCGGTAACCTGGATAGCTAATTCACGGGTTGGGACAAGGATAAGAGTCTGTGTTCCATTTTTTGATGCAGAAAGTCGCTCCATAATGGGCAAACCAAAGGCAGCTGTTTTACCTGTTCCTGTTTGAGCCTGAGCGATAATGTCGTTTTCTTGGCTAAGCAAAACTGGAATAGTCATAGCTTGGATTGGTGATGGTTTCTCAAACCCTTTTTCTGAAATTGCTTCAAGCATGGCTTGAGAAAGGCCCAGAGCTTTAAATTCTTCTGAAATCATAATTAAATTTAACGTGAGTCCGAGAATAGCCCCACCTACGAACTCGTTGAAAATGGTTATTTTTCGTATGGCAGGGCTATTCTCAGCCACACGTTAGCGTTGTTAAAAAAAACAACGCATAGTATTAAAAAACAATTAAGGCCATCCTATTTATATAGGACAGCCTCCTTTGTTCTAGGGTGGAGAACGGGTCTCGAACCCGCGACCTTCGGAACCACAATCCGACGCTCTAACCAACTGAGCTACCCCCACCGTTTAATTTCGGGTACAAAAGTAATACATATTTTTGTTATTCCAAAATAAACTACACTTTTTTAATTATTTTTTTTCAATAAATGTTGGTCTAGGTGAGCTAAAAAAGCCACTAACATCAATAAACGTCAGTGGCCATAACTTATAACTCATAATTTAGAACTCTCACAAAACTACTTTAGCTCATAAACCCAAACATCTTCAACATCACCCTTCATGGTCTCCATAGCATTCCACGCCTGGGTCAAAGTCTCGTATTTAGCAGCGCTAATCAAAGTACGATACTCATCAACTTCAATCAACTCATGGCTTGGATTCGCCTTAACAAAACTCTCAGCATTAGCCTTTATCATGCACGATGCAATGATAACATGGAAAGGCTTAGCAACCTCTAAGACAGGCTCTTCAACCACGACTGGTTCAGGTTCAGGCTCAGGCCCTGCCACAGTTTCTACAACTGGAGCAGCGACAACTTCGGCAGCTTTTTCCTCATGCTGAGCTTGAAACTTAGGCATAAAAACAAAGAATCCAACAACGCCCAATACTAAAACACAAACAATAATCAGCCACAAAAGGCTTGAATTTTTCTTCTTAGCAGTAGCTTTAACAGCTGCAGCCTTAAGCTCTGGTGCTTTAACTTCAGGCGTTAAAGTTTCTTGTTCGGGCACGCCCAAAACTTTTGCAAAAGCAGCCGATGCACTAAAAACACCTGCTTTAACTACACCTACTCCTTTAATTTTTATATCACCCTCACCCTTTGAATTAGCTTTGAGCCATGTAGCAAAAGTTTTAACAGGTTTTTCTATTTTTTTCTTTTGCATAAGCGCAGTTACACTTGTATAAGATTCATTTTCCTCGCTAGAAAATTTCACTACCAAATAAGGAGCTGTAATTTTACCGTTTACCTCCCCAGAAGGTGCATTTTCTATGCTTAGGCTACCAAATTTAGGCAAATTAATACCTTCACCTGCAACCAAGGCATTGTAAATTAACTTTTCTATTGCTTCCATAATATATTATATTTTAGGTTTCTTAAAAGATTTCACCATCATAATTACCCCCAACAAAACAAAGGGTATGCTAAGCCATTGCCCCATAAGCAAGCTCATATTTTGCTCGAAAGCCTCTTGAGGATTTTTGATGTATTCAATAAAGAATCTAGCTGCAAAGATAGCTGCAACACCAAAACCAAACATAAATCCAGGGTGTTTTCTAGATAAATTTGTCTTGTAATACATCCACAACATAGCCCCGAAAGTTACTAAATAACACAGCGCCTCATAAATCTGCGTAGGGTGTTTAGCCACGCTCTCACCACGATTAGCAAATATAAAGCCCCAAGGCATAGAGGTCTCAACACCATAAATCTCTGAGTTAAATAAATTACCAAAACGTATCATCGCCCCCGAGATTGCCACTGCCACCATTATTCTATCAAGCGACCATATATAAGGCATTTTATTTTTCTTAGAAAAAATATAAAGTCCCACCAAAAGGCCTACGGCAGCACCATGACTGGCCATACCTCCCTGACGAAGATTAAGTATTTCAATAGGATGAGTTAAATAATGCCCTGGCTCATAAAACAAGCAGTGCCCTAGCCTAGCTCCTATCACAGTCGAAAGAGTTGCAAACCAAAAGATAGAATCAAACATTTTAGTAGGATAACCCTCGCGCTTAACAAAATCAGTAAACAGTACCATACTAATACCAAAAGCAAGTGCCCATGTGAGTCCATAATAACGCACCTCTAATGAGCCAAGCGAGAAAAACACGGGATCCATATCCCAAAAAACTGTCAAAAGATTCATATTCTCCTATTTATAACTTTTCATTAATTTGGCAATATACTTACCTATAATATCAAACTCTAAATTCACCTTAGTTCCCAGCTTAAAGTTATGGAAATTAGTGTGCTCTAAAGTGTAAGGTATAATAGCCACCGAAAACTCATCGTCTGCTGAATCCACCACCGTTAGACTCACGCCATTGACCGTTACCGAGCCTTTTTCTACTGTCGTATTATCGCCTGTTTTCTCGTATTTGAATCTAAAGTAAGTACTTCCGTCCATTTCTTTAACCGATATGCACTCTGCTGTTTGATCTACGTGCCCCTGCACTATATGACCATCTAGAAGTGCATCAGGACGCATACTGCGCTCTAAATTCACCTCATCACCCACCTCAAGCAAGCCTAAATTTGACTTAAGCAAAGTCTCATAAATTGCCGTCACGGTATAAACGTTATCTTTAATATCAACCACCGTTAAACACACACCGTTGTGAGCCACGCTTTGGTCGATCTTAAGTTCGTGTGTAAAATCGCATTCAAGCGAAAAATGTTTGTTTTGCCCCTGCTGCTTGATTTCAACAACCTTAGCAAGAGATTCAACTATTCCTGAAAACATATTAATTATTTTGTTTTATCAATTATTACTCCTTTGATTAAATAAAGTTTTAAAACTTTAGATTTTTCTATGCTCATCACATCATATTGCTTAGAATTTACAGCCTCAAGATCAAAGCTATTCTCGTCTTTAGAAAGCCTAATATTGCGCACCAAGATAAAATCATCACTCACCACACAATAGCTTTTACCATAGATAACCTCCTGCAATTCAACCTCTTGAAACACTAATACCGACCCCATAGGCATATCTGGACACATAGCATCGCTCATATTCATAGCTGCAAAATCACTACCACGATACAGAGGTAAAGTAAAGAAAGCATCTGGTGCAATGTTTTTATCACCACTCAAACAATCACTAACATCTTTGGCATAATAAGGAAAGGAATTAAAGGTTTTAGTTTTTTCGTTAAAAAACATTTCACCCTCGCCCGTTAGTAGCCATTCCTTGTTAATATTATCGTATCTTCTGACTATATATTCAGCTATATCTTTACTCAGCCTATGTTTACCACGCTTAATATTATACAAGACCTCAGCCCTATTAAGGCCAATTTCTATGGCAAATCTATTAGTAGACAATCCAGTCCAACTAATTACTTGCGATAATCTAGTCCAGTATTGATTCATGTTTTAGGTTAAGGTACTTAATAATTTAAGTGCAAATATAAGTTTTTAGACATGGATATGCAATTTTATTACCTTTTTTTTTATTATTATTTGGTAATATCTTGCAATAACGCATAAAAAGATGCAACTTTGTCAAAAGATTAGAAGGTCACTGAAATGAATTTGGTTTCGTAGTTTAATGGATAAAACGTCAGATTCCGGTTCTGATGATATGAGTTCGAATCTCATCGAGATCACAAATTAACAAAAAACAATATGAGAAATAAGATATTAGTTATTACAACATTTATACTTTTATTTTTTAGTGCACAGGCATCAAATAACTCCAAATATTACACCAAAGCTCTTGAACTTTATAATGCCAAAAAATTCATCGAAGCTCAGAGTGAGCTCACCAAAGCCCTAGGCCAAAACTTAGAGCCTAACAAACATTATCACGCTGAGTATCTATTACTTATGTGCCAAAGCGAGAGCGATAATCAAACGGCCAAAATCAAAATCCAAGACTTCTTAGACAAAAACCCTGAGTCTATTTACGCCAACGATTTAAGATATGCGCTGGGTAGAATCTCGTGGGAAGATCAGAACTGGGCAAACGCCGAGATTAACCTTTTAATGGTTAACCCTTATAAGTTGGACAAATCTTATATTGACATGTATAATTTCATGTTGGCTCACAGTTATTTTGTAATGGGCAAAGATGCTCAGGCTATTCAGAAATTCAGCGAAGTGAGCAAAAAATCACCTCTAAACTCTCACGTTAAGTACTACACCTCTTACCTAGACTACACAAATGGCAATTATAAAAGTGCGCAAGAAGGCTTCTCAGAGCTAAAAAACGACAAAAATTATTCGGCGCTAATACCTTTCTACAACCTACACCTTGAGTTTTTACAAGATAACCACAATTACGTAACAGAGAATGGAGCAGCACTTGCAGCACGTGCTAATTCTCCTCGCGATAGAGAGATTTTGCGCCTTATAGCTGAGTCGTGGTACCACATGGAGCAGTATCGCAATGCCTTGGTTTACATGAATTTATACAAAGAAAAAGGTGGCGCGATGAATCGCCAAGAAAGATATATAAGTGGTTTTTGCAACTATAAACTAGGGAATTGGGCTGAGGCCGCAAAGGAGCTAAACAAAGTGGCTGGAGCGCAAGATAAGCTTTCACAAAATTCAGCTTATCACCTAGCCTACTGCTACCTGCAACTTAACAACAAACACGCAGCAATGCAGAGTTTTTCGATAGCAGCATCGAGCACAGATGCCGACGAAAAAATCACCGAGGATGCACTATTTAACTACGGAAAACTGCAATACGAAACTGGGGGCGGCGTATTTAACGAGGCTATCAATATTTTGACTCGTTATATCAAAGAATATCCTAACACGGCACGCACTGATAAGGCGCGCGAATATTTGATTTCAGCCTACTATAATTCTAATAATTTCCAGGCTGCTTACGAGGCTATTTCTACGCTTGGCAACCCAGACAATAACATCAAAGCAGCTCTTCAAAAAATCAGTTATTTCCGTGCCTTAGAGTACTTCACCCAGGGCGATATAACTAATGCCGAAAGATTATTAAAAGAAGCCGAGCAAAATAAATTCACTCAAAAATTCACTGCCCTAACCTCTTACTGGCAGGCAGAAATACTTTGTCTAAAAGGCGAATTCGCTCAGGCAATTTCGCTGTTTAAGTCCTACATAAGAGTAGCTCCTCGCACCGACAAGGAACGCTTAACGGCACTTTATAGTTTGGGGAGTTGCTACTTTAACCTTAAAAACTGGGATGAGAGCGCAAAATATTTTAAACAATTTACCCACGAATATAAAATCAACGATAGTTTCAAGGCAGATGCTTACAATCGTCTGGGCGACGTTTCTTTGGCCAAAAAGTCATATTGGGATGCTATCGCCAACTACGACAAAACGCTTAAATTAAATACGCGCGAGAAGTATTACGCAGCCTACCAACGCGCCATGGTGCTAGGCATGGTAAATCGTAATTCTAGAAAAATAGAATCCCTAGAGGCTATAATTTCAGAGAATAAAGGCGATTATACAGAAGATGCCAGCTTTGAACTAGGCAAAAGCTACACGACTGATAGCCAATACAATAAAGCTGCTACGGCTTATCAAAATTACCTTAAAAAATACGCTGAATCATCACGTGCACTGCAAGCTACAACAGAGCTAGGACTTATCTATCAAAACCTAAAAGACGATAACAAGGCACTAGAATATTATTCGAGCGTGGTTAAAAAATCACCTCACAGCGTAGAGGGCAAAACCTCTATCGAGCGCATGAAAAGCATCTACGTCAACACTAACAAGATAGATGAGTTCTACAACTTCATCGCAAGCGTCGGTATACAAACCGACAAACTTTTAATCGAACGCGATTCACTTATTTACATGGCTGCCGAGAAAATTTATTTATCTGGTAACACAACAGAGGCAGGCCGAGTAATGGAAGAGTATCTAGATAATAATCCTCACGGAGCTTATCGCACATCAGCCTTGTATTATGGTGCCGACTGCGCTATTAAAACCTCGGATAATACTAAGGCCGAAAAACTATTGGAAGAGCTTAGGGCTATGCACTACAATGATTTCAGCATCAGCACGCTAGAAAAACTTGGAGATATTTACACTATGACCTATCAATACGACAAAGCCACAGACACTTACGGCGAGCTAGCCAACCTATTAACCGACACTAAGAAAATCAATCAAGCTCTGCTAAATGAAATAAAAAGTAGTCTACTTACTGAGGACACTCTTAAAGTCATTAATTCCACTGAGCACGCCCTAACAAACAACTCTACGGACGATAACACGCTAAGAATAGCACGCTTCAACAAAGCAAAAATGCTGAATCTAACTAATGAGGCCTACGAGTTATTTGCCCTAGTTAGCAGTGAGCCTCACACCGAGCAAGGAGCTGAGAGCACCTATATATTAATAGAGAAAGCCTACAAAGACTCTGAGCTAGACAAGGCCGAAGAAATGGTTATGGCATTTGCCGACAAAAACACACCTCACACTTATTGGGTTGGCAAGGCCTTTATAATCTTGGGCGATGTTTACCTCGCGCGCGAAGATAGTTTCCAAGCTAGAGCCACTTACCAAAGTATAGTTGACGGTTATATGCCTCAAAACGACGGCGTAGTGAGCGAGGCAAAACACAGAATCGAAAATCTTAAATAACAGAGCAAGTTATGAAACGTATATATATAATATTATCCCTAATTTTAGTTTGCAGTCTAACAAGCGCCCTAGCACAAGATAAATTTGCAGACCAAAGAGTAGAAGTAATTAAGAATTATTCGCCCGAGATAGACAAGGCAGCCAAGCTTACACCCATGCCCAACATGGTTGACACCGTAAAACTTAAACCTGAGAGCGATTATCAAATCTTCCCTTCACCATGGCAAACTAGCTTTGGAGTTGAGCCTTACAAGGCTGTGGTTGTTAATTCGGGTGGCAAAGAGCCTTCTGCGCCTTATTATATTAAAATAGGTGGTGGTGCACCCTACAACTCAATTTTTGATTTTTACACAAATCAAGATTGGAATTCAGGCCATGCGATAGCTAAAGTTAACCACCTAGGCTACTGGGGCAAGATAGATAAAAAAGGTGCCCTAGAGACAGAAAACGAAGTGGAACTAGCAGTAAACCAAAAAGTTGGCTTTAATAAAGAATTTAACGCTAGCCTAGGCTACAGCTACGACTATTACACAAAATACGGCATCTACGACACCGTAAGCACAGCAAAAATAGAGACAGCCGATTACTCAAACATAAATCTTAAGCTATACTTTGGCGATGATTTCACTAACGACACCAAATTCAACTTTGGTTTAAGTGCAGGGGGGAATATGATGTTCCAGGGCAATATTCTTCAGCAAGATTTCTTTGGTAAATTCATATCTAGTTTTGGCTTTGGAAAGCATACCGTGGGTTTTGACGCAGGCGTTTATGGTGCGTTTATCAACCAAATTAAGTATCAAAACGCAAGTGCATCGCTCAGTCCAAAATATGGTTTCAAGCACAAAAACCTAAGTATAAACTCAGCTCTTGAATTCACCTACGACAGATTATCAGGCTATAAAGACAAACTCTACTTCTTGCCTGATGTTAATGTTAACTACGAGCTAAGCCGCGATTATTTATCTCTATTTTTAGACCTTAACAGCACACTAGAGCGTGGTGATTTTTATTCTCTAGTTAAGCAAAACCCTTATATACTCTCTGGCCTAACTACCATAAACGATGCATCTTACAACATCACAGCAGGCATAAGTGGCAGCTTTGCCAAGTCTTACAGCTACTCAACTCACCTGGGTTATTGCTATATGCCTGATATGATAATGTTTGCAAATGATTATAATAATCAGGGGTCTTTCACTCTATTGCACGACAAAGTTTCGCGCTATGAGGTAGGTGCTAATATTCAGGGCTACATAACTCGTGGACTTATCATGGGCCTTGGGGCAGATTATTATATGTATGACACAAAACTTTATAGCAAAGCAGGCTCTAAGGAAAACTACAAAGTCAATTACATGATAAACTACTCGCTAAAAGAAAAATTCTTTATACGTGCCTCAGCCGATGTTATAGGTCGCAGATATTTCTATGAATACGACTCTTTGGGCGAATTAAATACCTCTCGCAAGAGCACTTGCGTAAATGTTAGCATGGGAATTGATTATAGAATAAGCGAGTTACTAAAAATTTATATCGAAGGCGAGAACCTAGCTTGCGCCGAGCTTTATCCTTACAACCACTACAAAGGCTACGGGATTAATGGCCGCATAGGTGCTAAATTTATTTTCTAATATGTTTGATAAAAAGACGAGCTTGGCTCAAAGTGGAATTTTTGAGGATTACGTAGACATCCATTCTCACATGTTATGTGGGGTTGACGACGGAGCTACTACGGCTAGAGAGAGCGAGGGAATGATTAAGCGATTCAAAGAATTAGGCTTAAAAAAATGTGTGCTCACACCTCACATTATGCAAAATCGTTATAATAACCAGACAGCAGATTTAAGCGCACAATTCAATAAATACATAGCACCCCTAGCCCTAAAATACGATATAGAACTAGCGCTCGGGGCAGAATACATGATAGACGAAGCTCTTAAAAAAAGATATGCCGACGGCAAAAAACTTCTAACCATTGCACCCAACACTGTCTTAACCGAGATTACCATGTCTATGGAGCGCATGGGTTGGGAGAATGAAATTTACAACCTAAACCTTGCCGGCTACGATGTAATTTTGGCTCATCCCGAAAGATATCCTTACATGAGAGAAGAGCGTTTGCGCGAGCTAAAAAACAGAGGCACACGCCTACAACTAAACTTTCTATCTCTGCAAGGTTGGTATGGCCGCAGTTCTATGGAAAGGGGCAAGGAATTACTCAAAGCAGGCATTTATGATCACATAGCCAGCGATGTTCACTATTTATCTATGATAGAAGATATAGAGAACACGGTTTTAGACAGCAAAACCATTGCAGCACTGAAAATCTTAGCCGAGAATAATAAATACTTAAAATAGAGAAAGTAACTAAGGGTGGCTAATAAGTATTTAGCTGCAACGCTCTGATTTTCAGCCTAAACGTAGCGTACTTCTAAGGCATACTACGCCTATTCCTCTCCTCAGTTAGACGATTCATTATTCCCCTTTCAACCTCATACATAGTATTGATTTGGCTGGGTGTAAGCACCTCTTTAAATTTGAAGTAAAATTCTTTTTTAAGCTCTATTGATTTGATAGATTTATCATAAGAATCAAGTATATTTTTTTCTATCTGTTCATCGCTGAGCTCTAGATCATGTGATTGATTAACTCTATGGCCTTTCATCATGGGCCTAGCCTCGTTATTTTGATTAGCTCGATTAGCACCTGGTCCTTGGCGATTATTACCCCCTGCTTGTCGATTTGCTCCTGGGCCAGTTGGTCTTTGGCGAGTTTGCTCAGAAGATTCGTGATATTGCGTATAAATTTGCTCAAATTTCTCTTTTGCGCTACCTTCCAATTCAAGTTCAGCGCATATTCTTTGTAATTGTATAGCAAACAATTTGTTTTGGCCCCCACCCTGTCCTGCACCACCTGGTTGAGCAACGGCAAGGGTAGCACAAAAAACAAATGATAATAAAACAGATAACTTTTTCATACTATAAATTTTCATAAAATTCATCAACATACTCACAATCAGCAATTAACGAGTTTAAATCCTCGTCCGAGAGACTCACCAAAAACTTATCTAAAGAATTGGCATTTTGCTGCTTACTTTCAAAAGAGTTAACCCCAAGTATAAGTCCACAAGCCACAACTGCAGCTGCAACCATACTACGCATAAGGTACATTCTTTTACGTTTGTTGTGCTCAATTTTTTGAATTAGATCGCTAGAGAAATTTTCAAAAAATTCTTTCTTAGGAGCCTTATAAGGCATCGCTGTTGTCAATTTTTCTAAATCAAACTCTTCCATGGCTATAATTGTTTTAACATATAATCTTTAATTTTTGTAATTGCATAATGGTAATTAGTCTTGAGCGTAGCAACACTTGTGGAAGTGACTTCTGCTATTTGCTCGTAGTTCATCTGCTCGTAGTGGCGAAGATTGAAAGTTACTCTCTGTTTTTCGGGCAAGCTTAGCAGGGCTTTCTGTAATTTTGCCTCCATACTAGAAAAATCAATTTCTTCTTCTGCCTCAAACACTTCAATTAATTTAGTTTTGTTATCATAAGAGTTTAAATCCAACTTATTTTTATTAAAGTGTCTTATAGCTTCATTAGTAGCAATTTTGTAGACCCAGGTTTTAAGCGAGCTATCATGTTTAAATTTATCTATATACTTATGTATATTAATAAAACACTCCTGCATCACATCCTGAGCATCCTCGTGCGAGACTACAAGTCTACGGATATGCCAATAAATAGGCTCCTGATATCTAATCACCAGAGCTTCGAAGCCTTGCATCCTTGTAGATGACTTAGCTATTAGCTCTAATATATCATTATCTTTATCTTCTCGCATTTTGGTTAGTTAGGTTTCATTTATATAGAACTCAAAAATAGCAAAAAGTTAAAAAAATAAAAAAAAATATTTTAAATTTAACTTTTTAGAGTTTCTCGGTTCTATATAGTTGAACACAAGCAAACAAAATTATAATAAACATAATCTAAAAACTGTATGAAAAAATTAAAAATGATTTCATTAGCTGCTGTAATGGTAGTTGCAGCACTAACTGTAGTTGCACAAGGAGGTCCACAACGTGGTCCACAAAAAGGACAACAAGGCAAACCAGGTGAGGCTAAGGAACAAAAAGCTGAGAAAACTCCAGAGGAAGTTGCTGCTAAAAAAACAGAAGCACTTACAACTAAACTTTCTCTTACAGACAAACAAGCTAAACAAGTTAACGCTCTTATGTTAGAATTTGCTACAGAAGACGCTAAACGTAAAGAAGAAATGAAAGCTAACAAAGAAGCTGGCAAAAAACCTGAGGTTAAAACTGAGGAATGTTGCAAAGAGTGTGGAAGCAAAGAAGCATTCACTCGCAAAGCTAAAATGGAAGCTGCTCAAAAAGAAAGAATGACAAAAGTTATGAAAGTTCTTAACGACGATCAAAAAGTTAGTTATGCTTTTGTAATTGCTGAAATGCAGAAAAAAGGCCAAGGTCGCAAAGGTGGTCAAGGCATGCGCCGTGGTGGTCCAAGAGGTCAAATGCAAGGAGGTCGTGGTCCACAAAGAGGTCCACAACGCGGCCCTCAAGCACAGCAAGGTGGTCAACAACGTGGCCCACAACAAGGACAACAAGCTGGCCAAGGACGTCCACAACAAGGACCTAAAGGCAAAAAACCAGCTCCAAAAGTAGAAGAAAAAGCTACTGAGGAAGTTGCAGAAAAATAGGAGTTTAGTCTTCTTATTTATTTTTAAAATTTTGTTGAGTTTCACCGGGAGAATAGGCAGCACACCTATTCTCCTTTTTTTTTAGTTTCTAGATTGGCGCTATCGTTTAAAAATAGCCCCTTCTCGACCCTCAAAACCCTTAAGACCCTACACAAACAAACTAAAAAAGCACACCAAAATGGCGTGCTCTTTATAATACCTTAGCTATTAAACCTCTACTCAGCTTTTTTCTTAGGTGCGTAAACAACGGCTGCTTGCTCCTCAGTCAACACTTTAGAAACTGCAATTCTAAGTGCTCTACCAAGTGGTTTTCTTTTGCTAGCATCCTCGCTAAGCATTTGGTAATAATTTGCATAGTGTGCTGTAATTTCGCTTACTTGCTCGTCTGTCAACGCTCCGTCAACTAGACCATTAATTTTTGCTGCATCAGCTGCTGCTTTGTCATCAAAAGATTCTTGTGCTACTGCAACAGAGAGAGAGAACAATGCAACAAGTGCTGTTAAAAAGATTTTTTTCATTTTTCGTGTAGTTTAAATTATTGTAATATACAAATATACACAAAAAAATTAAATTTTCCAACTTATTTTACTTTGCCTCAAAAATCGCCAGCAAATCATTACCCTCAAATAGCATCAAAAGCCTAACATCCAGAGCATAATTATCAGCCCTTTCAAACAAGGCCAAAAACTCAGCCTCAGCCTTAGCATTGGGGCACATCATACGCGAGGCAGCCATAGACGAGAACTTTATTTTATTCTTATCACTCAAAACATATTCGCCCATAATCTGGTTACAATCACCCTTGCCAGCGAGTTTTCCGTCTACGGTCACCACAAAATTATAATTATCATTGGTCGTTACTGCTAGGCCGTCCTTTTGTATTAACACCCATTTTGAGTCTAACAAAGGCCTAGAGTCGTGTCTGGTCTTAATAGAACACGCACAGCACGAGGCCAAAGCCAAGGCGAGCAAGGAAAGAAATAATATTTTTCTCATTTTTTAATCCATTTTTTTATAACGCAAGCAAGATAGTGTTTGCGTGTCATTTAAACTCAACTCATTATTTATTATGGTGTAAGTGCTAGAATTTACGAGCAAACGAAGATAAATATCCTCAAAATCTTGAAACTCACACATACTCATAGTCATGCCCGAAAGCTCAATTTTAAATTTATCGCGACCCTCCAAAGTGTAAGTGCCAAAGAAATTATTGCACCCTCCATAACCTATCACACTGCCGTCCCTAGAAAAATCTAACACTACTTTGGCATCTGGACTATCCACCGAAAACAAAGAATCCTGAGCTATAATCTGCTCAAAAACCCATTGTGAATCCGTCAACTGAGACTCTCTTGAGCAGCCCAAGGCCAAAAGTAACACTGCAAAAATACCTAATTTCATAAGATAAAATTAATATTTATAATTATATTTGCAAAAACGCTTATTTTTTATGAAAACTTACATCTCAACTAAAAATGCTCCGGCAGCTATAGGTCCATATTCTCAAGGCATCTTAGCTGGTGACACCTTATATATATCAGGCCAAATTCCTGTAAATCCTTCAAACGGCGAAATCCCCTCAGATATTGCATCTCAAACTACCCAATGCCTAGAAAACATCAAGGCTATACTCGCAGAAGCCGATTTTTCGCTAAATGACGTTGTCAAATGTTCTGTTTTGCTAGATGATATCAGCAACTTTGATACCATGAATAGTATTTATGCAGAATATTTCTGCAACAATAAGCCTGCTAGAGTATGTTTTGAGGTTAGCAAACTACCTAAAGGCGTAAAAATCGAGATAGACGCTATTGCTGTGCGCTAACTCCCATAGCCGTAATAGGCACATTTTTACCGTCAGGCAACACCAATTCTACACCCGAAGATTGAGCTGTAATGTGACCTATCACATCCACCCCTCCCATTTTCATCACAGCCTCTTGCATTTGCAGGGGCACGGTGAACAATAGTTCATGATCGTCACCTCCGTTAAGCGCAGCTACAACTGGATCTGTGTTAAGTTCCTCGGCCATATCATAAGTTGGTTTGGCAATAGGCAATCTATCTAGATAAACCCTAGCACCACATTTTGAGCTCTTGCAAAGATTAATCAAATCAGATGAAAGCCCGTCCGAAAGATCTATCATAGACGTTGGCACTATCTTATCATGAGCCATTGCTGCTATCATATCATAGCGCGCAAAAGGCTTTAATTGTTTCTCCAAAATATATTCGTGTCCCTCAAACATAGGCTGAGGATTATCTATATCTTTAAGAGCAATTTTTTCGCGCTCTAACAAGTGAAGCCCCATGTAAGCAGCACCCAAGTCACCTGTCACGCATATCAAGTCGTTTTGCTGAGCACCACTACGATATACTATTTTGTCTTTATCTACCCTACCCAATGCACTTAAGGCAATAGTTAGTCCCGTAAGCGAAGAAGACGTATCACCTCCAACAACATCTACACCAAGCTCCTGGGCTGCAAGATTCACACCCTCGTATAATTGCTCTAAATGCTCCAAGGTAAACTTAGATGATACACCTATTGAAATAGTTAGCTGCTCGGGCAAGCCATTCATAGCATAAATATCACTACACGCCACAACCACGGCCTTGTAGCCTAGGTGTTTTAAAGGGAAGTAGGTCAAATCAAAATTAATCCCTTCGAGCATTAAATCCGAGGTTAGCAACATATAATAATCACCACAATCCACCACTGCACAATCATCGCCCACGCCTTTTACGGTCGAGCTTTTAGTTAATTTAATGTCTTTAGTAAGGTGGTCTATTAGTCCAAATTCGCCTAAAGTTGATATCTGAGTTGATTTTTGTTCGCTCATTTAATTAAGATTTTGTTTAATTTTAGCGCAAAGTTACAATATTGTTTTGGTTGTACAAAAATTATAGCTACTTTTGCGTCCTTAATTCATATATTTTTAAAGATGCTAAATTTAGTACTATTTGGTGCACCAGGAGCAGGGAAAGGAACGCAAACCGAGCGTTTAGTGGAGAAATACGGATTCAATCACATCTCAACAGGCGAGATTATCCGTGAACAGATTAGAAAACAAACAGAACTTGGCAATAGCATGCGAGATTATATTGCACGTGGCGAGTTCGCACCCGATAGCTTAGTTATCGAAATGGTCACAGACTTTATCAAAAATCAAGATAGCGATGCTCCAGGAAATATTTTCGACGGATTTCCTCGCACCTTAGCTCAGGCCGAGGCATTTGACAAAATCCTTGATAATAACAACATGAACGAAGCCTTGCTTTTATCCATTGAAGTTCCTCACGATTTACTACGCGAGAGACTTTTATCGCGTGGCGAAAAGACCAATCGTTCAGACGATGCCAGCCTAGAGGTTATCAACAATAGGATTTCTATATATAATAATGTAACCGAGCCAGTTTTAAGCTACTACAAAAATCAAGACAAGCACATTAGTTGCGACGGTGTGGGCAGCGAAGATGAGGTTTACGCAAGACTTTGCGAGCAAATCAACAGAATGCTTTGATTTTCTCATAAAAAATGATATCTTTGTGATATAAATTCAACTTTTTATATTATATCGCAGGGCTTAAATGAACAATATTTCTCAAGTAATAAACAAAGATTTATGCGTCTCATGTGGGGCGTGCGCAAGCATTTGCCCTAGAGATATCATATCCTTAAAGCTCATTGAGGGCTCTTTTCGTGCAACTATATCAGATACTGACAAATGCACTGATTGTGGTCTGTGCCTAAAAGTTTGCCCAAGTTATCACAATGATTTAGCCTCATTTAGCAAAGAAAACCTATTCACAGGCACTTACAGCGACTGCTTTGTGGCTCACAGCAGCGAGAAAAGCATAAGAAAAAATGGAGCAAGTGGTGGCGTAATAACCAAAATAATTTTAGAACTTCTTGGGCGAGGCCTTTACAAAAAAG
The DNA here is from genome assembly GCA_044433645.1 of Rikenellaceae bacterium. Classification (GTDB taxonomy): domain Bacteria; phylum Bacteroidota; class Bacteroidia; order Bacteroidales; family Rikenellaceae; genus JAWXTK01. The sequence goes on along the minus strand of JAWXTK010000003.1, from coordinate 42,722 downwards.
CTGCCGTAGTAAAATACGACAACTTCGACTCAACTCAAGCCGAGTACACCATAACTAGCGATAGACAAGAGATTATTACGGCTGCAAAATCAAAATACATATCCGTATCAACTGTCAAGATTTTAGAGTTTTTAAAAACCAATCCCACTACACCTCTTATTGTGGTGGCTACTCCATGCCAAATATATTCTATCAAAAGTTACTGCGAACTACGCAAAATTTCGTGCGAGAATATTTTATTTTTAGGACTATTTTGCGAACATACACTAAACTACAATATCTATAATTTCTTCACAGAAACTTACGGCGATTACCAGAAGTTTTATTTTCGCTCAAAATACAAAAAAGGCTGGCCAGGCCACACTCTCATCACCCAAAATGGCGAGAATAAAATCATACATCGCAGAGTTAGAATGGCACTAAAACCCTACTTCAAACTTAATAGATGCCGTCATTGTTTCGATAAATTAAACAGCAAGGCCGACATAAGTTTTGGGGATTGCTACATCAAAGGCACGCACTCAAAAAAGGGCAAATCAAGCATAATTATTAGAACATCTAAGGCGCGTGAGGCACTCTCTCAAATTAAAGATAGCCTAGTGTTAAGCGAAGGAAATTTCACAGATATAGCTCATAGTCAACATATTGCAGGCCTAGAGAGCAACTACACAAACGCCTACAACATGCAAAACCAAATGTACATCAACTACCCTTATACACCCTCGCAAACAACTGACGATAAGCAATATAACACTAGTTACAGCATGTTGAGAATGGGCGCAAAGGCTCAATACTCACAAATATCTACACTCATACAAGACAAGATACGTCGTAAATCGTTTATCGCAAAATTAATAAAAAAACTAATAAAATGAATATACTAATAGACCAAGCAGGATTTGGAAACAAAGGTGCCGAACTAATGTTCTGCTCTGTTGTTGAAGTTATTAAGAAAAGATATCCCGATGCCAAGATATTTGCACATAAAACAGATGTGCTTGGCTCAGGCAAAGAATTTTGCACAGAAAACGGCATTAATTACGCAGTATCAGGACTAAGAGCTAGAATTATATACTACCTATGTAAATTAGCACTAAGATTAAAGTTAGTAAGGCCAAAGTTAGAAAGAAATTTCACTCTTAACTCCAAAATCGACATTATCATAGATGCCGGAGGTTTTCGTTTTGGCGACCAATGGCGTCACAGAGCATCCACAGCTCGCAGAATGAGAAGATACTACAATAGTTTTCGCAAAAATTGTAAGATGATATTCCTGCCTCAATCCTTTGGCCCATTCAACGATAAATATTCTATTAAAACAGCAAAAATAGCTCTTAAACACGTATCATTGGTTTATGCGCGCGAGACTAGCTCACTAGATTATCTAAAACAGATTGCGCCCGAGAAACTAAAAATCGACTTTAAACGCGACTTCACCATACTCCACAAATTCGACTCTATGCCCTATGCTTTGACTAAGGGCGACTACATAGTTTTTGTCATAAACAGCAAGATGATAACCCACCTTGGCAAACAAGAGGTTGATTATGTAGGCTACATAAGCGAACTAATTAAAGACCTAATTGCAAAGGGAGAGAAAGTTGTTTTGCTTAATCACGAGGGAGCTGGCGATAAGAAAATCTGCGTTGATGTTCAGCAAAGAACAGGACTTGATGTGCCGATAATATCTAATATTAGAGCCATGCAAATCAAGAATGTTATAGGTGGTGCTAAGCTGCTAGTTTCGTCTAGATATCACGGAGTTGTGAGCGGCATAGTGCAAAGAGTACCAACGTTTTGCACCTCATGGAGTCACAAATATAATGAACTTTTATCTTCGTTTGAGATTTCTGATAACCTACTCGAGCTAACGGATATTGATGCTGCAAAACAAAAACTAAGTGATGCACTCACCAACCCACAAAAATATATCACAAAACCAGAGATTCTAGAGCGCGAAAAAAGCGCAACCGAAGATATGTGGAAAGATATATTTGCTTTTATAGAAAGAAGTTAGGATAAAAAACTTGCTTATTTAAAATATTTTATTACCTTTGCACCGTAAAATTTACAAACAACAATAAAAAATTAATTTATGAACAATTACGAAACCGTTTTCATCGCCACTCCAGTTCTTTCTGAGGCTCAGACAGAAGAGGTTATTGGCAAATTCCGCGGTGTTATCACCGAGAACGGGGGTCAGATTGTAAATGAAGAGGCGTGGGGTCTACGCAAGTTGGCTTACCCTATTCAAAAGAAGACCACCGGTTATTATTTCTTTGTAGAGTTCGCAGCTGAGTCTGGCGAAATTGTAGAGAAACTTGAACTAATGTATCGTCGTGACGAGCGCGTTATCCGTTTCCTTACTTTCAAACAAGACAAATACGCAACTGAATACGCAGAAAAACGTAGAAACAAAAACGCTAAACAAGAATAATCATGGCACAAACACAATCTGAAATTAGATATTTGAACCCACCTACAGTAGAGGTTCGCAAAAAGAAATACTGCCGTTTCAAAAAAGCAGGTATTAAATATGTTGATTACAAAGACGGAGAATTCCTTAAAAAATTCCTTAACGAGCAAGGTAAAATCCTTCCTCGTCGTCTAACTGGTACTTCTCAAAAATATCAGAAAAAAGTAGCAACGGCTGTTAAGCGTGCTCGTCACCTTGCAATCTTGCCATTCGTAACCGACTTAATGAAGTAATATTAAAGAAAATTAAGACATGGAAATCATATTATTAAAAGACGTTGAAAATCTTGGATACGTAAACGAAATCGTTGATGTACGTCCAGGTTACGCCAACAATTTCCTAATCCCACAAGGATATGCAAAATCAGCTACAGCTTCTGCAAAGAAAGTCCTAGCTGAAAACCTTAAACAACGCGCACACAAAGATGCTAAGATTCTTGCTGACGCTGAAGCATTGGCTCAAAAAATCGAAGCAGCTGCTATCGTTATCTCAGCTAAAGCTGAAGAAGGCAAAATCTTTGGTTCTGTTACATCTGCTAACGTTGCTGAGGCTCTTGCAGCTCAAGGAATTGAAGTTGATCGCAAAAACATTGCAGTTGATTCAGTTAAAACTATTGGTTCTTTCGAGGCAGTAGTTAAAGTTTACAAAGAAGTTAAAGCTACAGTTAAATTTGACGTAGTTGCAGCTGAGTAATCTTTGCAAAACATCTTATAATAGAGGGCAGCTTTTTAGCTGCCCTTTTTCTTTGGGGTAATTTAGATGATTACTTACAAATCTAAAGATTTGAGGCACACAAAGAAAAATGCATACATTTTTCTGTTTATGAGTTTCGTGCCCCACTAACGTTTCACGTCTCAGACGGCTGGCGTGCTCGCCAGTGAGCTAATGAACCACTAACGGCTCTAGAAACTTAAAAAAAATCTCGGTGCAAGTGCACCGAGATTTTTTTTACAACTCAACAAGATTCTTACCCGTCATCTCATCAGGAACTTTAAGTCTCATAAGACTAAGAATAGTGGGTGCGACATCGGCCAAAACACCACTCTCAACACTCTTAACTCTATCAGAAACTACAATAATAGGCACAGGATTAAGTGAGTGTGCTGTATTTGCACTATCATCAGCGTTAATAGCATTGTCTGCATTACCGTGATCGGCAATAATAATAACCTCGTAATCATTAGCGATAGCAGCTTCGACAACGGCTTTAGTACATTCGTCAACAGCCTTAACAGCCTTAACGATAGCATCATAGATACCTGTGTGACCTACCATATCGCCATTAGCAAAGTTCAAGGCGATGAAATCAAATCTATTTTCATTAAGCGCCGCAACCAATTTATCTTTAACCTCGTAAGCACTCATTTCAGGCTGCAAATCATAAGTAGCAACCTTAGGCGAAGGCACAAGGATACGCTCTTCACCCTCAAACTCAGTCTCACGACCTCCGTTCATAAAGAAAGTTACGTGAGCATATTTCTCTGTCTCAGCTATACGAAGTTGTTTAAGTCCTTGACTAGCAACATATTCACCCAAAGTATTTTGTACATTATCTTTATCAAACAAGATATGCAAACCTTGGAATTTAGCATCATAAGGAGTCATAGTACAGAAATACAAAGGCAAAGTTTTCATACCTTCGTCTGTCAAATCTTCCTGAGTCAACACCTGAGTAAGCTCTTTAGCACGGTCGTTACGGTAGTTAAAGAAGATAACCATATCGCCCTCCGAGATTTTACCATTAACACCCTCAGCTATAATTGGTTTGATAAATTCGTCAGTCACTTCATTAGCGTAAGATGCTTTAACCGAGGCAACTACATCGCTAGAAAGTTCACCAACACCATTAACCATAGCATCGTAAGCTATCTTAACCCTATCCCAACGTTTGTCTCTATCCATAGCAAAATAACGTCCGATAACAGATGCAATTTTACCAGTTGATTTAGCCATGTGAGCCTCAAGTTCTTCCAAGAAACCAGCTCCCGAGCGAGGGTCTGTATCACGACCGTCCATGAAACAGTGAACAAAAGTGTCCTCAATTTCATAAGCCTTAGCTATATCACAAAGTTTTTTCAAGTGCTCAAGCGATGAGTGAACGCCACCATTTGAAACCAAGCCCATGAAGTGAACTTTTTTGCCGTTTTCTTTAGCATACTCAAAGGCAGCAACCACCTCAGGGTTTTGCATAATAGAGTTATCTTTAGCAGCACGATTGATTTTCACAAGATCCTGGAAAACCACGCGACCTGCACCTATATTAAGGTGACCAACCTCTGAATTACCCATTTGACCGTCAGGTAAACCCACGTTTTCGCCACTTGTAAGTAGCTCAGCAGTAGGGTATTTAGCCTCTAGGCTATTGATAAATTCAGGCTTAGCAGAATATACAACATCTCCTTTTGAGTGATCGCCTATGCCCCACCCGTCTAAGATCATTAATAAAACTTTTTTAGACATCTCTCTATTTTTTTATTGGTTTATTATTTCTAAAATTTGCTCTTTAGCCGTAAGTATTGCTTTATCTAGTCCTTCGGCTTTTTTACCTCCTGCCGTAGCGAAGAAGGCTTGACCACCACCTCCACCATTGATTTCTTTGGCAGCTGTTCTAATTATTTGCGATGCGTTAACTCCCTTAGCTACAATATCATCGCCCAACATTATACTTAAAGTTGTTTTACCTCCAAGATTTGAGCCAACGACAAAAACCAGATTTGAAATTTTCTTTTTAAGCGCAAAAGCAAGGTTTTTAATTGCATCAGCTGCTAGATTAATCTCTCTAACACACAATACAACACCGTTTTCTTCAACTAATTCAGCTTGGATTTTCTCAACTGCTAGGTTGATTTTTTCCTGCATCATTTCGTCCAACTGTTTGTTTAGCTCAGAGTTTTCGGCTAACAATTTTTCAACTGCTGGAGCTATCGAGGGGCTACTTACTATGCCTTGAACTTGGATTAGTGTATCTTCAAATTGATACATCATCTCCTCTGCCTTAGCACCCGTAACAGCCTCAATACGCCTTACACCTGCCGAGGTAGCAGCCTCAGACAAGATTTTGAACATACCTATATTACCCGTAGCGCTAACGTGAGTACCACCACAAAGCTCAACCGATGAGCCATATTTAATAACACGAACTTTATCGCCATATTTCTCACCGAAAAGCATCATTGCGCCCAAAGTCTTAGCTTCTTCGATTGCACACTCACGATTTTCTTCAAGTGAAATGTTAGCACGAATTTTAGCATTTACCTTGCGCTCAACCTCACGAATTTGCTCAGGGGTAACTTTTTGGAAGTGCGAGAAGTCAAAACGCAGGTATTCTGAATTTACCATACTACCTTTTTGCTCAACATGCTCGCCCAACAATTCCCTTAAAGCTTCGTGCATTAAGTGAGTTGCAGAGTGATTGCACTCCGACGCTTTGCGTTTTTCTACATCAACCTCAGCTAAGAACTCAGCATCTAAGGTCTCGGGCAAAGAAGGCATGATATGCACCGAAAGATTATTTTCTTTTTGAGTATCAGATACTAAGTATTTTTTTCCGTCACAGCTGATAAAACCAGTGTCACCAGCTTGACCCCCTGAATTTGCATAGAAAGGAGTTTTATTAAATACTACTTGGTAATAGCTTTTATTTTTAGAGGAAACCTTGCGATAACGTGCGATTTTGATACTATCGCTCAAATTATCGTAACCTGTAAACACGCTTTCTTTCACTGGCATAACCTCTACCCAGTCCTCAGTCTCAACGGCAGCAGCGTTTCTACTTCTTTGTTTTTGAGCCTGTAATTGAGTCTCAAACTCAACTAAATCAACGCTAAAACCTTGCTCTGATGCGATAAGCTCAGTCAAATCAATAGGGAATCCGTAAGTATCATAAAGCAAGAAAGCATCCTCGCCCGAGATAACTTTCTCGCCCTTAGAGCTTTGTTTAGCTATCACGCTCTCTAGTAGGTTAATACCCGTAGAAAGAGTTTTTAAGAAAGAGTTTTCTTCTTCTGTGATAACACTTATAATAAGACTTTTTTGAGAAACCAACTCAGGGAACTGGCCACCCATTTGCTCAACCAATCCGTCAACTAATTTGCAAATAAAAGGCTCAGTGAAACCAAGGAAAGTGTAACCATAACGCACAGCACGGCGCAAAATACGACGTATCACATAACCAGCCTTAACATTAGAAGGCAACTGACCGTCAGAGATAGAGAACGCTATGGCACGAAGGTGATCAGAGATAACACGCATAGCGATGTCGGCTTTCTCGTCCTGGCCATAAGTTTTATTTGCTAGTGCAGCTAGGCGTTTAATATTTGGCTGAAACACGTCTGTGTCGTAGTTACTTTTTTTGCCTTGAAGTATCATACACAATCTCTCAAAACCCATACCTGTGTCAACATGAGACGCTGGCAGAGGCTCAAGGCTACCGTTAGCCTTACGGTTAAATTGCATAAATACAAGATTCCATATCTCTATGACTAGGTGGTGAGATGCATTAACCAACTCACGTCCGTCTATCTCAGCACGCTCTTTATCATCACGAAGATCGAAGTGAACCTCAGAACAAGGGCCACAAGGACCTGTATCGCCCATTTCCCAGAAGTTATCTTTTTTGTTTCCTAGGATAATATGGTCCTCGGGCAAATATTTGCTCCAGTATTCATAGGCCTCATTATCGCGTGGCACACCCTCAGAAGGGTTACCTTCAAAAATTGTAGCATAAATTCTATCTTTAGGCAAGCCATACACATCAACCAAAAGTTCCCATGCCCAGTCGATAGCCTCTTTTTTGAAATAATCGCCAAAAGACCAGTTACCCAGCATTTCAAACATAGTGTGGTGATAAGTGTCATGACCAACTTCCTCTAAATCGTTGTGTTTACCCGACACGCGCAAACATTTTTGAGTATCAGCCACGCGAGGGTTTTTTATCTCGCAGTTTCCAAGAAACATATCTTTAAACTGATTCATCCCTGCGTTAGTAAACATAAGCGTTGGATCGTCTTTTACAACCATCGGAGCTGAAGCTACTATAGCATGTTTTTTACTAGCGAAAAACTCTAGGAAAGTTTCTCTAATTTTGTTAGATTCCATATATTTAATTACTAATTTACTATCTTTTATTAATTGAGGTTGTAAAATTACATATTTTACTCTAATTTTGTCACCTTAGGACGCGAGTTTTTTTAGAAAAAATGAAAAAACAATACAAATTAAATACACAGACGCTTACATACGAGGTAATTTCAGCCCCAACTCGTATAAAAACCTACCGAATTTTGAAAAAAATCTTGTTAGGGCTGATAATCGCGTCCATCCTAAATTTGATTTATGCCGTGTTTATGTTCACCCCAAAACTAAGGGCGATGCAATTAGAAAAACAAGAACTTACACTAAAATATCAAATCCTACAAGAGAAAATCTCGGACAGCAAAATGAGCTTGCTAGAAATAAAACACAGAGACCATAAAGTTTACAGAAATCTTTTTGCGATTGACACGCTGCAAATCGAGGGAATTTACACACCCTACCCAGAGGAAAAGTACCAGCAATTTATGGGCTATGAGTTCTCGCCACTCATCAAAAAAACGTGGTTAGAATTAGACCTATTAACACGCCTTAGCTACAATCAATCTCTTTCGCTTGATGAGCTGCAAATCTTATCAAGAGACAAAGAGAAAATGGCCACGGCCGTGCCTGCAATTTGGCCCATAGAGCGTGGCGCTGTGAGAGGCTCATTGGGGCTATACGGACGCAGGTTTCACCCCATACTTAAACGCTGGATGAAACACTACGGAACTGACTTTGCTGCACCTACGGGAACACCTATTTACGCTAGTGGCGACGGAGTTGTAACAAAAAATACTCACCCATACTATGCCTACGGTTATCATGTAAATATAGACCATGGTTTTGGCTACAAAACTAGATATGCTCACATGAGTAAAATCTTGGTTAAAGTAGGAGAAAAAGTAAGCCGAGGCGACACCATAGGCCTTGTTGGCAGCACAGGTCGTTCGACAGGCCCTCACTTGCATTACGAGGTGATTTTCAACGGCGAACACGTAGATCCTCTAAACTACTTTAGGCGTTCGATGAGCATAGATGAAATAGAGAGAATACTAGAGGCAGCACAAATGATAACTTACGAGGACGAGCACTAAAAAAATATATGAAAACAGAATATAACAACCATAGACCACCGTGGGCAGACAAGAAAAATTCGTTTGCTCAGTTCCTTGTGCGTTTGCTTTTAAATACAGGAGCTCTGTGCTTGTTATGCGCTATTTTTTATGTTAGTTTTGCCTACTTTGTTGACACTCAAGTAGAGAGCAAACTCCGTAAATCTAACGATATCCTTAAGTCTGAGTACCAAAAACTAGAGCAAAGATACGACACGATAAACACCGTTTTAACTAACATAGAGCAGCGCGATATCAACGTATTTAAAACCTTATTTGAAACCGAACCTTACAGCACCAGCAAACCTAAAACCGAGCTTAATTACGACCAACTTTTAAGTAAATCTAACAAGGAGCTAGGCTTTGAATTCACCGATAAATTAAACCTATTAAAAAGCAAAACCAGCGAATTAAAACAGCTTAACGAAAGCATAATAGAAAACACCATAGCATTAGGCGAAAAAACCAAGAAAATACCTGCAATTCAGCCAGTTATAAACCCTGACTTAAGCTACCTTGCAGCCTCTTATGGAGTCAGGATGCATCCTTTTTATCGCACCCTAACTTTCCACAGTGGTATAGACTTTTCTATGCCCGAAAACTCGCGCGTATTTGCCACAGCCGACGGCACTGTTGAGAGCACCAGCACAAAGAGTTCAAGCTCGGGTAATACCATTACAATCAACCACAACAACGGCTACAAAACCGTATACAACCACTTAGGTAAAATCAACGTCAAAGCTCGCCAAAGAGTCTATCGTGGTGATATTATAGCATGGTCGGGCAACTCAGGCCTATCCTTTGCCCCCCACCTTCACTATGAGATTTTATTTGAGGATAAAGAGGTAGACCCCATAAATTATTTGTTTATGGAGCTTAGCTATGAGCAACAGCTAAAAATCCAAACCATAGCCCAAAGTGGTATGCAATCGCTTGATTAAAATGAAACATTTTCTAGCCTTAGTTTTAGTACTTTTTCTGGGGTTAAACCTCACAGCTAAAGATAATTACACCTTAGCATTCTATAATGTCGAAAATTTATTTGACACCTTGCCTAGCCCCAATTACGCAGACCAAGACTTCACTCCCACGGGAAAATACAAATGGACTAGCGATAAATATAGAGCAAAAATCGAGAATATAAGTTATGCCATAGACCAAATTTCGGCCGATATCATAGGCCTGTGCGAGATAGAAAATGAGAGCGTGATTCGCGATTTGGTAATCAATCTTAAAACCGACTATAATTACTTAGTACTCAGCAACGGCGATAGGCGTGGCATAAACATGGCACTGCTGTATAAAGGCGATAAATTTACGCCTACTCTTTCGCGCAAACTCGCAAGTGGCACAAAAAGAAGTTTTTATCTTATTCAAGGCAGACTAGATAAATCACCTATAAATATAATAATAGTGCACCTTGCATCAAATTATAATAGTGAAAAATTTCGTGCATTAAATTTGCTTGCACTTAACAAATATGCTCAGGAACTTTCGGGTGAGCAAACCATAATAATGGGTGACTTTAACAGCTCACCTACGGATAAGATTTTTAGAGATAATATGCCCAAAGATTACCTAAATCCTTTTCGTGAATTTGCGCTAAAAAGCATGGGATCATGCGCCTACAAGGGCGTTTGGATGATGTATGATAATATACTATTGAGTAAGAGTTTTGCCACAGATTCACCCCTTAAATTCAAGGCTAAAGGCATACTAATCCAAGAAGAATTATTGGACAAAGACTCTGGTTTTCCCAGGCGATGTTTTGCTCAAGGGAGATATCAAAATGGTTATAGCGACCACCTACCTGTATGGGTAATTGTAGAAAGATAGATTTTTTTTTGGAAACATAATCAAAAATGCTTATCTTCGCACGTTAATTTAAACGTGAATATACTTACACTAAAAATTTAATTATTTTTTAAACTATATTTAATAATATGCCAAACGTAAAAAGAGTTTATACCTTCGGTAACAAACAAGCTGAGGGTAACGGTAAAATGAGGGAACTTCTTGGTGGTAAAGGTGCTAACCTTGCTGAGATGAACAAAATCGGTATTCCTGTACCTCCAGGATTCACTATCACAACTGATGTTTGTACTGAGTTCTACACTCACGGACAAGAAGAAATCATCCGTCTAATCAAGCCAGCAGTAGAAAAAGCTATGGCTGATATCGAAAAACTAATGGGAATGGAATTTGGTAGCGATACTAACCCACTTCTTATGTCAGTACGTTCAGGTGCTCGTGCTTCTATGCCAGGTATGATGGATACTATCCTTAACCTTGGTTTGAATGACAAAGCAGTTGAAGGTATCGCAAAACGCACAGGTAACCCACGTTTTGCATGGGATTCTTACCGTCGTTTCGTTCAAATGTATGGTGACGTTGTTATGGGTATGAAACCTGAGAGCAAAGAAGATCACGATCCATTTGAAGAAATCATTGATCAAATCAAAGAAGAAAAAGGCGTAGCAAACGATACAGACCTTACAACTGACGACCTTAAAGAAATGGTTGTTCGTTTCAAAGCAGCTGTAAAAGCTCAAACAGGTCAAGACTTCCCAACTGATCCTTGGGATCAACTTTGGGGTTCAGTATGTGCTGTATTCCAAAGCTGGATGAACGAGCGTGCTAACATCTACCGTAAACTTAACAACATCCCAGCTGAATGGGGAACTGCTGTTAACGTTCAAGCTATGGTATTTGGTAACATGGGCGACAACTCTGCAACAGGTGTAGCATTTACACGTGACGCTGGTACAGGTGAAAACATCTTCAACGGTGAGTACCTTATCAACGCTCAAGGTGAAGACGTTGTAGCTGGTATCCGTACTCCACAACAAATCACTAAAGAAGGTTCTATGCGTTGGGCAGTAGCTCAAAGCGTGTCAGAAGCAGATAGAGCAGCTAAATTCCCATCACTTGAAGAAGTTATGCCAGAGGTTTATGCTGAACTAGATTCTATCCAAGAACACCTAGAAACTTACTTTAAAGATATGCAAGATATCGAGTTTACTATCCAAGACGGTAAACTTTGGATGCTTCAAACTCGTTCTGGTAAAAGAACAGGTGCTGCAATGGTTAAAATCTCTATGGATATGCTTAAAGAAGGTCTTATCGACGAGAAAACAGCAGTCCTTCGCAACGAGCCTATCAAACTAGATGAGCTTTTGCACCCAGTATTCGACAAAACAGCTATCAAAAACGCTAAAACAGTAGCTAAAGGTCTTCCAGCTAGTCCAGGTGCTGCAACAGGTCAAGTAGTATTCTTTGCTGACGACGCTCAAGCGTGGGAAGCTGAAGGTAAAAAAACTATCCTTGTACGTGTTGAAACATCTCCAGAGGATTTGCAAGGTATGGTATCTGCTGAAGGTATCCTAACTGCACGTGGAGGTATGACATCTCACGCAGCCGTAGTTGCTCGTGGTATGGGTAAATGTTGTGTATCAGGCGCTGGTGAAGTTGCTATTGATTACAAATCTCGTACTGTCTCAGTTGCTGGTCTTACAATCGCTGAAGGTGATTGGATTTCACTTAACGGTTCAACTGGTGAGGTTTACTTAGGTAAAGTAGCAACTCAAGAAGCTGAAGTAAGTGGTGATTTCGCTAAACTTATGGATCTTACAAGCAAATATGCTCACATGAGCGTTCGTGCTAATGCTGATACTCCAGCTGATGCTAAAGTAGCATTTGGATTTGGAGCACAAGGTATTGGTCTTTGCCGTACAGAGCACATGTTCTTTGAGGCAGATCGTATCAAAGCTATGCGTGAAATGATTTTGGCTGATGATGAGGCAGGTCGTCGTGTTGCTCTTGCAAAACTTCTTCCTATCCAAAGAGGTGACTTTGAAGGTCTATTCGAGGTTATGAACGGTCACCCAGTAACTGTACGTTTCCTAGATCCACCTTTGCACGAGTTTGTTCCTCACTTTGAGAAAGAGCAAAAAGAATTGGCTGATGATCTTGGTATTTCACTTGAGGTTATCAAAGCAAAAGTTGAGTCTCTACACGAATTCAACCCTATGCTAGGTCACCGTGGTTGTCGTCTAGGTAACACTTACCCAGAAATCACTGAAATGCAAGCTCGCGCAGTGATTGAGGCAGCTCTTAACATCAAGAAAACAGGTATTCCAGTTAAAGTTGAGATTATGATACCTCTAGTAGGTAACAAAACTGAGCTTGCTGCACAAAAAGCTATCGTTAACGAAGTAGCTGAGCAAGTTTTCTCTGAAAGAAACGAAAGAATCGACTATATGGTTGGTACTATGATCGAAGTACCTCGTGCAGCTGTTACAGCTAACGAGATTGCTGAGGTTGGTGAGTTCTTCTCATTCGGTACTAATGACTTAACTCAGATGACACTAGGTTTCTCTCGTGATGATATCGCTAAATTCTTGCCTATCTACCTTGACAAAAACTTGTTGAAACACGATCCATTTGAGGTTCTAGACCAAGAAGGTGTGGGTCAATTAGTACGCGAGGCAGTATTCAAAGGTCGTGGCGTTCGTCCAGAGCTTAAATGTGGTATCTGTGGTGAGCACGGAGGTGAGCCATCATCAGTTGAGTTCTGTCACTATGCAGGTCTTAACTACGTGTCATGTTCTCCTTACCGTGTGCCTATCGCACGTTTGGCAGCAGCACACGCAGCTATCAAAGAATAAGGATTACCTTAATGAAAAAAAGGCCGGACTCGCAGGTTGAGTCCGGCCTTTTTTAGTTTCTAGAGCCACTGGCGTATAGGTATGACATCTAAAAAACTTATAACTTTAAACTAAAAGACTCTCTTTTACTTAACCATAGTCCTATTATGAATGGCGTGGCCTATGGTAATCTCGTCGGCGTATTCCAACTCATCACCAAAGCCTATGCCTCGAGCTATGCTTGTAACCTTAATATCGGGAAATTTTTGAAGCCTGCGTGCTAGAAAAAAGTGCGTAGTCTCAGCTTCTATGCTGGTGCCTAGAGCCAAGATAACTTCCTTGACTTGATTTTGCTCTAGCTTGTTTAATAACATATCTATCTTAAGATCCGAGGGTGCTATGCCTTGCATGGGCGATATGACTCCTCCCAAGACATGATACAAGCCCTTAAATTGTCTAGAATTTTCTACAGATAACAAATCTCCCACCTGCTCCACCACGCAAATCGTTGTCTTATCACGCGAGGAATCTTGACACACAGGACAAAGAGCCTCATCGGATAGATTATTACACTCAGTGCAATAACAAATCTTAGAGCGAAAATCATAGATAGCACTGCTGAGTTGCTCAACCTCCATAAGATCTCTACGCAGAAGATTAAGCGCAAGTCTTAGGGCTGTACGCTTACCTACACCAGGCAGGGATGATAGTTCACAAACTAAGTTATCTAGAAGTTTTGACATGAAGTAAAATTAAATCATCTTAACCGATGAGCGTTCAACCCAGCCTTTATTTCCGTCGGCTATGCTGATTTCACACCAATTACTCATTCTTTGCAGGATTCTAACTGTTGTGCCCTCGTGAATAACAAAAATATCTGTACTGGTTTTGCTAGGTGAGCTTTTAACAGCCACACTCTCACTCATAATCACAGCTTTAGATGGGCGAACAATATCTTCACGTTGCTGATTTGAGAAAATCAAAGCATTGCAAGTTAGGAACAAAAATATAATTGCACTAAAAAACCCTAACTTTCTACGCCTAGAATTTTTAGACAATAAATACAGCAAAACAAAGCCTAGAGCAACTACAAGGCATATCAAAGCAAACACAGCCCACGAATTACTACTCATCATAGCACTTAGCGAGCGCGACCACCTAGTTAAAATAAACACAGGCACGAGCTCAATTTTATCCTTTACATAAGTATTTACTATGGCTAAGTTATGTTTAGTATCTTCATCCGAAGGCTCTATTTTAAGTGCTTTGTTGTAACACAAAACAGACTCGCCTATATTAGAGAGTTTAAAGTGAGCATTGGCTAGATTATAAAATAATTTGTGTGAGGTATTGCCAGCCTTAAGAAGTGAATCATACACCTCTACTGCCTGCTGATACTCCTCATTAATATAATGGGCATTTGCTCTGTCCCAGGCCTTAGCATCGTTTTGCGAGTAAGCACTAAAGGCTGTAACAAGCATTAAAAATGATAAAATATATTTTCTCATAACTATTTTATAATAGATTCGTACTTAGATATTAGGTTCACTCCTTGGTTAAAATATTCCTGCATTTTTGACGATGTATCAGGCGAATATTGGGCATACTCACATCCAGATATTAAGTCTGTAAACATTTCAGCATCTACTGTATCAACACCTCGTTTTGCTAATTCATCAAAGGCATTTTGCTTAGTTAAATTAGCCACTGGGATATTAAATTTATCTGACACATAGCCCCACAATGCTCTTAACATCTCCTCATAAAAACGGCGTTTGTCGTCTTGTTTCATAAACACGGATGCAGCTTTAAAGCGTGCCAAGGCAACTTTATTAGCTTTTTTACCCTTGACAAAAACTTGATTTTGTCTTTGTTTGATATATTTGCTTAACAAAATTAGGCAAGCTATAAAAATGGCAAAAACCAAAGCCAAACTCACAAAAAACATCCCCGAGAACAAGAACACACCATTATCCTTAGTCATACCCGATGCACCAAGTTTTATAAATCGTATATCTTGGCCTAATATTTTGAGATCTTCTTTAGATAATCCACTTATCATTGCCCCACTCGATATGCTACGCTCTGTGGTGTCAGGTGAAATTTTAATCTCATAGCTAGGTGAGTTAATCTCCACATACTCAGCCGTGTTAGGATCAAAATAGCTAAATTTAACACTTGGTATTGTGTAATCACCCTGAGCACGCGCTATGAATGGATATTCAAAATGGCGATAGCCCGAAACACCGTTTTCTGAGGTATTAAGGCTCTCGGTAGTTTTCATGGTATATTGCTCAAAACTATTAGGCAAATTAAGCGTAGGAGCTTGAATCAGTGGCAAATTACCCTCGCCCGAGAGTTTAAGAGTGTAGGTTGTAGCTGAGTTGGCAGCAACATTTTGTGCAGACAGCTCACTACTTAGTTTAAAACTACCCACAGCACCCGTAAAGCTTTCGGGAGCGCCACTAGGTAGTTGTTTGACGTTTATAGTTATAGGTTTAGCTATAAGCTCACGGCGCACTTGTTGCATGGCTGGGCCTGCTCCAAAAAACTCGTCTATAAGGCTTTGGCGTTGGCGTGCAGAAGTTTGAATCTGAGCTATCACGCTAGAATTTATCTCATCAATGGTTAGCTCACCACTTTGCTGAGGGAATAATAGGTATTGTTTTAAAGTATAGCTCTCATAGACCTTATTATTAAGTGTTTCTCTTTGCGATTGTTGTCTTTTAAGTGGAATTTCTTGACTCCAAAATCCGTTGAACACTGGATATTTAAAGTTCTCGATATCAACAGGCACGCGAGTGTAAAGTTTGATAGTAACCTTTACGGGCTCACCTTTAAACACCGAGCGTTTATTAACTATCGTGCGCAGCAAAATATCATCCTTAGCCAAAGTGCCACTCTGCGAGACAGAAACTCCCCCTGAGCCTGACTGAGTAGCCGAGGCAGAACCTTTAACCACTTGAATTTGCAGAGCATTTGAGCTATAAGTCTTAGAATCAACGGTAACCTTAGCTGGTGCTATGGTTAAAGTTCCCTCTTTTTGAGCCTGAAGTGAGAAGGTGTAAGTAAGATTTATGCTCTCACTTTTTTTGCCATTAACCCACGAGATACTCCTGCCCTGAGATGTATAAGGGCCTGCAACAACGTCAAAACCAGCAAAATCGGGGGCAGTAAAATTCGCCCCCTCTTTATTTAGTGCAAATTCAATATTAAAAATATTTCCAAGTTCAACTGCACCTGGGCCACGAGTTACAAACTCCACCTCACTAGCTGTTAAACTAAGGCACAAAAAACTAAAAATTGAAATTAAACTTAATCTCAAAGACAATTTTCGCATATTACAAATTAAATAAATTTTTACGTTCTATGTAACGTAAAAAATTCTGTTTTATTATTTAAACTGAGCAAAGAAATCATTACCCTTGTCGTCCACCAAAATAAACGCAGGGAAATTCTCAACATAAATCTTACGCACAGCCTCCATGCCAAGTTCTGGGAAATCAACCAATTCCACGCTCTTAATGCTGTCCTTAGCCAAAATAGCTGCTGGGCCACCAATAGATCCAAGATAGAAACCACCGTTTGCTTTACAAGCGTCGGTCACCTCTTGAGAGCGATTGCCCTTAGCTACCATTATCATAGAACCACCATTTTTTTGGAACAAATCTACATAAGAGTCCATACGACCTGCCGTAGTTGGGCCAAAGCTACCCGAAGGCATACCCTCTGGAGTTTTAGCTGGACCTGCGTAGTAGACAGGGTGATTTTTCATATATTCTGGCATAGGTTTACCCTCATCAAGCATTTGTTTGATTTGCGCATGAGCAATATCACGTGCTACGATAAGCGTACCTTTTACATTAAGGCGAGTTTTGACTGGATACTGCGACAAAATTTCACGCACTTTATCTATACCCAAATCCAAGTCTATCTCAACAGCTGGGCTCATACCTGGAGCCTCAGTTGGCAAGAATTTCTCAGGATTTTTTTCTAGGTGTTCAACAAAGATACCATCTTCGGTGATTTTACCTTTAATATTACGGTCGGCACTACAACTAACACCTATACCCACTGGACAAGATGCTGCGTGACGTGGCAGACGTATAACTCTCACATCGTGAACCAAATATTTGCCACCAAATTGTGCACCTACACCACTTTCTTGGCATATTTTAGTAACTTTTTCTTCCCACTCTAAATCACGGAAAGCTCTACCACCTTCGTTACCCGAAGTAGGCAAAGTATCGTAATATCCTGCCGATGCTTTTTTAACAGTAGCCAAGTTAGCCTCAGCTGAAGTACCACCAATAACAAGTGCCAAGTGATAAGGAGGACATGCAGAAGTACCCAGATCCATGATTTTGCTTTTAACAAAAGCAGTAAGGTTTTCTTCCGTTAGCAAAGCTTTGGTTTGTTGATAAAGGTAAGTTTTGTTAGCCGAGCCACCACCTTTAGTGATAAACAAAAATTCGTATTTATTGCCACTTGTAGCATAAAGATCTATTTGTGCAGGCAGGTTAGTACCACTATTTTTTTCCTCTGTCATAGTAAAAGGCACTACTTGCGAGAAACGAAGATTGCGATTTTTGTAAGTCTCATACACGCCTTTAGATATGCACTCTGCGTCATTTGCTCCCGTATAAACGTTTTCGCCTTTTTTACCTATTGCGATAGCTGTACCCGTGTCTTGACAAGTAGGTAGCTCGCCTTTAGATGCGATAACTTGGTTAAGTAGCATAGTGTAAGCCACAAAACGATCGTTGTCCGAAGCCTCTGGGTCTTGAAGTATATTAGCTAATTTTTGAAGATGTTTAGCTCTTAAAAAGAAAGATACATCACTGTAAGCTCTCTCAGCCAATAACTCTATACCTTTGGGGTCAACATTTAGGATTTTGCGTCCATTAAATTCACTAACACTCACATAATCCTTAGTGATTAAATCATACTGAGTATCATCAGATGAGGTTGGGAAAGGTTCTTGATACTTAAAATCTGCCATATTTTTTATATTTTTTGTGTTTAAAACTCTTTATGGCACAAATATAGTTATAATCATAAAATATATTTATATAAAATAAAGTATTTTTTATGGTAGATTTCTTTGAAAATATGTTTTTTTTATATATATTTGTTTAATTGATTATTAAAACTATAAGTTTTTAATTAAAAACCCTAAAATTATGATTTCCTATAAAGAACTTGGTCTTGTAAATTCAAGACAAATTTTTAAAGATGCAATGGAAGGTGGTTATGCAATTCCTGCATTTAACTTCAACAACATGGAACAATTACAAGCTATAATTCAAGCTTGTGTAGAAACTTCATCCCCTGTAATTCTACAAGTTTCAAACGGAGCTAGAAAATATGCAAACCCTACAATGTTAAGATATATGGCTCAGGGAGCTGTTGAGTACGCTAAAGAGTTAGGCAAAAATATTCCTATTGTACTTCACTTAGATCATGGCGATTCATTTGAATTGTGTAAACAATGTATAGACCTTGGTTTTTCTTCGGTGATGATAGACGGTTCGGCACTTAGCTATGAAGATAATGTTGCTATGACCAAAAAAGTTGTAGACTATGCTCACCAATTTGACGTAACGGTAGAGGGCGAGCTTGGTGTTTTAGCTGGCGTTGAAGACGAGGTTGTAGCCGAACAAAGCACTTACACAGACCCTCAGCAAGTAGAAGACTTTGTCAAAAAAACCAACGTTGACTCACTTGCAATATCAATAGGCACATCTCACGGAGCTAATAAATTCAAACCTTCGCAATGTACTCGCAACGAGGAGGGTGTTTTAATTCCACCTCCACTTCGCTTTGACATCTTGGAAGAAGTTGAAAAACGCATACCTGGTTTCCCTATTGTACTTCACGGTTCATCTTCAGTTCCTCAAGACATGGTTGCAATAGTTAATGCCAACGGAGGACAAATGAAAGATGCTATTGGTATTCCAGAATATGAACTACGTCGTGCAGCTGGCATGGCTGTGTGCAAAATCAACATAGACAGCGACGGCCGTATTGCTATGACAGCTGCCGTTAGAGAAGTTTTGGCAAATAGCCCAGCTGAGTTTGACCCACGTAAGTATTTGGGCCCAGCGCGCGATTGGCTGAAAAAACTTTATTCCCACAAGACCGAGAATGTTCTCGGCAGTGCAGGACGCGTTTAAGTTATAAAAAAAGAACAACCTACTTAGGTTGTTCTTTTTTTTAGTTTATAGAACCACTGACGTTTGTGTTATGTATGGTTACTTACAAATCTTCGATTTGTGGCACTCCGACGGCCGGGGTGCTCCCCCGGTGAGCTAATGAAACTATTAACTCCTTATCTGTCCGTCACCCGTAATTAAATACTTATAACTGGTAATCTCCCTCAAGGCCATAGGTCCTCGAGCGTGCAACTTCTGAGTCGAGATACCTATCTCAGCACCAAAACCAAATTGCGCACCGTCAGTGAAAGCCGTACTCACATTGGTGTAAACACACGCTGCATCAACCATTTTAGAATACGCCTGAGCTGCCTTAGCGCACTCGGTGATAATAGCCTCGCTATGGTGAGAGGTAAATTCCGACACATGATCAACTGCGTCGGTTAGGCTATCAACGGTCTTAATCGACATCTTATAATCCAAAAATTCTGTACCAAAACTGCTAGCATCTGCCTGCAACAATAGCTGTGAAGGATAGCCCAATTTCAAAGCCTCATAAGCTCTATCATCAGCATAAATCACAACATTTTTTTCAGCCAAACGCTCGCATATAGCCACGATATCTACTAATTTATCTTTGTGAATCACCATGCAATCTAGTGCATTACAGACACTTACACGTCTGGTCTTAGCATTAAAAACTATATCGCTTGCCTTTTTAATATCGGCATCTTTATCTATATAAGTGTGGCAAATTCCTGCACCCGTTTCTATTACTGGCACACGAGAATTGTCTCTCACATAATTTATCAGCGATGAGCTGCCCCTAGGAATCAACAAATCTACATAACCCACAGCATTCAGAAGCTCAGCCGTAGCCTCACGCTCCGATGGCAATAAAGTCACATAATTAGGGTCAAGTCCTTCACTTTCAAGAAGTTCTCTAATAAGACCAACTATCGCCTGATTTGAATATTTAGCATCTGTGCCACCTTTTAACAGCGAGACATTTGCCGATTTAAAACACAGCGCAAATACATCGAAACTAACATTTGGTCTGGCCTCATAGATGATGCCTATAACCCCAAAAGGCACTCTCACCTTAGTGATTTGCATACCATTTTCACGCACAGTCTCGCTTAGAATCTCACCCACAGGCGAGTGCAGCGAAGCTACATTTCTTAAATCCGAAGCTATGCCTTGTATCCTTTCCTTAGTTAGTAACAATCTGTCATACAAAGGATTAGACTTTTCCATAGATGCCAAATCTTTAGCATTTTCGGCTAAGATATAATCAACTTTTAGCTCAGCCAAATCAGCTAACTTCAAAATTACGTCATCTATCTTGCTCTGCTCAAGCAAATTAAGCGAGCGACTAGCGCTACGTGCTGTTTTAAATATCGAACTTAAATCCATAATTTAATCTAAATAAAGGTAATCATAATGTATCATGGCCTTTGCGCCTTTTTCGCCAACAATTTTTTTGGCCTCAGCGCTATCATAAGCAGTTTTGCCCACGCCAATCTGAGAACCCTCGGGCGAGATAATCTTAACTATATCATCTTTTTCAAACTCACCCTCTACCCTCTCAACTCCCACAGGAAGCAAAGACACGGCATCTGGTTTAAGAAGTGCATCCATAGCACCTTGGTTAATATGTAGTTCGCCCTTAGCAAATCCTTCTGAGTGGGCTATCCATTTTTTCACACCCGAAACAGGCTTAACGCTTGGCACAAACCTAGTGCAAGTAATCGCATCGTGCGACAAGATTAATTCCTCTAAGATATTACTACTCTTTCCATTAGCTATAATAACCTCTACGCCTTGGTCTGCAACTTTAGATGCAATGCGAGTTTTGGTTAACATACCTCCACGGCCAAAATTTGACTTACCTGCTTGAATATATTGAGTTAAATCTCTATGCTCAGGCAAGATTTCTGTGATAACTTCTGTGCCCTCTTCATTAGGATTTCCGTTGTAAATTCCGTCGACATTGCTCAAAATTATCAAGGCCTCGGCGCCCATCATCGTAGACACCAAACCCGAAAGTTCGTCATTATCAGTAAACATCAACTCCGTGACTGAGATAGTATCGTTCTCATTAATAATAGGAATCACGCCGTTGTCTAACATCACACCCATACAGTTGCGCTGATTAAGGTAATGATCACGCGTAGACAGGCTTTCTTTAGTGGTAAGTACCTGACCACAAACGATATTATGCTCGGCAAACAAATCATAATATCTATTAATCAGCTTAGCCTGACCAACTGAGGAAAACAACTGACGCTCAGAAACAGCATCCATTTTGCGAGTAATTAAATGCTTCAACTCGCTGCGCCCAGAGGCCACAGCACCCGAGGAAACCAAAATCACCTGCACGCCCGAGGCTCTAAGTTCTGCAATTTGATTAACCAGCGAGCTCATAATATCAATATTCAGCGTGGCATCAGCATTGGCCAACACATTGCTGCCAATTTTAATTACTACCCTTTTATATAAAGCTTTGACACTCATTTTCTAAATTTATCTACTAGCTTTAAGACCCTCGATAACTGCGCTAGAGAATCCACATTCTTCCATTTTTTCCAAACCTTTAAGTGTGATACCACCTGGTGTAGTCACTTTATCTATCTCGGTTTGAGGCTCGGTTTTATTTGTCTCAAGCATACAAAGCGCACCTTTAACCGTCTGCATAACAATCTCTTGCGCCATAGCATTTTCAACTCCCATTTCAACTCCACCTTTAATCGATGCGTCTATATATTTAAAAATGTAAGCTATACCACACGATGCCAAAGCAGTTAGAGCCATCATTTGATTTTCCTGAACCTCAAACACTTTACCAAGAGCTGACAAAAGTCCACAAACCGTAGCTCTTTGCTCGGTTGTAGCGCCCTCTGAGCATACAAAAGTTGCGCTCTCACCCAAGGTAATAGCTGTATTAGGAATCACACGAAAAAGAGCAGGTACAGTGTCCTTATTCAAGTAGCTTTTAAGCATCTCAAAGCTAATACCAGCAGCTATTGAAACCACGATTTGTCTATTAGCATCCACAGTATCTTTGATTTGATTAAACACAGTTTCGACCAACCAAGGCTTAACTGCAACTATCACTAAATCAGCATCTTTAATAGCCTCAGCGTTATCGCTAGTAAGATTAATTGCTGAATTAAAGCTCATAAAAGAAGCTTGAACTGTATCAGAAGGATCTGAAACAGTAACATTTTCTGCCTTAACGACAGACCTAGAAACAGCGCCACGAGCAATAGCTCCTCCCATGTTTCCACCACCTATAACTGTAATTTTCATATCAATAATTGTTTAAACCACAAATTTACAAAAAATAACACAGCCTTACAAATTTTTATTTGCTTTTGAACTTTGGGCAACGTAGAATCTCAAAAAATTTTTACACAAATTATATATATAGGATATATATTTGTATAGAAACCTAAACAAATTTTAAAAAACCAATGGAATTACACGATTATACAATGGGTGGTCTGCTTGAGAGTTGGGCCATAAAAACACCAGATCACGATTTTTTAGTCTTCCCAGAAGGTAATATCAGATATAGCTACGAGCAGTTTAACCAGCGAGTTAACAACTTTACTAAAGCAATGATAGAGCTAGGCGTGAAACCAGGCGATAAAGTCGGAGTTTGGGCAACCAACGTACCCGATTGGATTACATATATGTTTGCTTGTGCAAAAACAGGCTCTGTACTGGTTACTGTAAACACTAGTTACAAAAGTTCTGAGCTAGAATACATACTCAAAAACGCTGATATTCACACTATGTGCATCATCGAGCAACGTAGAGATAGCAACTACGTGGAGATGATGTATGAATTAGTGCCTGAGCTTAAAACTCAAAAGCGTGGAGAGCTTCACAGCGAGCGTTTACCTGAGCTTAAAAACGTGTTTTTCATGGGTGACGAACCTAAAGAAGGCATGTATTCTACACCCGAACTAATTGCTTTGGGCGAGAAAATTAGCGACGAAAAATTACACGCAGTGAGCACAGCAGTAGACACTCACGATGTATTAAATATGCAGTACACCTCTGGAACAACAGGTTTTCCTAAAGGTGTGATGCTAACTCACCACAACATCTTAAACAATGGCAACGCTACGGGAGAGTTTATGGGTTATACTCCTCAGGACAAGTTACTAGTTTGTGTACCTATGTTCCATTGTTTTGGATGTGTGTTGGCGCTTTGTGCTGTGATAACTCACGGCTCTACTATGGTTATGGTCGAAGAATTTGACCCACTAAAAGTCTTGCAATCTATTCACGATGAGCGTTGCACTATTTTATATGGTGTGCCAACTATGTTTATAGCTGAGCTAAATCACCCACTGTTTAGCACTTTTGATTTAACTTGCCTTCGCACAGGCATCATGGCAGGAGCACTTTGCCCCATAGATTTAATGAACCAAACTATGGAAAAAATGCACTGTAATGTTATCAGCGTATATGGCCTAACCGAAAGCTCACCAGGCATGACTGCAACACGCATCACTGACTCAACACTCATCAGAGCAACTACCGTTGGGCGTTGTTTCCCTCATGTTGACGTTAAGGTTTTAGACCCTGAGACTAACCAGGAATGCCCCGTAGGTGTGCAAGGCGAGATGTGTTGCAAGGGCTACAATATCATGAAGGGCTACTACAACAATGCTGAGGCAACAGATGCTTGTATAGACGAGAATGGCTATCTACACTCGGGCGACTTGGGCGTAATGGACAAGGACGGTTACTTTAAAATCACAGGACGTATCAAAGAAATGATAATACGTGGGGGCGAGAATATCTACCCTCGTGAGATAGAAAATTACCTATACAAACTACCTCAAATCAAGGCCGTAGAAGTGTCAGGCATACCTAGCCCAAAATACGGCGAGCAAGTAGGAGCATTTATCTGCCTACACGACGGCGCTACTCTTAGCGAGGATGATGTTAAGGAATTTTGCAAAAACCACATTGCGCGTCACAAGATACCAAAATATATTTTCTTTGTCGAAAACTATCCCATGACAGCCAGCGGCAAGATTCAAAAATATAAGCTTAAGGATATAGGCCTGGAGTTACTAGCTGAGGCTGGTATAGAAGTAATATAAAGTGCAAGCATTGCAGCTAAATACTTCTTAGCCACACTTAGTATAAAGCATAGAAAAGCCGTGAGATTTAATTCATCTCACGGCTTTTTTTAGTTTTAAAATAAAAAAATCCTATTTCAATAGATTCTCAACTTTTTCTACTAATTGAGCACGTGTAGCTGCGCCAACGTGTTTTTCTACAACCTCGCCACCTTTGATGAAAAGGATGGTAGGAATATGGTGAACAGAATATTTTGTTGCTAGTTCATCTTCCTCACCAACATCACATTTTCCTATATTAACTTTGCCAGCATAAAGACTAGAAAGTTCATCAATAATAGGAGCTACCATACGGCAAGGTCCACACCACTCAGCCCAAAAGTCAATAACTAGGGGCTCAGACGAAGATAATAATTCAGACAAATTGTCATTTGTAATTGATAAAGCCATAATTTTTTGTTTTTACATTAATATATATTTGAAATTGTTTTCTTTGCAGAAGTCAAAAAGTTCATGATTCATGCCAATTTTTTGGGTCTTGGAGTAAAGCCCCAAAGCAACTTTAGTCTCAGGATCATAAACTCTTAATTTAAACGTGATATCTCCCTTGGATTCGCTCACTAGATAAGTTAATTCCTCGACTACTACCTCGGTTATTGCATCTATAGGCAGCGATACACACATTTGTTTAACAAGAGTTTCCTCAGCCTCGGAAAGTTGCATGATTTGAGTAATCTTAGGCTCAAATTCATTCTCATTCCATCTTTTAGGCGCAATTCTACCCCTAATAAACAAGAAATAATCATCATAAAGATAACGTCTAAAGCCTTCATAATCCTTATCAAAAAGCGCAAAAGTGTAAGAGCCTGCGTAGTCCTCTAGGGTGAACCTACCGAAAGGTTTGCCGTTTTTAGTGGTTAAATGCTGCACCGAAGTCACCATGCCTGCTATACAAAAATCACGCACCGAGAGTTCTGCCACATTCTCCAGAGCACTTGCTGGAATATTACAGAAATTTTCTATAATTATTGAATATTTATCAAGTGGATGCGAGGAAAGATAGATGCCTATCATCTCTTTCTCTTTGTTTAGCATCTCTAGCTGAGTCCATTCTGCACCACCACTTGGCATGGGTTTAGGTATGTCTACTTCGGCCATATCACCACCAAATAGGCTTTGTTGCGTATTATTTTTCTCCTGCTGAAGTCTTTGACCATAGCGAATTAATTGTTCAAGCAGAGTTGCACCCTCCATACCGTTTTCGCTTTGGAAAAGTTTACTTCTATGGAAAGTTATCATAGAGTCAAAAGCACCTGCTAGGGCTAGATTTTCTATCGCTTTTTTGTTTATCACCTGATAATTTATACGCTCAAAGAAGTCATAAATATCCTTAAATTCGCCCTCATTATTGCGCTCGCTAACTATACCGGCCACTGCGCCCTCGCCCACACCTTTGATAGCTGCTAGACCAAAGCGAATATTTCCTTGTTTATCGGCCGAGAATCTATGCAAACTCCTATTAACATCGGGGCCCAAAACAGAGATACCCATGCGTTTGCTCTCGTCCATAAAAAAGCTTATCTTCTTGATATCCGAAAGGTTACGGCTCAAGAGGGCTGCCATAAATTCCGAAGGATAGTGAGCCTTTAGATAAGCAGTCTGGTAGGATATATAGGCATAGCAAGTTGAGTGCGATTTATTAAATGCATACGAAGCAAAGGCCTCCCAGTCACCCCACACCTTCTCACACACCTTAGCATCGTGACCACGCTCCTTAGCCCCTTCCAAAAACATAGGTTTGAGTTTATCTAGCACGGCCTTTTGCTTTTTACCCATAGCCTTACGCAGAGTATCGGCCTGACCACCGGTAAAACCTGCAAGCTTCTGCGAGAGAAGCATCACTTGCTCTTGATAGACCGTAATTCCGTAAGTATCACCCAGATATTCGTCCATACCCTCAAGCTCATAGACCACTGGTTCTCGACCATGTTTACGAGCAATAAAGTTGGGAATATACTCCATAGGCCCTGGTCTATACAAGGCATTCATGGCTATCAAATCCTCAAATCTATTAGGCACAAGATTTCTAAGGTGTTTCTTCATACCAGGCGACTCAAACTGAAATAGACCTGTGGTCTCACCCCTGGCATAAAGCTCATAAGTGGCAACATCCTCAAGGGAGATAGAGTCTATATCTATTTTTTCGCCTGTGGTAATGACTATATTCTCAATAGCCTCTTTTATAATAGAAAGGGTTTTTAGCCCCAAAAAGTCCATTTTAATTAGACCAACGCTCTCAACCTGTCTACCCTCAAACTGCACAACATTAAGATCAGCATCCTTAGCCACGGCCATGGGCGCAAAAAGCTCCAAGTCATCTTGGCCGATAATCACCCCACAGGCATGAACCCCCGTTTGGCGAATTGACCCCTCTAGTTTCTCAGCGTATTTTAGTGTATCACGCACCAAAAAGTTGTTGCTCTCTCTCTCTTTAGCCAATTCAGGCACTTCAGCATAAGCATCCTTAAAGCTAGTACCAGGTTTCTCGGGCACGAGTTTAGCTAGCCTATCACTTTCGGATAGGGGTAATTTTTGAACACGCGCAACATCACGTATGGCCATTTTAGGAGCCATAGTACCAAAGGTAATAATCTGAGCCACACGTTTTTGGCCATATTTCCCTATCACATATCTCAGTGTCTCAGCCCTACCGTCATCATCAAAATCTATATCCACATCAGGCAGCGATATACGGTCAGGATTTAAAAAACGCTCAAACAGCAAATCATATTTTATAGGGTCGATATTAGTAATCCACAAACAATAAGCCACCACCGAACCTGCTGCCGAACCACGCCCAGGCCCAACCGACACACCCATCTCGCGCGAGGCACGGATAAAGTCCCAAACTATCAAGAAGTAACCTGGGAAACCCATCCATTCTATGGTTTTAAGCTCAAAATCTATCCTTTCTTTAAGTTTATCAGAGAGCTCATCGCCATAACGTTTTTTAGCTCCTATGTAGGTTAAGTGTTCTAGGTAGCGATATTGCTTGGCTATGGTTAGTTTTTCCCTCCACTGAGGATTTTGCTCTGTATAATCATCTAAATTTTGACAATTCGCTACCTCATTTATAACTTGCTCATCCTCAATTTTCTTTAAAAAAGTCTCCTTTAACATATCTAACTCCACCACAAAATCATCTGGTATAGGGAAGTTAGGCATCAGTGGTTTGTGCTCCAGAGAATATTCCTCTACCTTATCAGCAATTTCAAGCGTTGTAGCCAAGGCCTCAGGATTATTCTTAAACAGCTCAGCCATTTGATCTGAAGATTTCAAATATTCTTGAAACGTGTAGCGCATACGCGTGGGATCATCTAAGTCTCTACCCGTATTAAGGCATATCAGTCTATCGTGAGCAGGTGCATCATCCTCGCGAATAAAGTGCACATCATTTGATGCAATGTACTTAACATTATGCTTAGCTGCAAGCTCTAAAATAGCCTTATTTACCTTTAATTGATTGTCATAAACATTGGCATCTATTCTACTATCGCCCGAGCGATGAAGCTGCATTTCTAGGTAATAATCATCTCCAAAAATCTCTTTAAACTCCTCGATAAGCTCAGATGCTCTGGCGATATCATTCTTCATAATAGCCTGAGGAATCTCGCCCCCCAAACAAGCCGAGCAACAGATTATACCCTGGCCATATTCTCTAAGCAGGGATTTATCTATACGTGGTTTGTAGTAATAACCTTCTGTCCACGAATAAGAAACTATGCGTATAAGATTATGATAACCAGCTAGATCCTTAGCCAAAAGTATTAAGTGATCACCGGCTTTTTCGTCTTTGTCCTTAATCTTACGGTCTTTAACCACATAGACCTCACAGCCTAATATAGGTTTTATGCCTTGCTTAACGGCCGTGTCATGAAATTCCTTCACCCCAAACATATTACCATGGTCGGTAATAGCAAGCGCAGGCATCTCCAACTCCTTGGCACGGGCTATAATGCCTTTGACCGAGGCAGCTCCGTCTAGTATGGAGTATTGAGTATGGACATGCAGGTGAACAAATTGTGACATAATAACTTTGTTTGATGATTAACCTAACAAAGGTAAGAAATTTATTATTGAAAAAAAGGCATATTTCATGCTATTTATTAACAAAAAATTTTTATCTTGTTAATAAATAATTCTTAAAACTTATGCCTTATGAAAGATGCGAATATTATTGTACTAGAGAGATTCAATGAAGTATCAAGAGCTGAAATCATAAAAGCTCTTTTAGAGTCCAACGGCATAGAGTGCTCATTGGCTCACGAGACTATACAAACGGTTTTACCCTACATAAGCTCGGGAGTAGCACCAGTAGAGCTTTTGGTCAGAGAAGAAGACGCTGAGCGTGCCCGCGAGATATTAACCTCGGCAGTAGATACCGAAGATTTCAAAGCCCAAACTGGGAAAAAGAAATAGAAAAAATTATGAGTTATGAATTATAAAACCCGTTCTTGGGGTCGATAATTCATAACTCATAATTTACAACTCAATCTTACTTAGTCTGCCTGAAAATCTTTCTCAAAGCTTTTTAGCATCTTGGCGTGTTCGGCTTTTAATTTTTCTACAATTTTTGGATATTTTTGGGCTAGATTCTCTTTCTCCGAAATATCATTTTTAAGGTCATACAACTCATAGTCGTTAGTGCCAAAATCTGTCAAGAAACGGTGAGCTTTTTTAGGGTCGCGATCTGGCATTAAAAGTTTCCACCTATCATTACGTATAGCCTTGAAATCCTTAGGGTAAACATGGCCTATGGTCGCAACTTGCAAATAACAGAAAGTCTTGCGCGCACTCTTATTGCTCTTGGTGAATATGAATTTACTCTGGTCTACCCCGTCGATAGTCACACCCTTGCGCATATCTACGCCCAACATTTTAGCAAACGTAGGCATAAAATCCATGGTTGAGATAAGTCCGTCTTTTTTCATACCACTAGGCACAGTACCAGGCATACTTATAATACAAGGTACTCTCGAGCCTCCCTCATAACAAGAACCCTTGCCATCGCGAAGATCTCCACCGTCGCCCCAGAAAATCTCATTTTTCTTAGGATAACGAGCTGCAACGCCTTTTTGTTTGTAATATTTCTCTTGATTCCAAGGGCCATTATCTGTGGTGAAAATTATCAAAGTATTCTCACGAAGATTATGTTTATCCAAAGTCTCAAGCAAACGCCCCACATGATAATCCATTTCTTGCACAGCATCGCCATAAAGTCCACGTCCAGAAGTGCCAATAAAATCTTTGGACACGCCAATTTTGTGGTGCAACATAGTGTGAGCCAAATACACCATAAAAGGCTTATCTTCATCTCTGTTTTCTATGTACTCAATGGCTTTGTCGGTATATAATTTTGTAAGCTTACTCATATCTTTGTGCCACCCTTGGTGTTGTTTTCATGCATTACAACTTGGCCTTTATCGTTAGCCCCTAGAGTTCCGTAATAATAATCAAACCCCTGAGCATTAGGCATTTGATCTATCACTTCTTTACGATGCGATACTTCCCATTTACCAAAGCACGCAGTTTGATAATCAGCACTTTTAGCGATTTCAGCTATGGTAACCTCCTCGGTTAAGAGTCTGTGACCACCTGTTCTTAGAGGGTAACGCCCCGTCAGCAGAGCCGAACGCGAAGGGCCACTCACGTGTTGAGCATAAAAATCAGTAAACACAGTGCCACTCTCAGCCAATTTATCAACCACGGGAGTTTTGTTTGTCTTACTACCCATAAAACCATAATCGGCATAACCTTGATCGTCGGTAAAAATAATCAAGATGTTGGGTTTAGCATCTTTAGCCGCAGCCGAAAGTGCCATGGGCAAAAAAGCAGCTGCTGAGCATAGTAAAGTTTTATTCATTTTATCTTAAGTTTAGTTATTCACTCCAAATATCCCACGATTTTTCGGCCTGCAAGACTAGCATTCTATAACCATTCATAACCTTAGCCCCACGGCTTAATCCCTCGCTCATAAATCTAGTAGTCTCGGGGTTATACACCAAATCAAACAAAAAGTTATTCTCATCCATGCTATCAAAGGGCAGTGAAGGCAAGCCCTCCACCTTAGGGAAAGTCCCAAGGGGCGTAGTATTTATTATAAGTGGGTAATCTTTAATGGTCTTAGCTGTTATCATAGAATAATCTATCGAAGTCTCTGAGACTGTGCGCGAGACAGACAAAAACTCTATCCCTAGGCTCTCCAAGGCATATTTCACTGCTCTAGATGCTCCTCCTGTGCCAAGCACCAAGGCCTTGGACCTACTCTCTCCTATAAGCTCCAATAGCGATTTTCTAAACCCATAAACGTCGGTATTATATCCATAAAGTTCACCCCCCTCATCTATTTTCACACAGTTAACTGCGCCTATCGCCTTAGCCTCATCGCTTATGGTTTTAAGATAGGGTATCACGTCTAATTTATAAGGAATAGTCACATTAAACCCTTTTAAATCAGGGTTTTGAGCCAACATATCACCAAGCTGCGAAATATTCTCCAAGGGGAAATTAGAGTAACTACAATCCAAGATATTTTCACGAGTAAAACGCTCAGCAAAATATTTAGCTGAGAAAGAGTGCCCCAAAGGGAAACCTATTAATCCATAATGTTTCATAACTTTTTTCTTAAATCACGTATTTCAATAGCACAAATCCTCCCACAATCAGCAAGGTTAACAAAACGGCTAAAAGATTAAAATATTTATCAATAAACACCTTGATAGGTGCGCCAAATCGCCAAATCAAAAAACCCAACAAACAAAATCTAAGTCCACGAGAGACAACAGATGCTAGGACAAACATCACAAAGTTAATATCAAAAACCCCAGCCGTTATAGTGAAAATTTTGTAAGGTATAGGCGTAAATCCTGCCGTAAACACAGCCCAGAAATCCCATTTATTGTAAATTGCAGCCACGCTCTCAAAAGCCTCTTGCGAGAACACCGACGGAATAAACCAGTCGCTCATCCCCGTCCACAGATAGTGACCAATAACATAGCCACCCATAGCACCACAAACCGAGGCCAAGGTACACACGCCTGCATAAAAAAACGAGCGTTTAGGCCTACCCAAGCAAAGCGCAATCAACAACACATCGGGAGGAATAGGGAAAAAACTAGACTCAGCAAAGGCCAACACAAACAGCGCAACTGCACCCCACTTAGATTCTGCCCAGCCTAGCACCCAATTATAACATTTTTTAATTATATTCATTGATTGTTTATTTTCGTAAAGCAAAGTTAGTAATATTTTTCAAGTATTCCACCCCCTAAAACCCTATTTTGAGAATAAATCACCGAGGGTTGGCCTAAGGCAGGTGCCCACGCAGGCTCAGAGAGAGTGATATGCAACCTATCACCCACCAAATCTATCTTAGCCGAGCCACCGGGATTGCGACCAAGGCCTCGTATAATAACTTTAGTATCAGCGCATTGCAGCAGCTCATCCATATCCACCACATTAATATCTTTTAAAACCAGGTGATAATAATTTAGGTCCTTATCCTCGCCCACAGTAAGGGTGTTGGTTGTGGCATCAATTCCTATAATGCAATATTTTTTCGTTTTATCTTTTATATCAAGGCCTCGTTTTTGGCCTATGGTGTAAAACGGGAAGCCTTCGTGCTCGCCTACCTCACGGCCTAAAGTGTCTATAATCTTGCCTTTTTTGATTACGCTGCCATAGCGCTCTTTTAACTGCTGGGTGTAATTGACTCCTCTAAGAAAACACACGCCCATGCTCTCGCGCATACCACGCGAGGATTCTCTATGCATTACATCAGATTTTAGGGCATCCCTCATAGGGCAAATAACCCTTGAGAGCACACTCTGAGGTATATTCCACAAGTAATAGGATTGATTCTTAATAGAATCAACCCCATTAATTACGTAATATTTTTCTTTGATTTTTTCTACTCCAAAATAATGCCCCGTAGCAATTTTTTCTATGCCTACGCGCTTAGACACCTCACTAAGTGAAGCCCATTTAATTTTTGTATTGCACACGGTGCAGGGTGCAGGGGTTAAAGCTTTAAGATAGCTTTGATAGAAATAATCTATAATTTCTTTTTGAAAAAACTCGCTCTTGTCTTCGATTATTAGGGGAAGAGAAAGTTGTTTTGCTCTTTGCTCAGTGATTTCTCGCTGAGCTTTATCGCCTAGTATGTCTATATAAAGTCCTCGTGGGGAGTAACCCATTTTTCTGAGAATATCTACGCTCGCTGCGCTGTCTATTCCTCCACTAAAACCTAATAGAACTTCCTGGGGCAATGTTACTATAATTTATCAAACTCCTCGTCTATGCTTTTAGCAGCTAGGCGTTCTTTTTCTTGAATAAAAAATTCAGGTTTGCGCTCTTTGATAAAGCCTATAACTTCGCTTAGTCCACCTTCAAATTTAGCAAAATCTTCTTTGTAAAGGTAAATTTTATGTTTTTCGTAGAAAGGTGTACCGTCTTTACCTAATTTTTTGCGGCTTTCTGTTATAATTAAGTAGTAATCGTCGTTACGCGTAGCTTTAACATCAAAAAAATAGGTTCTCCTGCCTGCTCTAACGGCTTTTGAGTAAACCTCTTCTCCTGAATCTTCGTGATCTCGTTTAATTTCAAAATTATCCATTCTGGTTTTCTTGGTAATATATAATAATACAGGAGCGAAATCCTCACTCCTATATACAAAGTTACTATAATATTTGTGATTTACAAATTTTTAGCCAAATATTTTAGGCTAGAGCGTCCACCAAGGCATCAAAGCTAACTTTAGTTTGCTCGCCCGTAGTCATATTTTTAACCGTAGCCACGGCCTCGTTTAGCTCACTTTCGCCTATGATAACCACATAAGGGATAGCTCTTTTATTAGCATATTCCATTTGTTTTTTCATCTTCACTGAGTCTGGGTAAATCTCCGAAGCTATGCCTTTGTCTCTTAATTGAGAGCATAAGCGCATAGATGCCAACTGCTCCTTAGAGCCAAAGTTCACAAACAATACTTTAGTAGAAACCACAGCGCTCGAAGGGAATAAATCAAGGCCAGTGAGCACATCATATATCCTATCTGCGCCAAATGAAATACCAACTCCTGACATATTTGGCATACCAAATATACCTGTCAAGTCGTCGTAACGTCCTCCACCACATATACTTCCAATAGCAAAATCTTTGGCCTTAACCTCAAAAATTGCACCCGTGTAATAGTTAAGTCCACGAGCTAGCGAAAGGTCTAATTCTATATCAAGCGTAACGCCCAAAGCATCTACATAAGAAAAAATTGTCTCCATTTCCTCTATGCCTTTTACACCGGTTTCACTCTGGGCGATAATCCCTCTAAGAGTCTCAAGTTTCTCTTGATTTGTGCCACTCAGGCTTAAAATAGGCTTAAGTTTCTCGATAGCCTCATCCTCTAGTCCACGCATAGAAAGCTCAGCACACACTGCATCCAGACCAATTTTATCTAGCTTATCAATAGCCACAGTTATATCCATCATTTTATCGCCATGGCCTATGCTCTCTGCTATACCAAAAAGGATTTTTCTGTTATTCATTTTAAGCACAACGGCGATTTTAAGCGAAGAAAACACACGCTCAACCATTTGGATAAGTTCGCACTCATTTGTCAAACTATTGCTACCTATAATATCAACATCACATTGATAAAACTCGCGATAACGGCCTTTTTGAGGCCTATCAGCGCGCCACACAGGCTGAATTTGAAACCTACGGAAAGGAAAACTAATCTCGTTTTGGTGCTGCACAACATAGCGAGCAAAAGGCACAGTTAAGTCATAACGCAGACCTTTTTCACAAAATCGTGATGCAAGTGCTGCACTCGACAACTGGGCGTAAACCTCGCTTGGAGTTTTAGAAGTAAACTCTCCTGAGTTCAATATTTTAAACAATAATTTATCTCCCTCGTCTCCATATTTGCCCATAAGAGTTGAAAGATTCTCCATAGAAGGAGTCTCTAAGGGCAAAAATCCGAAGCTCTTGAAAGCCTCGCGCACAGTGTCAAACATATAGTTACGTCTAAGCATTTGCTCAGGCGAGAAATCGCGTGTTCCTTTAGGAATAGATGGTTTTTCTATAGCCATAATTTTTTAAAATATTTTTTCAATAAGACTGCAAAGTTAATATTTATATGCTAAAAAGAAACTTTTTTTGCTCTATCTTTTATCCTCGTCCGTATCCTTAGTTGTAGTAGGCTGAGGCAAAGGTTTCACAGTTGGTTTTTTTGTCTCTTCTTTTTTAGTTTGCGTTGCAGGTTTTGCTGTTGTAGTTGTTGTTGGTTTAGCCGTCGTAGTTGGTTTTTGAGGCTCAGGTTTTGAGTTCACTTGCGTAGCAGGCTTAGCTGGGGTTGTAGGATTTGCATTTGGCAAAGGCTTAACCACTGTTTGAGGTTTGCTCGCTGGCTTAGGCGATTTAGGGTTAGGTTTTCTAATATAATTTTTAGGTCTAGCTTTAGGTCTAGAGTGTGAAATTACGACAGTATTTTTACTACTATAAGCATTAGCAGACCCTTCTACAACATTTATCACAGCGCCCTCTCTCCAACGGCTTTGTATCCACGACTCTGCGCCCATAAAAGATGAATCTACATAGTCCCAAGTTTGCCCCATGCTATTAACACCTTTAGAATATACAACCAGGTGCTCGCCATAGTGAAGAGCTAGATCTGTTATAATATAGCCCTCATCCATCATGGTTTGCACCAAGGAGCTAGACAAATAACGTGTATTGTCGTAATACTCCCAAGTCTGGTCATAAATATCAGTATTTGAAGTAGTTATAACACACCAATATCCACCACCATAGCTGATAGATGTAATAAATTCGCCCTTATCATACTGCCCCAAAATCCAATCATAAGGAAAATAATCAGTGTAGTTATAAGACTGAACCGAGCTTTTATTCTCTCTACTCATCACAACTAGCCAACCGTTTCTGCCATAAGTTAGGTCAGTTACTCTGAGATTTTCCCCCCATTTTTGTTTAATCCACTCTTTAGGGAAATCGCCCTGGGCGTTATATTGTTGGGTGGTAATACCCGTGCCATGAGAGAACATAACCATCCACTTGCCGTCACCATAGCCGATATTTGTGATTCTATCGCCATTATCCCAACGATTTTTGATAACATCCTTAGGGAAATGAGATGTATAACTATAATGACTATTATTATAACCATGCATACCTTTAGTAGCCACCACGGTAATCTGCGCTTGAATATTGCTCAACGAAAACATAGCAATAAACAGCATTAACACTACTTTTGCTGACTTTCTCATAACAATTAGTTTTAATTTTTTATTGTTACTCAACTAGTTTTTTGTATTTAACTCTGTGAGGTGTCACATCGCCACCCATGCGTTTTTTATGCTCCTCAAAATCACTATAACTACCCTCGTAATAAACCACCGTAGAGTCTCCCTCAAACGATAGGATATGAGTAGCAATACGGTCTAAGAACCACCTATCATGGGAAATCACCACAGCGCAACCTGCAAAGTTATCAAGACCTTCTTCTAAGGCACGCAAAGTGTTGATATCTATATCATTGGTAGGCTCATCAAGCAATAGCACATTGCCCTGCTCTTTAAGTGCCAAGGCCAAGTGCAACCTATTGCGCTCACCACCTGATAATATGCCACATTTTTTCTCTTGATCGCTACCTGCAAAGTTAAATCTAGACACATAAGCCCTAGCATTTACCGAGCGATTACCAAGTTGAATAAGGTCGCTATTTTGAGAAATCACCTCATATACTGACTTATCAGCATCAATAGAGGAGTGTTGTTGGTCAACATAAGACACTTTAACGGTCTCACCCACTTTAAAATCACCTGCATCAGGAGTCTCCAATCCCATAATCATTCTAAACAGAGTAGTCTTACCCGTACCATTAGCACCTATCACACCCACGATACCAGCTGGTGGCAACGAGAAATTAAGGTTTTCATACAGTATTCTATCTCCATAGCCCTTGCTCACACCTCTAGCCTCTATGACGACATCACCCAGACGAGGACCATTAGGTATGAAAATCTCAAGTTTTTCTTCTTTAGCCTTGGTGTCTTCATTTAACATTCTATCATAAGCCCCTAGCCTAGCCTTGCTCTTAGCCTGACGAGCTTTAGGGTTCATTTTCACCCATTCCAACTCTCGCTCTAGAGTTTTACGGCGTTTGCTTTCTTGCTTTTCTTCTTGCTCTAGGCGTTTAGATTTTTGGTCTAGCCATGATGAGTAATTACCTTTCCAAGGAATACCCTCGCCACGGTCAAGTTCCAAGATCCAACCTGCAACATTATCCAAGAAATATCTATCATGGGTTACAGCTATGACCGTACCTTTATACTGTTGAAGATGCTGTTCTAGCCAATCTATACTCTCGGCATCAAGGTGGTTGGTAGGCTCATCAAGCAGCAGAATATCAGGCTCTTGCAACAATAAACGACACAAAGCCACCCTACGACGCTCACCACCGGAAAGATGCTTAACCGAGCTATCAGCCTCGGGGCAGCGCAGTGCATCCATTGCACGCTCTAGTTTAGAGTCTAGCTCCCAGCCGTTTTTATGCTCTATCATCTCTGTAAGTTCACCTTGTCGTTCGATAAGCGCAGTCATCTGTTCGCCGCTCATCTCTTCCATAAATTTAAGGTTCACCTCTTCGTATTCTTTTAGTAGAGCTACCACGTCGGCGCACCCCTCTTCCACTATCTCGCGCACGGTTTTAGTATCATCCAACTGAGGTTCTTGTTCTAGGTAACCCACGCTGTATCCAGGCGAGAAAACCACCTCGCCTTGGTAAGATTTCTCTAGCCCCGCGATTATTTTCATCAGTGTAGATTTACCCGAACCATTTAGACCTATAATACCGATTTTAGCACCATAAAAGAAAGATAGGTAAATATTATTAAGTACTTTTTTCTGGTTGGTAAACACCTTGCTTATACCGACCATTGAGAAAATTATTTTTTCGTCTGCCATTTTTTATTTGTTTTTATTTACAAAGATACTATTTTTTTTTAGTTTTTAGTGACGCAAACCTCAAGGCGGCAAAAAAAAGATTCAGAGCCCTAAAACCCTGAATCTTTTAAAAAATAAAATTAAGCTTTTACACTAGAAAAGGTCGCCTACCTTAACTTTGTATGTAGAAACTAAACTACATTTCACATTAACACCAACATAAGGCACTATGCTAAAGTTATCAGCAAAGTTAATGCGATAAGCAAGATTCACAGGAACTTTAATATCAAAATAACTCTCTCTATTAACGCAATCTAGCAGCTCAGGGTCATCATAACTTTGAGTATCTTCATTCCATTTTGATTCTCCATCTTGAGTATATTTTTCTGCATAAGTTGAGTAGGTCATCACGCCCCCAAGTTCGATAAAAAAGTCGATAGGAGTAATTTTAAATGCAGTAAGATAGCCTGCAGAAATGCCGTAATCTAAATCTTTGTCTAGGGTTGGTATCACATAAGACACAATTATTTTGTTCCATTTAGTGATTTTGTTTTTAGCATATTCTACACTTGAAATCTCAATATTTAATTGTGATATTGCGTTTGAAAGCCCAGCGGGAGTATTTGCGCTTACTGCCATGAGTAGAGCAAATATAGATCTTGCTTCTGATTCTGCGGGAGGAAAGAGGGCGTAAGATAACATTTTTATTCCATTCAGCAGAGCGAAGGAGAGTTTTACCTCTCTTTGCTCTCTGAAAAAATATTTTATCTCATTCCCTGCAACCTTTCCAACTCCTCAGTTGCATTTACAAGTTGAATTTAGGATAACTTTATTTTTGTTTCTTGATTATTGAAATAGGCACAGCAGATTTTTGGGCAACATCTTTAAAGCTAGCTTCCCACTCTTTAATCTCCTGCAAAAGTTCTTTAACTATTTCAGGATTTTGATCCCATAGGTTAGTTTTTTCTGCTAAATCATCTTTTAAGTTGACTAACTTGCCTTTAACATTGCTCACATCTAATAGCTCTGTTGAGTTAACTCCTCTGATAGTATAAGAAAGTTTCCAATCTCCACGACGGACTGCGATTTCTGTGTAAGTACGCCAGAACAAAGTACGCTCGCCTATCTTAGCACCCTTAGTTAACATAGGCCATAGACTCACACCGTCTGTTTCAACTTTCTTAGTTTTCACTGAAGTAATATCACAAATCGTTGGCAATAAGTCCATAGTCATAGCAGTTTGCTCAAGCACAGCGCCAGCCTTAACCATTTTAGGTGAATAAACCACTGACGAGACACGATGACCACCCTCTAACACACTACCTTTACGACCCGTAAGTGGCTTATTAGTAGAAAGGTTAGCACCTCCATTATCCGAGAAAAAGAACACAACAGTATTATCTTCAAGGCCTTTATCTTTAAGTGCCTGCATGATATTTCCTACGGCATCATCAAGCGATTCCACCATTAATTTATAGGTTTCTTTGCCAGAGCGTTTAACTTTTTTAGCATCATTTGCTTTACGTTCAGCAGCTGAAACACCCCTTACTGCCGTATCATCTGGAGCTTGGTAAGGACCGTGAGTAGCCTCAAAAGGAAGATACAAAAAGAAAGGTTTGTCGTGCTTACGATTAATGTAATTCACTGCATACTTGGCAATTAGCTCAGTTGTATAACCTTCCTCCTCGTGTAATTTATCTTGCACCCACCAATCTTTTTGGTTAGCTTGGTCTATGTGAGAGAAATAATCAACATTACCCGAGACATAACCTACAAACTCATCAAAACCGTGATTAATAGGATTATATTTCACATCATAACCCAAGTGCCATTTACCATACATAGCTGTGTTATAACCATTTGCCTTAAGCAACTTAGCTATGGTTTGATTAGAAGTGTCAAGACCCACATCTCTGTGACCTTCGGCCGAGACAACCCCCTCTATACCAGAGCGTTGCTGGTATCTACCTGTCATAAACGCAGCACGAGTAGGACTAGAAAGTGCTCCATTTGAGTGAAAATCAGTGAATTTAGCACCTTTTTGCGCCAACAAGTCAATATTTGGAGTTTTGTGATAAGTATTGCCATAGCAACCAAAATCACCATAACCCATATCATCAGACATTATAACAATCACGTTGGGTTGAGCTTTTTTAGCCTCAGAGGTAAACGCTGAGACTAAACCTAAACCTAATATTGGTAATACACTAGTAGTTTTCATATTATTTGTTATTTGATTTTCTGTTTCTTTTACTCGCTGCAATTGGATCTGGAACGTCCATTGCTGATAATTGCTCTACGTGAGCATAGCTTTTTTCCCAAGCAACAATTTCTTCAAGCAATTCTTTAACTAGTTCAGGTTTTTGATCCCAAAGATTTACTTTTTCTTTTAAGTCGTCTTTAAGATTCACTAATTGACCTGTGATACCCTCGCGAGGTAACATTTTTTTAGTTTTATACTCTCTGTAATTGATAGAAAGTTTCCAGTCGCCTTTACGAACAGCGATGTCTGTAAATGTTTTCCAGAACAAAGTTCTATCTTTAAGTGGAGTACCTTTAGTTAACAATGGCCATAGGCTCACGCCGTCAGAAACAACACCTTTGGTGCTAGTTTTAGTAAAATCGCAAATTGTAGACAACAAGTCCATAGACATTGCAGTCTCATTGATAACTGTTCCAGCTTTAATAGTAGGTGGGTAATAAGCCACGCAAGACACACGGTGACCACCCTCTAACACGTTACTTTTCTTACCGCTCAAAGGCGCATTTGTAGAATATTTTGCACCACCATTATCCGAAAAGAACAGGACTAAAGTATTGTTATCTAATTTATTAGCTTTGATAGCCTCCATAATTTGACCAACGGCACCGTCCATAGACTCAACCATTAATTTATAAGTTTCTCTAGGTGGTCTTTTATTAGTTGCAGGCTTAGCATTTGTACCCCTCACTGGCCCGTCCTCAGGTGCTTGATAAGGGCTATGAGTAGCCTCAAAAGGCAAATACAAGAAGAAAGGATTATCTTTGTGCTCGTTGATATACTCAACTGCGTATCTTGCGATGATATCAGTAGTGTAACCTTCCTCTTCAAATTTCTTATCGTTTTTCCACCAGTCTTTATAGTTGGCCATATCTATGTGAGAGAAGTAATCTACATTACCCGAAACAAAACCTACGAACTCATCAAAGCCATGATTAATAGGATTATATTTTTCCTCATAACCCAAGTGCCACTTACCATAAATTGCTGTGCTATAACCATTTGCTTTATGCAATTTAGCGATAGAAGTGTGAGAAGTATCAAGTCCAACATGACGGTGAGAAGCAGCCGAAACAACATCGTCTATACCTACAAATTGTTGGTAACGACCCGTGA
Organism: Rikenellaceae bacterium; assembly: GCA_044433645.1. Classification (GTDB taxonomy): domain Bacteria; phylum Bacteroidota; class Bacteroidia; order Bacteroidales; family Rikenellaceae; genus JAWXTK01. The sequence goes on along the minus strand of JAWXTK010000003.1, from coordinate 1,765 downwards.
TAAACGAAGCACGCGTAGGGCTCGAAACAGCTCCATTAGAGTGAAAATCTGTAAATCTCGCACCTTTTTCAGCTAGGTTATCCACATTAGGAGTTTTGTGATATTTATTGCCATAGCAACCAAAGTCGCCATAGCCCATATCGTCAACCATAATAACTACTACGTTAGGCTGAACTTTTTTAGCCTCAGCAGCAAATACTGACACTAAGCCAAGCCCTAGTAAAGGTAAAATTTGTGAGCTGTTCATGTTTTTTTTAATTATAAATATTATTTTGCTGTATTTTTCTTTTTAGCTGTTTTTTTCTTAGCCACATCTGATACAGTCGCAATATGAGCATGTGATTTTTCCCACGCTGAAAACTCATCTAACAGGCCTTTAGCTATCTCAGGATGCACTTGCGCAAGATCTTTTTTCTCGCCCAAATCGTCTTTTAAATTGTATAATTTAGTTGAACGATTTGCGCAGTTTACTATGATTTTCCAATCACCACGACGCGCTGCTCCACCATTATTCATTCTCCAGAAAACAGTACGCTCTGGCATAGGTTTGCCCTCTAAAAGTGTAGGCAAAAAGCTCACACCGTCGAAAGTACCCTCGGCTTTAGTACCTGTCATTTCACAGAAAGTTGGCAGTATATCCATAGTCAAAATGGTCTCATCTATAACAGTTCCAGGCTTGATTTTACCAGGCCAGTAAGCCACACAAGACACACGGTGACCACCCTCTAACATAGAACCTTTTTTGCCCGAAAGTGGGTAGCAAGTAGAACCTTTAGAGCCTCCATTGTCTGAGAAGAAGATAACCATGGTGTTTTTATCCAACTTTTTCTCTTTGAGTTTAGTCATAATACGACCTATGCAATCATCCAAAGCCTCAGTCATTTCTCTGTAAACTTCTTTGTCAGGGCGTTTTGCTGGAGGGTTTCCTCCTTGTTTATTTTCTATTCTATATGCCACATCACTAGGACTTTGCAAAGGCGTGTGACAAGACTCATAAGGCAAATACAACATAAAAGGTTTTTTATGTTTGCGCGATAAAAACTCCTCGGCATAGTCAGTCAACAGATAAGTTGTGTAGCCTTGTTCGCCACGTTTTAATTTATCGTTAAACCACCAGTCAAAGTTTCCAGCTAGGTCTATATGCGAGAAATAATCTACATTGCCCGCGATATATCCTTTAAACTCATCGAAACCATAATTTATAGGGTTGTGAGCCAAGGTATAACCCAAGTGCCACTTACCATAAATAGCTGTTTCATAGTTATTTGCCTGCAATAATTTACCAAGAGTAACAGCCGCGGGATCTAGACCTTTATCCCTATCACCAGCTGCTTTAATCACAGCCTCTACGCCATAAAACTGTTGGTAACGACCTGTCATAAGAGCTGCTCTGGTAGGACTCGAAACAGCTCCATTTGAGTGGAAATCTGTTAATTTTGCACCATTTTCGGCCAAGGCGTCAATGTTAGGAGTTTTGTTTAGTTTATTTCCAAAACATCCAAAATCACCATAACCCATATCATCAACCATAATCATAATAATATTAGGCTGCTCTTTTTTAGCTTGTGCTTGTGTTAGGCAAGCCACACATCCAACCACGGATGCTAACATTGGTAAAGAATTTCTCATCATCTTCTATTTTTTGTGGGCTGAATTCAACCTGCAAATGCAACTGAATTCATATTAATAATTTGTTTAAATTTTTCATTTGGTGTGAGGTATCCGAGTCTTTTACGAGGACGATTATTTAGCTTGTTTTCAATCC
>JAWXTK010000002.1:0-118969 GCA_044433645.1 Rikenellaceae bacterium | reverse complement strand
AAAATTTTATCGCTTAGGCGGAATAAATTTGAGCCTGGCTCCGATTTGTTTCGCCTTTTCTTATGTCCCTATAGTTTCTTGACCTCAATTCAGTTGCATTTGCAGGTTGAATTCAGCTTTTAATTCTTCAAATATAGAATAAATATATAAAGTTAACAGGGGGTAAAAATGAAAAATAAAGTAGGTAAATATCAAAAAAACATTCTCCTACTTTATTTTTTAAAGTTTTTTAGTTGTATGGCTTTAATCCATTTTCAGTACAGCCAAAAATGCCTCCTGAGGTACTTCTACGTTACCTACTTGGCGCATACGTTTTTTTCCTTTCTTTTGTTTTTCTAAAAGTTTACGTTTACGAGATATATCTCCTCCGTAACATTTGGCTGTTACGTCCTTGCGCACGGCTTTGACTGTCTCTCGCGCGATAATTTTAGCTCCTATGGCCGCTTGTATTGCAATATCAAACTGTTGGCGAGGAATAAGCTCTTTGAGTTTTTCGCACATCTTACGGCCGAAATTGTAAGCGTTGGCATTATATATAAGTGATGAAAGCGCATCGACAGGCTCACCATTTAATAATATGTCTAATTTTGCTAGTTGGCTCTCTTGGTAATCAGTCGGGTGATAATCAAATGAGGCGTAACCACGCGAGATGCTTTTGAGTTTGTCATAAAAATCAAAGACAATCTCAGCCAGTGGCATATCAAAGTTAACCTCCACACGGTCTTGTGTCAAGAAAGTTTGGTTTTTAAGAACTCCACGCTTGTCTATGCAAAGTTTCATTACGTTGCCCAGATACTCTGATTTTGTGATGATTTGAGCAATGATATAAGGCTCTTGGATAGATTTTACTAGTGTAGGCTCGGGTAGGCCAGAGGGGTTGTGAACGTCTAGCTCCTCGCCACGCACGGTGGTGATTTTATAAGAAACGTTGGGCACTGTTGTGATAACGTCCATGTTGAACTCGCGATAAAGTCTTTCCTGGATGATTTCCATGTGTAAAAGTCCCAAGAAACCACAACGGAAACCAAAGCCAAGTGCTAGTGAGCTTTCGGGCTCGTAGGTTAGCGAGGCATCGTTTAGTTTAAGTTTGTCAAGCGAGGTTCTAAGGTCCTCATAATCATCAGAATCAACAGGGTAGATACCTGCAAAGACCATGGGTTTAACGTCCTCAAAACCTGCGATAGCCTCACGGCAAGGTGCATCTACGTGAGTGATAGTATCACCAACTTTCACGTCAATAGAGGTCTTGATACCTGAGATTATGTAGCCCACATCGCCTGCCTTAAGCTCTTCTTTGGGCGAAAGTTTTAGTTTAAGCACGCCTATTTCGTCGGCTCCGTATTGGCTACCTGCGTTAAAGAATTTTACTTTTTCGCCTTTGCGCAAAGTGCCGTTCATGATTCTAAAATATGCGATAATTCCTCTAAAAGGATTGAAAACTGAGTCGAAAATAAGGGCTTGTAAAGGCTCTGTATCATCACCAACTGGCGCAGGAATACGGTCTACGATGGCTTTAAGTATATCTTCTACGCCCTCGCCCGTTTTGCCCGATGCGCTTAGGATTTCGTCTCTGTCGCAGCCTATTAAGTCCACGATTTGGTCTTTAACGTCGTCTATCATGGCAGCTGCCATGTCTATTTTGTTGAGCACAGGTATGATTTCTAGGTCTTGACCTAGGGCTAGGTAAAGATTTGAAATGGTCTGAGCCTGAATACCTTGCGTAGCATCTACAATTAAAAGTGCACCCTCGCACGAGGCAATAGCGCGCGAAACTTCATAAGAGAAATCCACGTGTCCCGGGGTGTCGATAAGGTTTAGGATATATTTTTCACCGTCTTTTTCGTAGTCCATTTGTATGGCGTGGCTCTTGATAGTAATGCCTTTTTCTCTCTCAAGTTCCATGTCATCAAGCACTTGCGCCTGAGCTTCGCGATCATTTACGGTTTTTGTAACCTCAAGTAAACGGTCGGCAAGTGTGCTTTTGCCATGGTCGATATGTGCAATAATGCAGAAATTTCGTATATTTTTCATAAAAAATCTTAATTTGAGAGCAAAGATAATTAAATTTGCAAAATTATTAAACAGTTTTAGATTTTTTAGAGATGAATAAATTTTTGCAATATGCCTCGCTTGTCAAATTTTCGCACACCATTTTTGCTATGCCCTTTGCCTTAATAGGCTATTTTTATGCTATAAAGTACTCGCAAATGGGATTTGAATGGAGCGTTTTTGTGAAAATTTTGTTAGCAATGGTGTTCGCAAGGAATTCTGCTATGGGGTTTAATCGCTTGGTAGACAGGGTGATAGATGCAAAAAATCCAAGGACAGCCTCGCGTGAGATACCTTCGGGCAAAATATCCATTGCTAAGGCCAAGGTGTTTGTGTTTTGTAATGTAGTGCTGTTTATTTTGACCTCGTTTTGGTTAAATAATTTGTGTGGTATGCTCTCGCCCGTGGCGCTGATTGTGATTTTGGGCTATAGTTATACTAAACGTTTCACGGCTTTGTGTCATTTGGTGCTCGGTCTTGGACTTGGCATCGCTCCCATAGGTGCTTTTATGGCTGTGACTGGAGAATTAAATGATTTTTGTCTGTTGTTGGGTGCGCTTGTGGCCACTTGGACAGCTGGCTTTGATGTGATTTATGCGCTGCAAGATAGGGATTTTGATAGGGCAGAGGGGCTTCATTCTATACCTTCTAAGTTTTCAGTTAGGGGTGCATTATATATAAGTATAGTCTTGCATGTTTTGAGCCTTGTTGCAGTTTATTTTATTGGGAGCTTGTTTTTGCCTTATATTATATATTATATAGGTGCAGGATTGTTCGCTTTGGTCTTGGTGGTGCAGCATATTTTAGCCAGAGAATCTCGTTTGGATAAGATAGGCTCTGGCTTTGCACTGATAAATGGTATGGCGAGTATTGTTTTTGCTGGGTTTGTAATTGCAGCTTTGTTTTTTTAGAAATTTTTAAGGCGCTTAGCGTCCATAAGTATGGCGAAGGCGCGATGAATATCTTGGTCGCTGACAACTACGGTAAATTCGTTGGTGGTACTAATAACCTCCAACACGTTGATATTATCCCATGCTAATTCTTTGAAAATATAGTAGTAAACCCCTGGGCAGATAGTGTTGTCGGCAGGTAGTTTTACGGTGATAGATGACAGCTCGCTGGTTTGAGCTATTTTTTTCTCTTCGGCGAAAATTTCTTCTACCAAAGGCTCTAAGATACTGCTTACCACAAGGGTAGTTTCGTGGATTCCCTGCGAAAAAGTACAAAATACATCTTTCATAGTACGCACTCTATCAAGTAGTTGAGCTTGTTTCTCGTAAAGAAAAGGAGAGTTAACAAAAGCGTAATCAGCAAGGTTAGAACGCACAATAATATCGCCAATATTCTCAATAACTTTCTTGAATTTCATAGCAGACATTAACTCAAGGCGAGGCACAAGTCTGTTGAGCGCCATGATAACTGCGCTGTCGTTGACTGGTTTGCCGACTTGCTTTTCGATATCGTCTTTAAGCAATCGAGCAAGAGCCGATAAATTGATGAGACCTTCGACAAGTGCACCCTCTAAAAAAGGTTTTTTCTTAATTGCTTCCTCTACTGCGTTTGGAATTGTTAACATATACTAAAAAATTGACGTTTTTGTGAAAAATTGTACTTTTAAATGACTTGTTGCAAAAAAAATAAATTTTATCATAAAAAACAAACATTTTAAGCTACTTTTGTGCAAACTATGCAAAAAAGATAGTTTATAACGTTATTTATAGATATGATTAAGGTTTTAAAATTCGGTGGAACATCAGTTGGTTCTGCCTTAAACATGACAAAAGTCGCTGAGATTGTAAAATCTGAGGGCGCAAAAGTAACTGTGTTGTCTGCAATGTCGGGCACAACAGATTCTTTGGTTAAAATTGTTGCATTGTGTGAGGGTGGTAAAGATAATATTTCTAAGGTAGATGAGCTTCTTGAAGTTTTAAAAGAAAAATATTCTACTTGTATAGCTGAATTATTAAAAGATGGTGAAAGTGCATTGGATAAAATGACCAAAGCATTTGATATAATTAAGCAGCAGGCTCTTGATTTTAAGGAATACACCTCTGAGAGAGTGATTATTTCGCAAGGAGAGCTTCTAACTTCTGCTATTTTTACTATGTATATGAATCAAATTGGGCTGAAAGCTGTGCTTTTGAATGCTCCTGATTTCATGACTACAGATTCTGAAGGCATAGTTAACACCGAGCGTTTGGCTAGTGAACTTTCTTCGCTTGAGAGCGAGGGCGTTTATTATGTTACACAAGGGTTTATCTCAACAAATCATTTGGGACAAACCGACAATCTTGGTCGTGGTGGTAGTGATTATAGTGCTGCGCTTATCGGAGCTGCTATTAATGCAGAGCAAGTTCAAATTTGGACTGATATAGATGGTATGCACAACAACGACCCTCGTGTGGTTGAAAATACTTACCCTATACGTAGTATGACTTTTGACGAGGCTGCCGAATTAGCTTATTTTGGTGCTAAAATATTGCATCCTGCAACTATTCAACCTTGTAAAGACAAGGGTATAGCTGTGCTTTTGAAAAATACTATGGAGCCTTCGGCTGCTGGTACTACTATTTCAAATGTGGATGATAATCAAGAGCAGTTGCACGCTGTGGCTGCTAAGGACAAAATTTCGGTTATTCGTATTTGTTCTACACGCATGCTTATGGCCTATGGATTCTTGCGTAGAGTCTTTGAAGTGTTTGAAAAACACAAAACGCCTATTGATATGATCGTAACTTCTGAGGTTTCAGTGTCGGTTACAGTTGACTGTGAGGCACATTTAGATGAGATTATGAGTGATTTGGCAGATTTTGGTCGTGTTCAAATCGAAAAAGGTAATAATACTATAGTCTGTATCGTTGGTAAATTAACACAAGAGGAATGTGGTCTTGCTGTTAAAGTGCTAGATTCGATAAATACTATACCTGTTAAGATGATTTCTTATGGTGCTAGCAATCGTTCTATGGCGATTTTGGTTGACACAAAATATAAAAATCAAACCTTGCAGAAATTAAATGATGGACTTTTTGTAAATAAATTAAAATAAAAAAAATATGCTAAGTAGAGAGATTGCTGGGGAGTTGAAAAATATCCGAACTCCATTTTATTTGTATGATATGTCGCTTTTGCGTCGTACACTTGATACTGTTAAAACTAACGCTGATAAATATGGTTATTTTGTGCACTATGCCCTTAAAGCTAACTTTGATTTAGAGGTGTTCAAAACTGTAAAAGAATATGGTTTTGGTGTTGACTGCGTGAGTGGAAATGAGGTTAAATATGCTATTGAGAATGGTTTTGCTGCTAATTCTATAGTATTTGCTGGTGTAGGTAAAACTGACGAGGAAATTACTATTGGTATCGAAAACGGTATCTTTGCATTTAACTGTGAGTCAGCCGAAGAACTTGAAAACATCAACACTATTGCTGAGAAAATGGGCAAAGTGGTTAACGTAGCTTTGCGTCTTAACCCAGATATCGACCCTCAAACTCATAAACACATTTCAACAGGTAATGCTGATAGTAAATTTGGTATTTCTTACCTTGAAGTTGAGCAGTTGGCTGATAAAATTGAAACACTTAAAAACGTGAATATCACTGGTTTACACTTCCACGTAGGTTCTCAAATCTTGAAAATGGAGGTTTTTGAACACCTTTGTGCTCGTGTAAATACACTTTATGATTGGTTCACAAATCGTGGTTTCAAACTAACTCATATTAATGTGGGTGGTGGTCTAGGAATTGATTATGATAATCCAGATGAGAATCCTATTCCAGATTTTGAATCTTATTTTGCAACTTTTGCTAATAACCTTAAACTTGACGAAAATATCACGCTTCACTTTGAGTTAGGTCGTTCTATCGTAGGTCAATGTGGTGAGTTTATCTCAACTGTACTTTATAATAAAGTAAATGCAGCTGGTAAAAACGTTGCTATTATTGACGGTAGTATGACAGAGCTTATTCGTCCTGCACTTTACTCTGCAAAACATGCTATTGAAAACCTAAATCCAAGTGATGAGACCAAAGTTTATACTTTGGCTGGTACTGTGTGTGAGAGCTCGGATATTTTTGCTCGCGATCTTGAGCTTCCTTTGCTAAAACGTGGTGACTTGGTGACTTTGAAATCAGCAGGAGCTTATGGTGCAGCTATGGCTTCGGCTTATAATATGCACGATTTGCCAGAGTCTATTTATAGATAATACGGGTAATTTATATTACTTAAAATGACTAGTGGAGCTATTTCACTAGTCATTTTGTTTTTTTTAAGAAAACCACTGCCTTTTTTTGAAAAAAATAAGGGTGTGGATTTTATTTATGAATATTATTTTTGCGAGTGAAAAATTACTAATTACACTACTTAGGTGTAATATGATAAATAAAAAATATTTAAAATTGCCGACTTGTGGCATGATTTAGCTTTTTTTTATGTATATTTGTAGACCTAACATTAAAGACGAATATGAGCAAAACTTTTAAATGGATTATTGTCGCTGTAATTGTGCTTGTTGCAGGATATTTCTTTTATAATCAAACCAAACCTAAACAAGCTGAGATTCTTGACACTCAGGCTAAATCTCAGGCAAAAAGCCGTAGTAAATCACGTGCGTTAAATGTAAATGCAGTAGTGTTAAAACCTACTCTTATGGTAGATGAGTTTAGCACAACGGGGGTTTTGATTCCTGATGAAAGTGTGGATTTGATTTTTGAGACCTTTGGTAAAATTGTGGAATTAAATTTTGAGGAGGGTAGTCATGTAAAAAAAGGTGATGTACTTGCTCAAATTAATGATAACTATCTTGTAGCTCAGCGAGATAGATTGACTTCGCAACTGAAATTAGCTCAAGATAGGGTGTATCGTCAAGGAGAACTTTTGCAGCGCGATGCAGTGTCGAAAGAGGCTTTAGAAATGGTGCAAACAGATTTGGCTATACTTCAGGCTGATATAGAAATCATTGATGCTCAGATAGAAAGAACAAAATTATTTGCTCCCTTTGACGGGGTGATAGGTCTTAGGCAAGTCTCACTTGGGGCTTATGCCAACCAAAACACTGTGGTGGCTACACTTACTCGCAATCAACCTTTGAAAGTGGAATTTGCTATTCCAGAGCGTTATTCTAATTATATAGGTCGTGGTGCTAACTTAACCTTTAGTGTAGAAGGCGAGATGCAAGACTTTGAGGCTCAAGTATATGCAACAGAATCTTTAGTAGATAAAAGTTTGCACCAATTCTCTCTGCGTGCAATTTATCCTAATGAGGACGGTAGGTTAATGTCGGGTAGATTTGTGCAAGTGAAGCTTAAAAAAGATGAAATTAAGGATGCGATTGCTATTCCTGCTCATGCCATAGTGCCTGAAATGGGTGTAGACAAGGTTTTCTTATATAAAAATGGTAAGGCCGAGCCTTACGCCATAGAAACGGGACTTAGAACAGACGATGCTGTACAAGTATTAAAAGGTCTTAATATAGGTGATACTTTGATAGTGTCGGGTACTTTGCAACTTCGTACTGGTATTGCTGTTTCACTTGATAAAATAGACTAAGGCCATGAATATATCGGAATTGAGCATACGTCGCCCCGTTTTGGCCACGGTGCTTACTGTAATAATTATACTTTTTGGGATTATAGGTTATCAAACTCTGGGGGTTAGGGAATATCCTTCGGTGGAGTATCCTATTGTTACTGTGTCGAGTTCGTATTCAGGAGCTAATGCTGACGTTATCGAAAATCAAGTGACTGAGCCTCTGGAGCAAGAGATTAATGGTATCCCCGGCATACGTACTATGAATAGTACCTCGCAGCAGGGTTATTCTTATATCAAAATTGAGTTTGAATTGTCGGTAGATATGGAAACGGCAGCAAATGATGTGCGTGATAAGGTTTCGCGTGCTCAAAAACGTTTGCCAGATGACTGTGATGCGCCTACAATTTCTAAGGCAGACTCTGATACTCAGGCTATTATAGCCATAAGTCTAAATAGTGAGAAACGATCTCTGCTGGAAATTAGTGAGATAGCTGATTTGACCGTGAAACAACAACTGCAAACCATAAACGGGGTGAGTGGTGTGACTATCATGGGCGAGAAACAATATGCGATGAGACTGTGGCTTGATCCTGTAAAAATGGCTGGTTATGCTATTACGCCTATGGACGTGAAGCAGGCTATTGACAGGGAAAATGTGGAATTGCCCTCAGGCTCGATAGAGGGTAACACAATAGAGCTTAGTATCAGGACCATGGGGCAAATATCTACTATGGATGACTTTAATAACCTGATAGTCAAGCATCAAGATGGTAAAATAATAAGACTTAGCGATATAGGACGTGCAGATTTGAGCGCGTCTAACCTTAAATCTTATCTTAAAATGAATGGCGTGCCTATGGTCAGCGTTGGGGTAGTTCCTCAGCCCGGAGCTAATCATATTGAGATAGCTGATGAGGTGTACAAGCGTATGGAAATGATGAAAAAGGATATGCCCGAGGATATGCAGTGGGGTGTGACTTATGATACTACGCAGTTTATACGCTCGTCGATTGATGAGGTGAAGGATACCATATATATTGCACTGATTTTGGTGGTGATTATTATCTTCTTATTCCTTAGGGATTGGAGGGTGACACTTGTGCCTTGTATTGTGATTCCTGTTTCTTTGATAGGGTCGTTCTTTGTGATGTATATTGCAGGATTTTCAATAAATGTGCTTACGATGCTAGCCATTGTGTTGGCCGTTGGGCTTGTTGTGGATGATGCGATTGTGATGACTGAGAATATTTATCTAAGGATAGAAAAAGGAATGAAGCCTTTTGATGCTGGTATTGAGGGTGCTAAGGAGATTTTCTTTGCTGTGATTTCTACTACGGTGACTCTGGTGGCTGTGTTCTTGCCCATAGTGTTTATGGACGGTATGACGGGCAGGCTGTTTAGGGAATTTAGCATGGTGATTTCGGGAGCTGTGATAATTTCTTCGTTTACGGCGCTTACTATTACGCCCATGCTTGCTACTAAATTGCTAAAAAAACATGATAAACAAAGTAAATTTTATGAGTTTACTGAACCCTTCTTTGTAGGTCTTAATAATCTGTATGCTAAGGCTTTGGGTGGCTTTATGCGAAGAAGATATTTAGCTGTTATTTTGGTTGCTATCTCTGTTGGGGCTATAAGCCTATTTATGAATTTGATACCTAGTGAAATGGCGCCTATGGAAGATAGGTCGCAGATTAGGATTTTTACACGTGGTGCTGAGGCTATAACCTATGAGTATATGCGAGATTATACTGAGGATATCACTAGCATGATAGACTCGCTTGTGCCAGATGCTGAGTCGGTGCTCTCGCGCGTGTTGTCTAATTCTGGTTTTATTCGTATAGGACTAAAAGATCTTAAAGATAGGGATTACACTCAAATGGAGCTGGCCGAAAAAATATCGCGAGAGGCTAAAAAGAAAACCATGGCGCGCTCGTTTATTCAGCAACAATCATCTTTGGGTAGTGGTAATGGTAGTATGGCAGTGCAGTATGTTTTGCAGGCTACAACCATGGAAAATATGGAAAAAACCTTGCCTTTATTTATGGAGCAAGTATCTGAGAGTAAAATCTTTGAGATGTCTGATGTAGACCTTAAGTTTAGCAAGCCCGAGCAAAGGATAAATATCAATAGAGAAAAGGCAAATACCATGGGCGTGAGTACTAAAGATATCGCGCAAACTCTGCAATATGGACTTAGTGGCCAGAGAATGGGATATTTTTATATGAATGGTAAACAATATTCTATAAATGCAGATATTAATCGCCAGCAAAGAAATAAACCTTCACATTTAAAGTCTATTTATGTGAGAAATTCCTCGGGCGAGATGATACCTTTGGACAACTTAATCGAGGTGGAAGATGCGCTTGCCCCACCTAAAATATATCACTACAATAGATTTATCTCGGCTACTGTTTCGGCAGGTCTCTCTGACGGTTATTCGCTTGGTGACGGGATAGAGGAAATGGATAGAATAGCTAAACAAACTCTTGATGATACATTTAGAACTTCACTCACGGGGCAGAGTAAGAATTTTAGTGAAACAGCATCCTCTTTGCTTTATGCTTTTGTGTTTGCTCTGCTACTTATATATCTTATCTTGGCTGCTCAGTTTGAGAGCTTTAAAGATCCGTTTGTGATTATGCTTACCGTGCCTTTGGCTGTGTCTGGGGCGCTTGTAGGTATGTATTTCTTTGATATTACGATGAATATTTTTTCGCAAATTGGCATTATTATGCTTATAGGTTTGGTTGCTAAAAATGGTATCTTGATAGTGGAATTTGCAAATCAAAAACAAGAGGAAGGACTGGATAAATTTACGGCTATCAAAGAGGCATCACAGCAAAGGTTAAGGCCAATTTTGATGACAAGCGCATCGACCGTGTTGGGTCTTATCCCACTGGCAATGGCCTCGGGCGAGGGTTGTAATCAGCGTATAGCTATGGGTATAACTGTGGTGAGTGGTTTGTTGGTTTCGACCGTGTTTACCATGTTTGTGATACCAGCAGTTTACTCGTTTGTGTCTACTAATAGAAATAAAAAAGAGGCTTAGGTTATGATAAAAAAAATAATATTTACAGTGGCTCTTGTTGTTTTCTCTGTTGGTGTAGTCTTAGGGCAAAATCAGCAGTTAAAAGAACTTTTGAGTGAAGGTTTAGAGAATAATTATTCGCTTAAAATCGTCAAAAAAGAGCAGGCTCAGGCTGAAAATAATGCTAGTTTTACGAATTCAGGTATGTTGCCAACTCTCTCTGTTGTAGCTGATTGGGATTTTGATAATGAGCATTATGATATAACTTATCGAGAGGATAATTCAAATTTAAAATACACTAATAACGACCATACTTTAAGTACGGGAATAGATTTGAATTGGACAATTTTTGATGGGTTTAAAATTCAAACTTCGTATAAAAAATATAAAGAATTAGAAGATAGGAGTAAGATTTCAACGCGAATAGCTGTGGAGGATTTTGTAGCAGTTTTTGTGGCTGAGTATTTTAATAATATCAAAGAAAATCAAAGGCTCAAAAACCTAGAAAGAGCCATGAAACTTAGTGGAGAACGCTTTAGAATAGTAGATGCTAGGTATAAAATCGGCACTTTCTCTAGGCTAGATTTCTTGCAGGCTAGGGTGGATTTTAATGTTGATAGAGCTGCTTTTATTAAGCAAAGGGAGGTGGTTTATACCTCGTCGATTAACTTGGCTAAGTTGCTATCAGCTGATTCTCTTTCGCACGAAATAAATATTATAGATTCCGTTATCACAGTAAATAGAAGTTTGAATGATACTCTGTTACTCAAGCAAATGTTTGAGAATAATAGTGAGATTTTATATGCTAAAAAAGATGTTGCTATCGCAGATTTGGATTATAAGACTGTTATAGCAAGGAATTATCCTTATTTGACTATGTATGCAGGCTATGGTTATGCCTATAATAAGTACTCTAGAGCATCTACTCTGAAGAATAATTATCATGGTTATGATGCAGGGGTTAGCTTTGGAATTACTATTTTTGACCCTACTAGGCGCACAGCAAAACGCAATGCTAAGCTCAGTCAAGATATGGCAAAACTGGGTATTCAGGAACTGGAATTAGAGCTTAGAGCACAGCTAAAAACATTCTGGCAGGCATATAAAAATAATATGCAATTACTTAAATTAGAGTCAGTTAGCAGAACAGTTGCTAAAGAAAATTATGAGATTGCAAACGAGAGATATATGCTGGGTGACTTGTCGGGAATAGAGATGCGTGAGGCCGAAAATTCTTTGCTTGATGCTGAAAACAGAATTCTGGATGCTATTTACAATACCAAGATTTGTGAAATCTCACTGATGCAAATTAGTGGTAATCTGAATTATTACTTGTAAAAATTGACTAAAAAATTTAAATTTTCATTATAAATTCGTATATTTGAGCCTTAAAAAATATATTAGAATAATGAAGATTTCTTATAGTTGGTTAAAAGAGTATATTCAAACTGATTTAGCAGTTGAAAAAATATCTGAAATTCTCACTGACATAGGCTTAGAGGTTGAAGCAGTAGAAAAAATCGAAGCCGTACGTGGAGGACTTAAAGGAGTTAAGGTTGGTCATGTGTTGACTTGCGAAAAACACCCTGATGCAGATAAATTACACGTTACGACAGTGTCAATAGGCGAGGGCGAACCTTTACAAATCGTTTGTGGTGCACCTAATGTTGCTGCTGGTGAGAAGGTTTTGGTAGCTACTGTTGGTACAACGCTTTACCCTAAGGGCGAGGAGAATGGCTTTAAAATCAAAAAAAGTAAAATCCGTGGTGTAGAATCTCTTGGTATGTTGTGCGCTAGTGACGAGCTTGGTATAGGCGAAGATCACTCGGGCATTATGCTTTTAGATGCTAGTGCTAAAGAGGGCACAGATGCTAAGGATTTGCTTGAAATAAAAGATGATTATTTAATAGAAATTGGCCTTACACCTAACCGTGTGGATGCTTCGTCTCACTATGGTGTGGCGCGCGATTTGGCTGCTTACTTATTGTCTAATAACTTGGATTGCAAATTGCAACTTCCTAGTGTGGAGGATTTTAAAGTTGATAATACAGACTTTGCAATTAAAGTTTCGGTGCAAAACCAGAAGGCAGCACCACGTTACGCAGGTCTAACTATCAAGGGCGTAAAAGTTGCTCCATCGCCAGAGTGGATGCAATCAAAACTTAGAACCATAGGACTAAATCCTCATAATAATATTGTTGATATCACTAATTTTATCTTGCATGAATTAGGGCAACCTTTGCACGCTTTTGATGCTGATAAAATTAAAGGAGGAGAAATAGTAGTTCGCACAGTAGAAGAGGGCACAGCCTTTACGACTTTGGACGGTGTGGAAAGAAAACTATCTGAAAATGACTTGATGATTTGTGATAGCGAAAAACCTATGTGTATTGCAGGGGTATTCGGTGGTCTTGATTCGGGTGTTAGCGATAGTACGGTTAATATTTTCTTGGAAAGTGCTTATTTTAACCCAGTTAGCATTAGAAAAACTGCTAAAACTCACGGGCTAAATACAGATGCGTCATTTAGATATGAACGTGGAATCGACCCTGAGACAGCTGTTTATGCTCTGAAACGTGCTGCGATGTTAATTAAAGAATTAGCTGGGGGCGAGATTACTTCCGATATTGTGGATTTATATCCTGAGCCTATTGCGCCTTTCAAATTTGATATTTCGTTTGCGAATGTAAATAAAATTATTGGTAAAGAGTTAGCTCCTGAGCTAGTTCGCTCTATTATCTCTTCGCTTGAAATCACTATCGAGAGCGAAAATGAGGGCGTGATGAGCGTGAGTGTGCCTGCTTATAGAGTTGATGTTACGCGCGAGATAGATTTGATTGAGGATATACTTCGTATTTATGGTTATAATAATGTTGAAATTCCAACGCACGTGAATTCTACGGTGTCTTATGCAGTGACACCAGATAAAACTAAGTTGACAAATTTAACTGCTAACTTATTGTCAGACAAGGGTTTCACTGAGATTATGAGTAATTCGCTTACTAAGTCTACTTATTATGAAAACATTTCAGACTTTAAAGCTGAGGAGTGTGTTAAGATATTAAATCCACTGAGCCAAGACTTAAATGTTATGCGCCAAAGTTTGTTGTTTAATGCGCTGGAGGCTGTTGAACTTAATGTGAATCATAAAAATGCAGACCTTAAACTTTATGAGTTTGGTAACTGTTATAGTTTTGTACCAGAGCAAGATAGCGAAGGATTAGCACCTTACAAACAAGCTAATCGTTTGGCGATAACTGTTTGTGGAGCTAAGAATTTGGCTTCGTGGAATGTTAAGGCCGAGGCTAGTGATTTTTACGCTTTGCGCGATGCAGTAGCTAAGGTTTTTGCTCGTTTTGGATTGGATATTTATTCTTTGCAGAGCGTGGAATTTTCTTCGGATGCTTTTTCTGGGGGGATAGATTTGATGCGTGGGCCTAAGAAATTTGCTCGTTTGGGTGTGTTGTCACCTGCAATGCTGAAAAGTTTTGACATTAAAATCCCTGTGTATTTTGCTGAGATAGAGTTTGATGCATTAGTAGCTAGCACTAAAAAACACAAGGTTACAGTAGAGGAATTATCGAAATTCCCTGAGGTGAAACGTGACTTGGCGCTCTTAGTTGATAAAAACGTGGATTTTGCAACTTTGAGAGGTATAGCCTTTGCGACGGAGAAAAAATTGCTTAAAAAAGTTAGTCTTTTTGATGTGTATGAGGGTGATAAGTTGCCTGAGGGTAAAAAATCTTACGCGCTTAGCTTTATATTAGAAGATAAAACTCAGACACTTACTGAAGCACATATCTCTAAGGTAATCAATAACTTAGTAGCTCAATTTGAGAAAAAAGTCGGTGCAAGTATTAGAGCTTAATAAGGATAAAAAAAAATATTAATACTATTTATATGCAAGAAAAAATTTTAATTCTTGATTTTGGATCACAATACACGCAGCTTATTGCTAGACGTGTTCGTGAACTGAATGTTTATTGCGAAATTCATCCTTTTAATCATCACCCAAAAATTGATGATTCTTATATGGGTGTGATTCTTTCGGGTAGCCCATCTTCGGTTAGAGAAGAAAATGCTCCTCAGATAGATTTATCGGATGTAAAAGGTAAAATGCCTCTTTTGGGTGTTTGTTATGGTGCTCAATATTTGGCACATAATTTTGGTGGTGAGGTTGCTCCTTCGGGAACACGCGAATATGGTAGAGCTATGTTGTCGGTTAAAAAAGCTGACGATGCTTTGCTCAAAGGCGTATCGATGGAAACACAAGTTTGGATGTCTCACGGTGACACTATCGTGAATATTCCTGATAGCTACAAAATTATCGCTAGCACTGAGGATGTTAAAGTTGCAGCTTACCACATTGAGGGCGAG
This sequence comes from Rikenellaceae bacterium, assembly GCA_044433645.1. Lineage (GTDB taxonomy): Bacteria > Bacteroidota > Bacteroidia > Bacteroidales > Rikenellaceae > JAWXTK01. The sequence continues at coordinate 103,985 of JAWXTK010000002.1, read as the reverse complement.
CAAACATGGGGAATTCAATTTCACCCTGAGGTTTATCACTCTACTGAGGGAACTCAACTGCTTAAAAACTTTGTTGTTGGCGTGTGTGGATGCAAGCAAGATTGGACTCCAGATTCGTTTATTGAGGCTACGGTTGCTGAACTTCGCGAGCAATTAGGCGAAGATAAAGTGCTTTTAGGACTTTCTGGAGGTGTTGATTCTTCGGTTGCGGCAGTACTTTTGCATAAAGCTATTGGCAAAAACCTGGTTTGTATTTTTGTTGATATGGGTCTTTTACGTAAAGATGAGTTTGAGGATGTTTTGGAGTCTTATAAAGGTATGGGGCTTAATGTTATTGGCGTGAGAGCTGGTGATAAATTCTTGGCTGATCTAAAAGGAATTACTGATCCTGAGGGTAAACGTAAAGTCATAGGTCGTGATTTTATTGAGGTGTTTGATGCTGAGGCTCAGAAACTTACAGATATTAAATGGTTGGCACAAGGTACAATTTATCCTGACGTGATAGAGTCATGTTCGGTGAATGGCCCTTCGGCAACTATTAAATCTCACCACAATGTGGGAGGTTTGCCAGAGAAAATGAATCTTAAAATTGTTGAGCCTTTGCGCCTTTTGTTTAAAGACGAAGTGCGTCGTGTAGGCCGTCAATTAGAGATAGATGATATTATTATTTCGCGTCACCCTTTCCCAGGTCCAGGCCTTGGAATCAGGATTTTAGGCGAAGTGACAGCTGAAAAAGTGAGAGTTTTGCAAGAGGCTGACAAAATATTTATCGATGGGCTTAAAGAATTTGGTTTGTATGATCAAGTTTGGCAGGCTGGGGTGATGTTGTTACCTGTTCAGAGTGTGGGAGTTATGGGTGATGAGCGTACTTACGAAAATTGCGTTGCGCTACGTGCTGTGACTTCAACCGATGGTATGACCGCTGACTGGGTGCATCTTCCTTATGAGTTTTTGGCTAAGATGAGCAATGATATTATAAATAAAGTGAAGGGAATTAATCGCGTAGTTTATGATATAAGCTCAAAACCACCAGCAACTATTGAGTGGGAATAATTAAATTTTTTAGCCTTGGTCTTTTTATAAGTCAAGGCTAAAAATTGTTTAAGGGGTATGGATAATTTTTGGAATAGAATTTTTTATAACAAGCAGATTAAATTGGTTTATTATTTAACTAATTTAATTGGTTATTGCATGCCCTATGTTTTGTTCCGATTTAGAAGAGAGAGAATATTAAAAAAAGCTCTTTTGAGAGATGATATTGACTATATAAAATTTAGAGTTGATTATTATTGTAAACTTTCTCAGGGGGATGCTCAGAGTGAGTTTGAGCGTTGGGTAGGGAGCTTTAAGTTTAAAAAAGAAATGCGTAAACATTCTGTCTATTTCTTTGATACTTACACTGTTATGCGTTGGTTTGAAAAGGATTTGGGATTTAATCTGCGCGTGGGTGATGTGACTAAATTGCCTGAGGTGCCAAGTTTCTCTAAGAGTAGACCTATTGGTGAGGGAAATAAAAATTTAACTTTGCTGAAAATGGGTAAAGTGCGTCATTTTAATTTTTTGCGCGACAATATTGCATTTAAAGACAAGGAAAATAAGGCAATTTTTAGGCTAGCAATTAATAATAGACCTCATAGAGAGAGGTTTATGCAGTTGTATGCAGATAGTGATTTTTGCGATGCTGGAATAGTGAGTGCTAATAAAAAGTATCCTACGAGTTGGGTGAAAAATAAGGTTAGTATGTATAATCACCTCATCTTTAAATTTATTATAGCCCTGGAAGGCCACGATGTTGCAACTAATCTTAAATGGGTGATGAGTACAAATTCGGTCGCTGTAATGCCACGTCCAAAATATGAAACTTGGTTTATGGAAGGGACGTTAGTTGCTGATTATCACTATGTTGAAATTAAAGATGATTATTCTGACTTGAAAGAAAAAATGGATTATTATGCTCAACACGTAGATGAAGCTCAGAAAATAATTGATAATGCACATAAATTTGTAGAGCAGTTTAAAAACAAAAAACGAGAAAAAATAATTTCATTGTTGGTAGCTAAAAAATATTTTGAGCAAACAAATAAAAAGTAAAATTTATCTTATATGAATGCTTGGTTTTCAGAATTATTAGGAGCAAAAAAAGCTAGTTTCCGTAAAGAAATTCTCTCGGGAATAACTGTGGCTCTGGCACTTATCCCCGAGGCTGTTGCCTTTGCTATGGTGGCTGGTTTTTCGCCACTTACAGGTTTGTATGGTGCTTTTATTATGGGATTTGTGACTTCCATTATTGGAGGTAGACCAGCTATGATTTCAGGCTCTGGGGCTATTGCTGTGGTTTTTGCGAGTCTTATTTTGAGTGTGAAACAAGCTTTTCCTAGCATTGAGCAGGCCGAGGTGATGTATTATGTGTTTGCAACTGTTGTTATGGGAGGGCTGATTCAGGTGCTGTTTGGGGCTTTTCGTTTGGGTAAATTTATACGCTTAGTGCCTCATTCTGTGATGTTTGGCTTTGTAAATGGGCTTGCGATTATTATCTTTCTTTCGCAGTTTCCGACTATTCTGGCTATTATAAATGGGGGTGAAGTCCCTAAATTTTTGTCAGATATAACATATACTTCATTTTTGAGTGGATTGCCTTCATTAGGGATTATGATGAGCTTGATTACAGTTACTATGTTGATTATATGGTTGTTACCTAAGTTCACTAAGGCTGTGCCTTCGTCACTTGTGGCGATAGTTGTGGTTTCTTCCATAGTTGTTTTGTGTGGAATAAATACTACAACTGTGGTTGATACGCTAGCTCCTGGCAGCACCATTGACGGTAGTTTTCCTCCATTTGCCTTGCCTAGAATTCCTTTTACGCTTGAGAGTTTGAGTATAATCGCTCCTCATGCCTTTATTTTTGCAGGTGTAGGTCTGATAGAGAGTCTTTTGACGCTAAATTTAGTGGATGAAATTACCGAATCACGAGGTAATGCAAATAAAGAATGTGTGGCTCAGGGAACTGCAAATATTTGCTCGGGATTTTTCTCAGGTATGGGTGGTTGTGCTATGGTTGGCCAAAGTATGATTAATGTGACTTCAGGTGGTAGAACACGTCTTTCGTCCTTTGTGGCATCTATTACATTGCTGATTTTTATAGTGTTTGGTTCATCGCTTATAGAAAAATTACCTATGGCTGCACTGATAGGGGTGATGTTTATGGTGGCCTTAGGAACATTTGAGTGGGCGAGTCTTAATGTGTTTCGTAAGATGCCCCATAGTGATGTTTTTGTGATGATAATAGTTACGATTATTACAGTTGCAACTCATAATCTTGCCCTAGCTGTAATTATTGGTATAATAATTTCGGCATTAGTGTTTTCGTGGGAGAATGCTAAACAGATACGCTCGCGCGAGATTACAGATGATAAAGGTGTTAAACATTATGAGATAATAGGCCCTCTGTTTTTTGGATCTATTACAGGTTTTTCAGAGATTTTTGACCCTGCAAATGACCCTGATGAGGTAGTGATTGACTTTGCAGGTAGTAAAATAGTGGATATGTCGGCTATTGAGGCTGTGAATGTATTGACGCATAAGTATAAAAAATTGAATAAAACTGTGCATCTGAGTCACTTGAGCGATGATTGTAAGATATTGTTGCAAAATGCAGATGCTATAATAGATGTCAATATTAAAGAAGATCCAACGTATAAAGTTGTGACAAATAGTATAAAACAAGTTAAAAGATGAAAAAGGTAGTGGGGGTGATTCCTTTGTGGGACGAAAAAAAGGAAAGTGTGTGGATGTTGCCTGGATATTTAGATGTTTTAAAATTAGTTGGGATTCTGCCAATTATTTTGCCCTTAAATGCTGATAATGACGATGTTATACAACTTTGCAAGATGTGTGACGGTTTTCTTTTTACAGGTGGTCATGATGTAAATCCTAAGTTGTACGATGAGATTATAAATGATAAATGTGGACAGCCTTGCATGGAACGAGATGATTTGGAGGCTAAAATATTTAGTTATGCTCTCGAGAATGATGTGCCAGTGCTGGGAATTTGTCGCGGGATACAATTAATAAATGTTTTGTGTGGAGGTACACTTTATCAAGATTTACCTAGTGAATTTTTTAGTGATAATGCTGTAAGTCATCAGATGATAGCTCCTTACGATAAAATACAACACAAGGTTAAAATATTGAATGACACACCTTTATATGCTATTATATCAAGTGATGAAATAGGTGTTAATAGTTATCATCATCAGGCTATAAAAGAGCTTGCGCCAACTCTTAAAGCAATGGCAATTTCAGAAGACGGATTAATTGAGGCTGTGTATATGCCTGAGAAAAAGTTTATTTGGGCAGTGCAGTGGCATCCTGAATTAAACTACAAAGTGGATGAAAATTCTAGAAAAATTACGGCATCATTTGCCCAAGCTTTGGGGAAATAATGCCATAAAATATTTATTCTACAGTTACTGATTTTGCTAGATTACGTGGCTGATCCACGTCGCGGCCTTTGTTTACAGCAATGAAATATGCAAAAAATTGCAAAGGAATAGCTGTTAAAATTGGCAGCAAACATTCATGAGCCAACGGTATGTAAATACAGTAATCAGCAATTTTGCAAACCTGGGTATCACCCTCTGAAACAAGCGCAATAACTTTACCACCACGAGCTTTAACTTCCATAATATTGCTCACGGTCTTGTCGTAAATGCTGTCGTTAGTAGCGATTACGACAACAGGCATCTCATTGTCTATCAGCGCAATAGGTCCGTGCTTCATCTCGGCAGCAGGGTAGCCTTCGGCATGTATATATGAAATTTCTTTAAGCTTTAATGCACCTTCTAAAGCAGAAGGATAATTGTAACCACGACCCAAATATATGAAGTTATTTGCATAAGTGAAAATCTTAGATAGGTCTTTGATTTGCTCCTGCGATTTTATAACATTCTCTATCATGCCAGGCATGGCCTGCAATTCTGATGCTAATTCTGTGAAAGTATCTTTAGAGATTGTGCCTTTTTCTTTGGCAAGTGTGAGAGCCATCATCGTAAGTACAGAAACTTGGCCAGTAAATGCTTTGGTAGACGCTACGCCTATCTCGGGGCCTACGTGTATGTAAGTTCCAGCGTCTGTTGCGCGAGAAATTGATGAACCAATCACATTACATACTCCATAAATAAATGCTCCACGACTTTTGGCAAGTTCTAAAGCAGCCAAAGTGTCGGCAGTTTCGCCAGATTGTGATATTGCAATAACTATATCATCTTTACAAATCACTGGATTACGATATCTAAACTCAGATGCATACTCAACCTCGACGGGAATACGGCAAAGATCCTCAAATAAGTGTTCGCCTATTAGAGCTGCGTGCCATGAAGTGCCACAGGCTACAAAAATTATACGTTTTGCATTTAAAAAACGCTTTTTATTGTCAATAATTCCTGAAATTATAACATCCGAACCCTCAGAATTTACTCTTCCTCGTATGCAATCTTTTATTGTTTGAGACTGTTCGTTGATTTCTTTGAGCATGAAATGTTCGTAACCACCTTTTTCTAGTTGAGAGATATTCATCGACAACTGGTTGACTATGTGTTTTTTCTCTATATTATTGAGATTTACGACTTTAAGAGGTTTATTTCTGTTGATAACAGCGATTTCTTCATCGTTAAGATAAACAACTTTTTCGGTGAATTCTACGATAGGAGTGGCATCTGATGCGATAAAATATTCGTCGTTGCCAAGTCCAATAACCAAAGGACTACTCTTGCGAGCAGCTATAATTTCATCTTTATTATCTTTGTCAAGTACTGCTATTGCGTAAGCTCCAACTACTTGAGAAAGAGCTAGTTGTACAGCCTCAAGTAAAGTGCAATTATTGGAAGTTCTAAGGTATTCTATGAGTTGTACGATAACCTCGGTGTCTGTGCTACTTTTGAAAGTATAGCCTTTTTCCATTAAAACGGCTTTGAGCACGTTGTAATTTTCTATAATGCCATTGTGGATTATCGCAATCGAGCCGGTTTCTGAGTAGTGGGGGTGGGCATTTACGTCGTTAGGTTCACCGTGAGTTGCCCAGCGAGTGTGTGCTATGCCTATGCCTCCAGATACGTCTTTAGATTCTGCAAAATGCTCTAGCTGAGCCACTTTGCCTTTACATTTATATATATTTAATTCTTTGTTATCGTTGATTAATGCAACTCCAGAGCTATCGTAACCACGGTACTCTAAGCGATGAAGACCCTTAATTAGAATTGGGTAGGCATCTCTATAGCCCACATATCCTACTATTCCACACATAATTTTGCTTTTAATTTAACGCAAAGATACAATTTTAGTTGGAAAATATTATCTTTGTCTAAAATAATTTATATTAAAATGTTGGAAAATAAATTAAAGGCATTTGAGCGTTTGCTTAATGTGATGGATGAGTTGAGAGAAAAATGCCCTTGGGATAGAGTGCAAACCTTTGATTCTTTGAAGAATAACACCATAGAAGAGGTTTATGAACTTATGGACGCTATTGCTGATAAGGATATGAGCGAGATAAAAAAAGAGCTGGGCGATGTGTTGTTGCACATAGTTTTTTATTCTAAAATCGCTGAGCAACTTGGTGAATTTGATATATCAGACGTAGCTAATAGCTTGTGTGATAAGCTTATATATCGTCACCCTCATGTTTATGGAGATGCAGAGGCTTTAAATGCAGGCCAGGTGTCTGAGTCATGGGAGCAGCTAAAACAAAAAGAAGTTGGCCGAAAAAAAGGTGTGATGTCGGGTGTTCCTGATGGAATGCCAGCTATGGTGAAAGCGCTAAGAATAGGCCAAAAAGCAGCTAACGCAGGCTTTGATTGGGAGAAAAAAGAAGATGTTTGGGATAAGGTGAAAGAGGAAATTTTGGAGATAGAGCAGGAAATCAAGGACGATAATCAAAAGAATATGCAGGATGAATTCGGCGACTTATTTTTTGCACTGATTAATGCTGCTAGATTATATAAAGTTGACCCTGAGGCTGCGCTCTCGTCGTGTAATAAGAAGTTCATCCAAAGGTTTAACTACGTTGAGTTAAAGAGCAGTGAATCAGAGCGTTCGATGAAAGATATTTCGCTCTCTGAGCTAGAGCAAATGTGGTGTGAAGCTAAACAAAAAGAAAAAAAATAATGGCAATAATTAAAGATTTAAGAGGCTTTAAGCCCGAGATTGGAGACAATGTTTTCTTGGCCGAAACAGCTGTAATTATTGGTGATGTAAGCATAGGTGCTGAGTCGAGTATTTGGTATGGCGCCGTGTTGCGTGGTGATGTTAATACCATAAAAATTGGTAGCCACACAAATATTCAAGATAATGCTGTTGTGCACACTCTTTATCAGAGGTCAGTGACTGAAATTGGCGATTACGTCTCTGTTGGGCATAATGCTACGGTGCATGGTGCTAAAATTTGTAATCATTGTCTGATAGGCATGGGGGCTACGATTTTGGATAATGCTGTCGTTGGCGAGGGTTGCATAATTGCAGCTAATGCTTTGGTGTTGTCAAATAGCGTGTTAGAACCTTATGGTGTTTATGCTGGAGTACCTGCCAAAAGAGTGAAAGAAGTGAGCGAGGAGCAGAAAAAAAATGTGATAGAAAGAACTGCTAAGGGATATGAAATGTATGCCGAGTGGTATAAATAGTTTATATAAATGATAGGTTTAGGTAAAAGGCGCTTACTGCTTATAAATCTGATGATTGCACTTGCGATAAGTTTGGTTATAAACTTCTCGTATTTCTTTATGTGGATACAGAATTCCGAGGTTATACTTCAGGGAGTTGGTGGGGGTAGAGGATCTTCTTCTGCTACTGAACCTGTTGTTTCTATAGCGCAGATTGTGCTATATCAAGTTGTGTATTACATGATAATTTCTTATGGTTTGCTGCTTATTCTTTTCTATGATATGGATAGTGAAAACTATAGATTTTGGGATAGAATATTGCTTTGTACTGCAATTTCTGTGATATTTTATCAATTATCGCCTTCGTCGGTTAGAAGTAATGAGATTTTTACGTTTCAGTCTAGGCGAGCGATAAATCCTACGCAGGCGCTTAAGTCTTTTTTTCTGCTGGTTGTGGCCTCTATGTATGCTAGATTATATAAGTCAAACAATGATAAACAGCGCATAATGCTTGAGAATGAGCAACTTAAAAATGAAAATACAGAGAATAGATATGATATGTTGGTGAGCCAATTTAACCCTCATTTCTTTTTTAATTCACTAAATTCTCTGAGTATGTTGGTTAGAACTGACAATAAAGTTAAGGCACTAGATTATATTGATAATTTGTCGGACACCTTTAGGTATATTCTCAAAAATGGTCAGCAGGGATTGATTTCTCTAGGTAAGGAATTAAGCTTTATGGAGAGCTATAAATACTTGCATGAGATACGTTATCAAGATAAACTATTAATTGAAATAAACATAGATAATAGTTTATATAACAAGAAGTTAGCATCTATGTCTTTGCAGCCATTGATTGAAAATGCAGTTAAGCATAATGTGATATCTTCGGATAAAAAACTAGTTATTTCTATTTATGTTGATGATGGTTATTTGTGTGTTTCTAATCCTATAAGAGCCAAAATTGAGCAGGCCTCGGGTATGGGCATAGGGCTTGAAAATATGTCGCTGAGATATAAATTATTGATTAATAAGGATATAGAGGTTGTTAATCAGGACGAAGTATTTACTGTAAAACTCCCTTTGATAGATTAAAAACTATGTATAAAATATTGATTATAGAGGACGAAACGGCTGCTAGAGACAATTTATATAGTATGCTTAAAACTATTTTAGGTGATGAAATAGACGATGTTGCTGTGTGCGAATCTGTAACGCAAAGTGTTGATTTTCTGAAAGTTAACACTTCGTTGGATTTGATTTTTATGGATATAAATTTAGCTGATGGGAATGCGTTTAATATTTTTACTAAGGTTGATATCCATGCGCCTATAATTTTCACTACGGCCTATGATGAATATGCACTCAAGGCATTTGCTGTTAATAGTATAGATTATTTACTCAAGCCTTTGCATGAGCAAGAGCTGAAAAGAGCTATCGCCAAATGGCAGAATTTTTCGCAAAACGACAAGCAAAATTATGTAAATAAAGTAAAGGAAATGCTTGAGCAGGAAGAAGAAGAAAAGAAGAATTTTTTACTTCAAGTAAAAGATAAGATAATCACTTTAAGTATCAATGATATAGCATTTTTATATACCTCAAATGAACAGGTTACAGCACATACATTTGATAATAAAACCTATGTCTTAAACTTTACTTTAGAACACCTTATGAAAAAATTAAATACTCAAGATTTTTTCAGAGCTAACAGACAATTTATTGTTGCGCGAAAATGCATCAACGAAGTTTTGGTTTGGACTGGCAGTAGGCTAAAGCTAAAAACCCTGCGCAAAGAGCCTGAGGATATAATTATCAGCAAGCTTAGAGTACCTGAGTTTAAAAAATGGCTGCAAAATTAGCTGCAAAAGTCACTTCACCCCTCAATTTATCCCTTTCACCTTATATATATATTAAATTTTATTAGTTTATATTATCTTTACATTAAGATAATAACTTTTAATATGTATATATGAAAAAACTTCTATTAATTCTTTGTTGTGTTTTGTCCCTGAGTGCTATGGCGCAGACACAAAAAAAAGGGTTGGTCTCGGGAATACTTTACGACACGTCGACGAGCGAATTTTTGGTTGGGGCTGTTGTTGAGTTTGTCGAGGTAAACAATCCTGAAAACAAAATTTATGTTTCGTCGGTGTTAAGTGGTAAATTCTCTATGAACTTAACCTATGGAACTTACCAACTAAAGGCCTCATTCTTAGGTTTAGATGACTACACGCAAGTCATTAATGTTGACCAAGATAAGGTTCAAGTTCCTATTATTAAAATGACACCTAAAGCAACTGCGATTGATGAGGTTGTTATGGAGGTTCAAGCTATGAGGACATCACTAAATGGCGATACCATTATATATAATGCAGATGCTTACAAGGTAGCAGACGACGTTGAAGTAGATGGACTTATCGCTAAAATGCCTGGTATCGTTGTAACTGACGATGGGGTAGAGGCTCAAGGTGAGACAGTTGAGAAAGTTTTTGTTGATGGCAAAGAATTTTTTGGAAATGACGTAACCACAGCTATCAAAAATTTACCTGCTATGATGGTAGACAAAATCGAGATACTTGACAAAATGAGCGACAACGCAGAATTTACAGGTATAGACGATGGCGAGAGCTATAAGGCGATGAATATCGTGACTAAAAAGAATATGAGGGTCGGTAAATTTGGTAAATTTACTGCTCAATATGGTTATCCTGATAAATATTATGGTGGTGCAACGGTTAACTTTTTTAACTCAAAACGACGTATTACTTTGCTAGCTCAGGCTAATAATCTGAATGTTCAAAACTTCTCGACAGACGATATCTTGGGTGCTACAAATGGAAGTAAAGGAAAAAAATCTAGGGGTAACAGCACGGTAGGTAAATCAAAAGGTATCTCTGAGGTGATAGCTACGGGGCTTAACTACAGCGAAGAATTTGGCAAAAAAGTAGACCTTCAAGGTAGTTATTTCTTTAACTTCACTCAAACTGATAACACGGCAATCACAAACAGAGATTATGTAGCTGATAGCGTTGATAGCAATTACTGGTGGAAAGATTACTACAATACCACAAAATCATATAATAGTAATATGAATCACAGATTAAATGCTGTGATGAAATACAAAATCGACGATAATAATCAACTTACTTTCCGTCCTAGCGTTACTTATCAAGATTACTCTTCAACAAGTGCTTCAGATCAATTAATAAATTATGTGAATGCAGAAACAGGTGATTTTGCAGCTGTGTTGAACAATATCATTAATAAGAGTGAGAGTGAAAATAATGGTTACAATATCTCGGGTAACTTATATTATAGAACTAAGTTTGAGAAACCAGGTCGTAACTTGTCGGCTAGTTTGAGCGCTACTATGTCTAAAAACGATAAAGATTCTTGGTCAGATAAAGATTATGTTGAATATTATTCTTCAACAGAGCCTGATACTTTGGATGTTTTCCAAGATGTAACTACTGACACTAGATCACTAAAAGTAAGTGGTAGCATGACTTACAATGAGCCAATTTCTACAACTACTTTTATTGCGATGAACTACAAGTTCTCTTACAATAAGTCTGAGTCTGAGAAATATTCTTATGATGACGAGGAACATACAAATCTTTGGGATGATTACTCTAGTGTATATTACAGCAATTATATGTCTCACAACATAGGACCAAGCGTTAAAGTAATGACAGATAAGGTTATGCTTAATGCTACGGGTACTTACCAAAACTCTATGCTTACGGGAGAGAGAGTTTATCCTACGGCTAATGAGTTCCCTAAAACAACTTATACGTTCCACAACATTTTGTACAATGCAATGTTGACTTACAAAATGAATAAAACGAATAACCTAAGAGTGTCGTTGAATTCATCGACAGACAACCCTTCGGTAACTCAACTAGCTACTGTGGCAGATATATCTAATACAGAGAGTGTTACAGCAGGTAATGCCAATCTGAAAACATCCTATACTCACAAAGCAAGCCTTAGATATATGCGTACAAGCACAACTAAAGGTCGTTCGTTTATGATGGGTTTGAGTGCTTCTCTTGAAAATAATTATATTACAGACTCAACTTACACGGTTAGCAGTGGCGTGAACGATGAGCTTTACGGTGCTACACTTGAGGATAAAGCCGAGGTGACTGTTCCGGTTAATATGAATGGACACTTCCAGGCTAGTGTTAATATGAGTTTTGGTACTCCATTTAATTTCTTGAGTTCTAATGTTAATGTGAGCCTTGCATATCGTTTAACTCAAACTCCAAGTTATTATAATGGTAAAAGTATTTTCTCAACTGGAAACTACTACACTTATAGATTAGTTTTAGGTAGTAATATCTCTGAGAATGTGGACTTTACGCTTGGTTATAATGGTGGTTATACCGAGGTTAGAAACACTTATGACAACTCGCTTGATGCTTATATGACTCACTCGGGAAGCATGAGAATCAAAATTACTTTCCTTAAAATTATGACTTTTGCAGCTACGGGAACTTACTCAGGTTATATAGGTGATAATTATGATGAACATTACACAATTTTGAACGCTTACTTAGGAACAAAACTTACAAAAAGAAAATTGCTTGAACTAAGTATAGGTGTTAATGATATCTTAGACCAAAACAAAAGTTTCTCGGTTAGTTCTTCTACAAACTACACACAAACACAAACAAATGAGGTGTTAGGACGTTATGCAGTGATTAAAGCTGTGTACTCACTTCGTAGTTTCGGAGATAAAGATGCGCGTGAGCAAATGCGTAACAGCCGTGGCGAACGCCCAGATGGTCCTCCTATGGACGGTATGGGTGGTGGCGAAGGCCGCGGTGGAGGTCGTGGCCCAGGTGGTGGCGGCGGCGGAGGCCGATTCTAAAAAATCACAAAAAATAAGCACTCTTGTTAGTAAGAGTGCTTATTTTTTTATACATTTGTAGACAAAAACAAATTATTTAGTTATGCAACAAGACAACAACACTACTGCAACCCTGCTTATGTATTGCCCTGACCGTGAGGGGATTATCGCTATTGCTACCCAGTTTATTAACACTAATGGGGGCAATATTATTTCTCTAGATCAACACGTAGACCGTGAGGCTAAGATGTTTTTTATGCGCATAGAGTGGGAACTCAAAGGTTTTAGCATACCAAAAGAAAATATTGAGAAGGTTTTTCAACGTCTTTTTACAAAGTATGGTCTAGAATTTAATCTTTATTTTAGCGACGAGAAGCCACGTATGGCTATTTTTGTGTCTAAAATGTCTCACTGTATTTATGATTTGTTGGCTCGCTATACAGCTGGCGATTGGGATGTTGAGATTCCTCTTATTGTGAGCAATCATCCTGATATGGAGGTTGTGGCTAAGCGTTTTGATATACCTTATCATTATATTCCTATAACCAAGGACACTAAGGCTGAGCAAGAGAAAAAAACCATTGAATTACTTAAATCAAATAATGTAAACTTCATAGTATTAGCACGTTATATGCAAATCTTAAGTAGTGATTTCATAGCAGCTTATCCTAATAATGTTATAAATATTCACCACTCATTCCTGCCAGCATTTGTTGGTGCTAAGCCTTATCATGCAGCTCACGAGCGTGGAGTTAAACTTATTGGAGCTACAAGCCACTATGTTACAACTGATTTAGATGCAGGACCAATTATCGAGCAAGATATTGTTCGTATTTCTCATCGTGATTCAATCGCGAGTTTAGTGTACAAGGGTAGGGATCTTGAGAAAATTGTTCTTTCTCGCGCCGTAGAACGTCATATCGAGCGTAAGATTCTAACCTATATGAATAAGACTATTATTTTCTCTTAAGATATTTTTTATCTGAAATATTACAAGCACAGAGCGCTAACAATGTTCTGTGCTTTTTTTAGTATTTTTACATTTGTATTTGCCTGATATAAAGACAGTTAATACACCATATTTACAAATGTAATTACAGTTGTAAAATAGCAATATTTACAAATGTAATGTAAATATTTTAAATTCAGGTGGAATAAACGCTCAATTATTTACATATATTTATACCTTCTAGAATAACACCTTCATATATCTAGTTAACATAATATAAATAATATTGTAAATATTATTTTCTGGGTTTAAATTGTTTGAATGTTGAATCAGAGTAAAACACAAGTATGTTTTCAATAGTATTATTGTCTGTATTTAGGGCTGTTAGAGAGTTTATATGATCTATTTGTTTCGTATTTATAGTTTTATCTTCTTGTTGAGATTCTAGTTTTTCTGTAATTGGCTCAGCTGGCACTGAAATTACTGGCTCTTTAACTTGTTTATCAACATTATCATTTGTAGATACGCTTTCAGGGTTTAGATTTGACCTAAACATAGATCCTCGACCCATGAGTAACCAATCAGGATTAATCTCATTAAACTTACTTAAAACGCGCTTAATGAAGTCATAGCTTGGATTATTCCTGCCACCAAGTAAATGAGTGATACTAGAAGGCTGCACGCCTAATATTGTAGCGAACTTAGTTGATGTTAAATCATACTCTTCTAAAAGCTTTTTTAATCTGTCTCTCATAGTAATTTGTTTTATGTAACACTTTACAAATATAAATAAAACTCAGTAATTTACATAATTTTATGAATAAATTATGCGTTTACAAATGTAACGCAGTGTATTTTAACCCTAGGTAAACCTTATGAAAATAATATAAATTCTTATATTATTTTAAACTTTATATAAATTACATAACTTACAGAGTTTAAGTAATTTAATACTATATTTTATGTTAAATTTACTATTGTTTATTAGTTTTGTTGATATAATTTAATTTTACTTCTATTTATAGTTTACATAAACAACATAAATAACTGATTTCTAGTATTTTACATCTATATTATACAGTGAGAAAATAACGTTTTTAACCCCTATTTACATAAATAAAGTGCACAAAAAAAGCCCTTAGATTGCTCTAAGGGCTTTGTGTAAATATTTTATTTTACGCTACTCTATTTCTTGTGATAATTTCTGCGCTAGGGAGATAAATTCTTCTTTACTCATCTCTACCCTACTCCCTGCAAAATCTACATCTTTCTCACTATTGATAGGAATTAGATGAATATGAGCATGGGGAACTTCCATACCAAGCACCACGACAGCGACACGTTTGCAATCAAGATTAGTTTTGATAGATTTAGCAACCTTTTTAGCAAAAATCATCATGCCAGCAATCGTCTCATCGTCTAAATCAAAGATATAATCCTCTTCTTTCTTAGGTATAATAAGTGTGTGACCCTTTTGTAAGGGGCTTATGTCGAGGAAAGCAAAATAATTCTCATCCTCAGCTACTTTATAGCAAGGAATCTCTCCTTTAATGATTTTAGTAAATATAGATGCCATTTATTCTTTAAATTTAGGTTTTAATAATTCAGAATATATCACTGCGCGCTGCCAATTTATTTCCTCTGGCAGTATGCTCTCTACGACTTCTTCCTTTTTGTCTAACTCTTTGATTTCAAGTTTTTTATGCTCTTCAACCTTATTAAATACTTTAGGTGTGATTTCTTGCTTAGTTTCTACAAAATCAAAAATTTCAAACCCTGTTTGCTCAAAGTCTTGCTCCTGCATAGGCTTTTGTACCTTAGCCTTACGGCCAAAGATAGCTAACGCTGCAATTATTATAAAAGGCAGATATTCTAGGAATTCGCTATTCATCCTTTTCTTCTTTATGTCTTAAAATACGTTTTACTTTGTCTACGCCTTTAATTTCACTAACTTTTTTAATTATTAGATTAAGATCGTGTATATTTTTAACGTATAAACTAATTCTTCCTTCAAAAATTCCGTCGTGACTTTGTATGCTAAGCTCACGAATATTTATGTTAAGCTCGCCAGTAATTACCGATGCTATATCCATTAATATGCCTACTCTATCTATTCCTCTTAGCTCAAGTATTGATAGATATGACATAGCCTTACGACTTGACCACTTGATAGATATAATTCTATCACCATGTTGAGATGCATAACGTGTTAGCTCGTCACATGAAGTTTTATGAACAACAATCTCGCCAGTGTAAATATCTTTGTAGCCCATAACCTGGTCGCCAGGAATTGGATTACAGCATTTAGCTATTGTGAATTGTTTGTCTTCCTGGTCGCTATCATCCATTACCATCTCCTTCTGTTTCATGCTGTCAGGATTTGGATTATTATTTGATAAGAATTTAAAGGGCTTAGCAACTTGTAGGCTCCAGAATTTAAGAATTTTCTTATTTGTATTTTCCTTTAATATTTTCTCTATATTTTCAAGGTCTATAATACCAGCGCCTAGATGACTGTAAAATTCATCTTTTGTAGAACATTCATAAGCAGGCAAAATTTTCCTGAAAATTCTAGAACTTGGTGCTAAACCAAATTCGCGTAATTTAATTTCAAAAATCTGCTTGCCATTTAAGACGTTATCTTCGTTATTTCGTTTTAGATAATTTTTGATAGATTGCTTGGCCTTGGCAGTTGTGACGTGTTCTAGCCACTGAGCCGTGGGCTCAACATTGTCAGAGGTGATTATTTCGACCTGATCACCACTTCTAATGCCTGTGAAAATGGATTCTATTTTGTGATTTATTTTAGCTCCAATAGCTTTATTACCTACGTTTGAGTGAATTTCATAGGCAAAATCCAGGGCTGTTGCCCCCTGAGGAAGTTTGCGCGAATCGCCCTTAGGTGTAAATACAACAATTTCTGTTGTGTATAAAGTCATCTTGAAGTTGTCAAGGAAATCCACAGCATTCTCAGTAGGATTATTTAACGCTTCTCTGATTTTTTTCAACCATTTATCAAACTCATCTTCGTTTTCAGAAACAGTTAGTTTTTTGTATTTCCAGTGCGCTGCAAAGCCTTTTTCGGCTATTTCCTCCATGCGCTCAGAACGAATCTGCACCTCAGCCCAAACACCGTCGGGCCCCATGACTGTGGCGTGAAGTGCCTCATATCCGTTTGCTTTAGGTATGTTTACCCAGTCACGTATTCTGTCTGGTTTAGGTTTGTAAATATCTGTTACTAAGGAATATATATGCCAACATTGAGATTTTTCGGGTATCATTGGCGATGGTTTAAAAACTATGCGTATCGCAAAAAGGTCGTAAATTTCTTCAAAACCTATTTGTTTGCGCTGCATTTTCGACCAAATTGAATATATGCTCTTTACCCTACCCGAGACTGTGAAATCTATGCCACTATCTTTTAATTGTTGGATGATAGGTGTATTAAATTTTTCTATAAATTTACTCCTATCAGCTTCAGTTTTCTCTAATTGCAGCTTAATTTCCTCATATTGTTCAGGGAAACGATATTTAAGTGCAAGGTCCTCAAGCTCAGTTTTAATGGAATATAATCCTAGCCTAAATGCCAGAGGAGCAAATAGATAGATAGTCTCACTTGTAATTTTGATTTGCTTATGTGCAGGCATAGAACCCAGGGTTCTCATGTTGTGCAAACGGTCGGCTATCTTGATAAGTATAACTCTAACATCATCGGAAAGAGTTAAGAGCACTTTCCTAAAATATTCAGCTTGTTTTGAAGTGTCTTTATCAAAAACTCCTGACATTTTAGTAAGTCCGTCAACCATGGTGGCTATCCTTGTGCCAAATGCTGCCTCCATATCTTCGACCGTGTAGTCGGTATCTTCGACCACATCGTGAAGAAGTGATGCTGCAACTGATTTTGCACCAAGACCTATCTCGTCAACAACAATTTGAGCTACCTCTATAGGGTGAAGTATGTAGGGTTCGCCCGATTTTCGGCGCACACCTTTGTGAGCATCCTTAGCTAGAGCGAATGCTTTGTTTATAAGTTTTCTATCATCTTCGTTTTTGCAAATCGCTTCGCACGACTGCATTAGCCTCTGATAATATTCAGATATAACTACTTCTTCTTCTGGGGTATAGCCTGTCATAATTAAACTTTTAATTAAGATAGTGATTCTCTGACTTTAGCCTCAATTTCTTCCATTAAAGCACTATCAGAAAGTAATAATTCTTTTACTGCATCGCGCCCTTGACCAAGTTTTCTTTCTCCATACGAGAACCAAGATCCCGCCTTCTTAACCACATTATTCTCTACACCTAAATCAATTATCTCTCCAACTTTAGAAATTCCTTGACCATACATAATGTCAAATTCTGCCTTACGGAAAGGTGGCGCAACTTTATTTTTCACAACTTTTACTTTAGCTCTAACTCCCAACATGGTGTCGCCGTCCTTGATGCTAGCTGCTTTACGTATGTCTATACGCACACTAGCATAGAATTTAAGCGCGTTACCACCCGTAGTAGTTTCGGGGCTACCGTACATAACTCCAATTTTATCACGAAGCTGATTGATAAACACACAAACTGTTTTGGTTTTTGATATGCTACCAGTCAACTTTCTAAGAGCCTGGCTCATAAGGCGTGCTTGAAGACCCATTTTAGACTCTCCCATATCACCTTCAATTTCAGCTTTAGGTGTAAGTGCAGCAACAGAGTCGATAACCACGATATCTATCGCGCTAGAGCGAATTAAGTGGTCTGCAATCTCAAGTGCTTGCTCACCATTATCTGGTTGAGAAATCAATAAATTGTCTATATCTACACCTAAACGTTGAGCGTAAGTGCTGTCAAAAGCGTGCTCTGCATCTATAAACGCAGCTATTCCACCAGCTTTTTGAGCCTCGGCAATAGCGTGAATCGCAAGCGTCGTTTTACCAGATGACTCTGGGCCATAAATTTCAATGACGCGACCTTTAGGATATCCTCCTACCCCTAATGCTTTGTCCAACATAATTGAACCAGAAGGGATTACGGCAATATCTTCTGTCGTTTGTGAATTCATTTTCATGATAGCGCCCTTGCCAAAATCTTTTTCGATTTTGTCCATAACTGCGCTAAGAACTTTTAATTTGTCTGCATTGATTTGTGTTTTCTCTGCCATTGTAGTATTTAAGTATTTTTTATTTATAAGAATCTACGATTTGCTCAAAATGAGCTTTTGTGTTAACTTTTTCAAAAATCCTCTCGATTTTTCCATTCTCATCAACTATGAAAGTGTGGCGCAACATACCCATGTATTCTTTTCCACACATTTTCTTTAAAGTCCATACGCCAAATTTCTCAGCCACAGCGTGTTCTGTGTCTGCAAGTAAAGTAAAGGTTAAGCTTTGTTTTACTATAAATCTACGGTGTGAAGCCTCAGAATCTTTACTTACACCCAGGATAGTGAAGCCCATTTTCTCTAATTCTTTTTGGCCATCGCGCAAAGAACAAGCCTCGGCTGTGCAACCAGAAGTATTATCTTTAGGGTAAAAATACAAGATATATTTTTTGCCTTTTAATGACTCAGAACTAATTAGTTCGCCATTTTGATTATTTAACTCGAATTCTGGTGCTAAATCACCAACATTTAATTTCCCCATAACTTCACTTTTGTTTATAAAATGTAAAGTTATAAAAAAATCCACAAAAATCATATAATTTTTGTGGATTTATTACTCAAAAGTGAGTAAAATATTTTAAGTTTATTTAGCAGCTAATTGTTTCTCTATGTCTTTGATTAACTGAGAGAAAATCTTGTCTGTATCCATTAAATTTGCTATGGTTTTGCATGCATGCAAAACGGTAGCGTGGTTTTTGCCTCCTATGGCTGCACCTATGGCCGAAAGTGGGTGTTTTGTATGCTGTTTGCTAAGGTACATAGCTATTTGTCTAGCCTGAGCAACTTCCCTAGTTCTTTTAGGTGAATTAAAACTTGAGATATCAATGTTTAACTGTTTACTAACCACAGCTTTAATCATGTCTATTGTAACTTCCTTTTGGTGAAAAGATACATAAACTTTAAGTATTTCTTTAGCAAGGTTAACGCTGATTTTTTTGTTCATAAAAGATGCATTTGCAACCAAAGATGTTAGCGCACCTTCTATTTCACGTATGTTTTCATTAATATTTGTTGCCAAGAAATCAACAACTTCACCAGGGATTTCAGTATTCATTTTCTTAACCTTGGTGTTAATGATTCTTGTTTTAGTCTCTGTGTCAGGCTGAATAAGTTGAGTTGATAAACCCCATTTAAAACGAGTGATAAGTCTTTCTTCTATGCCTTCAAGCTCAACTGGTGATTTGTCGGAAGTTATAATTATCTGTTTACCAGCTAGTTGTAAGTGGTTAAAGATATTAAAGAAAGCGTTTTGTGTTTTTGTTTTGCCTGCAATCTCGTGAATATCATCTATCATAAGCACGTCTATCATTTGATAAAAGTGCATAAAATCGTTAAGTTCACCTTTTAATGATGCGTTTTGGTACTGAGCTTGGAATTTGCTCATAGAAATATACAATACCTGCAGCTGAGGATTGCGCTGAACAACCTCATTTCCAATAGCATGCACTAAGTGGGTTTTACCAAGTCCAGAATCACCATAAATAAACAAAGGGTTGAAAGGAGTAGCTCCTGGATCAACTGCAATTGAAAGGCCAGCCGAACGTCCTAAACGGTTACACTCCCCTTCTATAAAGGTGTCAAATGTGTAATGTGGATTTAATTGTGGGTCAAAAAGAATTTTTCTTTTATTTAGGCCTGGAATTGCAAAAGCATTTTGTATATTTGTTGTATTGGTTTGATTAACGTGTTTGTTAATAGCCGTTGTGTCGGAGTGAATTGCAACCTGTGTTTGGTGTTTTGCTTGCTCAGCCATAGGGATAGCATAACGCACACTAGTTTCAACACCATAATATTGATGAATAATAGGTTTAAGAAAAGGTATATAATTCTTTTCTATTTGACATACATAGCTTTCGTTAGGAACTTTCAGGCGAAGTACTTTGGTCTTACCGTCGAAACCAATAGGCACGATAGGTTGAAACCATTTTGTAAATTCGTCAGCTGAAGTTTGTTCTTTAATTCTTAACAAGCATGTTTGCCAGATATCATCAATTATGTTGGGAGTGTTAGTTGTCATTAGTGTTAATAAGTGTTCTTTAGGTTGTTTTTCTATGATACAAAATTGTGAATAAAATTGTTAATAAATTTGCTTTTTGCTATTGTTTGTTTCAATTTAATTTATATAGAAAAATAAGGGGTATTTTTTTTGCATAATTTAACTCGTTGATAGTGAGAATTTAGAAAAAATTTATTATCTTTGTAATAGAATGATTTTTTATAACTTTTAAAATAATTATAAGTAAAACCTATACTATTTTTAACTATGGAAATTGACAAATTAATATTAGAAAGAGCTCAAGTCTGGTTAGACGGAGCATTCGATGATGAAACAAAAAAACAAGTTAAGAGCTTGATTAACAATGATTTAGCTGAGCTAACCGAGAGCTTTTATAGAGACTTGGAGTTCGGAACAGGTGGCCTAAGGGGCATCATGGGAGTTGGTACAAATCGTATGAATATCTATACAGTAGGTATGGCAACTCAAGGTTTGGCAAATTATTTAAAGGAGAATTTTAAAGGCCAAGAGATCAAAGTTGCTGTGGCTCACGACAGTAGAAATAACAGTAGACTTTTCTCGGAAAAAGTAGCTGATATTTTTGCATCAAATGGCTTTAAGGTCTATCTATTTGATAGTCTGCGTCCTACCCCAGAATTAAGCTTTGCAATCAGGGAATTAGGCTGTAAAAGTGGGGTCGTTGTTACGGCATCTCACAACCCAAAAGAGTACAATGGTTACAAAGCTTATTGGGAAGATGGAGCGCAAGTTACACCTCCACACGACAAAAACATTATTGAGGAAGTTGGCAAAATTACATCGCCTTCTCAAGTTTTGTCGGGACTAAATGCCGAAAACATCACAATTCTTGACAGCAAGTTTGATGAAATTTATTTATCTAAAGTAAAAACTCTTTCTCTTTCGCCTAATGCAGTGAAAAAATACCATGACATGAAAATTATTTACACTCCTATTCATGGTACAGGAGTTGTTTTAGTTCCTGAATCACTTAAAAGTTTCGGCTTCACTAATGTTGAATTAGTTGCCGAGCAAAGCGTAGTTGACGGAAACTTTCCAACTGTAATCTCTCCTAATCCAGAAGAAAGAGCTACTATGAAAATGGCTTTGGATTTGGCCAAAGAGCGTGATGCAGAGCTTGTTATTGCCACAGACCCTGATGCTGACCGTGTTGGTATTGCGATTAAGGACGATAAAGGCGAATATGTATTACTAAATGGCAATCAAACTTACGCCCTACTTATATATTACATGATGCGTCGCTGGAGTGAACTTGGCAAGATTAACGGCAATCAATATATCGTAAAAACTATCGTGACTTCTGAGATGATACCAAAAATCGCTAAATCATTTGGCGTAGAGTATTATGATTGTTTAACTGGTTTTAAATATATCGCTGAAATCATACGCGACAATGAAGGCACACCTAAAGAATATATTGGTGGCGGCGAAGAAAGCTTTGGATTCCTAGCAGGTGACTTCGTTCGTGATAAAGATGCTGTAAGTGCTTGTAGCTTAGCTGCAGAGGCTGCTGCTTGGGCAAAAGGCGAAGGCATGACCTTGTATGATATGCTTCAAAAAATGTACTTAGAATACGGCCTATACAAAGAAAATCTTGTGTCTGTTGTTCGTAAAGGCAAAGCTGGCCAAGAAGAAATTGCACAGATGATGACTTCTTTCCGTGAGAACCCACCAGTGGAGCTTGGAGGGTCTAAAATCGAATGCATCAAAGACTATCAAACTGGTGTTCAAAAATGTTTTTCGACAGGAATGTGCACACCTATTAATATAGAGCGCTCTAATGTGTTGCAATTTATCACAGCCGACGGAACTATTATCTCGGTTCGTCCTTCGGGCACTGAGCCCAAAATTAAGTTCTATTTCGGAGTTTGCGCACCACTTTGTTGTAAAGAGAAATTCGACGAGGTAAATGCTCAGTTGGATGCTAAAATTGAATCTATCAAAAAAGAATTGGAGCTAATCTAAAATGCTGATTTTATGGATATTAAAAACCTTCTTACCTATAAAGTAAGAAGGTTTTTTTTATCTATTATAACTCCGTTTTTCAGGTGAATTACAGCATTTTTTGCCCTTACTATAGTTTTTAGTGTCGTTGCATCTATTTTATAAACAGGTATTTGCGTCCACTCATATGGAGCTTTTGCACTGGTTGTTATTATTATCTTCTCAACATTTTTATCTGCTTTTTCTAAGTAACTTTCCTTGGCTTTGTTGATATCTGTTAGTGCTAAAATTATTATCTCATCTTTTGATAAAATATCATCTGTAAAATCACCCTGGTTGTTATAGATAGAAAAGTTTTGTATTTTAGGTAAAGTGTTTTGGTTTACTGCAACTATCTTAGTATCAACGTATTCCCATGTATTTTCGTCGTACCAAGTCGTGTCCGCGAGGGAAAATTCTTTATTTTCACCCGTGTTAATATTTTTGTAAATAAGTGTTGTAATACTCGATTTAGCCCCTGTATGTTTCATATCCTCAGCAATATCCACCCCTATTTTATAAGGTCTAAAATCTATTATAGGCAGGTAAAAATATGAGTAGATATTTAGAAGTATTCCAGGTAGAAGAAGAACTAATAAGTATAATTTTTGCTTATTATTCTTAGCATTTTTTAAAGTATAAATACTTAAAGGTAAGAGAATTACAGCGTTTTTAAGGAATGTTTGCCAGTTTGTTAGTTTTACAGCGTCGCCAAAACATCCACAGTCTGATACGGGATTTGTAAGTGCAATAACTAAGGTTAAAACAGTAAAGAAACTCATAAAAATAAAAGTTAATTTAGCTGTAATCTTGCTAGCAAGACCCAAAATAAGCATCAAACCTAAACAAAGTTCAAAACTTGAAAGTGTAACCGCAAGAGGAAAATCTAAAAATAAAAAATAATCTAGCGAGAATGCCGTTAAGTAGTCTCCTATTTTAATCGCACCACCCCATGGGTCTATCGCTTTCACAAATCCTGAGAAAACGAAAACAAGCCCTAAGAATATGCGCGCTAAGATTTTCATTATAAAATTGGCTCGATAAGTTTTATTATTCTACTAAAAATATTTTCGGGTGTATCCATGCTTTCTAGCCCATTACTGCAATCAATCACATGAAAATCAGAGTCTTGCGCAGCTGAATCTAAGTAAACTTGACGAACTTTACGTTGTAATTCTAGCGATGATTCATGAATATCATCAGCACCTTTTAAATAATCTCTGTCGTCGCCCTCACGCGTAGAAGTCAATTTTTTTTGAGTAAAGGCAAAGGGAACATCCAAAAATATTGATAATTCGGGCTTAGGAATTTTATTGTATTCGTATTCTAAGTTGATAATCCATTGCTTTAGCTCAGATGCCTTAACACTCTCTAACTTAGCACATTGGTAGGCAATATTTGAGTAAACATATCTGTCAATTAACACAAATTTCCCCTCTGCTATCCACTTATTTACCATCTCACTTGCATCTTTCCTGTCACCTGCATAAAGCATCGCAACCACATAAGGATCAACATTCTCAAGCGCACCAAGTTCTCCACGCAAAAAACGAGCTATCATTTCGCCATAAATAGGCGCATCAAATCTAGGAAAATGGAGATATTCAAATTCCTTTCCAATATTTTCTAAGTAGCTCTTAATCAACGCAATCTGTGTCGATTTACCAGCTCCATCAAGTCCTTCGAGTGAGATAAAAGGCATATTATTTTAACATTTTAACGGCTCTGTCTAAAGCCTTAATAAATTCATCAATTTCTTGCATAGTGTTATACATCGCAAACGAAGCTCGGCAGGTTCCATTTATGCCAAAACGATTCATAAGTGGTTCTGCACAGTGGTTGCCAGTTCGTATTGCAATGGCTAATTTATCTAGTATCATTCCTATATCGTAAGCGTGTAAACCCTTGACATTAAAGGATATAATACTGCATTTATTCTCGGTTGTGCCATAAATTTCTAGATCTTCTATCTTAGAAATCTGCTGAGTTGCATAGTCAAGCAACATTTTCTCGTGAGCGTGAATTTCAGCCTTATCAAACGAATTTAAGTAATCTATCGCAGCACCCAAGCCTATTGCTCCTATATAATTAGGTGTGCCGGCCTCAAACTTAAGTGGTGCTTTAGCGTAAGTTGTGCCACTAAAACTCACTGTATCTATCATTTCGCCACCACCAAAAAACGGAGGTAATTCATCTAAAAATTTCTTTTTACCATACAAAACCCCCGAGCCTGTTGGACCATATAATTTGTGTGCCGAAAAAGCATAAAAATCACAATCCATAGCTCTGACATCTGCCCAAGAATGAACAATTCCTTGGCATCCGTCAACTGTTACGGGCACATTTTTACTGTGTGCTATTCTGCAAATTTGTGCTATATCTGCCTGAGTGCCAAGCACATTTGAGCATTGTGAAACAGAAACTATGTGAGTATTTTCGTCTATTAACTCATCTAGTTTTTCTATCATCAACTCGCCACTATCGTCCACTGGCAAAACTCTAATCTCTACCCCTTTACGCTGGGCACAAATTTGCCAAGGCACAATATTAGAGTGGTGTTCCATTTCACTAAGGATAACATTTCCCCCGGACTTAAAGTATTTCTCAGAAAAACTATATGCCACAGTATTTAGTGATGCCGTAGCTCCCGAGGTAAACACTATTTCGCTAGAGTGTTCTGCATTAATAAAAGCTCTGACCTTTTCGCGAGCATTTTCGTATTCGCTGGTAGCCATCTCGCTCATATAATGCACTCCACGATGAATATTTGAGTTCAACTCTTTGTGCATATAATCTATCTTATCTATCACACACTGAGGCTTTTGTGCTGTGGCAGCACTATCAAAATATATCAAAGGCTTACCATAAATTTTAGTCTCTGATATAAGTGGAAAATCCTCTCTTACTTTTTGCACATCAAACATAATTCCTATAATTCATCTATTTTAACAGCAATATTTTGATAAAAATAAGCTGCTAATTCTTCTTGTTTAATATTTGAGACGATATCATTCACAAAGCCCGAAAGTTGCAATTTACGAGCATCCAACTCAGAAATTCCACGTTGGCGCATATAATAAATCGCCTCATCGTTCATCTGGCCTATCGTCGCACCATGATTACATTTCACATCATCGGCATAAATCTCGAGCTGAGGTTTAGTGTAAATTTTTGCCTTTTCGCTAAGCATAATATTCCTACTTTGCTGAGATGCTGAAGTTCGCTGAGCCTTGGGCGCAACATAAATTCTGCCAGCAAATGAGCCTATACCGTTTTTGGCTGCAAGTCCTTTAATAAGTTCATCACTTTTACAGTCTATTTCCAGGTGGTTCATGTTTACATTAACCACAGATTTTTGATTTTCGCCAACTAAATACAGTCCTTTAATCGTGCTATTTGCTTGTTTTTCAAGTAGTTGTACGCTATAATCTAAAGAAAGATATTTAGCCCCAGAATTTATAAATACAACATTATTTTCGCTCTCTTGTTTTTGTGATGAATGGTTTGACTGCATCAAAACACCGTCAGAGCATGAATCTACATACTCCGTTAGGTTAACTTTTGCACCCTCGTTTACTATTAATTCGCGCGTATGAGCACTAAATCCTCCAGCGATAAAGTGGCGAACAATAATATCAACCTCTGCCCCACTCTCAACAATAATTAATGTGCGAGCAAAATTATTTTCATTAGAATTTGTATAAAAATTATCTATCACGATAGGTTTTTCGATTTTAGCATCCTTTTTCACCAAAATAAATGCACCTTCGCGCATAAAAGCACTTGTTAATGCAGATATATAATTTGATTTATCCTCTGAGACTGAGTTAAAATATGCTTTAACCTCGCTTTCGTAATCTACACAAGCCACAGACAGTGCACCATAAACCAAATTATTATCACAATCTGTTAAACTAGGGTCTATCACGCCATTTGTCATGCTTAATCTCACACTATCAAATGGGAAGTCAACTTCTTGTAACTGAACATTTTGACTAGCTTTACCTAAAGTAATAAGTTCGCTTAAATCACTAAGATAATCTTTTTTTGCAGGAGTATCTATAAGCGAAAGATAATCGGCACTACTTCGGCGCATGGAGTTAAACCAGAGAGGAAATTTTTCGCCTATCTCACTGCTCTGCTCCAAATATGTTTGCGCAAAATATTTCTCTAATTCTCCCATAATCTATTGATAATCAGATATTAACCAATCGTATCCTTCAGCCTCAAGTTTTAGAGCCAAAGATTTATCTCCAGTGTAAATAATTTGTCCTTTATACAAAACATGAACAAAATCAGGTACGATATAATCCAGCAAACGTTGGTAGTGAGTAATAACAACCGTAGCATTATCCTCGCGATGAAGTTTGGTAACGCCCGTAGCCACAATTCTAAGTGCGTCAATATCAAGTCCACTATCTGTTTCGTCCAAAATAGCTAGTTTTGGATCAAGCATAGCCATTTGGAAGATCTCATTTTTCTTTTTTTCACCTCCTGAGAATCCCTCATTCACGGCACGCGAAGTCATTTTTTTATCTAACTCAACCACGGCGCTCTTTTCGCGCATCATTTTTAAGAATTCTCCTGCCGTAAGTGGCTCTTGTCCATGATATTTACGTTTTTCGTTAACTGCATATTTCATGAAGTTAGCCATAGTAACCCCAGGAATCTCGACCGGATATTGAAATCCCAGGAAAAGACCCATGCGAGCTCTGTCCTCAATAGTTTTTTCTAAAATATTTTCTTCTTCAAAGATAACCTCACCACTTGTTACAGTAAATTTCTCATTGCCCGCGAGTACAGATGCCAAAGTACTTTTGCCCGAACCATTAGGTCCCATTATAGCATGTACTTCGCCTGGGCGAACAGTAAGATTTATACCTCTCAAGATTTCCTTCTCACCAACACTTGCGTGTAAATCCTTAACTTCTAACATATTATAGCTTTTAAATTATTCTAAAAAAATTAACCTACACTACCCTCTAAATTTACAGAAAGCAGTTTTTGTGCCTCGATTGCAAATTCCATAGGCAGTTTATTTATCACCTCACGAGCAAATCCTCCAACAATCAAACCCACAGCATCTTCGCTCGATAGGCCACGTTGATTGCAATAAAACATTTGATCTTCGCTGATTTTTGAAGTAGTTGCCTCATGCTCAACAATAGCTGATGGGCACGCAGCTTCAATTTCAGGGAAAGTGTGCGCTCCACATTTATCACCTATAAGTAGCGAATCACATTGCGAGTAGTTTCTTGCACCCTCGGCCTTTGCACCAACTTTTACCAATCCACGATAACTGTTTTGTGAGTAACCAGCAGAGATACCTTTAGAGATAATTCTACTTTTGGTGTTTTTACCAAGGTGTATCATCTTAGTTCCTGTATCGGCCTGCTGATAATTATTTGTTAACGCAACAGAATAAAATTCACCAACGCTATTGTCCCCTAATAATACACACGAGGGATATTTCCATGTGATAGCCGAGCCAGTTTCTATCTGAGTCCATGATAAAACGGCGTTCTCTCCTTTACATAAACCTCTCTTAGTCACGAAGTTATATACTCCACCTTTACCCTCTTTGTCGCCTGGATACCAGTTTTGCACTGTGCTGTATTTTACTTGTGCATCTTTTAGTATAACTATTTCAACGACAGCTGCATGCAGTTGATTTTCATCACGTTGTGGTGCTGTACACCCTTCCAAATAGCTAACCGATGCTCCTTCATCGGCAACAATCAAAGTTCTCTCAAACTGTCCTGTACCTGCTGCATTTATCCTAAAATATGTACTTAGCTCCATAGGGCATTTCACACCCTTAGGTATATAACAGAAACTTCCGTCTGAAAAAACAGCAGCATTTAGCGCAGCATAAAAATTGTCGCGATAAGGCACTACACTACCCAAATATTGTTGAATTAAATCGGGATAATCTCGAATAGCCTCAGCAATAGAGCAAAAAATTATGCCCTGCTCAGCCAAAGTATCTTTAAAAGTTGTCTTAACCGAAACTGAATCCATCACGGCATCAACTGCAACACCTGCCAAGGCCATACGCTCTTCCAAGGGTATGCCCAACTTATCAAAAGTTGCAATTAGCTCAGGATCAACCTCATCCATAGATTCATACTTTGGTGTAGTTCTGGGAGCTGCATAGTAAATTATGCTCTCAAAATCTATCTCTGGAATATCTAGATGTGCCCATGTAGGGTGCTCCAAAGTTTTCCAATAGCGATAAGCCTCCAATCTTTTCTCCGTCATCCACTCTGGCTCTTGTTTCTTTTTAGAAATAAGCCTCACCACATCCTCACTAAGCCCTGGTTCTATCAACTCGGTCTCTATCTCAGACACAAAACCGTGTTGATATTCTCTCTCAGTAGCTTCTTTAATAATTTGATTTTTACTCATCCTCTATTATTGTAACTTATATAATATAGCACAAAGGTACAAAATTCTAACCACAAAAAAAAAGCGCAATATTAAATATTGCGCTCTAATTTTGAAAACTGATATTTTTTAGTTTTTCTATTTAGTCAATGCTTCGTAAATAGCTTTATACTTCTCGTGTTTTTCCATCATGCCGTCCTCGTTTCTTAAACGGAAATATAGATTTTTAAGAAGTTCTGCTGTCACAACATCATCTTGTTTTTGAGAGAAAGCCATCTCAAGAGGCTCTAGCGATGAGAAATAAACTTTATTAATCTCATCTACTTTTTGGTTGTATTCCTTAGCCGTGATTTTGTTCACAGAATTAAGGTCTTCATGCATTTTATCAGCTACTTTTAGGTAAGTAAGTCCAAGGTTGAAGTTGCTCCTAAAGTCCTGAGGCTTAAGCTCTATACCTTTTTTGAAACATTCCATAGCTTTATCCAAGTCGCCAAGCTTATCATATACCCCACCTAGACCATTATATAGGTCAGAGTTATTTGGGTCAAGTGCTAAGGCCTTATTAATCGAAGCCTCCACATCTTTAATATCCATGTTTTCATCAGTGCTACACAAAGCCAAAAGCGCATTTGTAAGTTCTTTTTTCTCTGGATATAAAACCATTCCTTGAAGTAGAATATCTATAGCTTTAGCATTGTCTTTAAGTGCATAATAACAGTGGAACAAATACATAAAGATCTCACCCTCATTATGTTTGCCTATTTCTTTAGCCATTTCAAGATACTTAGCAGCTTGTTCATGTTTGTCTTCATTCATTGAAATATATCCTGCATAGAAAATAGACATTGTGTCAACAATATTAAGTGGAGCTAAAAGTTTTGTCTCATAAGCCTTAACAAACTCAACTACAGCTTTGTCCGAATCGTTAGTTGTGTAATATTGACTAGCCAATGTGCTATGAGTTTCACCAATTTTCTCCAAACCTGCTTTAATTTTTTTCTCTTGCTTAGCATCTAATTCATAGGCTTTTAGATAGGCCGCAACTGCTGTTTCAAGCGCTGTCTGAGAAATCTCCCAGGTTGGTATCCAATAAACTAGTTTTTTGTCTAAGATATAAGCATCAAAGTACTCGTAAGACATTCTTGTGTATACGTTTTCTTTGTTGTTTATTCTTTTATTTTGTGATTTTTTACCATACATTACTTGCAACATTGTCACTTCCATATCAGGATAAACCCCTTCGGTAGGTGCATAATAAACTTGTTGGAAAAAGTCTCCTCTATCTAGCCATGTAGCCGCGCGATTCATTTTTTTAGGATAACCAATAGCTTCTTCAGATGCTTCAATTCTTTTCAACCATTTTTTAGGGTCAAAATTACCACTGACAACTGTAGGTCCTGTATATCTTGTAGATATCCCCGCAGCAGCACGTCTTTGAGCACTGGCTTGCTTTGGTGTAAGTGTTAGCACACAACACATACAAAGCGTGAACAATAAAATTAGTTTTTTCATAATAAATAGATGGTTTATTTGTTGGTTCTTTATTACACCTAATCTTGGCTATGAGTTGTTTCCTCTTGTGTTTGTTCTGTAACTTCTTGGCTAACTATTTCTTCATTTTCTGCTGTTTGCTCCTCTTCGGTTCTAGGTACAGCCATTACAGATGCTATTGCATCACCCGAGCGAAGATTAATAATCTTAACACCCTGAGTAGCACGGCCTGCAACTCTAATATTAGAAGCTGATGTTCTGACAGTTAAGCCACTTTTATTTATAATCATAAGGTCGTTCTCGTCAGTTACAGCCTGCATAGAAATAAGTTTTCCTGTTTTTTCTGTAATCTGAATAGTTTTAACACCTTTACCTCCACGGTTTGTGATTCTATAATCCTCTAAATCAGTACGTTTACCATAACCATTTTCTGACAACACCAAGATATCTTGATTGCTTTCTGGCTCTATGCATATCATACTAACCACAGCATCGTTTTCTTCGATAGAAATACCACGCACACCAGCTGCCGTACGACCTATTGGACGCACAATTTCCTCTGGGAAACGTATAGCTTTACCCTCGCGAGCTGCTATGATTACCTCAGCTTTGCCCGAAGTTAACTTAGCCTCAATTAGTTGGTCACCTTCTTTGATAGTAATTGCATTAACACCATTTTGGCGTGGACGAGAGTAAGCCTCAAGTTTAGTTTTCTTGATTATACCGTCTCTAGTACACATTATAATATAGTTATTCTCTACATATTCCTGATCGTCTAATCTACGAACATTAATGTAAGCCTTAACTTTATCATTTGGATCAATTTGAATTACATTTTGGATTGCACGACCTTTAGATGTACGACTACCCTCTGGAATAGCGTAAACTTTTAGCCAGTAACAACGACCATTTTCAGTAAAGAACAACATTGTGTTGTGCATAGTAGTCACATAAATGTGTTCGATAAAGTCCTCGTCACGTGTAGCCGAACCTTTTGCACCTACTCCACCTCTGTTTTGAGTTTTGTACTCAGCAAGTGGTGTACGTTTGATGTAACCCATGTGAGAAATTGTGATTACCATTTCTTCATCAGCATAGAAATCCTCAGGATTGAATTCCTCAGAATTAAATACTATCTCAGTTTTACGTTCATCACCATATTTTTCTTTAACTT
The DNA here is from genome assembly GCA_044433645.1 of Rikenellaceae bacterium. Taxonomy (GTDB): domain Bacteria; phylum Bacteroidota; class Bacteroidia; order Bacteroidales; family Rikenellaceae; genus JAWXTK01. Next base: position 72,307 of record JAWXTK010000002.1, on the reverse strand, counting down.
CCAAAAGCTCAGTTTTGATAAGAGCCATTTGAAGTTCGCGGCTTTCAAGCAATTCTTTATAACCTGCAATTTGACGCATTAACTCGTCAAATTCGTTTTGAAGTTTATTTCTTTCAAGACCAGTAAGAGCTCTAAGACGCATATCAATGATAGCAGCAGCTTGAATTTCACTAAGAGCAAAACGCTCAATAAGAGCAAGTTTAGCAGCCTCTGGAGTCTCAGCACCACGAATAATTTTGATAATTTCGTCTATGTGATCAAGCGCAATTAACAGACCCTCAAGTATATGAGCGCGTTTTTCAGCCTGAGCAAGCTCGTATCTAGTACGTCTAACGATAACATCATGACGGTGCTCAACAAACACACGAATCAAATCTTTAAGATTCATCATCATAGGTCTGCCGTCCACAAGCGCAATGTTATTCACTGGGAAAGACGTTTGAAGTGCAGTATATTTATAAAGTGTATTCAGTACAACACTCGATACGGCATCAGATTTAAGAATAATTACAACGCGCATACCATCACGGTCGCTCTCGTCATTGATGTAAGAAATCCCCTCGATTTTTTTGTCGTTAATTAGGTCTGCGATTTTCTTAATCATATCAGCCTTATTAACCAAATAAGGAATCTCAGTTACAACTATACACTCTCTACCGGTTGAAGTAAGCTCAATCTCAGCCTTAGCACGCATAATCACACGTCCACGACCAGTCTCAAAAGCTTCTTTCACACCACTGTAACCATAAATAATACCTCCGGTTGGGAAGTCTGGTGCTTTAACATATTGCAAAAGCTCCGAAACCTCAATCTCTGGATTATCTATATAAGCGCACGATGCATCCAACACCTCAGAAAGGTTGTGGGGAGGCATATTAGTAGCCATACCCACAGCAATACCCGAAGCGCCATTCACCAAAAGAAGTGGAATTCTAGTTGGCAAAACAGTAGGCTCTTTCAGCGTATCATCAAAGTTATTTGTGAAATCGACAGTGTCTTTATCCAAGTCTGAGATAACCTCGTCAGCGATTTTCTTTAATCTAGCCTCAGTATAACGCATAGCAGCTGGGCTATCACCGTCAACAGAACCGAAGTTACCCTGGCCATCAACTAGTGGATAACGCAAACTCCATTCTTGAGCCATACGAACCATAGCCTCATACACAGATGAGTCACCATGAGGGTGAAATTTACCCAACACGTCCCCTACCACACGGGCAGATTTTTTATGAGGTTTATCAGAATAAAGACCAAGTTCATTGCTCATATCATAAAGAATACGACGGTGAACTGGTTTAAGCCCATCACGGGCATCAGGTAAAGCACGAGAAACGATAACAGACATTGAATAATCAATGTAGGCTGTTTTCATTTCCTCTTCGATATTAATCTTAATAATTCTTCCTTGTTCCAACATTTTTGAAGTTCTTTAAACTTTGCTAAGGTAACAATTATTTAGCTATTAGCCAAATTTTTGCTATCTAAAATCTATTATTTCGTAGTCCTTAAAGGCTTTTTTATCGTATTGAAATAAAACTTTAGCCTTGGAGTTTAATTTAATAATCTTTTCAACTAAAATTTCTATTTTTTCACCCCCAGAGAGCATAACATAAGTAATTTTGGTGGGCAAAAATTCTTGATTATCTATATGTAATACAATTTGACCTATGCCTAATCCAGCGTCTTTAGGCACTAAACTGAGCTGATTTGCGCCCATAATACTATGGTGATAGTCATCGGCATTAATATTAAATAATTTTGAAGGATTTATCCCCGTTAATCCTGCATCAGCATTATCAATATTCACTTCTTTTTCGCTGTGATTAATTTGGTAACTTGTTTTGCCGTCGCAAATTACGCTTGAGTTATCCATTGAGAAAAAATATTTATCACCACTCACCCCAAAGTCTCCCTCCAAAGGATTCATGCCCTCAAAACTCATCTCAAATTCAACCTTATAGTCGCCTAATTCCTTAATACTAGAGCTAACTTTCTCTAATAAAATCTGCGACTGCTTATCACACAAGCCAATAAAAGGCAAAAACAAAAGAATGTAAACTAAAAACTTTTTCATTATAATAAATTAGAAAGCAAGTTATCTAGTGATGAAAGGTCAGTAATAAGCACCTCGCGAGGTTTACTGCCCTCGGCACGCCCTACTATACCAGCTGCCTCAATTTGATCCATAATACGTCCAGCGCGATTGTAGCCTATTGAAAATCTGCGTTGTATGGATGACGTAGACCCTTGCTGATTTTGTACAATAAAGTATGCAACCTCCTTAAACATAGGATCTGTTTGAGATAAATCTGCTCCTTTTGAGCCCATTTCAACACCTTCGGGTGAGTATTCTGGCAGCTCGTAAGCCTCAATATAACCTCTCTGATTAGCAATAAATGATGTGATTTTTTCGACCTCAGGAGTATCTACAAACGCACATTGCACCCTAACTAAATCACTACCCGAGGACACTAACATATCGCCACGACCAATCAACTGATTGGCCCCAGAAGTATCAAGAATAGTCCTAGAGTCTATCATAGAAGTCACCCTAAATGCAATTCTTGAGGGGAAGTTGGCCTTAATAAGCCCCGTGATAATATTAGTTGTAGGCCTTTGAGTTGCTATAACCAAATGTATACCAACTGCACGCGCAAGCTGAGCAATACGCGCAATAGGTGTTTCAATCTCGCGCCCAGCTGTCATAATCATATCAGCAAACTCATCTATAACTACCACAATATAAGGTAGATAACGATGTCCCTTTTCAGGATTTAAACGTCTGCGCGTAAATTTATCATTATACTCTTTTAATTGTCTGACTTCTGCTTTTTTCAATAAATCATACCTAGCATCCATTTCCACACACAGAGAGTTTAGCGTGTTGATAACCTTGTGAGTATCAGTGATTATGGCATCGTCATCACCTGGCATTTTAGCCAAGAAATGTTTTTCTAACTTAGAATACAGCGTAAGTTCAACTTTTTTAGGGTCTACTAACACGAGTTTAAGCTCTGATGGATGTTTTTTATAAAGCAGAGAAGTTAGTATAGCATTGAGTCCCACAGACTTACCTTGCCCGGTAGCACCTGCAATAAGTAAGTGAGGCATCTTAGCTAAATCCATTACATAAGTCTCATTTGATATGGTTTTACCTAAAACTATAGGCAAATCATAGTCTGTCTCCTGGAATTTCATGCTGCGTACCACAGACTGCATACTCACAACTTCTTTGTCCTTATTTGGGACTTCTATACCTATCGTACCTTTGCCTGGTATGGGTGCAATTATACGTATACCCAGCGCAGAAAGCGACAAAGCGATATCATCTTCAAGATTTTTGATTTTAGAAATCCTAACCCCTGGAGCAGGTATAATCTCATATAAAGTAACCGTAGGGCCTATTGTGGCCATGATTTTCTGAACACTTATTCCAAAGTTATTCAAGGTTTCAACTATACGGTTTTTGTGCTCGTAAATCTCTTGCTCAGTGACTTTTACGTCCACGCTATGATCTTCCAATAAATTAAGTGGAGGACGCTCATAGCTAGATAATTCAAGTGTAGGGTCATAAAGTTCCTGCTCGATATCATCCACAATTTCATCAGTATTTTCTGCCACAACGATTTTCATCTCGCCATTAACCTCCACAAATCCGTCGTCAGATGTTTCTGACTCTATTACACCACCTATTGATAAAGGGATTTCTTTGTTTGGAGGTGTTTTTATTTCAAAATCATCATCAATTTCTATCTCATCTTCATCAAAAGTCCTCTCCTGGGTCTCATAAGCCTCTAGTTCAATTATTTTATTTTCAGGCTCTTGCACGTGTTCATCTAAATCATCACTTAAGGTAGATAAAGGTTTTTTCGCAACTATCTTAGACCCTCCCTTAGCCACAGCCTTACCAACTTTATTGACTAAACTTATGGTATTCTTATTAATATAAACCCCTAAAAGCACGATTAAAGTTAGCAACAATAACCCTGTACCAACTCCCCCAATAATAGATTTTAAAACTCCGGCAACATGAATTCCACTAGCGCCACCCAAGCCTGTTCCATAAAAACTACCTGAGCTACCAAACAAAAATCCTAAGCTAACAGATCCTAATATCATGACAAACAATAATATCCTAATCATACGCTTTAGGTAAGGAGGTCTAAACCTCATGATTCTCAGTGAGATAACTAGCAGAACTATTGGCAACATAACACTAAACAGACCAAACCATTGTCCTACAAAATAATGACTAATATAAGCACCTATCGGGCCTATAAGATTCTTAGTTTCGTCACTAAAAAGCACTCCAGCCCTAACTAAATCTTGGTCTGAACTCCATGTGAAAAAATAACTAACTATACCTATTAAAATAAAGCAAGATATAAACAGCAGAATAAAACCAATCACCCATCTCTGGTTGTCAGTTAATTTAAACTCCTGTGTTTTTTTCTTTTTTACTTGTGCCATTTTGTAGCTTTATTTATTAGTTTTTGTCTGTAATTTTCATCCGATGCTGTAAAAAACTCGGTTGTAGCCTTATTATTCTCGTGTGCAAATAAGTTATTTTCACTAAGTAACTGTTTCACTCTCTTGGTTATAGCAGGTGCAGGATCAATAATTTCTATATCTCTTGTGCCAATAACTTTGAGTATGGTCTCGCTCAAAAAAGGATAATGCGTACAACCCAAAACTATTTTGTCTGCGCCCATTTCTAGCATTTCTTTCATAGCCTTAGCTACCAAATTCTCGGCCTCAGGGCTATTCTCATTACCGTTTTCTACAACTTCTACAAATCCTTCGCCAACTGTGGGAATAATTTTAGCCTTAAGAGAATACCTCTGGCAAGTTTGCTTAAATAATTCGCCCTTTAGTGTGGCAGAAGTGGCCAACACCCCTACTACGCCAGTTTTAGTTGTCTCGGCCGCTGGTTTTACGGCTGGCTCCATTCCCACAATATGAAAATCATATTTCCCACGCAGATATTCTATGGTCATGGCCGTAGCCGCATTGCAGGCTACAACCAACATTTTAATATCTCGCTTAAGCAAAACCTCCACAGCCTCATCTACATACTCTATGATTTGCTCAAGGCTTTTGTCTCCGTAAGGACAATTTTTACCGTCACCAAAGTAGGCAAACGATTCATGTGGCAGGCTCTCGCGCAAAACTCTGTAAACGCTAAGCCCACCCAAGCCTGAATCAAAAACACCTATTGGCCTATTGTCCATTATTTAGTTTTTTGCTCTATCCAATTTTTTGCATTCACAAAAGCCTCTATCCATGGCGTTACCTCGTCCTGAGTTCTATCCTCTGGATAATAAGCCCAGTTCCATGGTTTAATAGCGCGCTCTAAGTGAGGCATCATCGCTAGGTGACGACCACAAGCACTCGTAATACCTGCGATATTGTAATCGCTACCATTAGGATTTGCAGGATATTCGCCATAGCTATATTTCATAGCTACATTGTATTTGTCCTCAGCGTAAGGCATAGAGAATTTACCTTCACCGTGAGCAATCCATAAGCCTAATGAACTACCACTCAATGATTTAAGCATTACAGATTCTGTGTCCTGAATATCTACGCCAACAAAACCTGACTCAAATTTGTGACTATCATTATGCAACATCACTGGTTTTTTATCATCGTTTGGAGTAATAAGCCCCAACTCTATCATAAGCTGGCAACCATTACAAACTCCAAGAGAAAGCGTATCTTCGCGAGCAAAGAAATTATCTAGTGCAGCCTTAGCTTTTTCGTTATAAAGGAAAGCACCGGCCCATCCTTTAGCCGAACCCAAAACGTCTGAGTTAGAGAATCCTCCAACGAAAACTATCATATTAACGTCCTCAAGTGTCTCACGGCCAGAAACTAAGTCTGTCATGTGAACGTCTTTTACGTCCATGCCAGCTAAATACATGCTCCAAGCCATTTCTCTATCGCCATTCACACCTTTTTCACGTATGATAGCAGCTTTCACGCCTGATGCACTTCTGCGTTTTGCATCTATGCCATATTGAGCATATTTTCCTGTGAAAGATGCAGGGAATACATATTTAAGAGCTTGGTTTTTATAGTTTGCATAACGCTCAGTTGCTTTTTTAACACCACTTTGTTTTCTATCAAGCAAGAATGAACTTTTATACCATAAATCCCTCAAATCATTTAAATCAAGCTCGAAGTTAACCATAGAATTTTCTACCGTAAAACTACGATTTTGGTTTATATTAGCTATTTTAACTGCTTTAACACCAGTACTTTGTAATGATTCACAAACAGCTTTAGCATCTTTAACCTGGATAACTAGAGATGGTTTCTCGCTAAACAATGCTTTAACAACATCGCTCTCGCCCAAACCACTCAAATCAACGCTCATGCCACTGTGATTGGCACCAAAACACATTTCAAGAAGTGAAGTAATAAGACCACCACCTGCAACATCGTGACCTGCAAGCACTTTACCCTCGTTAACTAAAGCTTGAATTGAGGCAAATGCCTTAGCAAAATAAGCAGAATCTTTAACCGTTGGTACATCTTCACCAACTTTATTCAACACCTGAGCCAATGCACTACCACCCAAACCAAATTCATCCGAGCTTAAGTCTACATAAACTATTTCGCTAGGAGTGTTAACCAAGGCAGCTTTAACAGATTTTTTAACATCGCTAACCTCGCCCGAAGATGTAATTATCACAGTACCAGGGGCATAAACCTTATCTCCGTCTTTATATTTTTGAGTCATAGAAAGTGAATCCTTACCCGTAGGGATATTGACTCCAAGCTCAATAGCAAAACCACTTGCAGCTTGAACAGCATTGTAAAGTCTAGCATCTTCACCCTCGTTTTTACAAGCCCACATCCAGTTTGCACTAAGTGAAACGCCACTAAGTCCGTGAGTTAGAGGAGCAAAAACAATATTTGTAAGTGACTCAGCAATAGCCAAAACCGATCCTTTTGCAGCATCAGCCATAGCAGCAACTGGAGCTGATCCAAGCGCAGTAGCTATACCTGCCTCGCCTTGATAATCTAGAGCCACAACAGCGCAGTCATTCATAGGAAGTTGAATTTCACCAGCAGTTTGTTGCATAGCGATTTTACCTGTTACCGAACGGTCAACTTTGTTAGTTAACCAATCCTTACACGCAACACCCTCTAATTGAAGTACGTTTTCTATGTAGTTAATAACTTTATTTTGAGTGTAATCAACGGCTGCGTATTTCTCAACTAAAGTTCTGTCGTTAAGCACTGTACGAGGTGCTTTACCAAACATATACTCTAATTGCCAGTCAATAGGTTTCTCGCCCGTATTATTATTAACAAAGGTAAATTGCATATCGCCAGTAGCCTCGCCTATCACATTCATAGGTGAACGCTCACGATCAGCAATGCGTTGTAATTTGTCTATATATTTTGCGTCGATAACCAATCCCATACGCTCTTGAGACTCATTACCCACGATTTCTCTAGAGCTAAGCGTAGGATCACCAACAGGTAGATTCTCCATGTCTATTCTACCACCCGTAGCCTCGACCAATTCGCTAAGACAGTTTAAGTGGCCACCAGCTCCGTGGTCGTGGATAGAAATAATAGGGTTGAAATCTTCCTCAGAGATAGCACGTATAGCATTGTAAGCACGTTTTTGCATCTCAGGATTTGAACGCTGAACAGCATTTAGCTCAATGTTATTAGCATATTCACCCGTAGCAACGCTCGAAACTGCACCACCACCCATACCAATACGGTAGTTGTCACCACCTAAAAGCACTACTTTATCGCCCTTAGTTGGTTCGTCTTTAAGACTATCTACTTTTTTACCATAACCTATACCCCCGGCTTGCATAATCACTTTGTCATAACCAAATTTCTTGTCATTTTCAAAGTGCTCAAACGTTAGTACAGAACCACAGATAAGTGGTTGGCCAAATTTATTACCAAAATCAGATGCACCATTAGATGCTTTAATTAGGATATCTTCAGGAGTTTGATACAACCAATCTCTCTCCTTAGTAGCTTTTTCCCACTCACGTGCGCCGTCCGTGCGAGGATAAGCTGTCATGTAAACTGCTGTACCTGCAACCGGAAACGCTCCTTTACCACCAGCGATACGGTCGCGAATCTCACCACCGGTACCCGTAGCTGCACCATTAAAAGGCTCAACAGTTGTAGGGAAGTTGTGAGTTTCAGCTTTGATTGAGATAACGCTCTCAAAGTCGCTGATTTTAAAGTAGTCAGAGCTATCGTGAGTAGCTGGTGAGAATTGTTCAACAGTTGCTCCCGATAAAAATGCACAGTTATCTTTGTAAGCCGAAACCACTTGGTTTTCGTTGGCTTTAGTTGTTTTTTTGATAAGTCCAAACAAGGTATCTTCTTTAGTTTGGCCGTCAATGATAAATTCGCCGTTAAAGATTTTATGACGACAGTGCTCAGAGTTAACTTGCGAGAAACCAAATACTTCACTATCTGTCAATGGGCGACCCATCTTAACAGACACCTCGCGAAGGTAAGCCATTTCATCTGCACTCAAGGCTAGACCTTGTTCGATATTATATTTCTCCAAATCCTCGATGTGAACTATCGCCTCAGGTTGTTTATTGATAGTAAAGATACTTTGATCAAGACCATCATAGTGACGATTAAGCATAGCATCAAAAGGAGTCGAAGGAGTTTGCTTAACAAATTCCTCAATACGCAAAATGCCTTCAATGGCCATATTTTGAGTAATTTCTACAGCGTTTGTACTCCATGGAGTAATCATTTCGCGACGAGGACCAACAAATTTACCCTTTAAAGACTGTTTATCTGCCAAGAATTTAGCTCCTGCAAACAACCACTCTAGTGATGCGATTTCCTTTTTATTAAAGGCTTTCTGTGCGTCAACGCCATAGACGATGTCCGACTTCTCAAAAAATAGTACCATATATAATATTTAATTATTTCTTTTAATCTACAAAAATACAACTTTTTTTGCGCTTAACAAACTTATATTTCAAATTTTATAACCTCTGCTATATGTGATGTAATATATTCATCACTTCGCCCATTAATATCAATTAAAATTTTGGCTTTCTCGTAGTAAGGCTCTCTTTCTTTGAGCTTTTCGGTGACAAAATTTGTTAACTGCTCATCGTTCATGCCTCTGAGTAATGGACGTTTTTCGCGACCACGAAGTGAAATTCTCGTGGTAAATTTCGTGGCTTCCAGCTTTAAATACACACTTAATCCCAAAGAATTTATTAGCTCCATATTGCCGTTAAAACAGGGTACTCCCCCACCTGTGGCAACTATCTCATTCTCGCCCACGGCTTGTTTTTTCAGCCATTCGCGCTCCATTTCTCTAAACGCCAGCTCGCCTTTTTGCTCAAAAATCTGGGCTATACTCATGCCTTGTTCTTGTTCTATAGCATGGTCCATATCAACAAATTTCCACCCTAGTAAAGATGAAAGTTTTTTGCCTATGGTTGACTTGCCACAACCCATATATCCAATTAAAAATACTACCATATTTTTTTAAAATAAACCTAATTGAGTATCCGGCGCTTCTTGTTCTGCCTCCTCGCTACTTTGCTCCTGAACATCTTGATTTACAACTGCGCTAGGCTCAGGGATAACCTCAGGCTCTTTGTTTAAAGGCTCTACAAATTTAAGAGCACCTATCATAAATGTAGACAATCTCTTACCCTTAGCACGGTGAGTTTTTACACCTATAAACTCCTGGGCATCAATAATATCCTTAGGTCTGTTTTCGTGAGCTCCTGTGTAAGTAATCTCCAGAGCAGGATATTTATCGCAGCTCATAGCGATTAATTTAGACTTAGAATTTGGGTTTTCGTCCACAAAACTCTGCATTTTATCACTTAACTCAGCCGTAAAACGTTTTAAATAGTAATACTGCTGCTCAGCATCCCAGTAAGCCACCGTATAAATCTTATCAGGCGAGAATTTCTCAACACTCACCATATCCTCGGGGAAGTGATGCCCTATATCATAGCCTGCGATATAATATTGATTTTTAGCAGTAAAGACTATGATTTTATCGTCACCAATAAACTCACCCAAAGCTATACCTCGGCCGTCAGTATTAAGTTTTCTAACCTCATCATCAAACCACATTTGCTGGCCTCCAAGCGTAGAAGTTCCTTTTTGTTTAACTACGATTTTGTGTATAGAATATCTTGCAAATAAATTACCTTGGGACTGTCTACCTTTGATAGCTAGCTCGCTGAAATCAAGATCTACGATAAGTTTTTTAAGTCGTGGGCGTGGTTTAAAGTAGACTTTCAACACTTCGGCCTCACCATTTGCATTTACGCTCATGTATAGCACCTCGCTTTTAGGTGTGCCCTTAGTGATGTCGTATTCTTTGTCGCGTGTGATGCCCTTGATAGCACATCTTTTTTGCATAATTGCGCCTTGCTTGCCGTCGCGATACAGCACATTATATATGGTGCGCTCATCATTTCTTTTGAATACACCTATATATATAATGTTTTTATCAAAGAAAGCCTTGTCGCTAACTTTGGTGATTATATACTTACCTTCCTTGGTAAATACTATCACATCGTCTATATCCGAACAATCACACACAAATTCATCGCCCTTCATTAAGTTTCCTATTCCAAAGAAGCCTTCAGAACGGTTTACATACAGCTTAGCATTGGCTACAACAACCTGACTAGCCTCGATATTATCAAAGGCACGAAGCTCGGTTTTACGCTCACGCCCTTTGCCGTATTTATCCTTGATACGTGTGTAATATGCTATTGTATAGTCAATTATGTGTTTTAAATCATGAGCTATTTTTTTCATCTCGCTCTCCAAAGCCTTGATGTGTTCATCGGCTTTAAAACTGTCAAATTTAGATATACGCTTGATTTTTATTTCTGTAAGTTTTACTATATCTTCGGTTGTAACCTCACGTTTAAGCAACTTTTTGAAAGGCTCTAAACCCTTGTCTATGGTCGACAATACATCTTCCCATGTAGTACATTGCTCGATATCGTGATAAATTCTCTCCTGGATAAATATTTTCTCGAGCGATGACATGTGCCAATCCTCTGAAAGTTCTCTGTGTCGTATCTCAAGCTCAAGTCTTAATAAATCTTTGGTGCGCTGAACACTACGGCGCAAAATTTCATTAACACCTATAAAGTGAGGTTTTTCGTCATAAATAATACAAGCATTTGGCGAAATTGAAACCTCGCAATCAGTGAAGGCATACAGCGCGTCTATGGTTTTATCCGAGGATTCGTCGTTGCTCACATGTATCAAGATTTCAACTTTGTCCGAGGTATTATCGTCTACTTTTTTAATCTTGATTTTGCCTTTTTCGTTGGCTTTAACTATCGAATCCTTGATAGATTCTGTGGTTGTGCCAAAAGGAATTTCAGTTATTGCAAGTGTTTTTTTGTCTATCTTAGCGATTCTAGCTCTAACTTTCACCGAGCCTCCACGCAGACCGTCATTATAGCGCGAACAATCAGCCAAACCACCCGTTGCAAAATCAGGCATAAGAGTATACTGCTCGCCCTTAAGCTCAGCTATACAGCTATCTAACAATTCTATAAAGTTATGAGGAAGTATCTTTGATGCTAAACCAACAGCTATACCCTCTACCCCTTGTGCCAACAAAAGCGGGAACTTAACTGGCAGAGTTACAGGCTCTTGGTTACGTCCGTCATAAGATAATTTCCACTCAGTAGTCTTAGGATTAAACACCACATCCATAGCGAACTTAGACAACCTTGCCTCAATATAACGAGCCGCAGCAGCTCCATCGCCTGTTAAAATATTACCCCAGTTACCCTGACAATCTATAAGTAAGTCTTTTTGACCCAACTGCACCAAGGCATCACCTATTGATGCATCACCATGAGGGTGATATTGCATGGTGTGGCCTATAATGTTTGCAACTTTATTATAACGCCCATCATCTAGCTTGCGCATAGAGTGCAAAATACGTCTATGAACAGGTTTCAGGCCGTCCTCTACGTGAGGCACAGCACGCTCTAGGATAACATACGAGGCATAGTCCAAAAACCAGTCCTTATACATACCTTTTAGTTTGTGCACGCCCGAGTTATCTTCACTTGTTAGGTGAGAATATTTGCCTTTAGGTGTTTTATCTTCTAATATTTCGCTCATTTCTTTTCAGTTAGTTTAGTAGGTTATCCTCTGCTTTATCTTCCTCGATGCGCAGATTATCAATAATAAATCCTTGGCGCTCAAAACTATTTTTACCCATATAAAATTCCAACAGATCATGTATGGTATCATCCTTAGTTAACTTCACTTTGTCAAGACGCATATTCTCGCCTATAAACTCTTTGAACTCATCGGCTGAAATCTCACCAAGACCTTTAAACCTAGTAATCTCAGGATTTGCACCCAATTTCGCTAAGGCCTCATGGCGCTCTTCGTCTGAGTAACAATAAAAAGTTTGTTTCTTATTTCTAACCCTAAAAAGTGGCGTCTGCAATACAAATAAGTGCCCAGAGCGTATCACATCGGGGAAAAACTGCAAGAAGAAAGTTGTCAGAAGCAAACGAATGTGCATGCCGTCAACATCGGCATCGGTTGCAATTATCACCTTATTATATCTAAGGTTATCCATATCCTCCTCTATATTAAGCGCTGCCTGTAGAAGATTAAACTCTTCGTTTTCATAAACGATTTTTTTAGTTAACCCAAAACTATTCAGTGGCTTACCACGCAGCGAGAACACGGCCTGAGTGTTAACATCGCGGCTTTTGGTAATACTACCACTGGCTGAGTTACCCTCGGTGATGAAAATCATCGTGTCTTCTCTTTTAGGATTTTTTGCATCTGTTAAGTGCACTCGACAATCACGCAATTTTTTGTTATTAAGGCTCACTTTTTTAGCCATTTCGCGAGCTTTCTTTTGTATGCCCGATATAGCCTTACGCTCTTTCTCGTTTTCTATGATTTTGCGACCCAAAATATCAGCTGTTTCGCTGTTTTTGTGCAAATAGTTATCAAGGTTGATTTTCAGGAAGTCAGCTATAAAGTTTCTAACCGTAGGCCCTCCTGGAGCCATATCCTTACTCCCTAACTTGGTTTTGGTCTGAGACTCAAAAAGAGGTTCTTCGACCTTAACACTAATTGCTGCGATTATAGAAGTTCTAATATCCGAGGCATCATAATCCTTGTGATAAAACTCCTTAATAACCTTAGCTACAGCCTCACGAAAAGCAGCTTGGTGAGTACCTCCCTGGGTTGTGTGCTGGCCATTCACAAACGAGTAATAGCTTTCGCCATAGCCTGTGCCGTGAGTAATTGCCACCTCTATATCCTCGCCGATTAAGTGTATGGGCGCATACAAAGGATCTTCAGTCATATTTTCGTTAAGCAAATCCAAAAGTCCGTTTTTAGACACAAAAGGCTTGCCGTTGAAATTAATTACCAAACCTAGGTTTAGATAACTATAATTTCTAAGCATGGTCTCTACATAGTCGTAATTGTAACGATACTCGCCAAAGACAGTCTCATCGGCCGTAAAAGTAACCATAGTGCCGTTTTTCTCTTTTACATCCGAGAAAGATTGCTCCTCTTTGATTAAGCCTTCCGAGAAAGTCACTCTGCGAGAATCTCCCTCTCTGATACTTGAAATAATAAACTCACTTGAAAGCGCATTCACGGCCTTGATACCAACTCCATTCAATCCCACAGACTTTTTAAAGGCCTTAGAATCATACTTAGCACCCGTGTTCATCTTAGATGCCACGTCAACTAGTTTACCAAGTGGCACACCACGACCATAATCCCTAATAGTTACGGTTTTATCCTCGATGATGATATCTATATGTTTACCAAAACCCATCATAAACTCATCAATAGAGTTGTCTAAAACCTCTTTGATAAGGATATAAATACCGTCGTCTGAAGATGTACCATCACCCAACTTGCCAATGTACATACCTGGTCTGCGCCTGATATGCTCCTGCCAATCAAGGGTTCTAATGTGGTCGTCCGTGTAATTTGCTGCGCTCATATATTTGTTTAATTATATAATTCTCTAACTTTATTTCTTAAATCTTTCACCTCTGTTTGTTTAACCTCACTCTCGCTCACTTCGGGCATGATAGTAATGGTGAATTTGTGAGGCATCACTAGTCTCCAACCTTTAAGCATGGTGCGTGTGCCCTCTATTTTACATGGCAAGATAGCTCTGCCTGATTCTTTGGCCAAAATAAAAGCCCCGTCTTTGAAATTACCTACTTTGCCTGTTCTAGAGCGAGTGCCCTCAGGAAAGATAATTACCGAAGTTCCTCTATCGAGTCGTTTAATGCCTTTTGAAAGTAGAATTTTCATGCTATCGCGAGTTCCTCGTTTAATCAAAATATCACCATGAAGCAGTAGCATCCACCCAAAAAACGGCCATTTGAGAACTTCTTTTTTAGAAACCCATTTAAAATTTAAATGCACAAAATACATTATCGGTATATCAAACATTGACTGGTGATTAGTCACTACCACATAAGCCTTGTCTTTAGTAAGGTTTTCTTTGCCTTCAACACTTACTCGCCACCAAGGATTTATATTATAAATTATTTTACTGCAAACACGTGAAAATGAGTGTAATACTTTGCGCTCTGAATCAAAAAAATAGGTCAAAGCAAACACCACCGTAAAGAGGATAGTCGATATAAGCGCAAGGCAGATATAAAATATATAAAAGAAAATACTTGTCATTTTTTTAACTTAATTATTATCATGCAATTTTACGATTTTTTTGGCGATAAACCTAATACTTGATACCTGTTTTTATTAACAATTAATCATAAATTGGTTGATAACACAGAAATTTTACTACCTTTGCTTTCGATTTTGATATTAATTCAACAAAAATTTAACTATGAAAGCATTTGTTTTCCCTGGTCAAGGGGCTCAATTTGTAGGAATGGGTAAAGATCTTTACGATAACGTTCCCGCAGCAAAAGAATTATTTGAAAAAGCAAACCAAATCCTTGGTTTTCGTATAACAGACATTATGTTTGAAGGCACAGCCGACGAACTTAAACAAACAAAAGTTACTCAACCAGCTATCTTCCTTCACTCAGTGATTTTAGCTAAATCTTTGGGCGAAGAATTTGCTCCTGAGATGACAGCTGGTCACTCTCTAGGCGAGTTTAGTGCACTTGTTGCAGCTGGCGCACTTAGCTTTGAGGACGGACTTACTTTAGTGTCAAAACGTGCTTTGGCTATGCAAAAAGCATGCGAGCAAAATCCTTCTACTATGGCTGCCGTACTTGGTTTACCTGATGAGACAGTAGAGAAAATTTGCCAAGAGACTCCAGGTGTAGTCGTTGCAGCAAACTACAACTGCCCAGGACAACTTGTTATCTCGGGTAGTAATGAGGCTATCGACCTAGCTTGTGAGGCTATGAAAGCAACTGGCGCTAAACGTGCATTGAAACTGCCTGTTGGAGGTGCTTTTCACTCTCCACTTATGGAACCTGCTAAACTAGAACTTGAGGCTGCAATTAAAGCTGCTCCATTTAGCAATCCAATTTGCCCAGTTTACCAAAACGTAGACGCTAAGGCTTACACAGATGCTGAGAAGATCAAAGAAAACTTAATCCTGCAATTAACAGCTCCAGTTCGTTGGACTCAAATTGCGCAAAACATGATAGCTGACGGCGCAACTTCTTTCACAGAATTAGGCCCAGGCGCAGTACTGCAAGGTTTGATTAAAAAAGTTGATAAAGAGGCTGTGTGCGAGAGTAAACAATCGCTTTAGATAATACGTATAAGTAATTAAAGGGGTGACTAATAAGCATTCATCTGCTGCCCTCGTTGTTTTTAATGGGAGTAACTAATGGTTGCTCCCTTTTTTATTCTAATCTACTTTCTTAAGACAGAAGAACCATTCATAATATTTGTCCTTATCCTTATTTTCTTTTTCTCTTTCTTTTGCCGCCTGGGTTGTGGTTGGTGCCGACATTATCACATCCTCACCTGGTGTCCAATCGGCTGGCGTTGACACATGATATTTATCTGTGGTTTGCAGGGCGATAAGCACACGTTTTAGCTCCTTAAAATTTCTTCCAAGTGAAAGAGGATAATATAAAATAGTTCTTATTTTATCTTCGGGGTCTACAAAAAACACTGCTCTCACGGCTGCCGTATTGCTCTCTCCGGGCTGAATCATGCCGTAAAGCTTTGCCACTTCCATAGAAATATCAGCCACCAAAGGGAAGTCGATATCTACATTTTTGTAACCGTGAAATTCAATTTTTTCTTTGATAGTTCTAAGCCATGCAATATGACTTTGCAAACCGTCGATAGACACGCCAACTAACTGACAGTTAAGTGATTTAAACTCATCACTCATAGCTCCAAAAGTTACAAATTCCGACGTGCAAACAGGGGTGAAATCGGCTGGATGCGAGAAAAGCATCTTCCATTTTCCCTTAAAATCCGAGGGGAAATTTATACTTCCTTGGGTTGTATGTGCATGAAATTCTGGTGCAGCCTCACCAAGCGAGGGCATACGAAAAGTGTTGTTATTTTCCATGTTTTTATATAATTTTTGATTAAAATAATTAGAATCTCAATCAAAAATTATACCTAAACTAACTTTGCAAAACTTTTGCTTCCTCTCAAAAAATCAGCGACACTCATGCGCTTCTTGCCTGATATTTGCATTTGGTGTATATGCAAAAATCCACCTTTGCAGGCAACTTTCATATAAGTTTTATCATCCGAGACGACCTCACCAAAGGCTAAATCATGCTCACAAAACTCAGTGCTTGTCTCAAAGATTTTAACCGTACTCTCGCTCCCTTCATCAGATGACCAAGCAGAGGGGAAAGGCGAGAGACCACGCACTTTATTATGAATATTTTTTAGCTCCCATGAAAAGTCTAAATGACAATCATTTTTAAATATTTTTGACGCTTCATATACGATGTTTTCGCTCACAGCTACGTCTTTTTGAGCTACTGTAAGCGCAAGACCCGATGCGATTTTTTCAACAGTTTTAACAACTAAATCTTCGCCTAAATTCATGAGCTTATCATGCAGAGTACCAACATTATCAGCCTCGGTTATCTCAACTGATGATTGAAGTAAAATATCACCCTCGTCTATGCGAGAATTTAGCATAAAAGTAGTCACTCCCGTAAGGGTTTCGCCATTTATTATAGCATGGTTTATAGGAGCTGCACCACGATATGCCGGCAGCAGTGAAGCATGCAAATTAAACGTGCCGAATTTAGGCATAGACCATATTATTTCGGGCAACATTCTAAATGCTATTACTATTCCTAAATCAACCTCTAAAGTCCTAAATTGCTCTACAAATTCCTCGGCTTTCAGCTTTTCGGGCTGCATAACAAATAGGCCTTTTTCTAGGGCGTATTGCTTTACTGCACTTTGCTGTAATTTAAGCCCACGGCCTGCTGGTTTGTCGGGCATAGTAACCACGCCTACAACATTATAACCACCCTCGACCAAGGCACGCAGAGATGCCACAGCAAATTCGGGCGTACCCATATATACTATTCTCAGCTGTTTAGCATCCATAACCTCTAGTGTTTAAAAAATCCAAGTGAGTGACCCATAAGTTCCTCTTTTTCACGCAAATAGCGCATATTATGCTCGTTAGGCTCGATGATGATAGGTATGTTTTCTTCGACAGACAGTCCGTAACCTTCCAATCCTGCACGTTTAAGTGGATTGTTAGTCATAAGTTTCATTTTACTAATGCCAAGCTCGCGCAAAATGCTAGCTCCAACGCCATAATCGCGCTCATCAACACCAAAACCAAGCTCCACGTTAGCTGTGGCAGTGTCCATACCCTCTTCTTGAAGTTTATAGGCTTTTAGTTTATTGAAAAGACCTATGCCTCTACCCTCTTGATTTAAGTACACGACAGCTCCCTTGCCCTGTTTTTCTATCATTTTCATAGCCTCATGCAGCTGAGCACCACAATCACATCGACACGAACCAAAAATATCGCCCGTAACACAAGATGAGTGAACCCTAACAAGCACAGGCTCGCCTTTCTCCCAGTGGCCTTTAGTAAGAGTAATGTGTTCTAAACCATTGCTATTTTGTTTGAATACTGTCATTTTAAAGTCACCCCATGCAGTAGGCATTTCCACTGTTTCGCCAAGAGTTACTATGCTCTCGCTTTTTAGACGATAAGCAACTAAATCTGCGATAGAGACGATTTTCATATCAAATTTCTTAGCTATCTCAATCAAATCTGGCATGCGAGCCATAGTGCCATCCTCGTTCATAATTTCGATAAGTGCCCCAGCTGGTTGCAGGCCTGCCAAAACAGCTAAATCCACAGCAGCCTCAGTATGCCCTGGTCGGCGCAAAACGCCTTTCTCGCGTGCACGCAAAGGATTGATATGGCCTGGGCGAGCTAAGTCCGTAGGCAAAGTCTGAGGATTAGCCAAAGCGCGCAAAGTAGCACATCTATCATGAATAGACACGCCCGTAGTGCATCCCTCGCCTATTAAATCAACAGTAACAGTAAACGGTGTACCTAGCAAAGAGGTATTTTGCTCCTCCATCATATTAAGTGCAAGTTGCTCGCAACGAGACTCAGATAAAGGCGCACACAACAGCCCACGTCCCTCCTTTAACATAAAATTAACTATTTCGGGAGTTATTTTTTCGGCTGCAACTATAAAGTCGCCCTCATTCTCTCTATCCTCATCATCGACTACGATGATAACTTTACCTTGTTTAAAGTCTTCGATAGCT
Source organism: Rikenellaceae bacterium (assembly GCA_044433645.1). Classification (GTDB taxonomy): domain Bacteria; phylum Bacteroidota; class Bacteroidia; order Bacteroidales; family Rikenellaceae; genus JAWXTK01. The sequence continues at coordinate 53,566 of JAWXTK010000002.1, read as the reverse complement.
TCGGGGATAGTGTTTAGGATTGTTTCTTTTGCCATTTAATATGCTTTTTAAAAAATTGTTTTACTTTATTTATTTGCAACCTATACCAATCTGCATTCAAGATATTTGAATCGTTGGTGGCTTTTGTCATCAAAAATATTGACAACGGAATAAGTATAAAGGAGGATATCCACATACCTATATATGATTCCCAAGTACCTTCTTTGGCCATTTTCTCGCCCGTGATACTTATTATATAGTATACCACAAAAAACAGCACCGACACCACAATAGGCATACCCAGTCCACCTTTACGGATAATAGCTCCGAGCGATGCACCTATCAAAAAGAAAATCATTACAGATACCGGGAGCGACATTTTACGGTGCCATTCTACCTTGTAGCTGTATAGTTGATTTAAGGACTGTTTTGCACTGCGCTCGTCGTAGGTTAAGAATCTTTTAGACTTAATTAAATCTTCTTTGGCCTCTTTATATAATTTTGCTTTTGCTCTAGTGTCTAATTTATTAACCTGGGGATAAAGATTCAAAGATTTTTTACCCAAAGCCTCGACCCTCATGGAATCATAGGCAATATCAGCGTTGGTTTTGAATAAGTAATCCATAATAAGTGGCCCATAAGAGTCAATTAACATATTACTATTTATTCTATCCAGAGAGTCTATTCCACGGGTTAATTGCTGAATATTTTTGGTCTGGCTACCTCCAAATTTACTATCATCAGTTCTCTCAAAATCAAAGCCTGAGAGTGGTATAAGACCATTTTGTGCTGCAAAAATATGGTGTCTTAGTTCATTTTCTTCATACCATTGGCGATTACGGCTAGTCTCATAAGTCTCACCATTATAAAGGTTAACTTTCAAGAATTTCTTATCATCGCTAAGTGAAATGTAACCTGAATCTGCAAGTGTAATAGTCATTTCGCCTGTATTCTCGCGCGTGTCGTAGATTTGTACTCCCGTGAGTAGTTTGGTTTTTGGGTCTTGTTTTTCAACCAAGATACTCATGTTTTCTATGCCGTTAAAGAAAATTCCGTCCTTAAATTCTATAGATTGTTTCTGCTGACGTATATCATAAATAAGTGAATACATCTTGCGCATAGAGTAAGGCACCAAGTCATTTGCCACAAAAAAACTAGCGATAGAAACAAAGAAAATAAGTATGGTAAGAGGTCGCATTATCTTCATAAGCGACATACCTGCCGACTTCATAGCCAGCAGCTCGTAATTTTCACCCAAATTACCCATGGTCATAATAGCCGCCAGCAAAGTAGCCAAGGGTAGCCCCATGGGTATTACCGTAGCCGCTGCATAAACCATAAGTTCAAATATCACACTACCATCAAGACCCTTACCAACTAATTCGTCGATATAGCGCCACATAAATTGCATAACTAGGATGAACATAACAATGAAGAAGGTCATTATCATGGGCCCTAGGTAAGACTTTAAAACAAATTTATGTATGGTTTTCATTCACAAAACTTTTAAATAACACGCAAAGATAATAGTTTTGCTATAATAAGCGATAAAGTTTAAGGAAATATTATCAAAAACTAGGCTTAATCACCACATTTAATCCTAAAAACAAAAATTATCCTTAACTTTGCGAGCGTATTTTAAAAAAATCAAACAAAAAATTAATGAAAAAAGTAAGCTTTCACACTCTTGGATGCAAAATGAACTTTTCGGAAACTGCAACTCTAGCTCGCGAATTCGAGCAAGGAGGTTTCATAAAAGCTAACCAAGGGCAGAGCGCTGATATATGCGTAATAAATAGCTGCTCGGTGACTGATCATGCCGACAAAAAATGCAGGAATTTAATACGAAAACTTCATAAAGACAATCCCGATGCCATTATTGCTGTGACGGGATGTTATGCCCAATTAAAGCCTGAGCAAATCTCAGAAATTCCCGGCGTTGACCTTGTAATTTCAAATAACGACAAAAATCGTCTCTATAAATTAGTTAGTGATTTTACTCGTACAGATCGCGCAAATATCTATCCTTGTGAGGTGGATGAATTAACTAATTTCTTCTCGGCATTTTCTTCCTCGGAGCGCACACGAGCTTTTCTAAAAGTTCAAGATGGGTGTGATTACAGATGCTCATATTGTACCATACCTAATGCTAGAGGTAAAAGCCGTAATATACCTATAAATCAAGTGATTACACAAGCTAAAGAAATTGCCAAAATGGGGCAAAAAGAGATAGTTATCACAGGTATCAACACAGGAGATTTTGGCAAAACAACAGGCGAGAAATTCATAGATTTACTTAAAGCATTAGATGAGATTGAAGGTATAGAACGTTACAGAATTTCATCCATAGAGCCTAATCTTTTGAGTGATGAAATTATAGATTTTTGTGCTAAATCATCTAAATTTCAGCCTCACTTTCACATACCTCTGCAAAACGGCTCGAACAATATCCTAGCACTTATGCGCAGGCGTTACACCACAGAAATTTTTGAGCAAAGAATCATGGCTGTAAAACGTGCTATGCGAGATGTTTTTATAGGTATAGACGTGATAGTAGGTTTCCCGGGCGAGAGTGATGAGGGTTTTGATGAGATGTATAATTTCTTAGAGCGCATCGAGCCTGCTTATTTACATATTTTCCCTTACTCAGAGCGCGCAAACACACCTGCAATAGATTTCCCAGGCAAGGTTTCTCCCCAGAAAAAACAAGAACGAGCCAAAAAATTGGACGAACTATGCAAAAAACTTCATAATAATTTTGCGCTCTCTAGGCTTGGCAGCGAGGCAACAGTTTTGTTTGAATCAAGGGCAAAAGGGGGTCTAATCACCGGATTTACAGAGAATTATTTAAAGGTGGAAGTCCCCTATAACAAGGAGCTAATCAACACCTTGCAAAGAGTAAAATTAAACTCAATTACATTAAGTGGTAATATTATAGGTGAAATTCTCAAATAATTTTATACATTTGTTAATTAATACTTAATAAGATGTTTGGAATAAGAAAGAAAATAACAACAGGTTTTGTTAGTCTAGCTATCATTCTGTTCTTCTCGGGTGTGATATCTCTACTAGAGCTTAGTTCGCTAAGTAGCAGTACCACGGCTCTGCTCGATAAGAGCAAACAAAATATGGAAACAGCTAAACAGATGCTTGATGCTGTGCAAAATCAAAATACTGCCCTACTTCAAATGGTTATCACGGGCACATCAGAGCAAGATTCTGTGTATTTGGCCGAGGTTGAAAACTTTGAGATTGCGCTTAAAAAAGCAAGTTTAACGGTAAGAGACCTGGAGGCTTTAAATGATATTTACATAGCCAGAGAATCATATAATATATTGATAGACAACAATATAGATAAAATCGAGCAAACCGACAAACAGTGGTTTGTGAACATTTATAAAACAAATTATTATAATCTAACTTCAGCGATTAAAAACTACATGATACAATCTCAAGAAGACTTGGCCGGAGATGCCGTCTCGCTTGAGAGTAAGGCTCACAGAGCTATCACGCCAGGTATTTTAGCGCTTGGGGTTGGGATTTTGATTCTTCTAATGTTCTTGTTCTTTATCAATACTTATCTCGTTGGCCCAGTTGTAGCTATGCAAAAATCATTAAAGGCTTTCATCAATGCAAAAATACCTTTCCAGGTTAAAATGCAGGGGCAAGACGAGGTGGCAGAACTAAAAGAAAACATCGAAGAATTAGTTAATAAGTGTAAAAATAAGAGGGCTTAGAGAAGAATATGCGCTTAAATATAGTTTTCAGATATATAGGATTAGTGCTTTTGCTGAATGCAATTTTCATGTTGATTTCAGCATGTTTTTCTGCGTTTGCTCCTGGAGGCATGGATTCTGGATTCTACCCCTTGATTTTGTCTACTGCGCTTACTTCCGTTTTGGGGGCCTTCCCACTTGTTTTTGTTAGACGTAAAGAGCAGATAAATACCAAGGAAAGTTATATGATAGTGGTGGGAGCATGGCTCTTATCGTGTTTTGTGGGTACTTTCCCCTATTTGTTATGGGGAGGTGAATTTGGTTTCGTAAACTCTTGGTTTGAAAGCGTTTCGGGCTTCACCACTACCGGGGCAACCATATTAAATGACGTTGAACAGTTACCTCGTGGCCTGCTATTCTGGAGATCCTCGACTCACTGGTTAGGTGGAGTTGGCGTTGTGATGTTTGCTCTGATTATTGTGCCTGCTATGGGGCGAAATAAAATGTCACTTTCTAGTGTTGAGCTATCATCACTTGCTAAGGATAATTACAAATATAGAGCTCATAAGATAGTTAATATCCTGCTGTTTGTATATGTAGGTATGACTTTGTGTGAGACTGTTTTGCTAAAAATCGCTGGTATGAGCTGGTTTGATGCTATCAATCACTCGTTTTCGACCATTGCCACAGGTGGGTTTAGCACCAAGAACTCTAGTATATTGTTTTACGATAATGTTTGGATAGAGGTTATACTCTGTGTGTTTATGGCCTTGGCAGGACTTCATTTTGGTCTGATATTCACCACTTTAGCTGGTAAAACTAATAATATTTTCCGTTCTGAGGTGAGCCGTTTTTATTTTATCACCATGCTAGTGGCTATGGGAATTATCTCGCTAAGTTTGTTTAAAGACGGGTTGTTTTCTGATTTCTTAACCTCGCTAAGATATACTGTTTTTCAGGTAATTTCAATTATCACAACCACTGGATTTGCTACTTGTGATGCAAATTTATGGACACCACTAGCAATCATTGTAGCAATATATTTAATGTTTCAATGCTCATGTGCAGGCTCAACTTGTGGGGGTATTAAGGCAGACAGGATACTTTTAGCAAGCAAGGTTATCAAAGCTAAAATCAAATCTCAACAACATCCTACTGCTGTTATCCGTATTAAAATGAACGGCTCATTGCAAGACAAGGAGGTTACTTCTTATGCAATGATTTTCATAGCAACTTACGTGATGTTAACCTTAGCAGGCACGATAGTTTGTACGGCATTTGACATGGATTTACTCACTAGCTTCACCATGAGTTTGTCTTGTTTGGGCAATATAGGGCCTGGATTTGGAGATATTGGCACGCTTGATAATTATGGGTCTTTGCCTTTAACTATCAGAGCATCTAGCACAATTTTGATGTTGCTTGGTCGTTTAGAAATTTTTGGTTTAATTCAACTTTTTGTAATTAAGTGGTGGAAATAAATATGTGTTTTAAAAAAATATTTCTTAGTTTTATTTTATTGTTTTCTTTTTCATTAAATGCTGAGTGTGAGATAGTTACACTTAAAAGTAATGCAGATTACGAGGCACTTATCAAGCAAAGTGAAAAAATTAATGAGAGCGAAAAACAAATTAGTGAACAATTAAAAACCCTGCGTGAAGAGTACTCTAACCCCGACTCAGACAAAAGCTCTGTGGCAACTCAAATCCTAGCATTAGAGGACAAACTCTTTGCCTTAAGAAACTCCAAAGGCGAGCTTCAGCGCAAAATCACAAGCCTAGAACAAGAATACCTACTACAAAATCTCAGCAAACAAAAACAAGTTAAAAACCAAGAAGCAGATAGCATAACTTTTACTGAGCAAAGCATAGATATCACTAAAAATCAGGCTTTAGTCTCAGCTCTTTCAGCCGATGATTACAAGGCGTTGGTTAGTTCAAACAAACGCGAGGTTTCGATAACAAATTACATCAGGATTTTTATGAGCAATTATAAAAGTCTGAAAAATATTTCTGAGCAATACAAGACAGTAAAAAAACAAGCATCAGCCGATAGTCTTTATAATAAATACTTGATGCTAAGTAAATTAAATGATAAAATTTCAGACTCTGTAGAAGTTATCTGGAACGATTTATATTACCAAAAAGCCTATGCTTACAGCTATATTTTCGACAAAAACAACAGGATTGACCTTATAGAAAATCATCAAAATCGTGCTCTAACAGCTCAAAATTTCATGAGCGAGAATTTAGGGATTTACGCATCTGATATCATTGCTGCTTACCCAAAACTTAAACAAAGTTTGCTATGCACCGAGATAGATTTGTGTGAACTTTTAGAATTGGATAAGGCCAAAAAAGCCCATGAGAACAGAAAAAAATCTGTGGATTCATTAAATTATTGTTTAGATAAAATCATAATAAATATAAAGAATCTTATTGATTATCAAGACCTTAAGTTTGGCTCTATGCCTTACACTAAATCGCACCCAGTGCCCCAATGCCCTATTTATGAGCGAGGCGAGATTTATAGAATTAGCGTTGGGAATTTCTCAGCCCAGCAACAACCCTCGATTTTTCGCAAGACCACACCTATATATTATATGCGCGAAAAAAATAAAACTTACACCTATTATATAGGTGGTTTCGAGACTCTAAAGCAGGCCGAAGATGCAGCAAAAAAACTAAAACAGCATGGATTTAGACGACCAATCATTCAAAAATGGTTGGACTCAGAGCGTGTCGAAATAGGCAAAGAATCAACTAAGCACAACGAGGGAATTTTTCGCATGGAGATCACTCTCTCGGACTCTGAGCTACCCGATAATGTCAAGCAACTAATTAATGATACAGATAAAACTCTTGAAATTACAAGAATTGCGCAAGCAGAGGCGAAATTCACCTTTATTATAGGCAATTTTGATAGCGAAAAAAAGGCTATTGAATTACAAGAAAAAATTAGTATCTTGCACAAAGCAATTTTGCCCGAGATAAAAAAACTATAAATTATGTTACTGATTTTCATACTTTTAATACTTGGAGGGCTGTTTATAATCGCCGAATTAATTTTATTTCCGGGTGTTTCGCTCGCAGGCATAATGGCCGTAGCTAGCTTTACTTGGGCATCGTTTATTGCCTTTAATGATTATGGTCAAGTTGCTGGTTATCTGATTATTACAGCTGCAATTATAGTTGCAATTTTAGCCGTCACAATATCATTAAGAAGTAAACTTTGGCAAAAATTATCACTAAAATCTAAGATAAAAGGCACTTCGCAACAAGACCTAGAGCAAAGAAAATCACTTGTAGGCTCAAAGGGCAAAACCATATCTAGACTAGCGCCTATGGGAAAAGTGAGGGTTAATGGCGAGATTTTTGAGGCTAGTTCACAGGCAGGATATATAGACCAAGATACTGAAATAGAGGTAGTTGGCGCAGAAAATTTTAATATTATTGTAAAAAAATTATAAGTTATGGAACAAATGGGTTACACAGCATTGATAGCCTTTATAGGCTTAGTTGTACTTTGGTTGATTTTTTATTTTATTCCTGTTGGACTATGGTTTTCGGCCCTAGTTTCTGATGTTAGGATTAATCTTTTGCAACTGGTTTTGATGCGTTGGCGTAAAGTTCCACCATCAACTATCGTATCGTCTATGATAGAAAGCACAAAGGCAGGCCTTTCGCTCGAAGCGAATGAGCTTGAAGCTCACTACCTAGCTGGTGGTAATGTAACTCGTGTTGTGCACGCTTTAGTCTCGGCTCAGAAAGCTGGCATCACGCTTGATTTCCGTATGGCCACGGCTATTGATTTAGCAGGTCGTGACGTGTTTGAGGCCGTGCAAATGTCTGTAAATCCTAAAGTTATCAATACCCCACCCGTGGCAGCAGTAGCTAAAGACGGTATACAACTTATCGCTAAGGCTAGAGTAACTGTGCGCGCAAACATCAAACAATTAGTTGGTGGCGCAGGCGAAGAAACAGTCCTAGCACGTGTTGGTGAGGGCATAGTTTCGTCTATCGGTTCTGCTGATACCCACAAAAAAGTGTTGGAAAATCCTGATTTCATCTCTCGCGTAGTGCTTGAGAAAGGTCTGGATGCAGGTACAGCATTTGAGATTTTATCTATTGATATCGCAGATATCGACGTTGGTAAAAACATAGGTGCAGAACTTCAAATGGACCAAGCAAACGCAGATAAAAACATTGCTCAGGCTCGTGCTGAGGAGCGTAGAGCTATGGCAGTTGCTATGGAGCAAGAAAATAAAGCTAAGGCCGAAGAAGCTAGAGCTAAGGTGATTTTGGCCGAAGCTGAAATACCTATGGCTATATCAGAAGCCTTTAGAAGTGGTAATCTAGGAATCATGGATTACTACAAAATCAAAAACGTGCAGGCCGACACAACAATGCGCGAAGGAATAGTCAAGACAACTAAAAAATAACATAATCTACCCCAAAACTATGATAGAAACTCTTAAAATTCATGACTTCTTAAATCAAAGTTCAGAAGGGGTAATTTTAGATGTTAGAACACCTGCTGAATTTGAGAAAGGTCATATTCCAGGTGCTCAAAACCTACCTTTGTTTACTAACGAAGAAAGGGTTGTCGTTGGCACAACCTACATCCAAATAGGCAAAGAAGAAGCTATTGAGAAGGGTCTGGAGTTTGTAGGACCAAGGCTCGCTCAAATGGTTAAGGATGCCAAGGTACTCCGTGAGGGTAAGACTATTTATTTGTACTGTTGGCGAGGAGGTATGCGCAGTGGCAGTGTAGCTTGGCTACTGTCTACGGCAGGACTGAAAGTAAAGCTACTGAAAGGTGGTTACAAAGCATTTAGAAGTGATTTTGAGAGGATATTGACTCTTGATTGGGATTTTAGAATGTTGGGTGGATCAACTGGTTGTGGCAAAACAGATATACTCAAAAAATTAGTTAAAAAAAGTGAGCAAGTAGTTGATATAGAAGGCATTGCAAATCACAGAGGCTCAGCATTTGGGAGCTTTGGTATGGGTGTTCAGCCTTCGACCGAGCATTTTATCAACCTACTTCACATGCAATTTAGGGAACTTGACAACAATAAAATAGTGTGGCTTGAAAGCGAAAGCATGTTAATTGGCCATGTGTTTTTACCCCAAGCGCTCTATAAAATTATGACATCTTCACCTCAGATTGAGATAAAGATGAGCATGGAGCAGCGTCTGGACAGACTTATGGTAGACTACGGCAATTTTAGCCCTGAAATGTTAATTAGCGCATTTACAAAAATACGAAAACGACTTGGGTTTGATCAAGTAAAAATTGCGATAGATTTTATAGAAGAAGGCAACATTCGCGAGGCAGCGCGCGTGGCATTAAAATACTACGACAAAGCCTATGCTCAAAGCAGTGCTAAGAGCCAAAGACCTTGGCGTAAAAGCTATACGGTAGATAACGACAACTTCGACAAAAGCATAGAAGAAATAATTAAATTAGCATAAAAAATGATAAGAGTAGACGCGCGTGGTGAGCTTTGTCCTTTGCCACTAATAATGACTAAAAAAGCTATTTCAGCAGCCTGTGAGGGTGATATCATAGAGGTTTTGTCAGATAACGACACGGCTAAGTGCAACTTAATGGACTATATTTCAGAGCTAGGTTTTGAGACGCAATATACGTTTGAAAATAACGTCCACCAGATAGTTTTCTCTATTGGAAAATCTGCTGAGCAAATCAAAGCAAACCCTATTTTCACTCAAGAGCCAAGCTGTCCTGTGCCTCAAAAAAACAACTACACAGTGGTTATTAAAAGCACAACCATGGGCGAAGGTGACGAGAAATTGGGCGCGATTTTAATGCGTGCCTACATTAATTCTTTGCAGGAATTAGAGAAAAAACCAAAGACGATAATTTTGTATAACGAGGGCGTAAAACTAGCTACCAAGGGAATGGACACGGCTGATAGCCTTGCTGAACTTACAGCTAAAGGCGTAGAAATCATCGTTTGCGGCACTTGTGTAGATTTTTACGATGTAAAGGCTCAAATTAAGGTAGGAAAAATCAGCAATATGTATGTGATTAGCACAAAAATGTCAGAGTCAGATTTTATAGCATACCCATAATGAACCTCTATTTTGACAATGCAAGTACCTCATTTCCAAAACCTAAACAGGTTAGCGAGGCGATTGCTGACTACATAAATAATTGTGGTGGCACTTACTCGCGCGCATCCTACCCTAGGGTGGCAGAGGCTATTATGATAGCCGAGCAAACGCGTGATTTACTAGCTCAAAAATTAAGTGCTGACTCAGGCGAAAATATTTTTTTCACAAAAAATGCAACCGAGGGTGCAAACACAATACTTAAAGGCATAGATTTTAAAGAGGGTGACAAAATCCTCGTCTCACCCCTAGAGCACAACGCTATTATGCGACCACTCACAGAAATAGGTGTTGAGTACAGCGTTTTGCCATGTGATAAAAAGGGGAAGATATTACTTCAAGGTATTGACACTAAGGATGTTGCACTTGTTATAATCAATCATCAAAGCAACGTAAATGGATTAATCCAAGACATGGATTCCATATCCAAATGGGCTAAAGAAAGAGGCCTAAAAATTATGCTAGATGCCACTCAATCAGCTGGTTACATCGAGGTTAAAATCACGGATTGGGACTTAGATTTTTGCATATTTACAGGCCACAAGGGACTCGGTGGCGTGAACGGTATAGGTGGATTTTATGCTAAAGAGCCCAAAAATTTAAAGGAATTAATACAAGGAGGCACAGGTTCGGCATCTGACAGCTATTTTATGCCCGACGTTCTACCTGATAGATTTGAGGCTGGTACACCAAATCTGGTTGGAATAGTATCGCTTTTGACAGCATTAGAGCATCCATTAGAGAGAAAACACACAAGAGAAGATTTTAATAATTTAATTCAATCATTACTTGATATAAATGATTTAAACATTTATATAAGTGATAATTACGAAAATAAAAATACTCAAGGAGAAGTGTTCTCATTAACTCATAACAGCATATCAACAGCAAGTTTTTGCGAGAGCCTATTCTACGATTTCAACATCGAAACCAGACAGGGTTTGCACTGCTCTCCCCTAGCTCACAAGAGCCTAAACACCTTCCCTAGTGGCACAGTTAGAATCTCATTATCGCCCTCACACACTCAGCAGGATTTAAAATATTTACTCTCAGCTATAATTAAAATATGTACAGTATAGCAGTTTTTAAATCAGCGCGCGAAGCAATAAAAGCAGATAAGGTATGCAGGGATAACAACCTAAATACCAGAGTTATACCCGTACCAAAACACATATCATCGGAGTGTGGAATGTGCCTAAGATTATTAAGCGCTGAGGCTGATAAAGTAAAAGAATTAATAGAGGAAAATAATATAAAAGTTACAATATATAATGACTAAAGAATTTGATTTACTACAAACGGTAGAATACGGAGGTTGTTCGGCTAAGATACCAGCAGGTGAATTATCTGCTCTACTAAGCAAAATTCCTATCCCAACTTGCGAAAATATTATAGTAGATATTTCTACGCATGACGATGCAGGGGTTTACAAACTTGATGATGAGCGTGCACTGATAGTAACTACAGATTTCTTCCCCCCTATCTGCTCTGATGCCTACGAATTTGGCGAAATTGCTGCGGCAAACTCTCTGAGCGATGTTTATGCCATGGGTGGCAAACCTTTGTTGGCTCTGAATCTTAATATGTTCCCAGCAAAGAGATTCCCACTCGAGGTTTTGCGCGATATTATCGCAGGTGGACAAAGTAAAATCAATGAGGCCAAAGCATTTACCATGGGAGGTCACACAATAGACGATGAGACACCAAAATATGGACTTGCAGTAGTGGGTGAAGTTCATCCTGACAAAGTCATCTCAAATGATAAAGCTATTGGGGGTCAAGTACTTATACTAACCAAAGCACTAGGAAGTGGCGTGTTAGTTGCAGCTCAAAGAATGAAACTAGCAAACCATGATGCTTATCGCGAGGCCATAGAACAGATGAAATTATTAAACGATAAGGGCGCCGAGGTGATGCAAAAATATGATGTAAAATGCGCCACCGACGTCACAGGGTTTGGGCTAATGGGTCACCTAATGAAATTATCTGATGCATCGGGCGTAAGCGTTGAATTAGACTGCCAAAACATACCTACTCTACCCCAAGTTATGGACTTGTTGGAGAGTGGCTGTATACCAGGTGCTGCGTTTAAAAACTTAGAATTTACAAAGGATAACATATTAATTAACAGCAATGTAACTACTGAATTAAAAATGTTGTTGTGTGATGCCCAAACCTCTGGTGGGCTTTTGATGTGTGTAGATGAGGCCAAGGCAGATGCTGCCCTAGCCGACCTACTCAAAGATGATAAATATCCTTATTCTAGAATTATAGGAAAGATTATTCCTAAAACAAATAAGGCTATAATTTTAAAGTAAAATTACTCGGCTGTTTGCTCTTGCTCAGCCTCAGTGTCTTCTATTTTAAACTCAGTGAAACCATTGTTAATCAAGATGTTATACCACTGAACTACTTTTTTGATATCTGATACGTGCACTCTTTCTTTGTCGTATTCTGGTAATACAGCTGCAAAGAAGGCTTTTAGCTCGTCGTTTGTTGATTTGTGGCTGATAGCCTCAGCGCCAGAAGTGTGAGTGAAGATATTTTCAAAAACTTGTGACAAAGGAATATCCTCGCCTTCAGTAAAAATAGCAATTTCGCCCATAGAGCTAACTTTAGCAGAACCCGACACGTTAGAACGTTTGCCCTCGGCTAGAGATTCTACGATGATTCCGTGATTGCTTTGAGCAACAAATTTGTATAAACCAGGCTGACCTGCGATTGAAAGAATGTCTCTTAATTCCATATTTTTCGTATAATTTTTAAATATTCAGTCGCAAAGTTAAAAAAACATCTGAGTTTTTTATACTATCTAGGGGTAAATATTAGGAAATTAGGCGAAAAAATCGTAAAATTGCACTTTAATTAAGATAAGAAAAACTTATGAAGGTAATGAAATTTGGCGGAACATCCGTAGGTTCTGCAAATGGTATTCGCAAAGTATGTGAAGCTGTTAGTTCGTCTAAAGAAGAAGTAATTGTAGTAGTGTCGGCGCTTTCGGGCATAACCGATCAACTATTATTGAGCGCTAACAAGGCTACCACGGGCGATGAAAGCTACAAAAATGAACTATCACTAATGATAGAGCGTCACAGGGAACTAATCAAAGAGGTAGTTCCATGTGAAAAGTGGGAAAATATAACGAACATTATAACCAGCAAATTTGATGAGCTAACTAATATCTTAAACGGCATTTTCCTTATTAAAGATTTGTCTGACAAGACTTTGGCTACGATAGTGAGCTATGGCGAAAGACTTTCTTCTGTCATTGTAGCAGCTGTTATCCAGGGAGCAGTTCACGTAGATTCTAGAGAATTCATCAAAACTAAGTATCATTTCTCAAAATGCATCTTAGACATGGAAACTACCGAGGAGTTGGTTAAAAAAGCTTTTACTAAGATTGCACCTATCACCGTAGCACCTGGTTTTATTGCTAGCGATAGCGAGAGTGACGATATAACTAACTTAGGCCGTGGAGGTAGCGATTACACAGCAGCAATCCTAGCAGCTACGCTAAACGCATCTATACTTGAGATATGGACAGACGTTGACGGGTTTATGACTGCCGACCCTAGGGTTATTAGCAATGCCTATGTTATTGAAAGACTGAGCTTTGTAGAGGCTATGGAACTTTGCAACTTTGGAGCTAAGGTGGTTTATCCTCCTACGATTTTCCCTGTTTATCACAAAGATATTCCTATTGTCATCAAAAATACCTTTAACCAAGAGGCTAAGGGAACACTAATTACTAAGAAGTTAACCAACGATAAACACAAAGCTATCAAAGGTATTTCTTCTATCAACGACACTTGCCTTATTACAGTGCAAGGCCTTGGTATGGTGGGAGTTATAGGTGTTAATTACCGTATTTTCAAGATTTTGGCTAAGGTTGGTATTAGCGTGTTCTTCGTATCGCAGGCATCATCTGAAAATACCACATCTATAGGTGTTAAAAACTCAGACGCCGACCTAGCAATAGAAGTTCTAAGCGAGGAATTTGCTCAGGAAATGACCATGGGTGAGATTAACAACATCAAAAAAGAGATGAATCTTGCAACCGTAGCTATCGTGGGCGAAAACATGAAACACACACCTGGCATAGCTGGTAAATTGTTTGGAACTTTGGGTCGCAATGGTATCAATGTCATTGCGTGTGCTCAGGGTGCTTCGGAGACTAATATTTCTTTTGTGATTGCGCTGGATAATCTACCTAAGACTATGAATGTCATTCATGATTCATTCTTCTTATCTGATTATCAAGTACTTAATATCTTTGTAGCAGGTAGTGGTCTTGTGGGTAGCAATTTACTTGACCAAATCAAAATGCAACAACCAAAACTGTTGAAAGAAAACTCTTTGAAGATAAATGTTGTGGGAATCACAAATTCTAAACGATTTATTCTTAACAAAGAAGGCTTGGATTTGTCAACTATCAAAGAGCAATTAGACAAGAGTGAGAATGTTTCTTCGCCTGAGATTTTTGCGCAAGAGATTAAAAATATCAATATTTTCAACTCTGTTTTTGTGGATTGTACAGCGAGCGCAGACGTTGCAAAAGTATATAAAAGTCTGTTAGAGAGCAATGTATCTGTTGTAGCAGCTAATAAAATTGCAGCATCTTCAGAGTATGAAACTTATCTTGAGCTAAAAGCTATTGCTCGTAAACGTGGTATCAAATTCTTGTTTGAAACTAACGTAGGGGCTGGCCTACCTATTATAAACACTATCAGCGACCTTATAAATAGTGGTGATAAAATCCTGAAAATCGAAGCTGTTGTGTCGGGTACTTTGAACTACATTTTCAATGAAATGAGTAGCGAAATACCTATGAGTAAGGCAATTATGATGGCTAAAGAGGCAGGTTATGCTGAGCCAGATCCTAGAATTGACCTTAGTGGCCAGGACGTTATCCGTAAATTGGTGATTCTAGCTCGTGAGGCAGGCTATGCACTGGAGCAAGAGGATGTTGTAAAAAATCTGTTCATCCCTTCTGAGTTCTTCAAAGGTAGCGTTGATGAGTTTTGGGCGAATATTTCTAAGTTAGATGCAGAATTTGAGCAAAAACGCGCTGAGGTTGAGAAAGCTGGCCGTAGACTAAGATTTATCGCTACGCTTGATAATGGCAAAGGCGAGGTTGCACTTCGCGAGGTAGAGAGCAATAGTCCTTTCTATGAACTTGCTGGTAGCAACAACGTAATCTCTTTAACAACAGAACGTTATAAAGAATATCCTATGCAAATTAAAGGCTATGGCGCCGGCGCTAGCGTAACAGCAGCAGGTGTATTTGCCGACATAATTAGCATTGCAAATATTAGATAAACTATGAAATACATTATAATTCTTGGTGACGGTATGGCCGATCACAGACAAGAATCTTTAGGAAATAAGACTCCACTCGAAGTGGCAAACATACCTACTATTGACTTCCTTAGCAAGATGGGTAGAAATGGTCTATTTCACACTGTGCCAGAGAATTACCTGCCAGGGAGTGAGATAGCTAATCTTTCTGTTTTGGGCTATGATTTAGATCAAGTTTTTGAGGGACGTGGCTCGCTAGAGGCTGCGAGTATGGGTGTTGATGTGCTTGAGAGCGAGATGGTTATGCGTTGTAATTTAATTACTATCGAGGACGAAAACATTAAAAATCACTCAGCAGGTCACATATCAACTGAAGAGGCTCGCGAGTTAATGGAATACCTAGAAGAAAAACTAGGAAACGATATTGTAACTTTCTATCCTGGTGTATCTTATCGCCACTTACTTAAAGTAAAAGGTGGGGTAAAATACATCAACTGCACACCTCCTCATGATGTTCCAGGACAAAAGGCTGCAAAATATTTACCAGTAGCTGAAACTCCTGAGGCTGAGCAAACTTGCGCTCTACTTAATGAGTTGATTGTTAAATCTCAAGAACTTTTAAAAGAGCATCCTGTTAACCTAAAACGTGTTGCTGAGGGTAAATGCCCAGCAAACTCTATATGGATGTGGTCGCCAGGCTACCGTCCAACTATGCCTACTTTACTAGAAAAATATGGACTAAAAAGTGGCGCTGTAATATCAGCCGTTGATTTGATTAAGGGCATAGGAATTTACGCAGGCCTAGAATCTATAGACGTGGAGGGCGCAACAGGACTTTACGACACAAACTACGAGGGCAAGGCTCAAGCAGCGATAGATGCACTTAAACGACACGATTTTGTTTTCTTGCACATCGAGGCTAGCGACGAGGCTGGTCACGAGGGCGACGAACAGCTTAAAATTAAAACTATAGAATACCTTGATAAACGTGCCGTAGAGCCAATTTTTAAGGCCACCGAGCAAATGGACGAGCAAGTGACTATCGCAATTTTGCCTGATCACCCTACTCCATGCGAACTTAAAACTCACAGCCGCGAAGCTGTGCCTTTTATTATATACAACCCAACTCTTGAGGCTGATAGCGTAGAAAAATACGACGAGTTTTCAGCTAGTAAAGGAGTTTATGGCGAGATAAAAGGCGATGAATTTATGGATAAATTAATAATTAAATAACAAAATGAAATATTATAGCACAAACGGCAATTCGCCTCTTGCATCTCTGGAAGATGCTGTGGTTAAAGGACTTGCGCCAGACAAAGGGCTTTATATGCCTGAGCAAATCAAAGCTCTGGATGCTGACTTCATAGCTAACATGGACAAATATTCTTTTCATGAAATCGCTTGCAATGTAGCATCATCACTTTTTGGCGAGGACATCTCAAAAGAGGAACTTAATAAGATAGTTTGCGATACTTTGAGTTTCCCAACTCCTATAGTTGAAGTTGAGCCAAATATTTATTCATTAGAGTTATTTCATGGGCCAACAGCTGCCTTTAAAGACGTAGGTGGTAGATTTATGGCTCGTATGCTTTCTCACTTTGTGGGCGAGCATAGTGATAAAATCACTGTCCTTGTAGCTACATCGGGCGATACTGGGAGTGCTGTGGCTAACGGATTTTTGGGCGTTGAAGGCATAGACGTTGTGATACTTTACCCTAAAGGCAAGGTTAGTGAAATACAAGAAAAGCAATTTACTACTCTTGGTCAAAACATCACTGCTATCGAGGTAGACGGCACTTTCGACGACTGCCAACGTTTGGTTAAAACTGCATTTGCAAACCAGGAGTTGACTTCAAAAATGACTCTTACATCGGCAAATTCAATTAACGTTGCGCGTTTCTTACCACAAATGTTTTATTATTTTGAGGCCTTCGCTCAAATCAAACGCAAATTGCAGGGCGAAGATAAAAAAGTTGTTTTCTGTGTGCCTAGTGGCAATTTTGGCAACATCACATCTGCTCTTTTTGGTCAGGTAATGGGCTTACCAGTGTCAAGATTTATCGCAGCTAACAACATGAACGATATATTCTTAGAGTACATCAAAACAGGAATTTACTCTCCTCGCGCATCGGTTACCACCATTGCAAATGCCATGGACGTAGGTGATCCTAGCAACTTTGCGCGTATTCTAGATTTGTATAAAAACTCGTGGGAAGCAATTAAAGCCAATATTTCAGCATCAGCCTACACTGACGATCAAATCAAAGAGTGCATCAACTCTGTGTATAAAAACACAGGATATCTACTTGATCCTCACGGTGCTTGTGGCTACTTAGCACTTAAGGATTCTATCAAAGAAGGCGAGGTCGGTATTTTCTTAGAGACAGCCCACCCTGCTAAATTCCTAGACACAGTTGAGCCTATCATAGGCGAGAAAATCACAATCCCAGAGACTTTAGAGAAATTCATGTCTGGAAAAAAACTCTCAATCGAGATGAGTAAAGAGTTTGAAGATTTTAAAGAATATCTACTTTCTATATAATAAGTACAAAAAAAAGCGTCTAAGAAATTAGACGCTTTTTTTACACTCTTACTTAAATGTTATTTTCTGCTTGACTTTGCCCGTTGCAACCCATTCTGCTCCTCTTAGTAGAGTAACTTTAAAGTCTTCGTTTGCACTGACGGCCTCGCTAAAACCTTTGCCCGTGTGACCAAGCGTTGTGTGGAAAACCCTCCCTTTGCCGTAGTTTATCACCATTAGTAAAGGTTCTTGTTTGCCTGTGCCTCGTGTGGCTAGATCAGAATAACCTGATGCCAAAACCGTAAGATTTTCAAAATTACGACCAACTAAATTACCGTAAAGTTCGTCATTTTTATGAATCCATTTCTTGGGTAAACCCTTCATTATAGGGTGATTAGGCTCATGGACTATAATCTCAAAATTGCCTCTACGACCGTGTTTACCAGCTTTACCAGGAGTGTTAACTGTCACAAATTTACCGTCTTTAAAGTAGTGATTATCACCATGTTCGTGGGTTCTACCTCCCCAACCTCCTAGGCCTATCATCTTATTAAACTCCTCCCATTCGGGGAAGGCATTGTCAGTCTCATGTAGCGAGACAAAGCCACCACCTGAAGACACAAAATCCTCAAAGCGTTTCTTGGTATCATCGCTCCAAGTAACTTGATTTAAGTTCATAACAACCACGTCGTAACCCGTAAAATCAGGGTTTTGATAGTCTGTCACCACCGTAGTTTTAAAAATTTTGCCTTCATCCAAAATCTCTTTCACACGCGCAGACATTATCTTCCAATCGTGAAATTTATCGGTGTGACCAGTTAATAGCATTACGTTTATATCTTTAGCCATAAGGCTGAATGAGATACATAAAAACGCCAAAGAAAATATTATTTTTTTCATGTTTTTGTAGTTTAAAAGAAGTATTCTGCTGGTATTGATTCTTCCAATTCCAGGATTCTAATATTACGGTAGAAAATCTCTGCCGTCTCACTTTGCATACCTATTAGGCCTTTTTCGTAGCCTATTTCAGTTCCCATATTCACTATAACGCCATTGAGTTTATGAATAGAATACTCACTGCCCATAACAATAATCTCACATTCCTCCCACTTGCCTTTAAGCGCAGAATGAGGCGCATTTTTTAATGCTGGGTGATGTAATTTTTGACGTGGTGTAGCTTTTCCTCCATCTCTAATCATCAAAAAACTACCCTCGCCATCAGAGAACCAGTTAAACTTTGGTCCACGTCTAACATAATAATCGCCCGTATGATTTTTATCTTCCTCGTGATTATAACGTATTTGATACTCTAATCCGACAGGCCAAATTTTATCATTAGTCACATGGTAATAACACCCTGCATCGTATTGAAGATCTGCAAAATTATTAGTTTTTTTAGTCCCCCATTTATACTCAAATCTTAGGATATATCTGCTGTATTCCTTTTCAGTGTACATCATTCCGTGAGTTGCATTATTGCCACCAAGTTCGTATTCCTCAGCAAACTCATCGTTAAAGATATGTAACATTCCGTCATCTACTGCAAAAACTTTTTTAGCAAGCTCGGGGTCACCATTTTTGACTTTAGGATTCCACCCCTCAAGATTTTCACCATTAAATATAAGTGTAAAATCGCTATCTTTGAATTTTTCTTCACCAGTACAGGCCGTATTAACTAGGGTTAACAACAATAAGAATATAGTTATTTTTTTCATAATTAAAGTCTATTTAAGGAATACTTCCATGGGCACGTCCTCGTCAAATTCTAAGATGCGCACGTTGCGATAATAAATCTCTGCTGTCTCGCTCTGCAAGCCTATAACTCCCTCACTCACACCAAGTTCAGTTGTCATATTCACTATCTCACCATTTAATTTATGTATAGAATATTTGTCGCCCATAACTATAATCTCGCAGCTCTCCCACTTACCTTCAAGGCCTGAGTGAGGCGCAGATTTTGCAGCAATTAATAGTCCTCGTCTGCGTGGTGTGGGTACTCCACCGTCTTTTGGCAGCAAGAAACTATTTTTGCCGTCAGAGAACCATGTTGGATTTTGCGAGCGTGTGATATAATAGTCGCCCGTGTGATTTTGTTTTTTGGTGTGGTCGTAACGGATTTGATATTCTATGCCCTTTGGCCAGATTTTGTCATCAGTTACATGGTAATAAAATCCTGCATCATACTGAAGTTTGCTGAAGTTATTTGAGATTTTAGTACCCCACTTATAGTCAAAACGGAAAATGTAGCGACTATATTTTTTGTTGGTGTACATCATTCCGTGAGTATTGTTTGCAGGCTCTTCCAGTTCATATTCTTGAGGAAAAGAATCGTCGTAAACGTGCACCTCTTGGTTTTCAATAGCGAATACTCTTTTAGCAAGAGCATCGTCGCCACTTCTTATTTTTAAGTACCAACCGTCGAAGTTTTTACCATTAAAAATAGTCTTAAATTTTGAATCTGGATAGTCTTTCGCACTGATTGTCAGGCAAGTAAGTGCAAAAAGTAGAGTTAGTAAGGTTAATTTTTTCATAAGTTTTATTTTATGTATTTGTTCATAAGTTTTGTCCACATTTCATAGCCTTCACTGGTTAGGTGAGTGCCGTCTTTTACGTAATATTTAGGCTCAATTGAAGTTTTTTCTTTGTTTGAAAAATGAGGATAAGGATTCACATAAGTGACTTTTTTGTCTTTTTTATATGTTTTTTCGAGTTCTAAAGCTATAGGTTTAGATACATCATAATATTTCTTAGACGGCAACAAACCAAACAGAATAATTTTGGCATTAGGCATTTTTATTTTCACAGCATCCACACAAGCCTTTATTCCGTCCAAAACCTCTCTTGGAGTACTTCTATCGCCACTAAGGTTATTCACTCCTATGGTAACAACGACATATTTAGGATTGCATTTTTCGTAATCACCATACAAGATTCTATACAGCAAATGTTGAGTTCTATCGCCCCCTATCCCTGCCGAGAACCAAGTTTTGTCTGGAAAGGCCTTATTCATAGGTTCTAGACCTCTAATTGCTCCTGGATCATTAAATTTTCTGTTTGAGCTAAATGCTTGAGTCAAAGAATTTCCAAGCAATAATATATCAAACTCGCGCGATGCAGTTGAGTCTGAAATCTCCTTAGCAATATTAAGCCAAGTGAACACATTTCTTTTGCGATAACCTATTCTAGGCACAGTTGAATCACTTTCATCCAGTCCTGAGCTGCGCAAAATACTGCTAATAACTGGGTCTGGGCAAACTATTCCCTTTACTGGCTTGTGATAATAGCCGTGAGGATGATGATCACAACCAGCTTTAGAGTAAAGTGCTATCTGGCCACCTGCTTTTTTGATTCTCTTGGCGAAAGGCAAAGTATTGTCTGTGTGAGGCACTAAGGTGTCGGAATCTCCAAAAACATGAATTAAATTTATGCCAAGTTTCGCAATTTTCTCGGCATTATCAATAGGATTATCCGTGTAAGCCATAGCCTCTTCGCGTGATTTAAAGCCATAGGCTTCTAATAATTTTTTGCTCATTTGCACCTCTTTTGCGTGAGATAGAGGCCAGCTTTTGATGTCCAAAACAGGAGCATCTGCAACTATGGTTGACACTCTCTCAGGATATTTCATAGCATACCTATAAGCAATAAGTCCACCTCGGCTGATGCACTCAATAACACATTTTTCGGCCAAGCCTTTTGAAATCACATACTCATAAAACTTATCCCACTGAGCCACAGCCTTATCCGAGCCAAACATATTAGCCACATGGTTGTAAACAATATGATAGCCACGCTCAAGCAAGGCCTCGTCGTAGGTCGTGATGTTTCTATTCCAAAACCTAGCTCGCCAAACCCAAGGATTGCCAGGAGCTGCTTTGCGAGGTACTACAACTCTAGATTGTTTGCCCTCAAAGGTAAATTCGTAACATTTATAACCATAAAAATTTGTACTTTTAGTAAAACTTTCATCGAAAGTAAACTCTTTCATACTATCTTTATTGCTGAGGTACTCATAAATTCTCTGAGCA
Organism: Rikenellaceae bacterium; assembly: GCA_044433645.1. GTDB lineage: Bacteria > Bacteroidota > Bacteroidia > Bacteroidales > Rikenellaceae > JAWXTK01. The sequence goes on along the minus strand of JAWXTK010000002.1, from coordinate 31,890 downwards.
ATCATACTAGCGCCAGCAGCCGATGGGTGCACCTTGTCAGGCATTAAATCCTCCACCCATTCCTCAAACAAAGGATGGAGATTTATAAGGTCAAGATTAGTGTCATAAGCAATTTTTTGCACCATAGGCACTATCGTTTTGGTTAAGTAAGTTGGGTCAATTTTCGTTTTACCATCTACGTTGTGCGATTTTGTAGGAGCTAAAATCACAATTTCTACCTCGGGCAATTTTTCTTTGAACGAATTTATCAAGGCATGATAATCACTCTCAAAACCAGTCATCAAATCACGATATATTACTTTAGAATCGTTTGTACCGAGAGCAATAAAAATAATGTCTGGCTTAAATTCAAAGATTTTTCTATACTGAGGAGTTTTGTTATAAGGTTTGTCTGTTGTTGAAAGCAAGGTCGTAGAACTCAGGCCAAAATTTTCGACAACATATCCCTCGCGCAGCATACGCTCAAGTTGCTCGGAGTAAGAGTAAGAGTTGTTTATTCTGCCTTCTACTCTAACGCCAAAAGTGATACTATCGCCCACACACGCAATTCTAAGAGGTGCTTTTGCAACAGCAATACTCACAGCAAGGACAAAAATTAGGGAGGTAAAAAGTTTTTTCATATTCATATAAATTAATAAGCGACTTACTCTATTTAAGTAGGTCGCTTTCTATAACATCAACAAAGTTTTCATAAGTCATCACTTGGATAAATACCCTAGGTTCACTACCGTCTTTAGGACAAGTATATATAGTAGGTATATTTTGCAGTTTAAAGTGAAGAGCCAACTCATATTGCATATCAACATTAATCTGATAAATATCTATTTTATCACCATAATCAAAGTTAATTAGCTCTAAATTAGGCAAAGTCTCACGGCAGGGAGGACACCAAGTTGCATGAAAGATAAAGATACAAGGTTTATCACCTTTAAACACCCATTTGTCAGGATTTTTCTCATAATCATAAACTTTTTCCAAAAATTCTTCTTTGGTAATGTGTTTCACCTCTGGCAGAGAATCATCTTGAGCCTTAGCCACAGCAAAAACAAATAACGCTGAGCACAATAATAAAAAACGTTTCATATATATAATGATTTAATGTATTTATACAAAGTTGTAATTTTTATATCAATATCACAAATCAGAGGGCATAATACTTGAGAAATGTTGATAAAAAAATAAAAATTAGTGTTTTTTCTTGGAAATCTTATAATTATTGCCTATTTTGCAGTCAAATCTTAAAATTATAATTGCCTATCGAGAAAAGCTCTACTTTAAATTACATTAAAACAAAAGTAGAATGAATACAAAATCATTAAGTGACTCAGAGCTGCTTAATGCCTATTTTTCAGGCAATGAGAATGCAATTTCTTTACTTATAGAACGTCATAAAAAACGAGTGAATGACTATATCTTCATGATGGTAAAAGATCATGATGTTAAAGACGATATTTTTCAGGAGGCGATAATCAAAGTTGTGCGCTTTTTGGACGAGGGTCGTTATGTTGAGAACGGTCGTTTCTTATCGTGGGTTCTAAGGGTGACTCACAACCAAGTGATAGATTATTTCCGTAAAAACAAACAAACAAAGCTAGTAACAGAGAAAGACGCTGGTTATGACATACTTAACAGTCATCGTTTCGCTGACGGAGCTATCGAAGATAAACTTATCACTCAGCAAATCGAGCAAGACGTCAGGAAATTAGTAGAGCAACTACCCGACGAGCAGCGCGAAGTAGTAAAAATGCGTTATTTCCAAGGACTTAGCTTTAAAGAAATTGCTGAATTATCTGAGGTTAGCATCAACACAGCTCTTGGTCGTATGCGTTATGCACTAATTAATCTCAGGAAAATGATTAATCAAAATAACATGATTTTATCTTAATTTATGAAAAACAGTTGGCAAATACTAACTACGCTTTTGGCCGTAGCACTAGTAATTCTTTCAATCAAAATCAACGTACTAAGTGATTCATCGCTAAGTCAAACCGACAAACAACAATCAGCAATGGATGTAATAATGAGCCGAAGTAGCGTCAGGAGCTACACGTCTAAAAAAGTAGAAACCGAAAAAATAGACAAACTCCTAAAAGCAGCTATGGCAGCGCCTACGGCAGGTAATAAACAACCTTGGGATTTTATCGTTGTTAACGACAGAGCAACTCTTGATGAATTTGCCAATATTATACCAGGCGCTCACATGGCCAAAAAAGCGCAAACAGCTATCGTAGTATGTGGCTCACCTACGAAAAGCCTTCTGCCCGATTACTGGATTCAAGACTGTTCGGCAGCTAGCGAGAACATACTCCTAGCAGCTCATGCCTTGGGTTTGGGCGCAGTGTGGTGTGGTGCTTATCCTAATAACGAGCAAAATAGAGTTGAGAAAATGAGCAAACTTTTATCTCTTCCCGATGATGTTTACGCGCTGAGCGTGATAGTTGTAGGCTATGGCCAGGGCGAGCCAGCAGTAAAAGACAAATGGGATCCTAGCAAAGTTCACTACAATAAATTTTAGTAATGGACAGAATCAAATACATAATCAACATCCTGATCGTCGCTCTGTTATTGGCAAGTATCGCAATCAACAAAGACTCACGAATCTTAGGCCAAACTAGCCAAGAAATCCTAAATCCAAAGGAAGAAGAATTTGTAGAAATTGAGCAAACATTAGAGGACGGCACAAGAGTGATAAATTCCACCTCGCTTGCGCGTGGAGTCCTAGGCTTTGGCGGCCGCACACCTATAAAATTATACATCAAAGACGATATTATCCAAAAAGTCGAGGCTCTCTCTCACAGCGAGACACCGAGTTTTTTCAAGCAAGTGAAGGACAGCAAACTACTTAACACATGGGATAACAAAAACATAAACGATGTTTCAGAGTTAGAAGTCAATGCTATCTCGGGTGCAACTTACACGTCTGTTGCTCTAATCGAAAACGTGAAAAGCGCCGCAAATTACGCATCTAGCGCAGATACTAAGGCCAAAAATCCCCTCTCGGGGCTTACGCTCAAAACTTTTTTTGGACTCATGGTTCTGCTTTCGGGCGTGGTGCTAAGTTTTATTAAAGACAAAAATAAACATATCAAAAACTTGCAATTAGCACTTAATGTTATAGTCCTAGGTTTTTGGTGCGGCAGTTTTCTTTCGCTTTCGCAGGTGGTCTCGTGGCTAGCAAATGGAGTGAATCTTTCGCTTGCTATTGTTAGTTTTTGTATGCTTCTGATAGTAATTTTAATGCCTTTGTTTGGCAAGAAAGGAACTTATTGCGCCATGCACTGTCCCATGGGATCGGCTCAGGAATTGCTATCTAAATTACCTACACGCAAATGGAAATTTAAGCAACGTACCAATAAATTTTTGAACAAATTACGCTACTATATTCTGTTTTTATTGATGTTTATCATGTGGCTTGGCGTTGGGTTTGAACTTATGAATTACGAGGTATTTTCTGCATTTTTGTTAGGTTCGGCATCTAATGTTGTGCTTGTTATGGCCCTTGTATTTTTGGCTCTTTCGCCCTTTATTCACAGACCTTATTGTAGGTTTATATGCCCTACGGGTGCATTAATCACTATTTCTAGCAAAACTAAAGAATAAAACTTACTATGAAAAATCAATGGAAAATCATAAGTATTTTACTTAGCGCAGTAATTATAATTCTCTCGCTCACAATCTTTGAAAATCGCGAGCCTAAAGAACTCAAATCAGAAAAATCAGATCAAGATATCATCCTAAACTCTATCGCCACGCGCACGAGTGTAAGGAAATTTACAAACCAGAAAATCGAGGCCGCAAAGATAGAGCAAATCCTAAAAGTAGGCATGTCGGCACCAACAGCAGGCAATCGCCAACCATGGGAATTTTATGTTGTGAGCGACACTACCCTAATCAAACAATTTCCAAAGGTGACTCGCTACACTTCGCCCATGCACAAGACTGCACTCACAGCAATTATCGTGTGTGGCAATCCGTCTAAGAGCTTCCCAAAACAGCCACTTTACTGGGTGCAAGACTGCTCGGCTGCTACCGAAAACATACTCTTAGCTGCCCATGCAATGGATCTTGGAGCTGTGTGGTGTGGGGTTTATCCCGTAGAAAAGAGCGTTGCTACCCTGCGCGAGATGATGAATATTCCCGACGAGTTAGTCCCACTTAACATTATTATGTTGGGCTATCCCGACGCCGAGCAAAAAGTAAAAGATAAGTGGAAACCAGAAAAAGTACATTATATCAATTAAAAATTTCGCAAAAGATATAATATTATCGCCAAAGGCTTCGTTATAGATTTAAAACATTGAAGCCTATGCAAAATCTAGACACTGAAAATTTAAACCAAGATCAGATGGTACCTGATCAAGACCACGCTCTAATGCTAGAGCACGTAATTCAAGACAATCACGAATTAATGTACATGGACGCTTATTTAAGCGAGTTTTTAAACTAAGAAAAGGAGCTGTTTTGCTCCTTTTTTTTATGATATCATAATGGTGACTAATAAGTATTTAGCTGCAACGCTCTGATTTTCATTTAAAAACGGAGTTTACTTGAAGTAAATGAGTATTTTAAATGAAAAGCTAGAAGGCAGCAGATGAATGCTTATTAGTTATCCTAAACGGTTGAGTGCTTCAATAGCGTCACTGTTACCCTGCTCGGCTGCTTTTTTAAACCACTCAACAGCCTTCACTAAATCTTGGGTGACACCCTCGCCGTGCTGATAACAAATTCCTAGATTTTTTTGAGCCTCATCATAACCATTTTGTGCAGCTATCATCCACCAACCAAAGGCACTTTCTAAATTTTGAATCACACCCACGCCAAGGTAATAACACACCCCGAGGTTGTTCTGCGCTCTAGGGTAACCCTGATCAGCAGCCTTGCGATACCACACCACAGCCATAGTTGAACTTTTCATCGTCCCCATGCCAACTTCATAGCAATATCCCAATTTGCATTGCGCCTCAGCGTGATTATTATTTGCAGCCTTGCGATACCATTCTGCTGCTTTGTCATAATCTTGCTCTACGCCCATGCCTTTTTCGTAGAAATAACCCAGGTTGCATTGACCCTCAGGATAACCATTCTCGGCTGATTTGCCATACCACTCAGCGGCCTTTACTAAATCCTTAGCAACGCCACGTCCATATTCATAACAAACCCCCAAGTTGCATTGAGCAAGCAACGAACCGGCCTGGGCTGCAAGCGTATAATACTCAGCAGCTTTAGTCAAGTTTTGCTCCACCCCATAACCATTCTCATAAAAGAATCCAAGATTACTCCTAGCATCAGCATTTCCCTGCTCAGCAGCCTTAGTCATCCACTCCACAGCCTTCACAAAGTCCTGAGCCTCAAAATATTTATTAGCCAAATTCACCTGCTCACTTGGCAAGGTAGGATTTTGCACAGACAAATCCTCTGCAAAACCAGATGCTGTGAAAATCAACAAAAAAATGATTAAAATCCTGCGCATAATTATTTAAGTTTAAAGGCATAACTAAATGTAGCACCTATAAAGAATTTATCTTCAACCTGAGTTTTCAAATCTGGATAAAGCTCATAAAGATTAAACACTGAGCCGTCAGATTCGATATAAGTATTAACATTGTTTACATTAAACGTAGGGGTTAGATTATAGCGAACCACAAGAGCCAAAACAAAGTTTGATTTTGCCCCAAAATTAAATCCTAACTGACCATATAAGTCAAACGAGATAGGATTCACAATAGACATATCGTCAAGAGTTAGCTTCGTTTCAAAGGCATCTTCGCTAGTATCTTCCGTGTCTTTATATTTATAATATCCATTGATATTGTAGTTAGCAACAGCACCAAGACCTATGAAAAATCTATTGTCTTTCTTCTTGCTGGGCATATTAAATCTTACGTACAAAGGCACTGACAACTGATTTGCAACAGCATAATATGGATAAACATAATTATAATTTAGCTCATCATAATAAATATCGCCACCATTTGAACCAGTAATAATTCTATACTGGAAACCCAAAACAAAGTTGGCTAAATTTTCGTTACCCCCAAGTTGATAAGAAAGCGTAGGCAAGGTGACACTAAGCGCATTATCAGCAAAATCTAGGTCCATACCAAAACCAAAGTAAGAGTCGATTTTCACGCGCGAACGAGAAGATTTTGACTTAGATTTATATCTTGATGAGTAAGATTTTGAAGTTCTACTCGAAGAAGAAGAAGATGATGATGAACTTGATTTAGAAGTCGGCGTGTAAGTATTGCTCTGCTTTGGAGTGTATTTCACCACGGTTTGCGTAAGTGTAACATAACATTCTGCAATCTCGCCCTCTTTTATTTCAACTGTCTTAGTTACAGTGTCATAGCCAAGTTTAGAGAAAGTGAATGTTTGAGCTCCAACCAAAATATCACTAAAGAAATCTGGTGATTTTCCAAGCATTTTGCCATTCCAACTAACCTCGGCGTCATACACATTACCGTCAACTTTGATTTTACCATACATAGGTGTTGGCGAGTCAAGCGTGATATCTTGAGGCCTGTTTCTCTCCACTTGAAGCGTGCGCCTATAATCTCGATAACCGTCTTTTTTAACCTCAATTTCGTAAGTTCCCGGCAGTAATTCTCCATTCCACGAGTTATTTGCTTTAAACTCTTTGTTAATAAAAATACTCGCCCCGTCAAGCATAGTCGAGAGCTTAATATTTGAAAAATAAGGCACTAATTTAACTGAAACAAGCTCGGCCTTTTCGCTTTTTGAAAGTGTAACTTGGGCTTGATAAGCCTCATATTTATCAGCCGAAACTTTGACATTATAAGTGCCAAGTTGCATCATATCAGAACGATAAGGTGTTGTACCAACCTTAATATTATTAATCTCAACGCTTGCAAACACATTACTTTCAACAGCCAAGTAACCATAATTAGCTACCAACTTTATTGGCAATTCTGTTTTAGTCTCGCCAATATTTACAGTCCCCGAACTGGTTATATACATAGGTGCGCTAACAGAGTAAGTGTGCTCGCCCTTAGACAAAAGCAGGCTTTTCACACCACCTTCAATGATTTGAGGCACTCCCCCGTCAATCGTGATTTCGGCCTGCTGGGGCTGGATTTTGACGATTAAGTATTGCTCAGCTATGGTTTGCTCTATGATAGTTGTGATTTTACTAGAAGTAAGTTTTAGCTTATACACCGTCGCCTCTTTAATTGGAATTTCAAATTCATAGTCCATAGAGCCCAGTTTTGGGTGCTTAACACTCAGACGTCTAACACTATGAGGCACATAAACCCACGTTTCAGCAACTTTGTCATGCTCCACAGCAACTACGCCCAGAGTTCCAACATCAAAGGCAAAACCTTTTTCTGTGGTTTGGATTTTAATAATCGCAGCTGTACGGCCGTTTTGGTCAACTTTTTTGAAGTGGACACGCGCATCCATATCGCTTGGATCAGCTACAAAAGATTCAACATTCATGTATTGCGCCCACGAACAAAGGCTTAAACAAATAAATAAGGCGAGGGTAAAAAGTTTTTTCATATATTTCTACTTTAAAAATGTTCTAAACCGTAAACTCCAAAGTTCGGATCTTTATCTTCTTGCCAAGTTCTCACATGAATAATTGGTTTTTTAATGTTGTTTAGATCCACCATTAAAAATAAATATCCTGAGTCACCATAGTAAGTTGACATATATTCTTGCTTGATTTGTATGCCATAAATTTCGCCACCCTTGCCAGCTCTCATTAAGTCGCTATCGGCAAATTTTATGTTGATATATTCGTTGCGAGCAAATACTTTTTTAAGATTATACACATACTGAGATTTGCTCTGCTGAGTATATCTAACATACTCAGTATTAATATCTTGAAGTTCAGCCTGAGTAGCATTCCTAACCTTAGCACCAGTGATAATCAGTGCATCTTCGGCAAAAACAGATTCAATATAATCAATTTGTTTGAAGGCATAAGCCGACTTGTAGCCCTCCAAAAAATGAATCAAAATAAGGCGCGCCTGCTCGGGCCACATACTCTTGCCAAGTATATCGTCGGTCGAGACCCTAGAAAGGCCAAAAGTAACGTTAGAGATTTTGTTGGTGTTATCAAACTCAAAAACGACGCTTTCGGCAAACACGCGTTTGTTAGTCTTAAACGAGAAGTTCATCAAGATATTTCTACAATAAGTATTCTCGCCCAAAGAGTAGAATTTAGGCTGAGCAGCATCCAAGATTTTGGCTTGACCATAACCTATTAGCTCTTTATAGGCCTTAAAGCCTTCCTCTGTAAAATGACTTTCTACATCTAAACTATTTTTGGAATTAATCGCTGTAACTACCTCATCTACAACTGTTTTAAAAGGAGTAATATCTTCTAATTGAGACAGAGTTGGGTAAGTATGAACAGCTTGATTATTGGTTTTAGTTACTTTATCTGCTTTGGCTTTAAGAGAATTTGTTTTCTTTTTCTGCTCCTCTTTAGCGATTGTTGGAGCTGAATCTTCGGACTTAATTTCGTCTAAGAAAACATTAAAATATGCTTTTTTATACACAGGACTTTCTACTGCATCGAGCACAGTTTTAATCTCATCGTCAACTATTGCTTCTTCTAGGAATTGACACTCTACTTTTACTTGTATCTTATTTATTTCCACACTTTTGCGCAATTCCAAAACGCCTCTACCCTCGCGCGCAGTATAAAGATTACTCCAGTTTGATCCGTCAAAATAAGTATAATCTACACTCGACACACGATCGCCTTTGTAGTTAATCCCTAAGGTAACTGTATTATCCTCATCAACTTTTAATACGTTAATGTTCAAAGCAGATAAAATCTCATTAATCCTAACAGGTAACCACGTGTTTACCAACTGTTTAGCACCATTATTATCATAAAATTCCAACTCATTTGGATAGCGCAAACTTTTAACAAGCGCGTGTGCCCAATAATAATAACGCAGGGCATCATTAATTTGTCTGTTATCCAAAGCCTCTTGCGCATCTTCTATCATATTTAAAATACGAAGTTTGCGTGCCTCAAATATACGCTCGATATCCGTGCGTTTAATATACCTAAATACGTGAGCATCAGGCTCATTCTCTATAATTACTCTCTCAGTACTACTGAGTGTTGCCGAAGAATAGGTGTTAATTACTGACTCAAAAGTTGAGCTTAACTCAGAGTTTTTGCCTTTGGTTTTCTCGGTTTCACTAGAGGAAATACCACTTTTAACACTAACCGATATTTGACTTATAATTGCAGACAAGGCAGCCTGGTCGGCTTTGTCAAGAGTAGTGCTCTTGCCTTCGCCATAAATATAGGTTGCTCTGTCGCTCTTAATCTCTTTAACACTCTGAGCATTAAGACTTAAGCAATATATTAATGCCAATAAAATTAGGTTTCCTCTACGAATCATCTCTATATATTTTAATTAAATTCTTATAACTCCCACTTGAACATTTTTAAAATCGGGCATCGCAAGACCAACTCCTGCACCTATATATGTCGGGTCACAAATCACAAATTTCTCACCACCAACCATTAAATAATCGCCCTTAACATCTTCGCTAAACTTAACAGCCGTAGCCAAATGGTTAGGGTATTCCAAGAAGGCTACCTCTAGACCAACGAGTTCACGCACAAGGACCGAAAATAAAATTGATCTATCCTCACAATCTGAGTATGGATAAAACAAACTCTCGTCAGCAAATAAAGGTCTTTCGTAACCAAACTGCTCATCATCGGTTTGATAATCAAGCGATGTTTGCACAAAATTCAGGATGATATCAACAGCATCTTTCTGTGACTTGCCTGCAATTTTAGACTTCATCACAGGGTAAATAGCTTGTTTAACCTCCTCACTAAGAGATGCTTTAGAGTAAACAGACCAATTATCACTACGAGGGAAATCATTGTAAAAATCAATTAGATTTTTATTTATCTTCACATTAACCTCAAAATCTTTATAACGTTTTGAGCTCAAGATTCTTTGCTTAGTTATAGTTTGCGACAAGCGAGGTTCTTTAGCTAACTGCAAGGACAGTCGTTGCTCGTTAGGAAATTTTTTATTGAATACAAAATAAGACGATTTCTTATTCTTGTCAATAACATAATATTTTCCACCCTCAATATTTAAGTAAGGATACTCGTAAAGTGTTGAAGTAAAAGGCAATAGCAATACTAACTTATCGCCCGTGCGAGCAATTCTAGCCTCGTAACCCGACTGAGTCAGCACATACATTTGAAAAACTTTAGCCTCATTTGTTTTGCTCTGTTCAAAAATTTTAGAACTTAATATTTCTACAAATTTCACATATCCCCAATCGCTCAAGTCCAACTCTTTGCGAAGCAACAGACAGTCGCTAATTAAAGGCGTATAACTATCATCCGACAATTTAAGCCATGCGTCAGCAACACCATTTTCGTCAACTGATTTAAGATAAAAAACATTTGATTTATCAAAATCAACCTCGCATTTTGTGCCATAAAATTCAAATGCAAAAAGATTCTTTTTGGGTTCGGCCTTAGGTTTATCTTCTACCGGAACTGTTGGTTTAAGCTCTTGTTTGGGTTCTTCTTTAGGCTTACTAACTATTTCACCCACAGGCATTTCATCGCCTTTAGGCTGCTGCTCTGGCTCTGCTATTTTTGGTTTAGGTGGTTCGGGACGTGCTGGTTGCTTTTGGGCTTCACTTGCATCGCTTTTTGTCCACTCTCCACGCAACATATCTGCATACTCAGCATTTTGCTTATCACGTAACTCTTTGAGTTCTTTATGATAACGATTAACATGTTGAGTATAATTAGCTTTTTCTTGCTTTACAAAATCCTCAAAAGATTGTGCCACAAGAAAACTAACTGAGAATAAAAAAAATAAAATTATAGTAAATTTTTTAGTCATTCTAATTTTGGGTTTTTATTGTTTTTCAACTATCCACGATCCTCTGATTTTATCATCAATTATATCAAATCCACAATAGGTAACCTGAACTTCGCCCTTAAATGTAGAGCGAATCAACGACTGATTATCACTGCTATGCGCCTGATCAACTGATTTCATGGTGTAAGCATAGCTAGGCTCATTAACCATATTATATACCAAGGAAGAATAGACTCCACACCACAAACCATTGCTTAGTCTCCAGGTATAGGCAATTTCGCCTGCAACTACTGAGTTAGGGTCAGCTATAACATCTGAGTACCAGAATCTGCCACTTTCTTTGTTTTGGATTTGATAATCATCAAGGCTTCTTGTCAAAGAAACATTCTCACGTGTGCCCGACAAAGAAAATTTAGTAATCATAGCCTTAGAGTTAACCATGGCCATAATATCTAAATCAGAGGTAATTCTGCCTTTAACAACAGATTTCTCATCTCCATAAGAAACATATTCACCGATAATAGAATTACTGGGGTTATCTATCACATAATCAGCATCCTCTGCTTTTGCAACTTCAATAAACTCTATAATATACTCGCCAAAGATAGTTGTGTGACTACGAGATTTTTTAAAGTATTTAACGCCACCTTTGGCATTGAAGCGCGCCACTTGAACAAATTTTGACGAAGAATAGTCATGAGTGGCTACCTGCTGTATTTTCTCATAATTCTCCTGCATAATCATCACATTCACACCACTCTTTATCATAGACAAAAACCAAGCTCTAAGCAGAGCTTGATTTTCACCTTTTACTAAGTCAAGGCAGGGATCAGATATACCTATATATCGACCTCTACCTTGACTTTGAGTTACCCACACTGGCAGTGTCTCTCTCTGACCTGTAACCCAGTGGTGGGTATTCTCTTCTTTAATAGTATTTTGAGCAGTGCCCAATAAAGGGACAATGACTAGCAGGGCAAGCATATATCGTATCATATACTGTGCACCTTAAAAATTAAAGATTATTTGTTTTCTGATTCAGCAAGCGCTTTCATCTCTTTATCAAATGTTTCTAGGAATTTTTGATATTCGTAGTCTGTGCGCAATTTAGAATCATCACTGATATTTTTAGTGATTGCTTCTGTGATTTCTTTACCAGCTAGTTCGATAGCAACATAAGCTTTGAATTGGCCTTCTGGAGTTTTCATAGTTTTTTGGCAAATAACACGGATGCCATTTAGTTTTTGGCTAACAACCTCACGAGTCATAGATTGGAAACGAGCACGAGCTGCTTCGTCAGTACCATCTTCGTAAGAAGAAAGGAAGTTGTCAGTAACAGTTTTAACTGTAGTTTCAAGAGCAGCAGCTAGTTTAGCGCGAGCAGCTGTCATAGCTTTTTGGCTAGCGATTTCCATACTAGTACTAATTCCCAAAGCGTTTGCACGGAAATATTCAGCACTTGTAGTAAATTCTAGACCTGAACAAGGAACGATTACTTCTGTGTCTTGAGAAACTGTAGCTTTTTTAGATGCACCACAAGATACAGCTAACATACAAGCTGCGATTAGAAACAAATTTTTGGTTTTCATAATTTTCTTTTTTTAAAATAGGGTTAAAAAATTTAATATACCGCAACAAAGTTAATACTTTTTTATTTTTCCTCAAAAAAAATCACAACTAATTCTTATTAAAGATATTAAAACGTGCCAAAATCCTATTCTTACGGGGTAAAATTATAAATTCTACAACCAACAAAACTAAGGCTACAAGCAGTAAATATTGATACTGCTCATCATATTCGTCAAAAATCTGAGCTTTAAATTCTCTAGTCTCTGTTTGTCTGATTTTAGTAATTATCTCATTAAGACCCACACTAGAATTATTTGAGCGTATGTAAGAGCCCCCGGTTTGAATAGCAATTTGCTCTAAGGCCTGCTCATTTAGCTTGGTTACTACCATTTGGCCGTTTTCGTCGGTGATAAAATCGTTAGTACCTTCTATTTTTATAGGTGCACCTTCTGGAGTACCTATACCTATAGTATAGACAGTTACGCCCTTTTCTTTAGCTCTTTTTGCTGCTCCAAGGGCATCATCTTCGTGATTTTCACCGTCTGAAATCACCACAAGCACACGACTACCCTCGCTGCCCGTTGAAAACGATGAGCTGGCCAAATCTATCGCTGCACCAAGTGCTGTACCTTGTCGAGATATCATATTTGTAGAAATTTGGTCTACAAAAGTCTTGGCAGTTATGTAATCTGAAGTTATAGGTAACTGCACGTAAGCATCTCCAGCAAAGACAATTAGCCCTACTCTATCTTGGCTTAATGCTGACAATAATTGGTTGATTGCAAACTTTGTGCGCTCCAATCTGTTAGGCATAAAATCTTCGGCCATCATACTATTTGACACGTCGACAGCCAACATAAGTTCTATTCCCTCACTTTTAGCCTCACGTAATTTCAGTCCAAACTGAGGTCTTGCTAAGGCAAAAATTACAAAGATAAATGCTAGGCAAAGCAAGATAAATTTGTTTCTCACCTTGGAATTTGAAACCGTGGGCATAAGTTGAGCTATGGTCTCAAGCTCGCCAAAGGCCTTTAAGCGTTTGCGTTTTAAATAGCGCGCATAAACAAATAACGCGATTAAAACTGGAATAATCACTAAAAAATACAAGTAATATGGGTGTGCGAATCTAAACATCTTTCATTTTTTTTAAGGTATTTGTCTAAGCCATAGATATTTAAGCAAAAACTCAAACAACAAACACATCATGGCAAACATTAAAAAAGCTACATATTTTTCATCATATCTAACATAATTTTCAACCTCCACTTCTGTGGTTTCCAACTCATTGATTTGGTCATAAATAGCATGTAATTTCTCGTTATCAGTTGCTCTAAAATACTTACCATTAGTGCTTTCTGCAATTTGAGTTAAGACCTGCTCATCTATCTCAACCTTCATAGACTGATAGCGAATATTGCCAAAAACATCAAGGGTTGGATATGGCGCATTACCCTCAGTTCCCACACCTATAGTATATACTTTTATACCAAAAGTCTTAGCAATTTCAGCTGCTGTAAGTGGTGCTACTTGGCCACGATTATTTACACCGTCGGTTAACAAAATCACCACTTTGCTCTTAGCAGTGCTATTTTTAAGCCTATTCACTGATGTTGCAAGGCCGTTTCCTATTGCAGTTCCGTCCTCTATGATTCCGTCTTTAACCTGGGCTAAGAGTGTTTGCAGTGATGCTTTGTCTGTTGTAAGTGGGCTTTGAGTGAAGCTCTCGCCTGCAAAAACCACAAGCCCTATCCTATCGTTGACCCTATCAGCTATAAATTCCGAAGCTACTGCCTTGGCAGCTGACAATCTATCGGGCTCAAAATCGCGAGCCAACATACTTGTGGAAACGTCAATGGCCAAAACTATATCTATGCCCTCACTCTTAGATGTTGAACTCTCATCACGAGTTTGTGGCCTAGCCAACGCTACGATAAGTAAGCTCACGGCCAAGAGTTTAAACACAAAAGGGAGATGCCTTAAATAATATTTAGGTGTGCGATAAAGGTTTTTAAAACCATCTATAGTTGAGATAGTTACACTTGCTCCACCCTGACGCTCACGAAAAATATAGTAGCCTATCATTGGCAATAAAACCAACAATAAGTAAAGCATATTAGCGTCTGCAAATCTATCGAAAGTAAACATAATTTTTAAATTTTTTACCAGTTTTTACCACTTTGAACAACGCCCTTAGCCTTTTCCTTATCAACTTTTTCGCGCGTTTTATCCTCACTCATTTGCAAGGCCTCAAGCATACGTTCGGCCTCCTCGGGGCTTAATTGTATTTCAGCTCCAGCTTGTTGCTGTGGCTCATCTTGATTTTGTTGTTGATTTTGATCCTGATTTTGTTGTTGCTCATCTTGATTTTGATCTTGGTCTTGCTGATCTTGATTTTGGTCTTGATTTTGCTCTTGTTGTTGCTGGTCTTGATTTTGCTCTTGCTCCAACAATTTTTGAGTATAAGCCAAGTTAAATCTCGCCTGCTCATCACCTGGGTCAACCCTTAGAGCCTGCTTATAAGCCTCTAAGGCTTTCTCCAACTCTTTTTGCTGAAAATACACATTTCCAAGATTGTAGTTTGCCTTAGAATTATGCTCTATACGCACTGTATCTTTAGACAAGTTATTTAAGATCTTAACTGCTTGATCATAATTTTTCTGGCGATAAAGCACATCTGCAAGATTAAAATTAGCCTCATAAACTGTTGAATCAGTGGCCAATACCTTTCTATAAGACAAGTCGGCATCCTGCATCTCGCCATTGTGATAGCTTTTATTTCCACGTCTAACTTCCCTACGTTCAGGATAGCGTTGCGCCCAAAGTTGAGAAGAGAAACTCACTAAAAATAAAGTTAAAAATATTATCTTTTTCATCTCACTTATTCTTCTTTAGTATTAATTTCTTGCTCCAAAACCTTGGTTTCTTCAACAAAATAATAAGCCCAAGTGTAAGAAGTTTCATTATCGCTAGCCTCGGGTGTAAACTTCGCGAATTTCACAAAATCAGCCCTGGCAAGCAGTAATTTTAGATTGTCTCTGCTAACGGCTGGCAGATCTATATCCCTTAAAGCATCCATAATCTCAGGCGTGGTCATTTCCATGGCCTTCACCCCATATCTGCGCTCTAAATATTCACGCAAAATATCAGTTAATGAAGTGTAATAAAGCTTGTGTTTAGAGCTTTGCCAAAGTTTTTGGTGATGCAAACTTTCTAGTTTTCTAATAGCAATAACGTGAGCTTTCTCTTGTTTTCGCTCTGCTTTGCGGCTTATTTTAAAATGCCTAACCAGCCACATAATCAAGAATACCAACACAGCTATAACAAGCAGAGAACCAAATAAATAGCCACTGAATTCACCAAATTTCAGAGGCATATCCAAAGGCTCAACTATATCAAAAATCTCCATCGTTGCCGTATCTATCTCATAGGTAGTAACCATAAGCGAGAGCTGCTCATCAGAGAACAGTGTGTCAAGTGAATTACGACTTGCCACAAGCACAGGAAATCTGCCCGTAGTGTAAAATCCAGGATCAAATACCGTCATCAAATATTCCTTAGACAAAGTGATGCTCCTATCTTTTTTATCTATAGTATCCAGGGGCGAAGAGCTCAAAATCTCAAACCTCTCGTTGAACATATTATTCTTAAACTCAGGCAATGCAATCTCCTGCATCAAATCCTTAGTCACCTCGACCCTAAGTTTGAATTGCTCGCCTATGGCTATGCTATCAGGAGTGAATTTGGCCGAAATCCTGGCCTTATTCTCTGCGCTAAAAGCCTCAGTGGCAATAAATAGGGATAATATTAAAAGTAATTTTTTCATAACCAATTAAATAAGTCTATCTCTTTTTAAATAGCTTAATTAGTGTTTTCACATAATCTTCATCGGTAGCAACCTGAGCGTAATCAACGCGAGCACGTTTTAGGGTATTCTCTGTAACTTCGCTCAAATCTACCCAACGTTTAGCGTAAGAGTCTCTAACGCTTTTAGATGAAGTGTCTACTATCAAACGTTTATGAGTCTCAGCATCTAGAAATTCCACAAAACCCACGTTAGGCATCTCACTTTCACGCTTATCATAGATTTTTATCCCCACCAAGTCGTGTTTGCCCGATGCAATTTTTAGTGCATCTTCATATTTAGGCTCATCCTCAGCGGTAAAATCCATAAAATCGCTCAGCAAAAACGTTGTGCATCTTTTCTTAATAGCATTAGTCAAAAACTGCAAGGCCTCAGAAAGATTAGTTCCACTACGCTCAGGAGTGAAATCTATGAGCTCACGAATTATCATAAGCACATGCGAGCGACCTTTTTTAGGAGGAATAAATTTCTCGATAGTATCGCTAAAAAACACACAGCCCACCTTGTCATTGTTTTGAATTGCAGAAAACGACAACACGGCAGCTATCTCAGTAATAATATTTTTCTTTAGCTTTTCAGTTGTACCAAACATACGCGAGGCTGACACATCTATCATAAGCATCATCGTTAGTTCGCGTTCTTCCTCATAGGTTTTAATGTGAGGTGAGCGACTACGTGCCGTAACATTCCAATCAATATCACGCACATCATCTCCCATTTGATATTCTCTAACCTCGCTAAAGGACATACCCCTACCCTTGAAGGCACTGTGGTATTTACCTGCAAAAATATCATTACTTAGCCCTCGGGTCTTAATCTCAATTTTACGAACCTTGGCTAATATATCGTTACTATTTTCTTTCATAAAAAGTGTACTCGATTAAGGTACAACTACGCTATTTAAGATCTCTGTGATAATATCTTCTTGTGTGATATTTTCGGCCTCAGCCTCATAAGTTAGACCTATTCTGTGGCGCAAAACATCATGACACACTGCTCTGACATCTTCTGGAATCACATAGCCGCGACGTTTGATAAAAGCATAAGCTTTAGCAGCCTTAGCAAGCGAAATACTTGCACGAGGTGAACCACCGTAACTGATTAGTGATGACATATTTGCAAGGTTGTAATCAGATGGGTTACGAGTAGCAAAAATTATATCAATAATATATTTTTCTATCTTCTCATCCATGTACACATCACTCACTACTTTTCTAGCTTTTATGATATCTTCTGGAGTTATGATTTTGTTGGGCTTAGGGAAACCTTCGCCACTTAAATTCATTCTAACTATCTCTCTCTCCTCTTGTTTTTGAGGGTAAGAGATTTTGGCTTTTAACATAAAACGGTCAACCTGTGCTTCGGGCAGAGGATAAGTTCCTTCTTGCTCCAGAGGGTTTTGAGTTGCAAGCACTAGGAAAGGCTCAGGAAGTTTATATGTTTCTTTGCCTATGGTTACCTGACGCTCCTGCATAGCCTCAAGCAATGCACTCTGAACTTTAGCAGGTGAACGGTTGATCTCATCGGCTAGGATAAAGTTAGCAAAAACTGGTCCTTTACGCACCGAAAATTCTTCTGTTTTTTGTGAGTAGATTTGAGTACCCAACAAGTCGGCTGGCAGCAAATCGGGAGTAAACTGTATTCTCGAAAAACTAGCATCCACAGCCTGGGCTAGAGTTGTTATAGCAAGCGTTTTGGCAAGTCCTGGCACACCTTCAAGTAGTATGTGGCCGTTAGATAGCAGACCAATTAATAAGGTATCAACCAAATGACGTTGGCCCACGATAACCTTGCTCATTTCCATATTTAGCGTATCTACAAACACGCTCTCACGTTCGATTCTCTCGTTTAATTCTTTGATGTTAATTACTTCGCTCATATTTATATATTGAATGAATGGTTGTTTAATTTCTTATCCATAACGTATAGAGATACAAATATATTATATATTTTTTGTTTTTTCAACACTAATTTTCATTTTTCATCACTATATTTGCAATATATTTTCACCTAAAAAACAGCAAAAACACAGTGTCAGACTACATAAATTCCTTAAACCCAGCACAAAAGGCAGCTGCAACATCCTTTCAAGGCCCATCACTAATCGTAGCAGGGGCAGGCTCAGGTAAAACTCGCGTGTTAACCTCGCGCATAGCCTACATGTTAGAGCAAGGTGTTGATGCCCACAGCATACTATCGCTTACATTTACCAACAAAGCCGCAGCTGAAATGCGTGAGAGAATAGGTGCACTTGTGGGCAATCAAAGCAACCAGATATGGATGGGTACTTTTCACTCGATTTTTGCTAGGATACTTCACTATGAGGCCGAATTATTGGGCTTCCCATCAAGTTTTACAATTTATGATAGTGCCGATTCTAAAAACCTTATCAAGGCCATAATCAAAGAAAAAAACTTAGATACCGAGGCCTACAAAGAGGGTTACGTTCAATCGCGTATATCTCTGGCTAAGAACAATTTAATAACATCAAGCGCCTACAAAGCTAACACAAACTTAATAGCTGAGGACAGAGAAAAACGCACCCCCGAACTGTGTGAAATCTACCATGAATACACCCTTAGATGCAAGAGATTTGGGGCCATGGATTTTGATGATTTACTTCTTAATATCAACATATTATTCAGAGATTTTCCCGAGGCTTTGACCAAATACCAAGATAAGTTTAAATATATCTTAGTGGATGAGTATCAGGATACTAACTATGCTCAGTACATCATAATTCGTCGCCTGGCCTACCTTCATTCTAATGTGTGTGTTGTGGGCGATGATGCTCAGAGTATCTACTCTTTCCGTGGTGCTAAGATAGAGAATATATTGCGTTTTAAAAACGATTTTAAGGATGCTCAAATCTTTAAACTAGAGCAAAACTATCGTTCGACACAAAACATAGTCAACGCAGCCAACAGCATAATTGCTAAAAACAAAAACCAGATAAAAAAAGAATCTTTCTCATCGGGTGCAAAGGGCGAGCTAATAAAAATAGTAAAAGCCTACACCGACCAAGAGGAAGCATCAATAGTTGCCGACAAAATCAAAGACAGATTCCGTGAGGGCAATGCCTCATGGGAAGATATAGCCATACTTTATCGCACCAATGCCCAGAGCCGTGTGTTAGAGGAAGCCTTGCGCCGTCGCGTTATACCTTATAAAATACATGGAGGTATGTCGTTTTATCAGCGCAAAGAGATTAAAGACCTTATCGCCTACATACGTCTAGTAGTGAACCCCAAAGACGACGAAGCATTTAAGCGCATAATAAACACTCCAAGGCGAGGTATAGGTGGCAGCACAATAGAAAAACTTCAAGCAGCAGCAATAAGTAAAAATATAAGCCTATGGGAGGCTACAAGCACACTTTCAGGCGATGAATTAGAGCTAAAATCAGGAGCTGCAAACAAAGTGGTGCAATTTACTCACATTATTAATTCGCTGTCCCAGATGCGCCCCACGACCAATATTTATGAGTTGGGAATGGAGATAGCAACACGCAGTGGCATGATAGGAACTCTGAAAATGACACCTACACCCGAGAATGAAAGCGCCCTGGAAAACTTACAGGAGTTGATAAATTCTATGGAGGCTTTCCGTGAACAAAGAGTCAAAGATATAGAGGCCAATCCCGATAGTAGCGAACTAAGCATAGAGCCAACAATAG
This sequence comes from Rikenellaceae bacterium, assembly GCA_044433645.1. GTDB lineage: Bacteria > Bacteroidota > Bacteroidia > Bacteroidales > Rikenellaceae > JAWXTK01. The sequence continues at coordinate 11,927 of JAWXTK010000002.1, read as the reverse complement.
AGGAATGGTTGCAAAATGTAGCACTACTCACCGACGTGGATAACCAAAGCGAGGAGGACAAAAACAAGGTCACGCTAATGACTGTACACTCCTCTAAAGGTCTTGAATACAAGTTTGTTTTCATCGTAGGATTAGAAGAAAACCTGTTCCCTAGCACCATGGGGGCTATGGCAGGCGATGATTTTGAGGAGGAAAGGCGTTTGTTTTATGTGGCCGTTACACGCGCCAAAGAGGCTGTGATGCTGTCTTATGCCGAGAGCAGGTTTAAATGGGGCAATATGGAGTTTTGCAGGCCAAGTAGATTCCTGGGCGAGATTAGCGAAAAATATGTTGACTTAGACTTTGACTTAGGCTCATCAGAATCATCAAATTTAGATACAAAACCTAGAACAAATTACTACTCGAAAGACACAATTAGAGGGGCTGCGGCAGACAAATACAAGTCGCCAAATCCTCACAAACCCATAGCTCAAAAACCTATAAATGTAGAGTCAAGATTCAAAAGTGTAGGCACAAGAGAAGTATCTAGCAATCAGTCGTATACAGAGTCTCACCTAAAGCCAGGTGTGAGGGTCGAACACTCACGTTTTGGAGTTGGTGAAGTCAAGGAAATTGAGCATACAACTGGCGATATAAAACTAGTAATAGACTTTGTAGGAGCAGGCAGAAAAACTCTACTTAATAAATACGCTAAATTAACAATATTATAAATAAAATGAAGGGTTTATTATATTTACTCGCAGCCTATTTTTTGGGCGAATTACTAAGCGTTGCAATAAGTGGATTCATCCCCGGCACCATACTCGGGATGATAATACTTTTTTGCGCCTTACAGTTTAAAGTCATCAAAGAAAAAGACATAAAAGCCGTAGCTAACGTATTATTAGACAACATGATGCTACTGTTAGTACCAATCTCAGTTGGGCTTATGATAGCTGCCAGCACCATAGGCGACAATATAATACAAATTGTAATTATTTTGCTCAGCACCACAGCTCTGGTTATGGGCGTTGTGGGACTTTTACAACAAAAATTAGGAGGAAAGAAAAATGATAGATAAACTTTTGCACTCTCCCCTATTTTTAATCACACTCACAGTGGCTGCCTACTTTGTGAGTTACAAGATTTACAAAAAAGTGAAACTTGCTATTTTTACGCCTGTTTTGGTTTCTGTAGTGTTCATTATTCCTGTTTTAAGCTCGCTAGATATTAGTTTTGAAGAGTATTACGCTGCCAACGATATAATAAATTTTGTATTAAAACTATCGGTCGTGACCCTAGGATATCTGCTTTATAAAAACGTAAAACACATAAAAGGATATGAATTTTCCATACTCATTTCCGTGTTTTTTGGCTGCGTAATAGGTATTTTATCCATAATATTTATGGCTCGCGCCATGGGTTTAGACCAAAACATTATAGCATCTCTGCAACCCAAATCTGTAACCATGCCCATAGCCTTAGCACTTAGTGAAAATAGTGGTGGCATACTGCCCATTACTACAATCGCTGTAATTATTGTGGGCATTGCTGGCAGCCTTATCGGGCCTTGGGTTCTTAAGATTCTAAGAATAAAAGACCCTATCGCTCGGGGCCTGAGCATGGGAAGTGGAGCACACGCAGTAGGCACAGCTAGAGCCATGGAAATGGGCGCGTTAGAGGGTGCTATCTCAGGTGCTGCTATAGGTATAATGGGGGTGATGACAGCAGTATTATTGCCCATAATCGAAAAAATAGTATGACACTAAAACAACGCTATGAAGGAGTAATAAATTGGTTCAAAGAAAACATGCCTGTGGCCGAGAGTGAGCTAAACTACACCTCGCCCTACGAATTATTGGTTGCCGTGATTTTGTCTGCACAATGCACCGACAAGAGAGTAAACCTCACCACTCCAGCACTTTTCGCAAAATATCCCACATCTAAAGAATTAGCCACAGCGAGCGCCGAAGATATTTTCGCCTTCATTAAGAGCATATCTTACCCTAATAACAAGGCCAAAAACCTAGCTGCCATGGCGCGCAAGTTAGAGAGTGATTTTAATGGGATAGTACCCGAAGAAATCAAAGAGTTAGAGAGTTTGCCTGGAGTTGGGCGCAAGACTGCAAACGTGGTAGCATCAGTGATTTACAATAAATTTGTAATGCCCGTAGACACCCATGTTTTTAGAGTATCTGCAAGAATAGGCCTTACAAAATCAGCCAAAACTCCCCTGCAAACCGAGGAGCAATTAACCAAGAATATCCCCGCCGAATTACTACCCATAGCCCACCACTGGTTGATACTCCACGGACGCTATGTATGCCTTGCACGCAGCCCAAAGTGCGATGAGTGTGGCATTAAAACATGGTGCAAAACTTGTAAAAACTAAAAAAAGTCTGTACCTTGGCGTGGTTAATAAAAAAATTCCCGAAAACTCTATGAAAAAGTTTATCATATATCTTTTTAGTCTACTTGCTTTAAGTTCGTGCACCGAGGATCTTTCCTATGACGACTCTGACTTCGATTACACCACAAACTCTAATTATGTGAATGGACTAGAGGTAAACAAGTGGATTTTTAACCAAATGAATGCCAACTATTACTGGAGTGCAAATTACACCCAAAGTTTTGTAAATAGTCTAAATTTCAACACAACAAACCCTGAAACTTTCTTTAATTCTTTACTTGATGTACCCTCATCTAAGTTATCTGATTCTCAGGCACATGACGGCAATATTTACAGTGGCGAGCACTACCCCTACTCTTACATGAGCTCCTCAGGCAGAGCATCTTCTACAACAGAATATTATTATACCCTAGGCTTTGTATTTAATGTCGATACTTACGATTATAATAATGTATTTTTCCCAATTTATTATGTTATGCCTTCATCGTCAGCCTCAGAGGCTGGTGTTACGCGTGATCACTGCATCACAGCAATTAATGGCATACAATTAACCATGGGAAACTATTATAATTATGCTATGTCTTTACTTTACACAGACCCACCTTATACCCTAACACTCAGCAAATTACGAGAAACTAATGAAGGTGGTACAGCCGACATATATTGCTATAAAGATTCAAAACAAAGTTCACCTATATATATAACAGAGCAAAAAACTGCAAGCGTTAGTATGCGCACCACAGAGGTAAATCCTGTGCATGCCTACACCACAATAGACACACAAAATGGCAAAGTAGGTTATATTTGTTACAACGAATTTACTTTTTATAGCACCAGCTTTGAGGAGGCATTTGCAGATCTTCAAGCTCAAGCAATAGATAAGATAATCGTTGATTTGCGCTATAACTTAGGTGGTTACGTAGACACATCAGTGAAATTCTCATCTCACTTAGCAGGTTCTAGCAACATAGGCAGAGTGTGTTGCTATATGAAAAATGCCGAAAAAACAAACCTATTTGCACCTGAATATATTACATCTCGAACACCTCAATTTGACTTTAACGATATCTACTTCATAACAGGTGGCAACACAGCATCGGCTAGTGAAATAGTAATAAATTCAATGTATGGACTTGGCAAAAATGTAATTATCGTTGGTGAAACTTCATGTGGTAAAAACGTAGGTTCTTACTCACTATCTAGCTCAAACTTAAGTGGTTACAGTGTCTCACTTCAACCTATAACTTTCCAGCTTTACAACAATCTTAATGAGTCAAACTACGCTAATGGATTCACACCCGACTACCCTTACTATGAATCATGGTGCCAGGAGCGTCTTGATTTGGGAGACACTAACGAGCAATTACTTAGCTACACAATTAGCATCATAGAAGCAAGTGCCCCAGCAGCTACACTAACAAGCAAATCTGCATCACAAACAAGCACAACAAAACTTAGCGTACCTCAATTAAGGAACGTTCAAGGTGCAATATATACCGAGGATTAATATTTGAAATTACTACCACCGATAAACTCTCTTAACACAGAGGTTGGAGGTATGCCTTCGGGGGAAATAGGCGTGAAATTATCCAAGAATCTAAGTATTCTCTGAGCCTCACTATGCTCCTCACAAGTATTAGGAACTGCATGCAAAAGTGGCTCAACAAAGGCTCTAAGCACAGATATCTCGTAAAACAAAGATGAATTAAACATGATATCAGCATTCTCCTGATAAGGGAAAATATGCTTATCCTCGCCCCTTCTAACGCTACCCCAACGCTTTAAAGTAGACAGTGCATCAGCTCCACGAGTAGAATTATCGCGCACTATGCGTCTTATCAAGCGATTGTCAGTCGTAGAAATTCTAGATAAATTATCGAGTGAAATAGACGTTAAAGCCGACACATAAATTTTATATTTAAAATCGTCTTTAACTCTCTCGCTAAGCTTGGGATTTAGACCATGTATGCCCTCGATAACCAAAATAGATTTGTCCTCTAAACACATGGTTTTGCTGTTTTTAATACTTTTACCCGAAATAAAATCATAGGTAGGCATATCAACACTTTCGCCGCCAAGCAAAGCAACTAAATGATCGTTAAACAACTCAACATCAACAGCTTCCAAAGCCTCGAAGTCGTATTCACCATTCTCATCAATGGGAGTTTTGTATCTATCAACAAAATAATCATCAAGCGAAATAAGCGCAGGTTTAAATCCTAAAATACTAAGCTGCACGCCTAATTGCTGAGCAAAAGTAGTCTTACCACTAGATGACGGTCCCGAAACAAACACTACACGAGTAGATTTTGCTGCATGAGCAGTGGCTATTTTATCTGCAATACGAGCAACCTTTTTCTCATGAAAGGCCTCGGCCATATTAATTAAATCCAGGCGTTTACCCTCTAAAATTTGCTTATTTAACTGACCTATATTAGAGACTCCAATAATATCGACCCAATTTTTATACTCATCAAACACGTCAAACATCTTGTCTTGAGCAACCATGGACTCAAGTTTATTAATATCTGAACGCTTAGGCACAGCTAAATAAATGCCTTTGTGATACTTACATATATCATAGAGTTGAAGATAACCAGTCGAAGGAGCGAGAGCACCATAAAAATTACCTTTCATATTAGCCAGCGAGCAGACCGTAACATAAAGCCTAGGTCGCGACTGCATAAGCTCCAGCTTGTCTATCATGCCCATTTGAGAGTAAATCTCTGCCATTTCCTCAGAGAGCATCTTCTCGCGAACAATAGGAATATTTTGAGCAATGAGCGAATCAACTCTATTTTTAATATCTACGATATCTTCTTCGCTAACTTCATCCATGCCCTGAATCTCACAATAAAAACCCTTAGAAACCGAGTGTTTTATCCTAAGCATTTTACCTGGAAAAATATCAGCTATGGCTTTATCTAATGTAAAGAATAAGGTACGGTAATAGACGTTAATTCCCTCAAAATGAGTAGTATCCACATAACGCAAACTAACTGGATGATAAATTTTATAATTTAATTCACGCATCCTATTATTCACAAAACATGCTATATAAACTCCTTTTTGAGAAGGGCTAACCATATCAATGATTTCCTCGAGCGAGGTACCCATATTAACATTAATCGTAGTATTTTCAACAACTACTTTTACTGTATTTGCCATAAGATTACACTTTAGAAGATTTGTAAAGTGAAGTTAGTTTTATATTCCAATAACACCCACTCTTTGTTTACATTATTAGCATTATCTTCGCTAGAGGCAAACCTGTATTTTGCCTGCAAAGGGGGCTCTATTATACTATTTAACGTAAAATTCAGATCCGTAGTATAACCCAACTGCAAGTTTGAGATAAAAATACTTGCCACATCATATCCTCGATACGAATACAAGCTGGGCAGTGCACTAAACTCAGAGATATACCGCATATCAAAACCTAGTACTTTTTCATTGCTCCTGTCAGCAAAATAAGGACTTATAAGATTGACATTTAGTTTAAAAAACAGATTTTTATCCATATTATTAAACCTCATCCAACGCGACGATCCAACAACAGTGATAGGCATTTTACGTATACCTTGATTTCTCAAATTAGCTCTTACCGAACTCACCCTAGCCATAAATTCCTCGGCAGAAGATTCACTCTGAGTAAGCACAATAAACACATTATTAAGCGAATCGCTCAAAAGCGTATCTAACTCTGTGGCATCCAAGTCTTTAGCATAATCAAACACAGGCAAAGAATCTCTCAAAGACAAGATAGGCATCAACTCATTTAAAAAAGTTGAATCATTATTTTCGCCAGAAATCAAGACAACATTATTATCTTCAGATAATAATTTCTCACGTAATTTATCATATTTAGTTTCGGCCTTTGGCGCAATTTGATACACAAATTCACTACTAACCTCACTCAAAGAAGACAAAGGTGATATCACTGCAATCTTATTTTGCTGAGCAAATTCCACCACGGACTCCATTAAATTTTCATACACAGGGCCTATTATTAAATCTGTCCTATCAAAGCCCTCACTCATGAGTATATTTCTCACTGTATCAATACTATAAGCCGTGTTATATAAATTTAAACTTGAGTTAATTCCCTTGAATTTAGCGTCTTCTAAAGCCAACAAAACTCCACTATAAAACTCCACAAAAGACTTATTACTAGATGCTTTATTTTCCGAAAATGGCAACATCAAAGCAATGTTTAACACATCACCCTCACTTAATGTCTTGAATCTATCAACCATCAAACTATCTAACTCTAGACTGATAGTTTTCACTCCACTATCTTTAGGCAAGCGCAACACAGCACCCTCCTTTAATCCTTCACCTAAAGCATTAAGGATCAATATCTTATCCTGATCAATATTATAATCTTTACTCAAAGAATAAATGGTCTCACCCTGAGAGACAGCATGCAAAAGATAGTCGTCATTTACCTTATTCGACGCCTCGACATAATCACTTATTTGCTCTTGAATTTCACCTGACTGCTGATTACCAACATCTGCTTTTCTGATTTTGATTTCAGAATCTATCGCAAGAGCCGATGGGTCTAACAAAGGATTATCCTCTATTAAAACATTAATATCTATACCATATAATTTACATATAGAATACATAGTCTCACCCTTTGCAACTGTGTGAGAACTAAAAAGTTTATCTAATTTCTTCTTAGAATAAAGTTTTTTATTTGCAGCTACATATTTAATTTTCAACACCTGCTCTAGTTTTAATCCGTCCTTGGTGTAAGGATTATCTCTAACTATCTGAGCCTCATCTATATCGTAAAGTTTAGCAAGCGAGAAAAACGTATCCCCCTTCTCTACCGTATGTATATAATATCTCTGCTCGGCAATATTAATTATCACGCTAGAACGTTTGGCTGCCGACAAAACATTTATCGACAAAACTAAAGCTAAAAGAAAAAGAAATATATGTTTATTTATTTTTTGCTGCATCACGTAAACGAATCTCAGTAATAACTTTTTTGGTGTATTCAGGAAAATCTCCCTCCATCATCCACGAATAATAGCTAGGCTCTCTCTTAAAAACTTCTGAAACCAAGCATCCTTTATGTTTACCAAACGAGAAAACTTCCTCACCCTTATCATTAAAAATTATGCGACCTGCAAAATCAGCTGTTTTATTGCGAGTAGAAAATTCTGATAAGAAATCAACATTATTTTCCAACTCTTCTTTATATCTATCTACCTGAGACAGAAGTACTTCATAAGTTGCAAGAGTATCAGCCTCAGCCGAGTGGGCATCAACTAATTCTTTCTGACAATAGAATTTATAGGCTGCAACAAGCGTGCGCTGTTCCATTTTATGGAAAATATTTTGAACATCAACAACCTTGCAGCGTTTCATATCAACATCCACACCAGCTCTTAGAAACTCCTCGGCCAGAACAGGAATATCAAACTTATTGCAATTAAAGCCTGCAAAATCACAGCCTTCGATATATGCAGCCAAAGACTTAGCTATCTCCTTAAATTTAGGACAATCTACGACGTCTTTATCATAGATGCCATGAACCTCAGATGCCTCCAAGGGAATAGGTATAGTTGGATTTATCCTTCTGGTTTTCACCTCTTTACTTCCGTCTGGTGACACTTTTACCATAGAAATTTCAACTATTCTATCTTTAGAAGTGTCTATGCCCGTTGTTTCAAGGTCAAAGACTATAAGTGGTTTTTTAAGCTCTAAGTTCATGGTCTTTATTATTAGGCATTTATCAACATAGGCATTAATAGCATCAAAACTGATGTACTTTGAGCCTCATCATAAATTGGTTTGAAAATACCTGCACGTGTAGAATCTGCTAATTCAACGACTATGCTCGCAGTTTCAAGGTTAGATAAAATCTCGATAAGGAAAGTAGATTTAAACCCTATCTCTATACTATCACCCTCATAACTACATGATAATGACTCATTTGCAGACACAGAGAAGTCTAAATCCTGAGCAGTAAGATTAATCAAATTAGGCTTAATATCAAGCTTAATAAGGTTGGTAGCCTTGTTTGAACACACGGCAACACGTTTGATAGCGTTAAGCATTTCTATTCTATCTACAATAACTTTATTCGAGTTATTATTAGGTATAACAGCATTGTAAGGAGGATAATTTCCCTCAATTTGGCGACAAACAATAGTGTAATTTGTAAGCTCAAACATTACATTTTTAGAGTCAAACACAACATTTATCGTGTCGTCTTCCTTCACCAACACCTGACGCAACAAGTTTGTAGGTTTTTTAGGCAAGATAAAAGATGAATTAACACCCTCATTATCACAATCATAAGTATATTTCACTAGCTTGTGAGCATCCGTAGCTACAAAAGTTAATAAAGTAGGCTCTATGTTCACAAAAATACCGTTCATTACTGGTCTTAAATCATCGTCAGCTGTAGCAAAGACAGTTTTATTTAGACCAACAACTATGTTTTGCACATCCATATCTAGCTGAGTTTTAGACTCTTCAAACTCTGGAAGTGCAGGGTAAGATGCGCCTGAGATTCCTGGCAAAACCAAAGAACCAGTATTCCACGAGATAGTAATCTCCCAGGTATCCTGGTTAACCTCGATTGATAGAGGTTGCTCAGAAAATTCTTTCAAAGAGTCAAGCATCAACTTAGCAGGGGCAGCAATAACCCCCTCGCTTTCAACGCTTTCAACATCTATTTTACCAACAAAAGTTGTTTCTAGGTCAGATGCTGTGACTTTAAGCGAACCCTCACGAAGTTCAAATAAAAAATAATCTAATATAGGTAGTGTGTTTTTATTGCTAATAACTTTACCTGTGGTTTGAAGCAGCGACAAAAGTGCCGAACTAGAAATATCAAATTTCATATCTTTATTCTTAAATTTAGTTTATTTTTAATTAACTTAACAAAGGTAATAATTTTATTTAATTTTACTAAGTTTATCCAAAGAGATTTTTATCATATCTTGCATAAAATCTTTATACTCAGTATTCGCATCCTGCGCAACACGCTGAGCAATAATCGCACAGAGCGTCGCGGCACGGTGTCCCATTAATTTTGAAAGGCCAGCGAGTGCCGAACTTTCCATTTCAAAGTTAGTGATTCTTAAGGTGTTATACCTAAATATCTCAATCTTTTGATTAAGTAAGATATCGGCAGGCTCTAGCCTTAACCACCTACCCTGAGGAGCATAAAAACCAGGTGCAGAAATAGTCACACCCTCTGTTACAGAATCTTTAAATAATTCCCAGATTTGGGGTGAAGATTCCACAAAGTAAGGCGCAGCTAGCTTCTCATCCCAGCCGACAAACTTGGTAAATTCTTTTTCCATATCAAGTTCACTCACCTGGTCTCGACCTTTATAAAAATTCAGCAATCCGTCAAAACCCACCGAATATCTCGCAAACACAAAATCGCCTATTTTAATATCCTCCTGCAAAGCCCCCGACGAGCCTAAGCGCAATAAAGTGAGTTGTCTAAACTCATCCTTAACTTCACGCGTAGAAAAATCTATATTTGCCAGCGCATCCAGCTCCGTTAATACGATATCTATATTATCTGTGCCTATACCCGTAGAAATTACCGTCATTCTCACGCCATTATATAGTCCTGTAACTGTCTGAAATTCACGATTTTGAATAGAAACTTCACGCGTCTCAAAATTAGCTGCTACAGTCTCTACCCTGCCTGGATCACCCACCAAAATCACTATATCAGAGAGGTGCTCGGGCAATAAGTGTAAGTGGAATATCGTGCCGTCACTATTTAAAATAAGATCCGATGCTGTTATTTTTCTTTTTTTCATAGCAAAAATTTTATTATTGGGTTAAAATTAATAATTTTAGGGCAAAATTCATAATATAATGACATTAATAAAATCAATCTCAGGAATTAGAGGCACAATTGGAGGCGAAGTAGGCCAAAACTTAACCCCACTAGACATAGTAAAATTCACGGCTGCTTATGCAAAATTAATGAAAGAGCAGGCGAAAGCGAGCAAATTAAAAATAGTTGTTGGCAGAGATGCCAGAATCTCAGGCGAAATGGTAGACAAACTCATTACAGGAACTCTGCTTGGCTGTGGAGTTGACGTAATCGAGGTTGGTTTATGCACCACACCAGGAGTCGAAATGGCCGTAATTAGCAAGAAAGCTGACGGTGGAATTATCATCACAGCGAGCCATAATCCCAAACAGTGGAACGCCCTAAAATTACTAAATAATAAGGGTGAATTCTTGAATGATACATTTGGCAAAAAAGTTTTGGAATATGCCGAAAAAGAAAGTTTTGAATTTGTAGAAGTTGATAATCTAGGGAAAATTATTGAAAGCCAATCATTTGATAATGAGCATATAAATGCAGTATTATCTCTACCTTTAGTTGATGTAGAATTAGTAAAGAGCAAAGACTTTACAGTTGTAGTCGATGCAGTAAATTCTGTGGGTGGAACAGTGATTCCAGCTCTTTTACAACGCATGGGAGTGAACGTCATAGAACTCAACTGCGAGCCTAATGGAATCTTTGCCCACAACCCCGAACCACTCAAAGAAAATTTAACTGAAATTTCAGAAAAAGTCATAGAAACTAAGGCTGATTTTGGCATAGTTGTAGACCCAGATGTTGACCGTTTGGCCTTTATTTGCGAGGACGGCGAGATGTTTGGCGAAGAGTACACCCTGGTTGCAGTTGCAGACTACGTACTATCTAATACTCAAGGAAATACAGTCTCTAACTTAAGTTCTACTAGAGCTCTTAGGGATATTACTTTAAAGCACAAAGGCGAGTATAGTGCATCGGCCGTGGGCGAAGTAAACGTAGTTGAAATGATGAAACAAACAGGTGCCGTGATAGGTGGCGAGGGCAACGGAGGAATCATCTACCCTGAGCTGCATTATGGACGTGATGCACTAGTTGGTGTAGCCTTATTTTTAACTCATTTAGCACAAAAAAATAAAACTATCTCTGAGCTTAAAAAAGAGTACCCCACTTACTTTATTTCAAAGAACAAAATCGAGCTTTCTGACTCTAAGTTAATAGATAAAGTATTACTTGAGATAAAAGAAGCTTACTGCTCTGAGAATGTGAATGATATAGACGGTATAAAAATAGATTTTGCAGACAGTTGGGTTCACCTTCGTCGCTCTAATACCGAGCCTATAATTCGTATTTACAGCGAGAGTAAAGACGAGCAAAGCGCCGAGGAATTAGCTAATAAAATCATAGAGAAAATCAAAAAAATCCTAAATTCAACTTGTAAATGCAACTGAGGAATTGGAAAGGTTGCAGGGAATGAGATAAAATATTTTTTCAGAGAGGAAAGAGAGGTAAAACTCTCCTTCGCTCCACGGAATGGAATAAAAATGTTATCTTACGCCCTCTTTTCTCCCACAGAATCAGAAGCAAGATGAAACATTTAACCGTAGAGTAAAGGTATACAATATTTGCGATGTTGCAAACAGGGTACACACAAAAAGAGATAGCAGAGACTATCAAAGTGAACAAAAGCACAATTAGCCGAGAGCTTAGGCGTAATTGTGA
>JAWXTK010000001.1:0-134170 GCA_044433645.1 Rikenellaceae bacterium | reverse complement strand
TGGATTGAAAACAAGCTAAATAATCGTCCTCGTAAAAGACTCGGATACCTCACACCAAATGAAAAATTTAAACAAATTATTAATATGAATTCAGTTGCATTTGCAGGTTGAATTCAGCCTTCTATATTTTTTATAATTTCTGCCCCCTTAATAATAAGCACAAAAAAAACGTGGGACAATACTATTATCTGTCTCCTGAGGTCTTAGGATACCTATACTGCCAAATAAATGAGTAAAGCCCACGAAACGAATCGCGAGCGTTTACACTTTACTCTTGGCAGTCCATGAAATTTCCTAAGTTTCAGAAGACAAGACTAAAGCTAACGCTTTTTATGTGATTTAGCATTTGTTTTTATAGTACTATACTATAAACTTTGCTAATTAAAATTTTGTGATTTTTCTTTCTTTTTTATTTTATCATAGGCATCTAAATTTGGGTTTATTTTGCAAAGATAATTATATTTAATTATTTCTCAAAAATATCTAAAAAAATCAAGAGCTAACAAAACATAGTCTGTTAGCTCTTTCCTTTTGAAAATATTGTCTTTTACAACATCGCCTTTACCTCTTTGTAAACTGTCTCAGCTGAGAAACCAAACTCCTCATCTAGTTTAGTGAAAGGTGCTGAATAACCAAAGTGGTCTAGTCCGTGGATGAATCCTTCACTACCAACTAGGCCTAGTAGGTTAACTGGCAAACCTGAAGTCATACCGTAACGTTTTACGCCACATGGCAATACGCTTTTTTGGTACTCCTTGCTTTGGTCTCTAAACAAACCTTCACTTGGTACTGACACAACTCTAAGTTTAATGCCGTCCTTAGCTAATAGTTCTGCTCCAGCAACTAGAGTAGCAACCTCAGAACCCGTAGCCAAAAGCACAACATCTGGTGTGCCCTCGCAGTCCATAACTATGTAAGCTCCCTTGCTAGTTTGCTCAGCCTCAGAGAGTCTATCAGCTGATAAAGTAGGAAGGTCTTTGATATTTTGGCGTGAAAGAATAAGAGCTACTGGGCGTGAAGTAGACTCGATAGCCATTTTCCACGAGATAAGTGTTTCAGCTGAATCACCTGGGCGAAGTACTAACATTGAACGCACGCCGTCGTGGTTTTTCACTTGCTCCATTAGTCTCACTTGTGCCTCATGCTCAATAGGTTGGTGAGTTGGGCCGTCCTCGCCCACACGGAACGAGTCGTGAGTCCAGATGTAAACCACTGGAAGTTTCATAAGTGCCGAAAGACGGTAGGCTGGTTTCATGTAATCTGAGAATACAAAGAAAGTTCCACACGCAGGAATTATACCTCCGTGAAGTGCCATACCATTCATAATACAAGCCATAGTAAGCTCACACACACCCATTTGTAGGAATTGACCAGTGAAGTCACCCTTAGTAAACGCGTGAGTTTTCTTTAAGAAACCGTCTGTTTTATCTGAGTTGCTCAAATCGGCTGATGCTACAACCATATTTTCGATTTTCTCAGCATATACGCCTAAGATAGCTGCCGATGCGTTACGTGTAGCGTTGTTTTCGCCAACGTTGATTGCGCTGTAATCTATCTCAGGAAGCTCTCTTGATAAGAATTTATCTAGTTTAGCTGCAAGTTCTGCATTCTCTGCTCTCCATGCTTTCTCTATCTCGATTTTCTCTGCCATTACTTTCTCTAACTCAGCCTTGCGCTCAGCGTAAAGCTCAGCACTTTCAGCGAAGATAGTGAAAGGATTTTCTGCATCGCCACCCAAGTTTTTGATAGTAGCTGCAACATCGCCACCAGCTGCCGACAAAGGCTGACCATGAGTAGATACTTGACTCTCGTAAGACGATCCGTCTTTAGCTACGGCACCTTTACCCATGATAGTGTTACCTATAATAAGTGTTGGACGCAAAGTCTCAGCGTTTGCTTTCTCTAGCGCGCTTGCGATTTGCTCAGCATCCGATCCGTCAACTGTCATAACTGACCAACCCCATGCTTTATATTTTGCTGCATAATCCTCAGTGTCAACCTCTTCTACTTTGGTTGAAAGCTGAATATTATTAGCGTCATAATACATAATAAAATTGCTAAGAGCTAGGTGGCCAGCTACACGACCTACACCCTGAGAAATCTCCTCTTGAATACCTCCGTCAGAAATGTAAGCATAAGTTTTGTGAGCCATCCACTCACCAAAGCGTGCAACCATAAATCTCTCGGCGATAGCAGCTCCAAGAGCCATAGCGTGACCTTGACCTAGAGGACCTGATGTGTTTTCTATACCACGAGCCAAATCTACCTCGGGGTGTCCAGGAGTTGGGCTGCCCCATTGGCGAAAACCTGCAAGCTCGTCCATAGTGAAAAATCCAGCCAATGATAAAACCGAATATAACATAGGTGACATGTGGCCTGGGTCTAAAAAGAACCTGTCACGGAAAGCATAAGAAGTGTTGTTTGGATCGTATTTCAAAAATTTTGAATACAACACATTAACAAAATCTGCTCCTCCCATAGCTCCACCTGGGTGACCAGATTTCGCTTTCTCAACCATAGATAACGCAAGGATTCTAATGTTATCGGCTGCTTTTGTTGTTTTACAATTCTCCATTTAATTATGTTTTTTTATTTGTTCTTTAGTTTTTCCATGTTTGATTCTACTTTTTCTTTAGCATAATCAAGTGTTACCTCATAGTGAGTTAAGTTGTTTTTAGAGGGAATCTCATACATAGTGTCCATCATGATATTCTCGCAAATTGAGCGCAGACCCCTAGCACCTAGTTTATATTCCAAGGCCTTGTCAACTATATAATCGTAAACCTCGCTTTGGAACGAAAGTTCTACATTATCCAGCTCAAAGAGTCTAATATATTGCTTGATAATAGCATTTTTAGGCTCAGTTAAAATTGAGCGCAGTGCAGCCTTGTCTAGAGGTTCAAGATAAGTCAAAACAGGCATACGACCTATAAGCTCAGGTATAAGTCCAAATGATTTAAGATCCTGAGGCATAACATATTGCATAACGTTTTCTTTGCCTACATTGCTCTTGCGCTCCTGGCCATAACCCACAACATTTTGGTTGAAACGGTTAGAGATTTTCTTCTCTATGCCGTCAAATGCTCCTCCACATATAAATAATATGTTAGAGGTGTTTACCTGAATAAATTTCTGGTCTGGGTGTTTACGTCCTCCTTGTGGTGGCACGTTTACTGTTGTGCCCTCAAGTATTTTAAGCAGAGCCTGTTGAACGCCCTCACCCGAGACATCGCGTGTGATAGAAGGGTTGTCGCCCTTGCGTGCTATCTTGTCTATCTCGTCTATGAAAACTATACCTCTCTGAGCCAAATCCACATCATAGTCAGCTGCTTGAAGCAAACGAGTTAAGATACCCTCTACATCCTCGCCCACATAACCTGCCTCGGTTAATACCGTAGCATCCACTATGGTGAAAGGAACTTTAAGCAACTTAGCGATAGTGCGCGCTAGCAAGGTTTTACCCGTACCCGTTGCACCCACCATAATAATGTTGGATTTATCTATCTCTATTTGGTTTTTTTCCTCAGAGTGCATTAATCGCTTGTAGTGATTATACACGGCCACAGACATATATTTCTTAGCTGTGTCCTGACCTATGACGTATTGGTCTAAGAAAGCTTTGATATCTGAGGGTTTTAATAACTCCTCTATCTTGATAGGTTTTACTTTTTTGTTGTGCTCAGTGACTTTGTTTTCGAGCAAAATCTCATGACCGTGCTCTATGCATTTATCGCATATATTTGAGCCGTCTTGCCCTGCAAACAATACTTCTACATCTGTTCTTGCAAGCCCACAAAACGAGCAACTATCCATTACATTTTCGTTGTCTTTTTTTGACATTTTATCTTAACGTTTTTTAAGAACATTATCTATTAAACCATATTCCACTGCCTCGCTAGAGCTCATCCAGTAGTCACGGTCTGCATCCTTAGTGATTTTTTCTACGCTTTGACCCGAACAATCCGATAAGATATCATATAATTCAGCCTTAGTGCGCATGATTTGCTTAGCTGTGATTTCTATATCAGATGCTTGACCCTCGGCACCTCCTAGTGGTTGGTGTATCATTACCCTAGAGTGAGGTAGGGCAGAGCGTTTGCCTTTTTCACCTGCTGTTAATAAGATTGCTCCCATACTAGCTGCTAGACCTGTGCATATAGTGGCAACATCTGAGCTGATTAACTGCATAGTGTCATAAATTCCTAGACCTGCCGTTACTGAACCACCTGGTGAGTTTATATATATTTGTATATCGCGTGAGGCATCTGTTGATTCTAAAAACAATAATTGAGCCTGAATAATATTGGCCGCATCATCATAAATAGGCACGCCCAAGAAAATAATCCTGTCCATCATAAGGCGCGAGAATACGTCCATGCTAGCGACATTTAAGTGGCGCTCTTCGATAATGGTGGGCGAGATATATGAGTTGCTTATCGAGCTGAAATTGTGTAGTTTAAGTGAGCTGATACCACAATGCCCCATTGCGTATTTCTCAAATTCATTTTTTGCCATAATTATGCTTTTTTAAAACCCAAAAACAGTCTGCCCTTAATTTTTTTTTAAGAGCAGACTGTAATATTTAATAAACTTTGCTACTAAAGGTCTAGTTGTTAAGTGCTTCAGCTAGTTTTCCAAATTCTTCTGCGCTAACAGTTGCCTCTTTGATAGTGATTTGAGGTTTAAGAGCTTCAAGGACTTTGTATTCGTAAAGTCTTTCGTAGATTTTCTTAGCCTCTTCTCTGTTCTCAAGCATAGAGTTTGCATAGTTTTCTAACATATCGTCTGCTACTTGACCCATGCCATATTGTGCAAATTGCATCATAGCTAGGTTTTTAGCTTCTTCCAATGCGTCTTCTTTGCTTACTGTGATATCAAACTCTTTAACATAGTGTTTTTGCACCAAGTTCCATTTCATCATATCAACGAAAGCACCGAAATCTCTCTCGATTTCTTCCATAGAGAAACGACCTTCGTTAATTGCGTGCAACCAACGTTTAAGGAAAGCTTCAGGTAGTGTAAGGTTTGCTTTTTCTTGCAAATATTTACGCATATTGATGTTAAACATATAGTTTGACTCTCTGTCAAGCTCAACCGAGATTTGAGCGTCTATCATAGCCTTGAATCCAGCCTCATCTGTAATTTCTCCCTCTGGGAAAGCCATTTTGAAGAATTCATCGTTAAGTTCTGGCTCAGCAAATTTACGGATTTTAGTCAACGTAAGTTTGAAGTTAGGATCGATAGTGTCAAGTTCTTCTTCTTTAACCGAAAGAATAGATGCACGTTGAGATGCTGTTTTGTAAAGTTCGTTAACGTTTACGTCCATAGTATCACCAACTTTCATGCCGATAAATGGAGCACGCTCCTCATCGCTCATGCTGATAAGACCAACGTAAGCCTCTTCGATTTGCATAGCCTCGCTATCTAGAGTAACGTTAAGTGCCTCGTCTTTTTCAACTGTTTCAACGTCAACTAATTTACCAAATTTACGCAAGTAGTTAGTTGTGAAACCAGCTCTCATATCTTCTGAAATCTCGATTTTGTTAAGTGTAACCTCGTCACTTGCTGAAAGTTCCATTTCAACTTTAGGAGCGATGCCAAATTCAAAGATGAATTCGTGCTCTGTGTTGTTTTCAAAATCTAGAGCTTGTTGCTGTTCGCTTGGCAATAGATCACCAACAAATTCGATTTTCTCAGCATCGATGTAATCGCTACATGCTTTAGATGCGATACGGTAAGCCTCTTCAGCAATAGCACCTTTACGGTACATTTTGTTGACAACACCCATAGGAACCATACCTGGACGGAATCCTGGGATATTTGCTTTGCGTTTGTATTCTTTCAACGCTTTTTCAACTGCTGGATTGTAATCTGCTTCAGCTACGCTAACTTTCAAAAGGGCTGTTTGCCCGTCAATGTTTTCTCTAACTACGTTCATATTTTTATCAAAAAATTTATTTCTTTGTTTTTAGCCTGCAAATATACATCAAAAAACGTTATCTAACAAGTAAATAACGTTTTTTTGCACCTATATATATGATATTAGATATTTTACGGCTCGATTATTAGCCTAACTCCCACATTATGGGGCGCTTGATAAGGATAATAATACCTGCGAGGGGCAACTCTAGCATCTTTGGGGTGAGTGTTCCATGCGCCACCTTTAACTATTTTTTCGTTGACATTTCCCTCATTGTCACTGCGTGTCCATTCCGACACATTTCCTAGCATGTTGTAAAGTCCAAAACCGTTAGCTTTGTAAGTGTAATCCTTAGGGTTTGAGGTGAGCATAGTATTATCGTCTACGCTCTCATCCTTAGGGTGATAGGCATTATGTTTGTACTCTATTGTGCCTGGTTTCCATTGGGTTACTATGTTTTTTAGTGCTAGTTTTGTCATTTGCTTGTCGGCTAAATTCTCGTAGGGTGAGAAGTCGCCATAGCTATCTGTTGTGCTAAACCAATAGTCTTTATCCGAGCCTGCTCTAGCTGCCCATTCCCACTGAACCTCGCTTGGTAGGTTGATGTTTTGTTTGGTTATTTCACTCATTTTGCTTACTAATTCCTGAGCCTTAATGTAGCTTATGCGCACAGCAACCTGGTTGTCCTCGTTGGCAGGGTAGCCCTCGTCTGGACGTGTCATGCCTTGTCTGTCAAAATATCTTGAGTCGTGCTCGGGGATAATTGCTCTCACCTGGGCATTTGTAAGCTCAGATTCGCTCATCCAAAATTCTCGTTTAACCTCGGCCTTGCGAGTTGGTGAGGCGTTGCTATTAGCTCTGTTTTCGCCCATTATGAACTTACCAGCAGGGATTTTTATGAACTTAAAGTCCACGCCATTTACTGTGATTATCTTCTCTTCGCCCTTTTTAGCTGTGAAAGGGAAACCCTTGACACTGAGTTGTTTAAACTTAGGAGCTGTGTAGCTTGGTATCTCAGGTTCGCTCTTAGGTAGAGACGCTAGATAAGTCTTGAAGTCTTCGGTTTGCTCTTTCCACGGACTATATATTCCATTGCCATATTTCTTAGCTAGATAGATTCTATGTTCATATTGATTTGGGAATAATTGACTGTCTACAATCTGGAAGTAACCCTTGTCTGGAACATTATAATCTATCCAATTAGTTAGCGCATACCAATCATCTTTATCTAACTCAACGCCGTAGTGGCCACTTTCTAACATCTGAATCAGCGAGCTATTGTTTGCATAATATTCATAAGGAGTTAGCACACGCATACCAGCCTCGTTGCCTTGTCTATATACATGAGGGTGAAGATTCAGATAGCTTTCCGAAAATCCTTGTTTGTCTTTCCTGCCACCTGTGAAATCTATCTTATGTTTGCTATTGTGACAGCCTATACATTTTCTATCTAGCATGGGTTGCACATGATTATCAAAACTCATGGGAGCTACGCCACCCTTGGGAGGAGTAAGAGCTAAAGGCTCCATTTTAGATGCCATACTGCTTTTAGGCACGGGGATTTGGTTTAAGTCCTCGTGACAGCCCACGCATGATACCACCTCGCCAGGCATACCTGTTAACCAACTGCGCATCCATTGCACTGCTCTGCCCTTTTCGTCCAGGGGCTGGATAGAGATAGGAGTATTTGCAGGTATGGTAAACAGTGCAGAACCGTCCTCATTAAGGTCTACGATTCCAAGGCAAGTTTTCATATCCCAGCCTGAGTGTATACCCTGAGATTCTACGTGAGAAGGTGACGCACGATAAGCAAATTCGTAGGTGTGTATTCTTAGCTGTTTGATTGTACCTTTGGGCACACCCTCTAAACCTACACCTTGGTAGATATCTTGAATAAATACTGTTGCAGTTTTTTTGCTGAGGTCTGTTTTGTCGGGGATGATATTTGGGCGATATTGTTTTCTAACAAGTGCAGGGTTGGTTACTCCCTCACCTTCATATTCGGCTAGTAGTACTAAGTTGTCGTAAATATCAACTAAATATAAACCCCAAAGTCCTTCTGGTCTTAACTTAGCTATGGTAATAAATGTTTTGTTGTCAACTGCCTGAGGTTTAAGGAATTGTGGCCATACGTTATCAACTAGTTGGTCTTTGATAAAAGGCACTAACTCTCTTTCACGATAAGGAAATTCGTGTATCATAGCATCTGTTGAAGTGCGCGAGATGGCTGGGTCGAACAAAAATAATCTGCCCGAGCGAGTGTTTTTGTGGTGGCCTGTGATTATGCCTACAAACTCACTAGGGTGGTTAGGTATTGCTTGAATATCATAAGTTGCGTTGGGGAACATCATACCACTTCCAAAGAGCGCTTTTTGTTCTGTTCCGTCGGGATTCATGCTCATAACTATACGAGAATATACGTGATTTAGGTCTGTATATTCCCAACGTGTGTACATCACCTTGCCGTTATTCATCATCGTAGGACCCCACGAGCAGTCTTGGTCAAAGCCTAAACGGCGCATATTATGAGTCTCACGGTCATAGACACATAAATTACCCACTTGGTCTCTGCCGTGAACGCAAGGCACGCCATTGCCACCCACGTTTGAGTTAACTATTATGTTGCCATTAGGCAGGTAAGCTGCGTCAAAATAATCTAGATTATCATCCGAGCCCTTGGTTACCTGGGTGAGTTTTTTATTTTTTTAAATCATACTCATGTACTTGCAAGTGACTTTTGTTGTCGGGCATGGTAAACAAGAATTTTTCTGCATCAAAGTGCATCTTAATATCGGGCACAGGGTATGATTTCTCAGGCTTGTAGATAGTCTGGTAGTCGTTTTCTTTTTTTATGTTAATCGCTCCTATCTCGGCTGTGTAGCCTATTTTTAGGGCTGAAGTTTGCACCGACCAGTTATTATGGGGCGCAGCCAGATACATGGTATGAGAATCTTTTACCTTGTTTTTTAGTCTATATTTCCCGAAGATAATTTGCTCAAAATTTAGCGCAGGGTTGTCAAGCAAAATTAATTGTTGAAGCTCCAGAGCTTGTTCTGCCCTTGCGATAGCCTCATCACTAGCTGAATTTAGCTCGTCGAATCCTTGGGCGATTAATGCCGAGAGCTGTTTGTAACGCTCAGTGTTTAGTTCCAGGGGGAAATTTTTATCCTTTTTCATCTCCTCCATGGCTAAATCTATCGCATCTTGTTTTAGGAATTTTAGCCTAGATTGCAGGGTGGAAATTTTTCTAGCTTTGTAGAATAATTCGCTGTAAGCTTTTGATTGTTCTTGTGTTGTTTTTAAGCTTGAGATTTTATTTTTTTCTTGTGTTAAGGCGTTTTTGCTAGAGGTTAAATCTATCATGTAGTCCACCATTTTTTGCTCCTGCTCAAAGCTAGGGTAGGCCATAGATAATGAAAAGTTTCTCTCGCTATAAGCTGCGTATGTGTCGCTTAGCGTTTCGTCTTCTTTCTCTAAGGCTGTTAGCTCACCTGGGTTAGTCACTTCTACTATGGTGATTTTGCCTGGAGCTTTGGCCTTTGATTCGTAAAGTAGAGATAGTTCTATTGTTTTGTCCTCCTTAGCTGTTAAAAGCATGCTAGAGCCTGGGAGGATTTGAATTGCATTTTTTAGTGTTTCCTTTTTGTAGAGTATGTTGATTCTTTTAGATACTCTTTGAAAATACACAGAACCTGATGAGGTGTACTCGTTATGTTTTATAGGTGTGTCATTAATTATATATATTGACGGGTTTCGTCTGTTGTATTCGCCGAAAGTGTAGATAGCGTAAGCATGACCTTTTTTCAAGTCGAGGCTCACTTTTACGGGTTTATTTACATCTAGATTAGGGGTGATTTCTACGGTCTTGTTGTTAGGATTATTAACAAACAGAGCGCGTAGATTAGACGTCTTAGCAAAAAAATCAGCATTAGTTGCTTGCACTGCACTGATACTTAGTAATAATACTAAAATGTAAACTAGTTTTTTCATAATATTAATAGCTTGATTTGTTATATTACAAATTTTTATAAAAAAAGTGCAAAATCAATTAAGATTTTGCACTTTTTTTATAAAAATTCAAACTTTTATGCCCATTTAACTAGAGCAAAGTCCATACGATGAGGAAGTTTATCGTTTTTAGGGAATACCCTAATTGCTATGTCGTAAGTTCCCGTAGTATCTGGCTCAGAGTTTATAGAGAAGATAGCTTTGTCATTTTTCATGCCTACAAATTCTAGTTCACGGTTAGCCACGATTCTAACGTTGCCACCATCAATTTGGTCGGCGATAAGAAGCTCTACTCCTATATCTTCGCTACGTAGATTTGCGATTTCAAGCGCAACTTCAATGTGATAGCTATCACCAACGATAATTGCTGATTTGGCCACATCAAATTGCTCAACTGAACAAATCTTAACATTATCCCAAGCATTGCTGACTTTACGTTTCCATGCTGCCACCTCGCGTGCTTGTCTAAAGTCAGAAGATATAACAGCTTGATTGCGTTTGTAAAGTTTATTGTAGAATCTTTCTTCGTAATCCACTAACATACGGTTAGTTGTGAAGTTAGATGCAACATCTGAGATACAAAGTTTAATGGTTTCAAGCCATTTTGTAGGTATGTTAGATGAGTTTCTATCGTAGTATCTAGGAGCGATTTCGCTTTCGATAATACGGTAAATCATCTCAGCATCCATTTGGTTTTGGAAGTCTTGGTTCTCAAAAGTACGCTCTAGTGGAAGCATCCAACCAGCACCTGGTTTGTAACCTTCAACCCACCATCCGTCAAGTACGCTAAAGTGCATTACACCGTTCATAACAGCTTTTTCACCACTAGTACCCGAAGCCTCTAAAGGACGAGTTGGAGTATTCATCCAAATATCAACCCCTTGAACCATACGGCGAGCTAGTTGTATGTCGTAGTTTTGTAGGAAGATGATTTTACCCACAAATTCTGGCATTGCTGAAATCTCAACTATGCGTTTGATAAGGTCTTGACCTGGTTTATCGTTAGGGTGAGCTTTACCAGCAAACACAAATTGAACTGGACGCTCAGGGTTATTAACGATGCGAGACAAACGCTCTAGGTTAGTGAACAGCAGGTGAGCACGTTTGTAAGTCGCAAAACGGCGTGCAAAACCTATCGTCAAAACATCTGGCTTGAATGATTCGCTAAGTTTAACCATTTGGCGAGGAGCATCAAACACGATTTGAGTTGGGTCTGCAACACGTTTTTTGATTTCGTTCACTAATTTTTGTTTTAGTGTCATACGTGCGTCCCACAATTCATTATCGTCTATGTTTTTAGCCTTAGCCCATGCGTTAATGTTGTATGTTTTGTCGTTAAATCCTTCTGGGAAGTATTTAGCGTAAAGATTGCGCATAATAGGTGCTGTCCATGTTGGGAAGTGAACACCGTTAGTCACGTAGCCAATATGAAGTTCATCTTTGAAGTAGCCTGGCCACATATCGCCCATAATATCTTTGCTCACCTCGCCGTGAAGCCAGCTCACACCATTAACCTCTTGTGAAAGGTTGGCAGCTAGCACACTCATAGAGAATTTCTCGTCGTGATTGTAAGGATTAGTTTTACCTAGGTTGATGAATTGATCCCAAGTAATAGCCAATCTATCTGGATAGTGAGACATATATTGACGCATCATGCTCTCTGGGAAAGCATCGTGACCTGCAGGCACTGGAGTGTGAGTTGTAAACAATGATGACGAGCGAACTACCTCCAACGCTTCGCTAAATGAAAGTTTGTCTGTGTTCACCAAATTGTTGATTCTCTCAAGTCCCATAAACGCTGCGTGACCCTCGTTGCAGTGATATACATCTTGCTCTATGCCTAGTGCGTTAAGTGCTCTAACACCTCCCACACCTAGTATTATCTCTTGTTTGATACGATTTTCCCAATCGCCACCATATAAGTGGTGAGTGATAGATCTGTCCTCTTCAAGGTTTAGATCGTGGTCTGTGTCTAGCAGATAAAGTTCTGTACGACCAACATCACATCTCCAAAGTTTAGCTACAACAGTGCGTCCTGGCATACCAATATTAACGCTTATCCACTCGCCATTCTCGTCACGAACTGGTGAGATAGGTAGCTTGTCGAAGTTTTGAGCCTCGTAACCTGCCTCTTGTGCTCCCTGTGAAGAAAGACGTTGAGTGAAGTAACCATATCTATAAAGTAGACCTATTGCTACCATAGGAACGTTTTTGTCACTAGCCTCTTTAACGTAGTCACCAGCTAGGATACCTAGACCTCCCGAATATATTTTCAGAGAGTTAATCATACCATATTCCATGCAGAAATATGCGATTTTAGGAGATTTAGCATCGTGTTTTTCGGCCATATAATCCTCGAAAGTTTTATATACAGCGTCCATTTTAGACAAGAAATATTTATCTTCTTGCAATTCTTTCATTCTTCTAGGCGAGATTTTATCCAACATCTCGATAGGGTTTCTATCGCAAGCGTTGTATAAATCAAGGTCTATGTACTCAAACACCTCTTGTGCTGCTAGAGTCCACGACCACCATAGGTTGCGCGAAAGTTTAGCTAGAGGCAAAAGGCGCTCTGGAAGTGGTTTTTCAACCATCATACGCTTCCATGTAGGAGTGCTGTTAGATAGTTGTTGACGAAGGAAATTAATTTGTTCTGTTCTATCTCCACCACCTTCATAGTGCATGCCACTGCATCTTTCTTGGGCTGTGTTTAGGGCTGTATCGTAAGCTTTCATATAATAATCTACTAAATTATCCCAACGTGCAATTTGCGAGATTTCTTGTGCTGAAACTCTTGCTGCTGCGAAGTCTTTTGCGCTCATTTTAACATAACGCTCAAGTGCTGCTGCTATGCTATCTACTACTTCTTGGTTGTTGTCATCTGTGCGTTTAATCACGTCAACTCCTTTGTGCTCTGCCTTGTGAGCATCTACCCATAGGCCAAAGCCTGCAAGCGTAGTTGTGATAGTAGGTACACTAAATGCAACGCTTTCAAGTGGAGTGTAACCCCATGGTTCATAGTAAGATGCATAAACAGTCACGTCCATACCTAATAATAAGTCATAGTAAGGCATGTTGAAAATACCGTCGTTACCGTCAAGGTAAGTTGGCACAAATATAACTTTCACTTTGCTATCAGCATCCATTAGCTTAGTGCCCTGCATACGTCTGTAAATAGGGTCCCAATCTTGAGCCGATAGGTAGTGAGTTGTAGTTTTAAATAGATTTGGGTCTATAGGATTATTTGGATTCTCTAAGTGAGCTTTCAAATCATGGCGTGGGCCATTATTACCAGCTGGCACTGTGATGTAAGCCAGGATCTCTTTTTTAAGTTTGTCGTTTTGAGCAAGTTTGTTTAGCGAGTCGATAAACACGTCAAGACCTTTGTTTGTGAACTCATAACGACCTGAACTACCTACAATTAGAGGTTCTTTCTTATAGCTAACGCCCAAACAAGCCTCAGCTACTCTAAGCATTAAAGCTCTGGATGCCTTGCGTTTAGACTCTAGTTCTGCGCCTTTAGGCACAAAGTCATCCTCAAAACCATTAGGTGTAACCTGAGAGACTGGTTGCTGTAATAAATAGGTACACTCATCAGATGTAATATCACTCACCGTAGCAAAACAATCGGCTGATTTAGCTGCTGTTTTCTCCAGAGAGTGTTTAGCTACAACATTAAAGTCTCTGGCGTAATCATCTGCGCTGATAGTTTTCATGCTACCATATAAAGGTACGTTATTGCCTGCAAGCGAGCGACCCATTACAGTAGCGTGAGTAGTAAATACGTTAGCTACATAAGGAACTTTGGCTTTAAGGTAAAGGCCACCACTTGAGGTCATCCACTCGTGGAAGTGAGCAACCACATTATCGCTAGCGTGAGAGAAGTTCTCCAAGTAGCTTTCTATGATTTTACCTGCTGCATAGCCAAATAGTACGGGCTCGATATAATCCCACTGGCCTGAGATAGAGTCTACTTTATATTGTTCCCACATAAAGCTAAGTATTTCGTCCTTTTTAGCAAATAGCGAACTAAAGTCCACTAATACTACGATAGGGCTACCTTTGATTTTCCAACGGCCTATTTTTATTCTTAATCCAAGACTGTAAACCATTTTTGCCCACACCGGGAATAAGGTTTTGTCTTCTTCAAATTCTTGATTTTCAGCTTCGTGATGAATGTCTGGACCTATTAATATATAGTTGTCGCCTAACATTTTGTTAATAGAAAGAGCTTTTGTTGCTACTACTGTGTGTATCCCACCCACTTTATTACAAACTTCCCAACTTACTTCAAAAAGCAAATTTGGGGAAATTAATGCTTTGTTCTCTGTACTCATTGTATGTTTAAATTTAAAAATTAATTTTGTGTTGAAAAACAAATATAAGTTTTTTTATTTAGAAATCAAATAGTTAGCAAAATAAATTTGCCATAATATTGTCAGAAATCAACCAGTTTTTTTCTTTTATGTAGTAAAACTGCCCCTGGTGTGTAACTAGGCCACATTCTACGAGTTTTTTTACAGACAATAAAAATTGATTTTTTTTCTCGTTTCCTAAAAATTTTTCTAATAATGCAAGATTCACACCATCTTTTTGCCTGAGTGATAGCATGATAAATTCGTTGTATTTGTCATCTTCGCTCAATTTTTCGCTTTCGTATTCTGTTTTTGAGATATAATCTTTTACATTTTGCTCACACCAATGCCTAGTGCTGTTGTTGTAGCTGTGTGCACCCGGGCCTATGCCTAGATAAGGCTCGCCCGACCAATACGCGCTGTTGTGCATGGCCTGCTTGCCACTCTTTGCAAAGTTTGAAATCTCATAGTGATTATAATCGTTTTGGCGCATTACTGAGCATAGTAGATTGTAGTTTTCTTGGCTAACTGTCTCATCCACAGGCTTTATTTCGCCTTTTTTGAGTTTTACACCCAGCTTTGTGCCAGGCTCTATTGATAGGTGATAGGCCGAGATGTGCTCGGGCGAGAGGCTCATTATTTTCTCAAGCGAGTACTCCCACTGCTGAGTGCTCATGTTGGGCACTCCATAGATTAAATCCAGAGAAATATTATCAAAACCTGCCTCGCGTGCATCGTAATATGCTTTTTCGGCTTTTTGAGCTGTGTGCCTGCGCGAAAAAAACTTTAAAATATCATCATCAAAGGATTGTATGCCCATACTTAGGCGAGAAATCGGTGTATTTTGCTTGATTTCTCTTAGATATTCCAGGGTAATGTCCTCGGGGTTGGCCTCTAGGGTCACTTCAGTTAAGTTTGTTAAATCCCAGTGCTGTGAAAGCTCACTAAACAGCTGCTCAATTTGCCTAGGGTTGAGTAGAGATGGCGTACCCCCACCTATATATATAGTGCTGATTTGTTTGCTGTTAAAAAAATTATGCTGACTTTGCATTTCTTTTTTCATGGTCTGCAAAATTGGCCTTAAATGTGTAGTAGATGCAACGGAAAAAAAATCGCAGTAACTGCATTTATTTTGGCAAAAAGGTATGTGAATATAGATTCCTGGCATAAAAAAACAATAATTTATTACAATATTATGAAAAAAACACAATAAATGTACAATTTTTATTGTTATTTGTTTAACAATTAAAATTTTTTTGTATCTTTGTACCAGATTTAGAGAGATTAAATGTTTAACAATTAAAATATTACAAAAT
Organism: Rikenellaceae bacterium; assembly: GCA_044433645.1. Lineage (GTDB taxonomy): Bacteria > Bacteroidota > Bacteroidia > Bacteroidales > Rikenellaceae > JAWXTK01. The sequence continues at coordinate 118,571 of JAWXTK010000001.1, read as the reverse complement.
GGCAAAATTAGATTTAAGTAAGTATGGAATCAATGGTGTTACAGAAATCGTACACAACCCATCTTATGAGCAACTTTTCGTAGAAGAGACTAAACCTGAACTAGAAGGATTTGAGAGAGGACAAGAAACTGAGCTTGGCGCAGTTAACGTAATGACAGGTGTTTACACTGGCCGTTCTCCTAAAGATAAATTCTTTGTCATGGATGATGTTAGCCGTGATACAGTATGGTGGACTTCAGACGCATACAAAAATGATAACAAACCAGTTACAGAAGATGCTTGGAAAGAAATCAAATCTCTAGCAGTAGATTGTCTTTCAGGTAAAAGACTTTTCGTAATCGACGCTTTCTGTGGTACTAACAAAGATTCTCGTCTTAAACTTCGTTTTATTATGGAAGTTGCATGGCAAGCTCACTTTGTGAAAAACATGTTTATCCGTCCAACTGAGGCTGACTTGGAAGATTTCGAGCCAGATTTCGTTATCGTAAATGCTTCTAAAACAGTAGTTTCTAACTATAAAGAACTAGGTCTTAACTCTGAAACAGCAGTAGTTTTCAACCTTAAAGAAAAAATGCAAGTTATTCTTAACACATGGTATGGTGGTGAGATGAAAAAAGGTATGTTCTCTTACATGAACTATCTTCTTCCATTGAACGGAATGGCTTCTATGCACTGTTCTGCTAACACAGACCTTAACGGCGAAAATACAGCAGTATTCTTTGGTCTTTCAGGTACAGGTAAAACAACTCTTTCTACTGATCCAAAACGTCTTCTAATTGGTGATGACGAGCACGGATGGGATGACGAAGGTGTATTTAACTACGAAGGTGGTTGCTACGCTAAAGTTATCAACCTTAGCAAAGAGGCTGAGCCAGATATCTACAACGCTATCAAACGTGATGCTCTTCTTGAGAACGTTATCGTTGCAGCTGACGGTACTATCGACTTCAACGACGGTAGCTCTACAGAAAACACTCGTGTTTCTTACCCTATCGATCACATCGAAAACATCGTTAAACCTTACTCTAAAGGTCCAGCTGCTAAGAAAGTTATCTTCCTTTCAGCAGACGCATTTGGAGTACTTCCTCCAGTTTCTGTTTTGACTCCTGAGCAAACTCAATATTACTTCCTTTCAGGTTTCACTGCTAAACTAGCTGGTACAGAGCGTGGTATCACTGAGCCAACTCCTACTTTCTCAGCTTGTTTTGGTGCAGCGTTCCTTTCTCTTCACCCAACTAAATACGGTGAAGAACTAGTGAAAAAAATGCAAGCATCAGGTGCTACAGCTTACCTAGTTAACACAGGTTGGAATGGTACTGGTAAACGTATTTCTATCAAAGATACACGTGGTATTATCGACGCTATCTTGGACGGATCTATCGACTCTGCAGAGACTAAACAACTTCCTATCTTCGATTTCACTGTTCCAACAGCTCTTCCAGGTGTTGCAGCTGAAATCCTTGACCCACGTGACACTTATGCTGATGTAGCTGAGTGGAACACTAAAGCAGAAGATTTGGCAGCTCGTTTCATCAAAAACTTCGCTAAGTTTGAAGGTGAGCAAGCAGGTAAAGATCTTGTTGTTGCAGGTCCTAAATTGTAATAAGTCACTTTATTATATTGTGAAAGGCAGCCCCAAAGGGCTGCCTTTTTTAGTTATGAATTATGAATTATGAATGCCGCTGACGTACTTGTATAGCAACAGCACGTCATGCTGAACCTCGATTCAGCATCTCACTTGTGCTTGGATTTTTTACATGGTTACCGTCAGAACTTCATTCTGATGCCCTCCTACAAAATGCACGCATTTTGTTTTTTAACAGTGGAGGGCAGTTGCCACTAGCGTTTAACTCTCTCCGAGGGCCGGGTGCTCCCCGGTGAGCTAATGAGTGCCTATTATTTCACCACAGAGTTCAAAGGCAACGGAACATCGTTCTCCTGCCTCCAACTACTCAACATATCCCTCATCCTCACTGCCAAGGCCTCGTCACTTAATGCCAAATTTACCTTCTCGGCAGCATCCTTGCTCAAATCATAAACCTCCAACTTGCCCGTAGCCAAGAATTCAATAACCTTATAATCCCCAAACCTCATAGCCGTGCAAGTGCCATGGCGACCCATGCTACTCAACTGCCAAAATATTGGGCGCGTTGCCAAAGCCTTATCCTCCTTCTTAAACATAGGAACAAGTGAATTGCCGTCCAGCGTGCCTTGATAATCCTTAATGCCGGCAAGTTCAATAAAGGTTGGGAAATAATCTAACACTGAAATCGCTGTCTCGCTAACTCTAGGCTTAATCATCTTAGGGTGGTGAATAAACGTGGGAACTCTAACCCCTCCCTCATAGACCTGTTGCTTTCGACCACGCAAAAGCTTATTTGAGCCTACATTATAACCATTATCCGACGAGAAAACAATCACAGTGTTGTCGTATAATTTATTGTCTTTCAAATATTTAACTAACCTTGCAAAGTTATAATCCAGGTTTTCTATCATAGTGGCATAGGCTGCGACATCTTCTCTGTCCTTGCCCTGTTCCATGCCTTGGCCCAGAACTGGGTCACCTTTCTTTTGCATGTATTTTTGCTTTAACTCCTCGCTGCGAGCTATCACAGGACGATGAACGGTGTAGTAATGCAAATTAATAAAGAAAGGCTCTTTCTTGTTGGCATCCATAAATTCTATAGCCTCGTCAGTTAGTCTATCAGTTAGCCATTCGTCAGAGTCTTTAGCCTCGATATAAGGGTTAGGGAAGGGCGCTTTATATCCTCCACCCACGCAGTCGTAACCTCCCTCGGCCAGCGCAGGGTCACCACGATAAGTTCCCCCAACGTTTTTCACAAAGCCACGCCCCTCGGGATAATAAGTCTCGGCTATATGTTTGCTTTTATGCGTGCTAACCCAGCTGTGATCGCCTGGTTTGGGCTGAGTTAGTTTTTTGTTAAATTTAAAGTTGGCCTTTTCCTCACGCTCGGGATAGGGGCCTACCAAGTGCCACTTGCCTAGGTGCACATTTTTGTAACCTACCTTGGCTAGTTGCTCGCTGTAAAAAGGAAACTGCTTGCCTATGCTCCAGCGCGAGAATATGCTTGATTGATTATTACCTTTCTCCAGTACTGGCACATTATACACTCCTGTCCTAAATGATTGTTGCCCTGTGATAAGAGCTGTGCGCGAGGGCGAGCTCGTGGGGTACATATATGAATACTTAAACACCAGAGACTCCTTGGCCATAGCGTCAATATTTGGCGTTTCATAGAATGTTGAACCATTAAACCCAACATCTGCGTAACCCAAATCGTCTACAAAGACAAAAAGTATATTAGGTTTTTCGTTCTTGGCCTGAGCGCTCAGAGTTGCTAGGCCTAAAATTGAAAGAAGTGATTTTTGCAGTTTCATAATCGTATTATTTTGTAAAGCTCCATGCTAAGATACGGCTGATTTTGTTGCCTAGGCTCATCTCTAGCACTTTGATTTTTGCAACGTTTGTTTGTTTTAGTCTTTTTTTTAGCGTTTTTAGGTTCTCGCCCTTAGATACTAAAGTGGTGAACCACTGTACTTTATCTTTAAATTCTGTGCTCTCGTCTATCATCTTGATAATAAAAGCCTTCTCGCCACCCTCGCACCATAATTCTTGAGCCGTGCCCTTGAAGTTTAGCTCTAATTTTGATGATGTTGTGCCCTTTAGATTGTTTAACTTGCGCCTGGCTGCTTTGTCGGCACTTTTGGCTGAGTCGTGAAACGGAGGGTTGCAGATGCTTATATCAAAGTAATCTTCGGGGGTGATTATGCCCTTGAAGATATTGTCTGAGGCTTGGTGCCTTAGCTTAATTTTCCCCTTTAATGAGGGGTTGTTGTCTATGATTTTTTGAGAATTTTGCAGAGATTTTAGCTCTATATCGCTCGCTACAAAACTCCAAGAATATTCCTTTGTGCCTATTATCGGGTAGATGCAACTTGCTCCTACGCCTATCTCTAGGCAACGTTTATTCTTATTATTTGCACCCAAGAACTCGGCTAGGTGGTGAATATACTCAGCCCTGCCTGGTATAGCTGGGGTAAGTGCGTTTTTGGGCAGTGACCAATATTCTATACCATAATAATATTTCAGCAAGGCTTGATTTAAGCACTTAACAGCCTGGGCATCAAAGAAATTTATGCTCAGCGTGCCATACTCGTTCTCAGCGATATATTTCTTAAGCGAGGGCAAGCACTCGGCGAGTTCCCTCATGGGGTAACTTCCTTGGTGTTTATTTCGTTTATGTAGCTTGCTTACTTTCATTGTTTATTTGTTGAAACTTTGTTTTAGAGCATTGTAATTTTCGCCATAATTGTTTAAATCACTGCCTTGCAAAGGGTAGCCTTTCACAGGTAGTATGGGTATAATTTCTATGTTTTCGTTAGATAAGAGTTTGTAACGTTTAAAACAGATATCTCTGAAAGGTTTGGCATTAACAGGTTGATAATAAGGCTCAAAGGCGTTTATGCCCGTTCTGCGTGGCTCAGCTCCCTTTAAGAAATCTTCGCCATAGTCAACCAAACCATATTTTTGTAGGTAATAGTTAGTTTGCATGCCCATTACAAAGATATATTCTATCTCGGGGAATTTCTTTATTAGGCTTTTTATGTGAGCGACTCCTTCCTTAGCATCACTCTCGGGGATGAGTATATGTTTACCCTTTGGTGGGCGAGTGAGTGAATTGTTTGATAGTATGGTGCCGTGCACAGTCTCTGCCCTACATTTGCCGCAGCTCATGTCGCTCAGGGACTCAAATATTGTCTTAGCCTCGCTCCAACGGCTACGTTCGCCCAAATCATAGGGCGCGTGATCGAAGTAATAATCCAGGAACATTGCGTGCTCTATCACCTCGTCTTTCCATTGAAGAGTTGAGTTTTCGCCTACAAGTAGCACTTTTGTTTTTACTACCGAATACCAGTCTGCTGTTTTCATTCTAAAGTAAGTTATTTAGCTTAGGGAACACATAATTTGGACACCTAGCTGTTTTTAATTTTTCTTTTATTTGTTTTACAAGTTCGGGGTGCGAGTCAGCAAGGTTATTTTCTTCGCCTATGTCTGTGCTCAAATCATAAAGTTCTAGCTCGCCACCTTTTGCTAAATCATAGATTACAGCCTTCCATTTTCCCATACGCAAAGCCTGACGACCGTCTCTTTCATGAAACTCCCAGTACAAATATTCGTGCTGTACTTGTTTTTTAGGCTTGCCCATTAGGGTTGGTAGGTAAGAAATACCGTTGATTTCGGCTGTAACTTTTGTGTTTAAAATCTCGGACGCTGTTGGTAGAAAATCCCAAAAAGCAGATATGTGAGTTGTGCGCGAAGATGCTTTAATCTTGCCAGGCCACTTAGCTATCATGGGCACTCTTATGCCACCCTCATACATGTCACGCTTGATGCCTTTTAGAGGGCCGTTGCTGTTAAAATATTTAGGGTCTGCGCCACCTTCCTCGTGAGGACCGTTATCAGATGTAAAGATAATCAAGGTGTTGTCGGCAATGCCAAGCTCATCTAGAGTAGCCACTATCTCGCCAACTTGCCTATCAAGCAAAGTTACCATGGCTGCAAAGGCTGCATGGCCTCTGTTTTGCGATGCGTAAGAGCCACTTCTTGCTTTTGTAGGTCCTTTAAATGTTTTCTCAGGCAAGAATTTATTTTCAAAAGGCTTGATTTCCTCATCTGGTAAACGAAGTTCGGCATGGGGTAGAGTTGTGGCGTAATACATGAAAAAAGGTTTATCTTTGTTCTCTTTGATAAATTCTTTTGCTCTATCGTGTATCAAATATGCTGCATATTGCGTCTCTTGGTTATTTTCGTTGCCCTTTAGAATAAACTTTTTGTCGTTTTCCCACAAATATGGTGGGTAGTAATCATGAGCTAAAGCCTGACAATTATACCCAAAAAAAGTATCAACCCCCATATTCTTAGGCGAGCCCTCAGAATTAGGAGCGCCCAAACCCCACTTGCCAAAAGTTCCTATCGTGTAACCATTGTCTTTGAATAGATTAAATATGGTGTATCTATCCTTAGGTATTGCTACTTGTCCTTCGCCTTTGCCTGCGTTTTTATTGCCACGAATGTGGGTGAAACCTGTGTGTTGGCCAGTTACAAGAGTGCTGCGCGAGGGTGCACTCACAGTGCATCCGGCATAGTGTTGAGTAAACAACATACCTTGTTTTGCTAGGGCATCTATGTTGGGCGTTGAGAATTTATCTTGACCCATGCAGCTCAAATCACCGTAGCCTAAATCGTCGGCTAGGATATATATTATATTGGGTTGAGTAGTTTTCTTTGCGCTTGTTGAGCTAACTGCTGCTCCAAGAGCTAAGGTTGTGAGCAAAAGTTTATTCATTTTCTTAGGCTTTTTTTCTTTACCTACAAATGTAAGATTTTTTTTGCACATTATTTGTATGAAAACCTGTTTTAAATTATTCTTAAAACAAAAAAGATATTATGAATAACAAGAAAACTTCTATCTCTAAGCTCAGTGTGTTGACCCTGGCGATAATGAATATCACGGCCGTGGTCTCGCTCAGGGGTTTGCCTGCTGAGGCTACTTATGGTCTTACTTCGGCTTTCTATTATTTGTTTGCTACACTAGTGTTCTTGATTCCTACGGCTTTGGTGGCAGCTGAGTTGGCGTCTATGTTTTCGTCCTCTGAGGGTGGGGTGTTTCGCTGGGTTGGCGAGGCTTTTGGCGCTAGAGGTGGCTTTTTGGCTATATGGTTGCAGTGGATACAAAATACTATTTGGTATCCTACGGTGCTCACCTTTGCCTCGGTGGCCATAGCGTTCTCGCTGGTGGGCGATGCTACGAGTGCGCCCTTGGCTAGTAATAAGATTTTTACTCTTATAACAGTGCTTGTGATTTATTGGCTGGCGACTTTCATCTCGCTCAAAGGGCTTGGCTGGGTTGGAAAAATTGCAAAAATAGGTGGTATCGTAGGGACCATTATTCCTTCGGCCTTGCTTATAGTGTTGGGTATTACTTATTTAGCTACTGGTGGCGTGAATCAAATGGATATGAGCCAAAGTTTTTTCCCTGACTTAACTAAGCTAGATAATCTGGTTTTAGCATCGAGTATTTTCCTGTTTTTTGCAGGTATGGAGATGATGGGCGTGCATGTTATGGATGTTGATAATCCTAAGCGCAATTACCCTAAAGCTATATTCTTGGGCTCGCTGATAGTTGTTCTAATTTTTATTTTGGGTACTTTCTCTCTTGGGGTTATTATCCCCTCTAAGGATATAAACCTAACGCAAAGTCTTCTGATAGGTTTTGATAGTTTCTTTAAATATCTACATATCTCGTGGGCATCGCCTATTTTGGCCTTGGCCCTTGTTTTTGGAGTGCTGGCAGGGGTGTTAACTTGGGTTGCAGGACCTTCCAAAGGTATTTTTGTTGTGGGTAAGGCTGGTTATTTGCCTAAGTTTTTTCAGCGCACCAATAAAATGGGGGTTCAGCGCAATATTTTGCTTATTCAAGGGGGTGTTGTAACGCTTTTGAGTCTGCTGTTTGTGGTTATGCCCTCGGTGCAGTCGTTTTATCAGATACTCTCACAACTAACTGTACTATTGTATCTTATAGTTTATCTTTTGATGTTTGCATCGGTGATAGTCTTGCGATATAAGATGCCAAAAGTGGATAGACCCTTTAGAATAGGCAAAGGGAACTTATTGTTGTGGTTAGTTGCAGGACTTGGCTTTAGTGGTTCGCTTTTAGCCTTTGTGCTTAGTTTTATTCCTCCCTCGCAGATAGCTGTGGGTAGTAATATGGTGTGGTATTTGGTCTTAGCCGTGGGTGCTGTGGTATTTGTGATTATACCTTTTATTATATACGCTAAACGCAAACCCTCGTGGCGAGACGAGACCGTGGAATTTACTCCTTTTAATACTAAAAAATAATCATTACTTTTGCAGAGTAATTAATAAAAAATTATTTACTCTGCGATGCAAACTTATTTTACTCGCGCTAATGCGCTTAAATTCTCATTCGTTATTTTGGCACTTATGTGTGCTTTGCCTTTTGTGGTTGCGCCCGTGGCCTTGGCTCTGGGGTTTTTGTTTACCTTGGTTTTTGGCAATCCTATGCCACGCTTTACCTCTAAGACAACATCTTGGCTACTGAAAGCATCGGTCGTTGGTCTTGGTTTTGGCATGAATGTCTATGAGGCACTTTCTTCGGGAAAGGAAGGATTTGTATTGACGATTTTTTCTATTTCTTTGGTGCTTGTGCTTGGGTATTTCTTGGGCAGGGTGCTTGGTATAAATAAACGCATGGCTTATTTAGTTTCCTCAGGTACGGCTATCTGTGGAGGTAGTGCTATTGCTGCCGTAGCTCCTGCTATCAATGCTAAGAGTGAGGAGATTTCTATATCACTGGGGGTTGTTTTTCTGCTGAATTCTATTGCTCTTGTGATTTTCCCTATGCTGGGTCATTTTTTTAATCTTTCGCAATATGAATTTGGACTCTGGAGCGCAATAGCTATTCATGACACAAGCTCAGTTGTCGGTGCAGCTGCAACTTATGGAGATGAGGCTCTCATGGTGGCTACATGTGTGAAATTAACAAGGGCGCTGTGGATAATACCTATTTCTATAATGTCTGTATTTTTGTTTCGCTCTAAGACCAAGAAGATTTCTATTCCCTGGTTTATTTTTATGTTTGTGGGGGCTATGTGTTTAAATAGTTTTGTGAATCTTGGCTCATTGTCGGCTCATATTTACTCTCTTTCTAAAAGCATGCTTGTGGTGACTTTGTTTTTGATAGGTTCTAGTATTTCACTCGCGGCATTAAAGACTACGGGCTTTAGACCCATAGTCTTAGGTGTTAGTCTTTGGATAGTTATTTCGGTAGTGTCTTTATTGGCGATTACTAACCTGAGTTTTAGATAAGGAAAATTTATTGTTTACTTATGATTTTTATAATTCTCCTTATCTAAAACTCACATTATTTGCATATAACTCCACATCTGTGGGGGTGATAGTCTCCTCGCTGAGAATTATTAGGCGTTCGATTACGTTTCTAAGTTCACGGATATTGCCCGAAAAGTGCATCTTTGTGAGTTTTTGCATGGCCTCGGGGCTTATTTTCTTGGGGCAAATCTCATATTCTTTGCAAATCTCATTCATAAAACACTCCACTAACATGGGGATATCTTCCTTGTGCTCGTCAAGCAGGGGCACATTAATCACGATGACACTCAGACGGTGATATAAATCCTCGCGAAAATTGCCATTGATTATCTCCTGCTTTAGGTCTTTGTTGGTCGCGGCTATTACTCTTACGTTAACTTCTAGGTCTTTGTCGCTACCGACTCTTGATATGCGTTTTTGTTGCAGAGCGCGCAGCACTTTGGCCTGAGCCGAAAGACTCATATCACCTATCTCGTCAAGAAATAAAGTGCCGCCGTCGGCCTGCTCAAACTTGCCCTTGCGTTGCTTAATAGCTGAGGTGAAAGCACCCTTCTCGTGACCAAATAATTCACTTTCTATCAGCTCTGAGGGTATGGCAGCGCAGTTTACTTCTATAAATGGTGAGCCTAGACGTGAGCTTTTTTGATGCAGCCAGTGAGCTACTAATTCCTTGCCTGTGCCGTTAGCTCCTAGGATTAATACGCGAGCGTTTGAAGGGGCAACTTTGTCTATGAGGTTTTTGATGTGAATAATTTTTGAGGATGTGCCCGTGATTTCTATTAGATTGTCTTTTGGCTCACTCTTTGCATTGTGGGAGTTAGGTTTGTTCTCGCTTGCGCTGATTTTCTTTAATAGTGAGTTTAGTTTGTTCATGTCTATGGGCTTGGTTAAGTAACCTATTGCGCCACATTGCATCATGCTAACAACGGAGTTTACACTGTCCTCGTCTGAGAGTATTATCGTTGGGAGTTTTGAGGGCGAGAATGCACCTTTAGCGTTGGTGTAACATTCGCTAAAGAGCGAGCGTTCGCATAGTACTAAATCGGGGTGAAGGCGCGCGAGAAAATCTAGCGTGTCTTGCTTTTGATTAGCGATATTAACCTTGCATCCTTGCTCTTCGAGTCTTTCTTTTAGAGCGTTACAAATACTCTTTTGAGGGTCTGCGACTAAAACTTGTGTCATAAAAATAAATTATTTGTTTTGTGTTTTAATTAAAAAAAATTACTTTTGTATCAAAGTTAACAAAATGTGGCTATGAGCCATTATCTTTATTATCCTTAAGTGAGGCTTTTTAGGAGTTTTCTTAATCTTGCATTTTTACCAAATCTTATAGCTTTTTTAAGCATTTCTATGATTTTTAACAATATTTTATGAAAAATTATAATTATCAGCGCAAACTTTTAGTACTTCCAGAATATGGTAGACATATTCACGAAATGGTGGATTATCTTAAAACAATAGAGGACAGAGATGAGCGCAATAAACAGGCCAAAAGTGTGATAGCCGTGATGGGTAACCTTAATACTGTCTTGCGCGATAGCGCTGAGTTTACACATAAATTGTGGGACCACCTGTTTCTAATGGCTGATTTTCAGTTAGATGTGGATTCACCTTATCCTATTCCTACCCACGAATCACTGAGCCCTATGCCCCAGAAATTATCTTACCCCACTAAGCGTATTTTAAAGCGTCAGTATGGTAAAAATATTCAAAAAATTATTCAGTCCTTGGAGAGTGAGCGCACCGAGGCAAACGATGCTCAAATATCGGATACGCTTAATAATATTGCGCGTTATATGCGTACAAAAAGCTTTGAATATAATCAGGAACACCCTAATAACGAGGCGATTATAAAAGATATCAAACGCATGTCTAATCACGATATTTCTTTAGATGAAGTTGCTATCTCGGGGCTAAAAAGTGATTATAAACAGTTCCAAACAAACCGTCCCAAAAAACAAAATCACACCCAAAACAGGGGACAAAACAAGCAAAATAACAAACAGAACAATAATAAGGGACGTCACCAGAGGAAGTAAGGTGGGGGTGAAAATTATGAATTATAATTTAGATTACAAATCTTGCGATTTGTGGCGCTCCAGCCAAAATGCTAAAGCATTTTGTTTTTTGGGAGTGTCGTGCCCCGTTAACATTTAACGCCCTTGCGCCGGGCAGGCGCGACTAGCATCGAGCAAGAAAAAGCGCTCATCTCTGAGCGCTTTTCCTTTTCCTATTTCTTTAAAAACATAGTTTTTAATACTATACTACTGCCTTCAATCTTGCAGTCTACATACTCCGGGTCGTCAGTTAATCTGATAGACTTAACCTTCGTGCCTCGCTTAATGACCATAGAAGAGCCCTTGACCTTCAAATCCTTGATTACCGTAACTGCGTCTGCGTCAAATAATTCTGCTCCATTGCTGTCCTTAGCAACGCCAGGGGTAGTCTCCACAACATCGTTATCGTTCCACTCATGGCCGCAATCTGGGCATACATTTAGCGAGCCGTCAAAATAATTGTTCTCGCCTTTACACTTTGGACAAAAATCACTCATAATCCTAATTATTTATATTCGCTCCAGCTCTTAATTGCGATATCATCCACGCTCATAGTACAGAAAGCGTTGATAAATGCACTAGCCAAACGAGCATTTGTTAATAGTGGAATATTTAGATCAATAGCTGCACGACGTATCTTATATCCATTGTCTAACTCGCCTGCCGTTAGGTTTTTAGGTATGTTAACAACCATGTCGATTTGTTTCTCGTGTAACATATCTAGTGCTCTAGGAGTGCCCTCTTCGCTTGGCCAGTAAACTTTAGTTGATGCTATGCCATTTTCTTGTAGTGCGTTGTAAGTGCCTCCCGTAGCAAATAGGTTGAATCCGTTAGCTACCAACATCTTAGCTGCACTCATCATATCAGCTTTTTGTTTAGGCGTACCTGTCGAAAGCATAATATTTTTCTGAGGAATACGGTAACCCACAGACAGCATACTTTGCAACACAGCCGAAGAAGTATCATCACCTATACATCCAACCTCACCAGTCGATGCCATATCAACACCCAACACTGGGTCGGCTTTTTGTAGACGGCTAAACGAGAACTGAGATGCCTTGATACCCACGTAATCTAAGTCAAACAAAGTTTTAGATGGTTTCTCAACTTCTTGGCCTAACATTATCTTAGTCGCAAGCTCTATAAAGTTGATTTTAAGCACTTTACTAACAAATGGGAATGAACGTGAAGCACGCAAGTTACACTCGATAACTTTAATATCATTCTCACGAGCTAGGTATTGGATATTGAAAGGTCCAGAGATATTAAGCTCCTTAGCGATTTGTTTACTAATGCGTTTAATACGTCTGAAAGTTTCGATATAAAGTTTTTGTGGAGGGAACTGAATCGTAGCGTCACCTGAGTGAACCCCTGCAAATTCTATATGTTCTGAAATTGCATAAGCGATAATTTCACCGTCTTTAGCCACAGCATCCATCTCAACTTCCTTAGCATTTTCCAAGAATTGGCTCACAACAACAGGGTGTTGTTTAGAGATATTAGCTGCAAGCTCTAAGAAACGCTCCAACTCCTCTTGGTTAGAACATACGTTCATAGCTGCACCCGAAAGCACATAAGAAGGACGTACCAACACTGGGAAACCTACCTCGTCGATAAATTCGTTAATATCATTTAGCGATGTTAACTCTCTCCAACGTGGTTGGTCTACGCCTATTCTGTCAAGCATTGCCGAGAATTTCTCTCTGTCCTCAGCGTTGTCTATGCTCTTAGCTGTTGTACCCAAGATAGGCACATTTTCAGCATCTAGTCTAAGTGCTAGGTTGTTTGGAATTTGGCCACCTGTAGATACTATCACACCTTGAGGATTTTCTAACTCCAAAATATCCATTACTCTCTCAAAAGTAAGCTCATCGAAGTAAAGTCTATCACACATATCATAGTCAGTAGACACAGTCTCAGGGTTGTAGTTAATCATAACCGAGCGAAGGCCCTCCTTGCGAATAGTGTTAAGCGCCTGAACGCCACACCAGTCAAACTCAACTGATGAACCAATACGATAAGCTCCAGAACCAAGTACTACGATAGAACGGTGGTCGCCCGTGTATTTGATATCGTTAGCCGAACCACAGTAAGTTAAATATAGGTAGTTAGTTTGAGCTGGGAACTCACCTGCCATGGTGTCAATTTGTTTAACAACTGGCAATATACCTAATTTTTTACGGTAATCTCTTACCTTTAATATAGATTGGTGCATTCCTATCTCTGCGTTACCTACGGCTCTGGCGATTTGGAAATCCGAGAAACCTAGTTGTTTTGCACGCAGTAAAAGTTCTGCATCTATATTAATCTCGCCCTCTCCCGTTGGATTAGCCTCAAGAGCGTTGGCTGTGTTGATGATATTCATCAATTTCTCTAAGAACCATTTATCTATCTTAGTTAAATTGTGGATTTGATCCACCGTGTAACCAGCTCTAAATGCTTTAGAGATTACAAAAATCCTATTATCTGTTGGTTCGCGAAGTGCTTTGTCAACATCCTCGATAACCAATTCTTTGTTCTCAACAAAACCGTGCATACCTTGGCCTATCATACGTAAACCTTTTTGGATAGCCTCCTCAAAAGTACGTCCTATGGCCATAACCTCACCCACAGATTTCATAGATGAACCTAGCTCACGGTCTACACCTTGGAATTTACTCAAATCCCAACGTGGTATTTTACACACTACATAGTCAAGTGCTGGCTCAAAGAAAGCCGAAGTTTCTTTAGTAACAGAGTTTTTCAAATCGAAAAGTCCGTAACCAAGACCCAACTTAGCAGCTACAAAAGCCAAAGGATAACCCGTAGCTTTAGATGCCAAAGCAGACGAACGGCTCAAACGTGCATTAACCTCAATAACACGATAGTCCTCGCTCTGAGGATCAAACGCATATTGAACATTACACTCACCCACGATGCCTATGTGGCGTATGATTCTAATTGCAAGTTCACGCAATTTGTGATATTCTGAGTTTGTTAGTGTTTGAGAGGGCGCAACCACGATACTCTCACCAGTGTGTATTCCTAGTGGGTCGAAGTTTTCCATATTACAAACAGTGATACAGTTGTCGAATCTATCGCGAACAACCTCATACTCAACCTCTTTCCAACCACGTAATGATTTTTCAACCAAAACCTGAGGCGAGAACGAGAATGCTTTTTCAACCAAAACATCAAGCTCCTGCTCGTTATCACAAAAACCTGAACCCAAACCTCCAAGAGCGTAAGCTGCACGCACGATAACTGGATAGCCTAATTCTTTGGCTGCACGGCGCGCATCAATTTTATTTTCTACTGCCTCGCTTTTAATGGTTTTAACATCTATTTCATCAAGTTTGTTTACAAACAATTCTCTATCTTCGGTGTCGATAATAGCTTGAACTGGTGTACCCAATACTTTCAAATCGTATTTTTCAAGTATGCCTGCGCGATAAAGTTCAACACCACAGTTAAGTGCTGTTTGACCTCCAAATGCTAGCATGATGCCGTCAGGACGTTCCTTAGCGATAACTTTCTCAACAAAGTAAGCAGTTACAGGTAGGAAGTAAATTTGATCGGCAACACCCTCGCTGGTTTGCACCGTAGCGATATTTGGGTTGATAAGTATTGTTTCTATACCTTCTTCTTTAAGAGCTTTCAAAGCCTGAGAACCTGAGTAGTCAAATTCGCCTGCCTCACCAATTTTAAGAGCTCCAGAGCCTAATAGTAGTACTTTTTTTATTTCGTTTTTCATGGCTATTAATTACTTGATTAAAGATATAAATTCATCGAACAAAAACTCTGTGTCAGTTGGTCCACTAGCAGCCTCTGGGTGAAACTGAGCTGAGAACCAAGGTGAAGTTTTGTGTTTGATACCCTCGTTTGAACCGTCATTCATGTTAATGAATAGAGGCTCCCAATCTGCGCCCAAAGTGTCGTTGTCTACTGCGTAACCGTGGTTTTGAGAAGTGATAAAACAACGATTTGTACCCACCTGGCGCACTGGCTGATTGTGAGAACGGTGGCCATATTTTAGTTTGTTAACCTCAGCACCTCCTGCTTTAGACAAAAGTTGGTTACCCATGCAGATTCCAAAGATAGGAAGCTCAGGGTTTTTCATAGCTGTTTGTATGTTTTTAACCGTTTGCTCGCAGTTGTTCGGATCACCTGGCCCATTACTTATAAATAGTGCATCAAATTCTAAGCTATTGAAATCATAATTCCAAGGAACTCTAATTACTTCAACGCCACGTTTTAGTAAACAACGAATAATGTTAGTTTTAACACCACAGTCAACCAAAACTACTTTTTTGCCATTATCATTTGCCGTAGGTTTGTAAGTGATAACCTCTTTGCAAGATACCTCGTCAACAAAGTTAATGTCGCCATAGACAAAGTCCTCGGGAGCACTCTCGCCCTCAACTTCTATGTGACCCATCATAACTCCACTCTCGCGAAGTACTTTAGTTAGTTCACGTGTGTCTATGCCTGTGATACCTGTGATTTGTTCGCGCTCAAGCCACTCTGCTAGGCTTTCTTTGCCATTCCATGAGCAGTAGCACTCTGAGTAATCGCTCACAATGATTGCGCTAGCGTGAATTTTCTCGCTCTCCATAAATGTTGGTAGAGCATTATCCTCTATGCTAAATGGAGGAACTCCGTAGTTACCAACCAAAGGATAGGTTAAAACCATAAGCTGGCCAGCATACGAAGGGTCGGTTAAGCTCTCTGGATAACCTGTCATAGCCGTGTTAAACACAACCTCGCCTGAGACTGATTTGTCAAAGCCGAAAGACTTGCCCGAAAAGCGCTCGCCGTTGCTAAGGATTAAAGTTACATTTTTCATATCTATATATTTTTTATTTTTTGTATTCTTGCTCTATGTAGTTGATGTAGGCCTGATTCACCAATCTAACGCCTCCGGGAGTAGGGTAGTTACCACTGAAATACCAGTCTCCAGGGTGATTAGGGCAGGCAGTGTGCAAATCATCTATGGTTTGGAACACTATCTCAACCTTGGCCTTAGTTTCTTTGGGAGTTAATATCTCTGCTATCTTAACTGAGATTTGCTCCTGAGTGAAAGGCTCATAAATTTGAGTTACGAAGTTTACCATTTCTTCTTTTGGCAAGGCTTGTTGAGCCTTACATTTTTGGTAAGTATCTTCGATTATGTCTGTAAGTTTGTTGTCTTTTAGTAATTCAATAGCTGCTTTAAAGGCCACAAATTCGTTCATTCTAGCCATGTCTATACCATAATAGTCAGGGTAGCGAATCTGAGGCGAAGAACTCACAATCACGATTTTCTTAGGCGAAAGTCTGTCTAGGATACCTATGATACTTTGTTTAAGCGTAGTACCACGCACTATGCTATCATCTATAATCACAAGATTATCATCACCTGCTTTTAAGCTTCCGTAGGTTATGTCATACACGTGAGCTGCCAAATCATTACGTTTGTTACCCTCGGTGATGAAAGTACGCAACTTAATATCTTTGATAGCTACTTTCTCGCTACGAACCTTATAGTTAAGTATGGTTTCTAGCTCTTCGTCGGTGGCTGTGTGACCTAGGGCTGCTATGCGCTGAATTTTTAGTTTGTTAAATTCATCATTAAGTCCGTGCAACATACCGTAAAATGCAACTTCGGCAGTATTAGGAATAAATGAGAAAACTGTGTTTTTAAAGTCGTGATCCACGCTCTGAAGTATGCGAGGAACAAGCAGACGACCTAGTTTCTTGCGCTCAGTGTAGATATCCTTGTCGCTACCTCTCGAGAAGTAGATACGCTCAAAGGAGCAGGCTTGGTATTTTTTAGGCTCAAGGATTTGCTCTGTTCTGGCCTCGCCCTTTTTGTTTACAAATAAGCCCTCGCCTGGTTTAAGTTCGTTTACTGAATCTGCACTAACGTTAAGTGCTGTTTGGATAACTGGGCGCTCTGATGCTACAACTATGATTTCATCGTCTTTATACCAAAATGCTGGACGTATGCCCCATGCATCTCTAAGAGTGAATGATTCGCCCGAACCTGTTTGTCCGCAAATCACAAATCCTCCGTCCCAGTTTTTGCCCGATGAGCGCAGAACGTTAGATAGGTTTATGTTTTGTTCTATATATTCTGTAATTTCTTTGCCTTCTAGATTGTTGTCCTCGGCCATAGAGAATAGTCTTTCCACCTCACGGTCTAGACGGTGACCGATTTGCTCTAGCATGATGTAGGTGTCGGTGTATTTTCTGGGGTGTTGACCTTTGGCAGCTATTTCTGCAAAAATTTCATCTACGTTAGTCATGTTAAAATTACCACATAGACAAAGGTTTTTGGCTCTCCAGTTGTTTCTTCTAAGGAAAGGGTGAACATAAGAGATGCCCGATTTGCCTGTTGTGCTATAACGCAAGTGACCCATGTAGCTTTCGCCTGCAAAAGGGATTTGTTCTTTGGCAAAGGTTGGGTTGTTTAGCTCTTCTTTAGAGTAGCCTTTGAACTGCTCGTGTACGTTGGCAAAAATTTCTGTGATAGCTCCCGAGCCCATAGCTCTTTCACGGAACATATATTCCTCGCCAGCGTTAGCCGAAAGTTTAACGCACGACAAACCTGCGCCTTCTTGGCCACGGTTGTGTTGTTTTTCCATGAGAAGGTATAGCTTGTTTAAACCATACATCCACGAACCATATTTCTCGTGATAATATTCAAGGGGTTTTAATAGGCGTATCATAGCTACCCCACATTCGTGTTTTAGAGGCTCCATTGGCGAAAATATGTTATAAAATTAAATAAATTGCTGTGTGAATCAAAAAAATTGGAAAATAGTTTTTCATAGCTGTAATATTTTTCATATTTCCAGCTTGTTAAATTCTTGATTAAGAATATATTAGGTTGCTTACTTAGAATATGCATAAACCCTTTACATCACACCTTTAGATTTGAACTCAAAATTTTCCACTGCAAAGATAACGAAATCTCGTGACTTTGAAATATTTTTTTACATTTTTATTACGAAAAATTTCAAAAGATATTAAAAACAGCTTTTAATTGGTGTATTATTGCAAAAATCCTTACCTTTGAGGCTAATTTTTTTGTAAAATGCGTCTAAAATTTATCATATTATCTTTTTGGCTTCTCTTGGCAGTGGTGTGCTTTGGCGAGCAATACTCTGATATGATAATTGAAATCGACGATATTGAGGTTGTGGGCAAATCTTCGCAGAGCGAAATCACTCCCTCGCAAAATCTTAGTGGCGATGAGTTAGAGAGACTTAGCTCACACTCCGTTGCCGATGCTATCAGGTATTTTTCGGGCACTCAAATCAAGGATTATGGGGGCACAGGAGGGCTTAAAACTGTGGATGTGCGCAGTCTTGGCTCGTCTCACGTGGGGGTGTTTTACGACGGTGTACAAATCACTAATGCTCAAAATGGTGTGGTTGATTTAGGCCGATTTTCGCTAGATAATATGGAGGCTATATCACTGTATAGTGGCCAAAAAAGCGCGATTTTTCAGTCTGCCAAGGACTTCTCTTCAGCCTCGTCTATTTATCTTTCTTCGCGAGTTCCTCTTTTTGAGAAGGGTAAAAATTTTAACCTTAAATTAACGCAGAGTCTAGCATCTTTTACAACTATAAATCCATCTGTTTTATACGAGCAGAAAATCTCAGATAACCTTTCGCTTTCGCTAAGCACAGAGTACTTTTACTCCTCGGGCGAATATGAGTTTACCTACTCCAAAACTGACGGCTATGACACCACGGGCGTAAGAGAAAATGGTGATGTTAGCTATTTTAGGGGCGAGGCAACACTCTTTGGCGATATTTATAACGGGCAGTGGCAGGCCAAGCTGTATTTTTATGACTCAGAGCGTGGCTACCCCGGGGCTGTGGTACGCTCGGTTACGGATGAATTTATGAACGAGGACAGGCAGTGGGATACTAACTTTTTTGCTCAGGCATTTTTGCGCCGTAGTGTTAGTAGGTACTATGATTTTAAGCTCTCAGCTAAGTTAAGTTACGACTATCTTCGCTATGTGACCGACCCTGAGTCTGTGTCTTACTATGATAATTTTTATCGCCAGAGCGAGGGCTATTTTTCACTAGCCAATCTGTTTACTATTAATAAATTCATAAGTATTGGTTATAGTACTGATTTTCAATATAATACCTTGTCTTCTGATGCCTCTAATTTTGCTTTTCCTGAGCGTTATACGGCACTTAATGCGCTGTCTGTTAGCGCGCGCTATGGGGGAGTTTCAGCTCAAGCAAGTGTGCTATCGAGCTATGTTTCAGACCACACTAAAACAGACGTTCAGAGTGATGCTCACAGCGAATTTACACCTACTTTTATTGTTAATTACAAGCCTTTTAAGAGCGAAGATTTCTCGCTTAGGGCTTTTTATAAGAGGGTTTTTCGTATGCCGACTTTTAATGATATGTATTATGTGAGCGTGGGCGATCCTGAGCTTAGTCCTGAATACACTAATCAATATAATTTTGGGTTTAACTATGGATTTCGCTCGTTTTTAAATGTGCAAGTTGACACTTATTTCAACCAAGTGCAGGATAAGATAGTTGCTATGCCGACCTCAAATCAGTTTCGTTGGACCATGCTTAATTTAGGATATGTAGAAATTTTTGGAGTTGATTTTTCGCTTGAGGCTATGCACAAGTTTGGTGAGCTTACGGCTAAGGCTAAATTTAGTTATACTTACCAGAGTGCCAAGGATTTAACCGATAACACAAGCCCATATTATGGGGGGCAGATTCCTTATGCACCGTGGCATAGTGGCTCAGCGATTTTAACGTTTTTTTATCGAGGATGGAGCCTAAATTATAGTTGGATGTACACGGGCGAGAGATATGAATCTCAGGCTAATATAGCTGAAAATTATGTGCAGCCGTGGTATACCAGTGACTTGTCGCTGACTAAGAATTACAAGAACCTAACTTTGAGTTTTGACGTAAATAATATTTTTAACCAAAGTTATGAGGTGGTGCAGAATTATCCTATGCCTGGGATAAATTTTAAATTTAAATTTACCATTGATTTATGATACGCATATTAGTTATAATTTTTTGTGCATTTTTCCTTTCGTGCAGAACTGACGAGGTTGTTATTTCCTCGACCTCTACATTTACAGGCTATGTGTATTATAATATAGGTGATGTTAAAGGTTTTTTTGTGCTCAACGAGGGCAATATGGGTAGCAATAAAGCCACACTAGATTATTTTGATTACTCAACTAGCACCTATACTCGCAATATTTTCGCTGAGCGCAATCCTAATGTGGTTTTGGAGTTGGGCGATGTGGGCAACGACCTTAAAGTCTACTCAGATAGGTTATATGCTGTGATTAATAATTCCAATTTAGTTGAGGTTATGGAGCTTAGTACGGCCTATGAGTTGGGGGCTGTGAGTGTTGGCTCGCCTCGCTACATAGCCTTTGAGGGCGATTATGGTTATATTTCGTCTTATCAAGATGTGGTTTATAAGCTAGATTTAAACTCTCTAAAGATAGTTGATACCTGCGCAGTAGGGCTTAATCCCGAGCAAATAGAGGTTGTAGGGGGTAAACTTTATGTGGCAAATTCTTATGCAGACGGGGTGTATGATAATACAGTATCGGTGATAGATTTAATGACTTTCACCGAAACCAAACGCATAGAAGTTGGCGAAAATGTCTACTCTCTAAAAGTGGATGATAATAATAAACTGTGGGTTAGCACATGGGGAAATTACTCTAATATTGCATCACGAACTCACCTGATAAACACAACTAGCGACACGCTAGAGGAGAGTTTTGATGTGAAAAACACACGCATGAGTTATTGCAACAATATGCTATATATTATAAATGAGGACGGAAATTTAACGATTAATACTAATAGTAAAACTGTTGAGGACTCACCTTTTATAATAGATAATAGCTTTGAGAGTATGACTACGCCTTATGCCTTAGCCGTAAATCCCGAAACCGAGGAGATTTTTATAACCGATGCAGGTAATTATGTTACCCCCGGGACCATATATTGTTATTCGCCCCAAGGGGTCTTGAGGTGGAGTGCCACTACGGGCGATATTCCATCTGCGATAGCTTTTACTACGGTGTCCTTAGAGGATGTTGGGCCTAATACTTCGGGGGGAGGTGATGATGATGAGCCAGAGGAAGATGTTGTGTATGTGAGCAAAGTGTTGGAATATGTGCCTGCCCCAGGGCAGTTTGTGGGCGTGTATCCTACTTACGTGAGTGGTGATAGCGCGCAGGATATGTGTGACAAGGCCTTAACATCTATACAAAACAGTGGTTTAGTAACCCTTGGTGGCTGGGGTGGTTATGTGATAGTTGGATTTGACTCGCCTATCGAAAATAAGGCTGGGCTCAGAGATTTCAGGGTCTTGGGCAATGCGAGCTATACGGGTGGTGCTGAGCCTGGGGTTATTATGGTGAGCCGTGATGAAAATGGTAATGGACTTGCCGATGATACTTGGTATGAGGTTGTGGGTTCAGAACATCAAAACTCTACTACTAAGCAAGTTACCTATACTTCTGATAGTAGTAATTTCCCAGCGTGGATAACTAGTGATTTGAGCTTTGAGGGCACAGAGCTGCCAAATAATTCGAGTATGAGTGGCACGACCATTGTTTTGAGTAGTTTTGAGTGGGGTTATGCTGATAATGTTAGCAACACTAGCACAGAGTCGGCCATAGATATCTCGTGGGCTAACCCTGAGCTTGAAAGCATAGATTTTATTAAAATTTACACAGGCGTAGATGCCATAAACGGCGTTTTGGGCGAGTGCTCAACCGAGTTTGCTGGTATAGACGATTTGCATAAAATGGGTATAGAAATTGAGACTAGATAATATTATGAGAAAAAAGATTTTTTTGAGCATTTTGCTCGCTGTAATATTCACCGTGAAATCCTCGGCAAGTGAGTTAAAAATGATGATACTCTCTGACGTTCACATCATGGCGCCAGAGTTATTAGAGGCCGAGGGAGCAGCCTTTGATGAATACTTACTACATGATAGAAAATTATTGATGCAATCGCCAGCACTTTTAAAAAAAGCTACGGATGAAGTGCTTAAACAAAACCCCAAAATAGTGCTTATGCCAGGAGATTTAACCAAGGACGGGGAAATGTTGTCGCATAAATACCTTAAAGAAAATTGTTTGGAAAAACTTAAAGATGCAGGCGTCAAAGTGCTTGTAATCCCAGGCAATCACGATATAAATAACCCTGACGCAGTGGTGTATAAGGGCGATAAAAAAGAGCGCACCGAGACCATGCAGGCGAGTGATTTTGCAGAATTTTATAAGGATTACGGCTATGGTGAGGCCTTTGATAGAGACTCTTCGTCGCTTAGTTATGTTGTTAATTTGTCGGATTCTTTGGTTTTGTTGGCTCTGGATGCTAACCTATATTACTTAAATGAGTTTGAGGGTAAGGGACTTGCAAGAGTTGACGGAGCGCTAAAACCCCAGACTGTGGCCTTTGCTGAAAAACACCTAAAACAAGCAAAAAAACAGAACAAACGAGTTATAGCAATGATGCACCACGGGCTGATAGCTCACTGGAAATATCAAAATGCTATGATGCCAGGTTACCTTATAGATGACTATAAAAAGATAGCGAGAAAATTTGAGAAATGGGGCTTGGAAGTTATTTTTACGGGTCACTCTCATGCTCAGGATATCTCTCGACTGGGCAAACTTTATGATGTTCAAACGGGTTCTATTGTGAGTTTCCCTACGCCTTATAGAATGGTGAGCTTGAAGGGGAATAAGATGAAGATAAATACAGTCTTATTGGATAATATCGACTATGATTTGGGCGATAAGAGCTTGTATGAACTCTCTGGGGAGGTTACTCGTGAGGGGGTTGCAACATTTATTGAATCTATTTTCCCGGGGGATATGCCTCTTGAGTTAAAGGACAAGGCTGTTGATTTGGTTTCGCGTTATGTCACGATAAATTATCGTGGTGACGAGGTCTTAAGAGCTGAGCATAAGGCTGAGATTAAGGCCTTGGCGCGTGAGATTAGGGGCTATTCACTTAAGTGGAGTATTATTTTTTCGCGCTGCTCTAAGGCCTTGTTAGACGGGGGAGGTGAGGGCGATAATGATGTGGTCTTGGAGCTTAGGAAGATAAAATAATTATGAATTATTGCCGCTGACGTAAAATAATATGTTAGTGGCAAGTAGCTCTAGAAACTAATAGAGAGTTGAACCTCAGGCTTTATAGGGCTGAGATTTACTATCTCTAAACCTAGTTTTTTGCCACGAGAATAAGTGTAGCGAGTGCCTCCATTAAGGCCCGAATAATAACACAAAATAAGCGAAGAATTATTAATCAAAAAGTCGTTGCGCTGCAAATATTGATAAGCTCCCATATACTTTTCCTCTAGTACAATAACCTCGCTAGAGTGCTCTAGAATCAGCTTGTAAAGCTGCTTGTCCTCCTCACTAAAGCTTTTTTGGTGGCCAGAAAAAGGTATCACGGCCACTAAATTTATATCCGAGCAAATATCCTTTAATTCCATTACAGCCCTGGCGCACATAAGGTCAAATCCGTCGCACATACCCGATAAAAAAGTGTGAAACCCACGCGCGTATAAAGCCTTGATTTGAGTTAGGATTTCGCTCTGTAATTTCTCTAACGAGAGCAAAGAAGAGTCTACCTGCTTGATTTTTGAAAGCCTGTAACCGGTAAATGCAACTGTATGTTTTTTGATGATTTCCACACCCTATAATTTGAAATTGAGCTTACAAAGTTAACAAATTTAGCTGTTTATGCTAAAAAAATTTATATTTATATAAAAAAAGCGAAAAACTTTCTTTAAGTAAAAAAATAAACGTTAAATTTGCGTCGGTAATTAGTGTTACTTCTTTCACACTAAACTTAATTCAAATTATAAAATATAATGTCGAAAGTAATTAAATTAAAAAAAGGTCTTGACATTAACCTAGTTGGCGCAGCCCAAGAGAAGCTAACAACTCTTCCCTTGGCTGAACGTTATGCATTAACTCCCTCGGATTTTGGGGGCGTTGTGCCTAAATTGCTAGTCAAAGTAGGTGACACTGTTAAGGCTGGTACTCCGTTGTTTTTTGATAAAAACAACCCAGAGTTGCTTTTTACATCTCCCGTTAGTGGTGAGGTTTTCGCTATTAATCGTGGCGAAAAACGTAAAATTCTAAACATCGAGATTACTCCTAGTGAAACTCAAGAATTTGAGAGCTTTCAAATCCCTGAACTTGCATCAGCAAGTAAAGAACAGGTATCTGCTTTGATTCTTAAATCGGGTTTGTGGCCTAGTATTATGCAGCGTCCGTATGGAATAATCGCTTCACAGACAGATATGCCTAAGGCTATCTTTATCTCGGGATTTGATTCAGCTCCTATGGCTCCTGATTACAATTACGCTCTTGCCTCGCGCAAGGCTGACTTGCAAAAAGGTATAGATGCACTTAGCAAATTAACCGAAGGTAAAGTTTATTTAGGCCTTAAATACGGCACTTCGGGTGTGTTGAACTCTCTTGTGGGTGTTGAGCAATACTTCTTTAAAGGCGCTCACCCAGCAGGTAACGTAGGTGTGCAAATCCACCACATAGACCCTATCAACAAAGGCGAAATTGCTTGGACAGTGAATATCCAAGACGTAGCTATGATAGGAAAATTATTTAACGAAGGTAAAGTTAGCTTCACTAAAACCATAGCCCTTACAGGCTCTGAGATTATGGAATCTAAATATGTTTCTTTCGTTTCGGGTGCGCCACTTAGCTCTGTGGTTAAGAAAATTGATATCGTTGCTCAAAATGAGGGTGATAGCGTGAGACTTATCTATGGTAATGCCCTAACAGGTATTAAAGCCGAGCAAGGTTCTTATGTGAATTACTACACCTCTCAAATCACAGCTATCAAAGAGGGCGATAAATATGAAATGTTTGGTTGGATGTTGCCAAGGTTCAAGAAGTTCTCAGTTTCGCGTGCTTACTTCTCGTGGTTAACACCTAAAAAACAATATACACTTGACACCAACCTTAACGGTGGTCCACGTCCTTTTGTGGTGAGTGGTCTGTATGAGAAATATCTACCTATGGATATTTACCCTGTGTACTTGCTTAAAGCTATACTTGCAGGTGATATAGATAAAATGGAAAATCTCGGAATTTATGAGGTCGTAGAAGAAGACTTTGCTCTTTGTGAGTTTGTTGACCCTTCTAAAAACGATATTCAAGAAATAATCCGTGAGGGTATTAACCTTATGATTAAAGAACTCAACTAAGGAAAATGAAAGCATTAAGGAAATTTGTTGATAAGTTAAAGCCTACTTTTAGTAAAGGAGGTAAACTTTCCATGCTTGAATCATCATTCGATGCCTTTGAAACCTTCCTTTTTGTCCCTAACACGGTGACTAAAAAAGGTGCAAGTATCAGGGATTGTAATGATATGAAGCGTGTGATGATAGTAGTTGTTATGGCTCTTATGCCGGCTCTGCTTTTTGGTATGTATAATGTTGGTTTGCAACACTTTCGCTCACTTGGTGTAGTTGCTTGTGGCGAGTATGGTGATATCTGGAACTGTTTCTGGTTTGGATTTTTAAAGGTACTACCTATTATTATAGTATCTTATGTTGTTGGTTTGGGTATAGAATTTGGCTTTGCTCAGGCTCGTGGACATGAGGTTAGTGAAGGATTCCTGGTTTCGGGTATGCTTATTCCTTTGATTGTTCCTGTTGATATACCTCTTTGGATGGTGGCTGTGGCTACTGCCTTTGCTGTGGTTATCGGTAAGGAAGTTTTTGGTGGAACAGGTATGAATATCTTTAATCCTGCGCTTTTAACTCGTGCTTTCTTGTTCTTTGCTTATACTCCTTATATCTCAGGCGATAAAGTTTGGGTTGCAGGTCTTACTTCGGGCGAGGGCGTTGTAGATGGTTTCTCGGGCGCTACTCCACTATCTGAAATGGCTACTGCGCTTAGCGATAATGTTGCTTATCAGGGAGCTAGTGTTATGGATTGGTTGATTGGAACTTATCCTGGCTGTATTGGTGAGACATCTTTTATAGCTATTATGTTAGGTGCTGCTCTGCTACTTATCACTGGTATAGCATCATGGAGAATTATGTGTAGTGTGTTTGCTGGAGGATTTGTAATGGGTTATATCTTTAATTTGATAGGCGCGAATGGTTATATGGATCTTCCTGCTTATTATCACCTACTAATTGGTGGTTTTGCTTTTGGTGCCGTGTTTATGGCTACCGATCCTGTTACTGCCTCGCAAACTAATAAAGGTAAAGTAATCACTGGTTTTATTATAGGTGTTGTAGCCGTACTAATTCGTGTTGTCAACCCAGGTTATCCTGAGGGTATGATGCTTGCGATTTTGTTTATGAATGCTATGACTCCACTTATTGACCATTATGTTGTTCAAGGAAATATCAATCGCCGTAACAAGAGATTGAAAAAAGCCGCTAAAGCTTAGGAGAAGATGAATAAAAATAGTAATACATATATTATAGGTTACTCAGCAATACTAGTTATTGTTGTGGCTTTGATTTTGTCTTTTGCTGCGATTTCTCTTAAAGAGAAGCAAGCAGAAAATGTTAAAATCGAGAAGATGACCGATATTTTGCGCTCAGTAGGCGAGGCTCAGGGTGCTGACACAGCTGCCGTAAAAGCAAAATATATCAACGAAGAATATACTAAAGTTATTAAACAAGCATATTTGGTTAATAACAAAGGCGAAATAGTTGAGGGTGATGCCTTCAGCGTGCTAATAGGTCTTAAAGCAGAATATGCTAAGGCAGACTCTGATCGTACTTTGCCAGTGTTTGTGGCAGAGAGCAAGGGCGTTACTCGTTATATACTTCCAGTGTGGGGTAAAGGTCTTTGGGGTGCTATCTGGGGCTATGTTGCTTTGGAGAAAAACTGGAACACTATCTACGGTGTTGTCTTTGATCACGCTAGCGAAACTCCAGGTCTAGGAGCTGAGATTACAACCGATGCTTTTAGAGGCCAATTTGCTAATAAAGAAATTTATAAAGACGCTCAAATGGTAGCAATATCTGTACTTAAAGGTTCGGGCGCATCTTTGGGTAATATCAATGCTGTTGATGCAGTATCTGGAGGTACACTTACTTCGCGTGGTGTGCAAGATATGTTGGTAGATTGTTTGAGTGGCTATGATGCTTATATCAAAGCTCAAACAGCTGAAAAATGTGACGCTGCTACTGAGTGTGAAACTAAAACTGAGGAGGAATAAGAAATGAGTGCTAAGAAAAAAACATCCTTTTTTAAGTCTGAGGGTTTCAAACTCTTGACTTCTCCATTCAACCAAACTAACCCTGTTACGGTTCAAATCTTGGGTATCTGTTCTGCACTTGCAGTAACGGCTAAGATGAAACCTGCGTTTGTTATGTCGTTGTCTGTGATTGTGGTAACTGCTCTTGCGAGCTTTGTTATCTCGCTTATTCGTAATAGCATACCTTCACGTATTCGTATTATCGTGCAACTTGTGATTGTGGCTGCTCTAGTTATCTTGGTAGACCAAGTGTTAAAAGCATTTGTTTATGATGTGAGCAAGCAACTATCCGTGTTTGTGGGACTTATTATCACCAACTGTATTATCATGGGTCGTATCGAGGCCTTTGCCTTGGCTAACAAACCTATCCCAGCACTTATAGACGGAGCTGGTAGTGGTATAGGCTATGGTATTATCTTGATTACTCTAGGATTCTTCCGTGAATTGCTTGGGGCAGGTACAGTTTGGGGTTGCAGAGTTATCCCTGAGGCTTGGTATATTAAAAATGGTGGATTTTATGATAACAATGCATTGATGTTGTTGCCTCCTATGGCACTTATCTGCGTTGGTATTATTATTTGGATTCACCGTAGTAGAAACAAATCGCTTATAGAGAAATAGAAAAATGGAAAATATTTTAAGTATATTCGTAAGATCGATTTTTATTGATAACATGGTGTTCGCATTCTTCTTTGGAATGTGTTCTTACATCGCTGTTAGTAAAAGTGTTAAAACAGCAATGGGTCTAGGTATAGCCGTTATCTTTGTGATGACAGTTACTGTGCCTCTAAACTATTTGCTAAATGAGTTTGTGTTATCTCCAGGTGCACTAGCGTGGATATCACCTGATTATGCTGATGTAGATTTGAGCTTTCTAAGCTTTATTATCTTTATTGCAGTTATTGCTTCTTTTGTTCAGTTGGTAGAAATGGTTGTCGAGAAATTCGCACCAGCACTTTATAATCAACTTGGTATTTTCTTGCCTCTTATCGCTGTAAACTGTGCTATCCTTGGGGGTTCACTTTTTATGCAAGAGAGAGCCTATGAGTCAATAGGCGAGGCTACAGCCTTTGCTTTTGGTAGTGGTATTGGATGGTGGTTAGCTATTATTGGTATGGCTGCTATTCGCGAGAAAATTGCTTATTCTCATATCCCTGATGCGCTTAAAGGTGCAGGTATTACCTTTATCATCACAGGTCTTATGGGTATAGCGTTTATGACATTTTTAGGTATACAACTATAAACTTTTTTGAGATATGGAAATTATATTAGCGATTGTGGCGTTTATGGTTGTTGTGCTTGTGTTAGTTGCACTACTACTATATGCCAAAGCAAAACTTACTCCTTCGGGAGAGGTTACAATAGATATCAACGGTGAGAAAACTCTTACTGTTGAGCCAGGGTCTACACTTTTAACCACGCTAGGTGAGAATGGTATTTTCTTGCCCTCGGCTTGTGGTGGTGGTGGTTCTTGTGGAATGTGTAAATGCCAAGTTCTAGAGGGTGGTGGCGAGATTCTACCAACCGAGGTTAACTTCTTTACACGCAAACAAGCCAAAGCACACTGGAGACTAGGTTGTCAGGTTAAGGTGAAAGAAAACCTTAAAATTGCAGTTCCAGAAGAAGTGCTTGGAGTGAAAAAATGGGAATGTGAAGTGGTTTCTAACCATAACGTTGCTACTTTTATCAAAGAATTTGTGGTTAAACTTCCAGAGGGCGAACACCTTAAATTCCGTTCGGGAGGTTATATCCAAATTGATATTCCTAAGTACGAGGCTATTAAATTTACAGACTTTGATATTGAACAAGAATACCACGAGGATTGGGATAGTATGAAACTTTGGGGCCTTGTGACTGAGAACCCAGAAGACACTTTCCGTGCTTACTCTATGGCTAATCACCCTGCTGAGGGCAATATCATTATGCTTAACATACGTATTGCTACTCCACCTTGGGATAGAGCCGCTGGTGCGTTTGCTCAAGTTAACCCAGGTATCTGCTCGTCTTATATCTTCTCGCGCAAACCAGGCGATAAGGTTACTATCTCGGGCCCTTACGGTGAATTCTTTGTGCGCGATACGCCTAACGAGAAAATGTTTATCGGTGGTGGTGCAGGTATGGCTCCTATGCGTTCGCATATCTTCCACTTGTTTCAAACTGAGAAAACTGACAAGCCAGTTACTTTCTGGTATGGTGCTCGTAGCTCGCGTGAGATTTTCTACGAAGATCAGTTTGAGAGCATAGAGAAAGACTTCCCTAACTTCAAGTTTAATATAGCGCTTTCTGAGCCTAAGGCCGAGGATAATTGGACAGGTTACGTTGGTTTCATTCACCAAGTTATCTTTGATAATTACCTTAAAAACCATGAAGCTCCCGAGGATATCGAGTACTACTTGTGTGGTCCTCCTATGATGACTTCGGCTATTGCTACTATGCTTGATAATTTGGGCGTTCCAGCCGAAAACGTTATGCATGACAACTTTGGTGCTTAATTATTAGCCCTAAAAACTATATTTAGAAGAAGAGATGCTTGTCGTCTCTTCTTTTTTTTATACCTTTGGGATGTTATTTAAACTTAATGCGATGAAAAAAATATTGTTTTTAGTTGTCTGTGCCCTAGGCTTTATTTGTGCCCAGGATGCACCTATGAGGGTAGCCTGTATAGGTGATAGTGTAACTATGGGTTATGGCTTAGCTAATGCCAAAGAGGATGCCTACCCCTCGCAACTTGGCAGACTTCTTGGCGAAAATTATTTGATTAAGACCTTTGGTGAGTTGGGAACAACGGTTGTGACTGAGGATTATTCTCATATTTGTCATTCGCCTGAATTCCCAAGAATGTTGGAATTTGCCCCCGATGTAATTACCATTTGTTTGGGTTCTTATGATTCTAAGGATCGTTATCGCTCTACGGCTAAATTTTTTGAGAGGGACTATATAGCTTTGATTGAAAACATAAAAGAGGTGTTGCCCGATGCAAAAATTATAGTAATGTCTCCTCCAAAATATCATCTCAAAGGCGAGGACGATTATCTTGCAACGAATATTATTCCAATTCTTAAAAAGGTAGCAGGGCAATATAATCTGCAATTTGTGGATGTTTATCCTATTTTTGAAAATGATGATAAGGAGCTACTATCTTATGGTGTGCACCCAACGGCTAAGGGGGCAGGTTTAATAGCTCGTGAGCTTGTAAAATACTTCTAAGAATATGAAAATTTTAACATCGAGCAATATTAAGCTCGCAGATAAAGCTACCATAGAGGCTCAGGACATAAATTCACTCACGCTTATGGAGCAGGCAGCTGAGTTGCTCTCGCAGTGGGTGTGTAATAATGTTGAGCAGAGTTCTGACTTGCTGTTTTTTATAGGTAAGGGGGGTAATGGGGGCGATGGCCTGGCTATGGCTCGTATGCTCTCAAATGTAGGCTTTAAGTGCTCGGTTATGATGTGCTATGAGCCTAAAAAAGACGTGCTTAGCGCAGATGCTCACGCAAATTATAAGCGTTTGCCAAGCGCCGTAAAAAAATATACCGATATAGAAAAAGTACCTATTTCGGAGCAAACAGTTATTGTGGATGCAATGCTAGGAGTGGGTCTTAGGGGCGAGTGCACGGAACCTATACTATCCATGATAGAGCTTATAAATTCGCTTGAAAACAGAGTGATAAGCATAGATATTCCTTCGGGTATGCCCTCGGATTTAGAGCCTGCAATGGGGGCTATGATACAGGCAGATAATACGCTTAGTTTGTATGCTCCTAAACTTAATATGTTAATGCCTGAGTGTGGCGAAAATTGTGGCCGTTTAGATGTGTTAGACCTTGAACTTGAGACAGATGATATCGCGAGCCCTTACTTTTATGTTACTTCTGGCGATGCAGCAGGGCTTACAACTAAGCGACGTAAATTCTCTCACAAGGGCAATTATGGTCATGCGCTTTTGGTGTGTGGAAGTGATAAGATGATGGGGGCAGCCTCATTATCTCTGGGGGCAGCACTGCGCTCGGGAGCTGGTTATGTGAGTTTGCATTTGCCTTATTCTCAGAGGTTTGCAATTCAGGCTAA
Source organism: Rikenellaceae bacterium (assembly GCA_044433645.1). GTDB lineage: Bacteria > Bacteroidota > Bacteroidia > Bacteroidales > Rikenellaceae > JAWXTK01. Next base: position 87,246 of record JAWXTK010000001.1, on the reverse strand, counting down.
CTATCCTTCTGCAGTTTTGAGCTATGATAAGGGTGAGTGTTTTAGCTCTGTGCCTGAGAATCTTGAAAATTATAATGTGGTAGGCGTAGGATGTGGCCTAGGGGTTGATGAAACTACAACTGCGGCCTTTGAGCAGCTTTTAAAACAAAGCCAAGTGCCTATGGTTATAGATGCCGATGCGCTGAATATTCTAGCACAAAACACGGAATTACAGGCCCAAGTCCCTAGTGGCAGTGTATTAACCCCTCACCTAGGCGAGCTCAAAAGATTAGTGGGCGAGTGGACGAGCGAGAAAGATAAGTTAGACAAAGTGCAGGCCTTGGCCACAAGACTAGATAGTTGCGTGGTGGTGAAAGGTGCTTACAGCATGATAGTTGCGCCCACGGGCATGGTGTTCTTTAATTCTACGCTTACCCCAGCCTTGGCTAAGGCAGGTAGTGGCGATGTGTTAACTGGACTTATTACAGGGCTTATGGCCAGGGGTTATAATGCTTTGAGAGCCTCGGTTTTAGGAGTGTATCTTCACGGCAGAGCAGGTGAGAAAGGCGCTGAATATCAGGGTGTAGAGGGATTAAATAGTGGCGATTTGATAGACTTTATCTCAGAAGCGTATATAGAATTAGAATAGAGGGGCCTTATTAAAACTGACCCCATAAAATAAAATTGATAAATAAGGATAACTAAAAGATTGGTTTTATATGACTTTAGACGATATTTTGGCTAATTTTTCATCTTTTCATGGTCACATAGCACGCTATGCTCCCATAAAGGCGATAAAAAATTAACTCAAAATATCATATAAATTCATACAAATCAGTTTTATAAGTCCCCTAAAATTACTATCTTTGCATCAAATTAATCAAATACAAGTATTATGGCTAGTGTAAAAAGAATTAAAAAGGATATAGATTATCTAGTATCTCAAATCATGTCAGATTGTTACCTTACAATCTATTTCCACCCAGAGAAAAAAGACGAAATCATCGCTATTATGAATAAAACAGCTGATTTGCGTAACAAATTCATCACTGCGGCTAACAACCCAGCTGAGAAAAACAATGCTTCTCTAGTGCGCAAACACTACGCTGCACTTAGAAATGAAATTATGGAAGGTGTTGACGCAATGTTTACTGCTTTGAGCGAATTGTGTAAATAATCTTTTTTTTACTACTTTTATTAGGTTCAAGGAGCTAGTTTTTAGCTTTTTGAACCTTATTTTTTTTTGATGACCATAAATTTTTCGTATATTTGTGAGTATAAAACTAACTAAATTTATAATTATGGAAAATCAACAATTTCAACAAAACGCGCCAATTAGACCAAAAACTTGGTTGGTGGAAAGTATCTTGGTGACTCTTTTCTGTTGTTTGCCCTTTGGTATAGTAGGTATTATTAACGCTGCTAAAGTTGATGAACTTTTTGATAGAGGTGATTATGAGCTTGCTCAAATTAAGTCAAACGAAGCTGGTAAATGGACAAAAATAGGTTTCTTTATTGGTCTTGGAGTTGTAGTTCTTTACTTTATTTTGGTGCTGATAGGTGTGGCTGCAGGTATCGGTGGCGCTTACTATGGCTACTAAGGAGAGAATATATTATATGATTGCGATAATCTGTGTAATCTTTATCGCAATCATATTTTATCTTTTTGACCCTTTAAAGGCAGCTATTTTTCCTAGTTGTCCTTTCTTGTCTTTGACCGGGTGGCAATGCCCAGGGTGTGGCGCTCAGCGAGCCTTACACCATATTGCTAATGGAGAGGTGGCTGTGGCCTATGGATATAATCCTCTTTTAGTGATTTCTATTCCCTATATTGTGCTTTATTATGTGCTTAGATTAATGCAAAAATCTAAGATATGGGCTAGAAAAACTTTGAATTTACTTTATCACGGAAGAGCCGTTTACGTGATTTTATTTATCGTTATAAGCTTTTTTATTTTACGAAATTTAATTTAAAACAATACAAAACTATGAAAAGAATTTTTATTTTATTTTCGCTTGCATTTGCTTTGGTGAGCACCGTAAGTGCAGCATCAAAAGATGCTGAAAAAGCAGTCCTTGACAACATTATGACTCGTGCGAGCGTAAGAGCTTACACTTCTCAAAAAGTTGAAAAAGAAAAAATCGACATCTTGCTTAAAGCAGGTATGGCAGCTCCAACAGGTAGCAACAAACAACCTTGGGAATTTGTGGTTATCACCGATGAGGCTGTCTTGGCTCAGTTTCCAACCATAGCTGGTGGTATGAAAATCGCAGCTAAAGCCCCACTTGTAATCGTTGTTGTGGGTAATTCAGTGACTTCACCTTCATGGATGTTGGATTGTAGCGCTGCATCTCAAAACATACTCTTGGCAGCTCACGCTATGGGTCTGGGTGCTGTGTGGACAGGTGCTTACTCTGAAAAGGGCAATGCTCGTATGACAAAACTTTCTAAATTATTAGAACTTCCAGAAGGAGTTAAACCTTTGAACGCTATTATTATAGGTTACCCAGAAAAAGCAGGCGAGCCTAAAGATAAATTCAAAGCTGAGAAAGTTCACTATAATAAATACTAAAAAATAAGTTGCAGTGAAAAATAGATTACTATTATTGTTAGTCTTATGTTTTGTGGTGTACTCTTGTGAAGTTGAAGAAGATTTATCAGCTAATAATAGTAATACAGAGACCTTAGAACCAGGTTTTCAATGGGATAAAACTAGTACTTTCTCAAATGGAGATGTTATAAGCTTTAGTGATTCAACCTCTATTAAATCCATTTCTTTTGAATCTACTCAAGCAGATATTTCTTTGAGTGGGTATATGAGTGATAAACGCGAATTTGTTATAGGGTTTCATAGTGAGCCAAGTAATTTTGGATTCTCGTTAACGCTCTATGCACCCGATAGTTCTCAGGATTGGGTGTTGTATTCGCTTGAGGATGATGTTTGGGTGCAAGTTGTGGATGCTGATTACACTGAAATCTCTGGCAAATATAGTGCTGAAGTAGTATTTCATGCCGATGCCACTTGTGTAGATAATGATTTGAAATATAGCGTGGGAACTTTTGCTTTTTGCAATGTTTTAACTTCTGTAAATCAAGAGATTAATCCGTCTAAACGCAATGGGTTATCTGCGCTGATAAGTTTTAATTCGAGTCTTACTGTTGAGCCTAAAATGACTCTTTTGGGTCAGGATAATAATGATATTACAACTAGCTTTGATAACGCAGTGGAACATAGTATTCAAGTTTTAGGGCTGTATAACAATTATGTCAACACGGTGTATATAGACTGCGAGTTAAACGCAGGTGTTACTTTGCGTAACGTGTTTAATTTTAGACCTGAGTATCCTTACATTGATGCTTATGAGTTTGATACTTATCGTTCGGATAATCTGCGTAATGCATCTGATATGGTTTATATCAATGCCAGCAGACTGTCTTCGGGAAGTTATTCTTCTGATAAAGATGAGTTTGGCCACCAAGTAGTTTCGGTGGGGATAGACGAATACAATAAAGTGCGTTGGGTGTATAGCGACGACTTGGTTTCTGAGGGAGCTGCCTTCTTTATTTTCCCTATTGTTTACAAAGATGAGCAATTATTTGTTCGCTATGTAGCTCAACTTGCAACCAGCACTACGGGAGTTTATTTGTATGACTACGCAGGTAACATTATACATTCTTACCCTAATGCAGCCACAGATATTCACCATGAGGCAGCCATAGGACCAAACAATCTTATAGCTATACCAGGAACTAAATCACCTTCGACCACTAATGAGTGTATTATCTATGAGATAGACATGGAAAACCAAACTAGGGTTACAGCACTGGATCTTGAGGATATACTTGACACAGACAGAATCTCGGTGTGTGATACGGGTTATGGTGATGATTGGGCTCATATTAATGCTATTGCTTATAGCGAAAGTGATGATTGTTATGTGATTTCAGCTCGCAGGCAAGGTGTTATCAAAATTAAAAGAGGGGCAACTGATAAAACTGGTATAGTGTGGTGGTTAACTCCTCACTATAATGTGGGCGATGATTGGCAGCAATATTTGTTAGAGCCTACTAACTTTGATAAGGATGATTATGAGCAATGGAATATTGGCCAACATGCTGTGTCTATTTTGCCAAATGGGGATGTTATGATGTTTGACAATCATAATACACCTCTTTATAATGCTGCTTCAACTAGAGCCTCGCGCGTGTTTACAGTTAGAGTAGATGAGGATAATATGCAGGTAGAGGCCATAAATTCATGGTACACACCCGATAACTACTATAGTTGGTATATGTCAAACGCATATTATTACCCCTCTACAACTTCAACTGTTAGTGGTTATGCAACTTCTAATAAATTATACGAAGCATCTTATACCGACGGAGAGGTGTTGTTTAGTAGTCATTTTAAAAATGTGAATACGTCTTCGGCTATTTACCGTTTTTATAAATTAGACCTATATAAGTAAAATAAAAAAATATAAGAAATGAATACAAAATTACTATCAAGTTTGTGCTTGCCAGCTTTGGCGATTACAAGCTTGAAGGCTGCTAATGAGAAGCCTAATATTCTTTTTATCTTTGCAGATGATCAGTGTTTTGAATCGCTTTACTCTCAGCATGAGTACGATAAAGACATTGAGACTCCTAACCTAGATAAGCTTATGGCGCGTGGTGTGAGCTTTACTCAAGCCCACAACCAAGGGGGTTGGAGTCCGGGGGTGAGTGTGGCATCGCGTACCATGCTAAATACTGGTCAGTATCTATGGCGTGCTGCTCAAACTAATAATAGGGCGCAAACTGGTAGGACAGATCCTAATAGTCCTAAAGTAATGCCTGAATATACTGTGGCAGTTAAACCTGTGCCTAAATTGTGGTCGCAGTATATGCGCGAGGCAGGTTATGAGACTTACATGGCTGGTAAATGGCACTTAACAACCAAAGCACAGAAAGTGTTTGATCATACTGGGACAGTGCGTGGAGGTATGCCTAAGCAACACCCAGCTTGCTATGCTCGTAAATTTAATGGCAAAACTGAAGATGCTTGGAAACCTTATGATCCTCAGTATGGTGGATTCTGGGCTGGTGGAACTCACTGGAGTGAAGTGCTTAGAGACGAGGCTGTAGGATTTTTGAATCATTCAAAAACCGTGGATAAGCCTTTCTTTATGTATGTGGCCTTTAATTCGGCTCACGACCCACGTCAATCTCCTAAAGAATATGTAGATGCTTATCCAGCAGAAGATATTGCAGTGCCTAAAAACTTTACCCCCGGGTATCCATACGCAACTGAGATAGGCACTGGTAGTTATCTTCGCGATGAAAAACTTGCTCCATTCCCACGTAATAAACGTTCGGTTCAGGTAAATCGCCAGGAATATTATGCTATTATTGCCCACATGGACAAGCAAATAGGTGAAATTCTTAACACGCTAGAGGCTACGGGGCAAGACAAAAATACTTATATTTTCTTTACAGCTGACCACGGTATAGCTATTGGTGACCACGGTTTTATGGGCAAACAAAATATGTATGAGAAAAGTGTGCGTGTGCCTTTGATAGTGTGTGGACCTAATGTTCCATCTGGTAAAAAAATTGATGAGTATGTTTATCTTCAAGATGTTATGCCTTCGGTGTTGGAACTCGCTGGCGTAGAAAAACCAGAACACGTTGATTACCACTCACTTATGCCTATGGCTACGGGTAAAACCAAAAAAAGCGCGTATGAGTATATTTATGGCTCTTACATAGGTGTACAACGTATGGTTAAAGGTGATGGTTATAAAATGATAATCTATCCTACGGCTAAGGTTATTAGATTGTATGACCTTAAAAAAGATCCATTGGAGATGAAGGATTTGGCAACGCGCAAAAATAAGGCCATTATGACCAAACTTTTTGCAAAACTTAGAGAGTTGCAAATCAGAGTTGAAGATCCATTGGATATGACGCCTTACTTCAATGAAATTATGGAAAAATTATAACCTATGACAGAAAAAAAAGAAAATTCTTCTCAGCCCTTGGGCGAATATTCAGTAACATTTAAAGCTCGAAAAAAAGAGGAGGGTGACGTTTTGCTAAGAGAAAAAAAACGTTATCGCCCCAAAGGGAAAGCACTCTCGGGAGCAGCCAAAATGAAAGCTGCCTACCGTAAGCGTATGGCCAAGGCTACGGGGAGGAAGTAATTTAATTACAAAGAAAATGCCACTTCAAATTTTTTGAAGTGGCATTTTCTTTGTTTGATTTTTTCTAGTTCATAGCAGGGTCCGAGCGACGAACTCCTGAGCCTGTGTGAACGTTGGCTACTTCGGTGATTACTGCACCTTGATTGCCTGCAAACTGCCAGTGAGGTGATTCTACTTGGCATAATTGTGCAAAGTCACCCTCGTTTGCCTCTACTATGTGTTTGGCTGTAACCTTGCCGTCCCAGTGATAAGAGGGTACTTTAACTTGAGGGAAATCACTCATGTTATCCTCGCCTATTGCTGCGATGTAGCTCTTGCCGTGACGCACTAACCAACCCTCCATTTTTGCTGGATTACCCTCGGCTGCAAAGTGCATGTGTTCGCCTAACATTTGATTTGGCAACAAGAAAATATCCATTAACATATATTTATCTTTTGTGTCATTGACAAAGGTGATAGATGCTAGACCAAGTGTGGCATAGTTGCCCTTGTTGTAGTCTGTGACCCAGATTCTATCTCTAAGTGATTCAAAAACAGGGTAGTTGTGAAACTCTAGCATTTCGATGATTGCATCCTTGGCTTTTTCTTCTAGGAACTTACCCTCGCTATCATAAAACTGCTCGTTGGTGAATTTTAATGTTTTTTTCTCTGCTTTTTCACTTTGTGGGCAACAATTACACGATACTAACAAAGTTAGTGCTAGCAAACTAAAAAGAATACTTATTTTTTTCATTTTTATACAATAAAAGATTATTAAAGTGCAAAAATAACCCTGTAATTTAAGTCCTACAATAACAATAAATGACTAAAAATCTCTAACTTTGCTCTGAGAAACTAATATAGAAAATTATGAAAATAGCGATTTTTGGAGTTGGAGGAGTAGGGGGTTACCTTGCAGTGCAGGCAACTCACTATTATAAAGATAATGAGGATATACAATTTTACCTAATTGCTCGTGGTAAACACTTAGAAGCTATACAAAAAAATGGCATAACCCTCAGGCGAGACAATGCCCCAGAGCTTAATTCTAGAGCTTTTATAGCCACCGACGATATTGCTCAATGTGGCAAATTAGACTATATAATTTACACCACAAAAAGTTATAGCATAGATGAAAATATAGATGCACTCAGGGCTGCGAGCGATGAAAACACAACAATAATAACCTTTTTAAACGGAGTCGAAGGAGCCGAAAAATTGCGTGCTGCTTTGCCTCAAAGCACTGTGTGTGAGGGGTGTGTGTATGTGTATAGCAAGATTTTAGAGCCAGGTGTAATCAGCGAGACAGGCTCTTTGGCTAATTACATGATAGGTAACAAAGCGTTCTATGATTTAATGAGCCCTGCCGTAGATAAATTCACGCTAAGCGATGATATACGCACTACAATCTGGGAAAAGTTTTCTTATATCTCGCCCTTTGCAACCATCACAACGTGGTATAATATCACTAGTGATATGATAGGCGAGAGCGAGGAGTATACTAAGATTTTTAAAGGTCTGTGTGATGAATTTGAGGCTGTTGGCAAAGCCTACGGCATTAAATTTAGGTGGAATATTTACGAGCGAAATTCAGCGCTGAGGGCAAAATCACCCAAGGGTTCAACCTCGTCTATGCAGCGAGATTATCACAGTGCAAAACCCAGCGAGGTAGACACGCTGACAAGATATATTTCTTCTTTGGGAGCTAAACTTGGCATTGCTACACATTACTATGATTTATCTAGCGAGGAGCTGTGATTTTTGGTGTTTTAGATTGAAAGTGAGTGGCGCTCTAATATGTACTATTATACTAATTGACCCCCCAGTCTATAATATTTTCAAGATTAGAAGTTAAAAAAACGAACCAAACTTGAAATGATATTAGAGCTTTTACCACTACTTTTTCTAAATGAAAATAATTATCTCTCATTAAGAGATAAAAGTAGTAGTTGAAGTATTTATTATCATTCAATTAGGGTTTAGTTATGCTTCGTATGTGAAAAAAAATATTAAAAAAAGGGGCTTGGAATTTGGATATTTTGTTTGTTATAATTACTTTTGAAGTGTTGTAACTATCTCTTAATGAGAGATATACACTTATTGCAAAAGTTTTATAATCTTGCAATTTGCCTTGTCAATAATCTGACTCTCTAGCGAGGTAAGGTAGATTTGTGTTGTAGCTTCGCTGTCGTGACCCATGCCCTGACTTATTACTGAAATAGGTATGTTTTGGCTCTTGGCTATGGATGCCCATGAGTGCCGTGCAACATACATCGTAAGAGATAAATCTAGATTTAATAACTCAGATAATTGATGAAGTGCAATATTAATTTCGTGCTGCATTCGTCGGTAATATACGCGTGGCTCTAGCTTATCTTGCGTGATTATAGGGAATAAATGCTGAGTTTGATTGCTCGGGTAGCAATCTAAAATATCCTGCATGGATTTCTCCCACTTGATTTGTAGACGTGTTCCCGTTTTGCGACGATTATAAATAATACTGCCGTGGTGAAGATCTTTCTTTTTTAAATAGGCCATATCCACAAACGACATACCTCTTAGGTAGAGACTCAGCAAAAACATATCGCGTGCAAAGGCTAACTTAGGCTCGTGTGTTAAGTTACATTTTTTTATGAGTTTTATTTGCTCTAGGCTCAGTGCTCGTTTTATAGTTTTGCTTATGCCCGTGTAGACGTGTTTGAAAGGGTGTTTATCCTCTGTGATAGTTTCTTCTACGGCTCTGTTATAAGTAGCTCTTAGCACACGCATATAAAATGATATGGTGTTGAGTGTGATATTATGCTCTTGTAAATAAGCTTGATAACCCACCATAAGCCCTGAAGTAAACTCCGAAAATTCTAAATCTTCACCCTTAAGATAACGCATAAAACTATTGAGAGTTGTGGTGTAAATCTCTGCCCCACGCGTTTTGTGCATTTTTTTGAGAAGGTCTATATGTTTAAGCATATAACTCAAGAATGTAGGGTAGAGAGAATTGTCTCTAAAACTTGTGACTATATCATCACAGGTGTAATTCTTGCCTTGTTTTTCAAATTTCTGCACTATATCATTGAGCCTTGCAAGATCTCTTTTGATTTGGTTGTACTCGCTGAGTTTTGTTAAGTTTTCATGGTTTTCATCCCACAGCGAGGGAGGGATTTTTAGCTGGGTTGAGATTTGCCGTGCAATTTTACGGTGCATTACCTGGTAGTAAATTACGCCAGGTTTACCCTCGCAGCGTGAAGGTCTGAATTTTACTTTAATACTTGCCATTTTTTAAGTTTTTAGTTATATAAAAATGAATCTAAATTTAACTTAAAAAAAAATGAAAAGAAATATTTAAACTTGCTTAACTAAATGTATTACTGCCCAACCTTCGCGCTCATTGTGGCCTAAGTATCTCATACCCAAACTCTCAGCCTTAGCTTTTAGGCTAGGGATATCGCTCACAAAAAATCCACTCATTATTAGTTCTCCACCCCCACTAAGAGTTAATATATAACGGTGCATATCGCTCAACAATATGTTAAGATTGATATTTGCAACTACAAAATCATAATTTTTGCCCTCCAACAGCAGTGCATTACCTAGGTGAGGCGTCACCTTGCCCTCTGCATTATTTTGCGCTAGGTTTTCGCTGCAATTTTCATAGGCCCACTCATCTATATCTATGGCATCCATGCTCTCTGCTCCATATTTTATGGCAATAATGGATAACACTCCTGTGCCACTGCCCATATCCAGGCCTCGCTTGGCTGAGATATTCATCTTAGTTAGCATATCAGAGCATAGGTGAGTTGTAGCGTGGTGACCTGTGCCAAACGACATCTTAGGCATGATGACTACCTCGTGCTCAAATCTATTGTCTGGCGTGTGGAAAGGCGCGCGAATTAGGATTTTATCCTCTATTTCCACCCTCTCGAAGTTGCTTTCCCATTCCTGGTTCCAGTTTTTGCTCTCTATGGATATGTAACGAGAATCTGAGATATTATATTTTGCAATTATGCTATCGACCTGCTCTTTATAATCTGGCAAAATCTCTTGGGGAATGTAGGCTTTTATGAGTGTGCTGTTTTGCTCAAAACCCTCAAAAGGTAAATCTGAAAGTTCGGCGATTAATATTTCGCCTAGCTCGTTGTTTGTGATAGGTATGTTTACTTCTATGTAATCCATTGTTTTACTTATATTAAAATACTAATGATTCTGAGATTGCACCCACAGGGCAATTTCTCATGCAGTTGCCACAATCATCGCAGTGGGTAGCATCTACGCTGTAACCGTCGCTGTCGTCTATGGCATCAAAGCTGCAAATATCCTTGCACGCGCCACACTCTATGCACAAGTCCTTATTTATTCTCACCCCAGCTAAGTTAAACTCCATGCCTCCAAAACTAAAGCGTGTGCGCAGGAGTTTATGTGGGCGCGTAACCTTGCCAAAATCATAATCAAAGATATCGCATTTAGCCTTTATGATTTGAAAATTACCTTCGCCCATAGCAGGGTAGGTCTGTATATCACGCGCAGCCACTTCCAACATCTTGTTGGTCTTGGCCTTGCTAATGATTTCTTCGGCGCTTACAAATCTTATTTCGCCTATTATTCTAAGCGAATAGCCTGGCGCAAAGATAGGTTCTGCTCCCAAATCGTCGTGGTTGAGTATGCCACCCCCATAGTGGCCACATACAGTCACTTTCTTGGTTTTGTGGAGTTGTCTGCCGTAGGGTTTGTTGGCCATGGTACGAAAATATAAACCCTCATCATCGTAGCCATTAAAGTGGGCTATGCGTGAGTGTACCTCATTGTTTTCTATGGTAGAAAACGTCAAAAGGCCTATTTGCTCGATGAGTTTGTAAAGTTCTTCTATTGTCATAAAAACAAAAGTAGTTAAATTTTCTCTGTTATTGTATCTTTGCCTTAATTTTATTATTTTTGTTGTTAAAGTTAAACACCAATTTATAAAGCATATTAAAGATGAAAAAAACAGCAACATTAACGTTTCATGCCTCACATAATTATGGTTCTATGTTGCAGGCTTATGCTTTGCAGAAAACCTTGGAGGGTCTTGGTTGCGAGAATGAGATAATCAATCTGCGCACTCATAGGCAAAAGATGATGTATATGTCTGTGAAAAGTAAAGTAGGGTTTTCGCTAAGATATAACGTTAAAAAAATGCTGCTTAGGCTCTTAAACTTGTTCTCTGGGGGAGCAGTTGAGACTAAATATTCTAGGTTTGAGACTTTTTTATGCAAAGATTTAAAGCTTAGTGAAAGGGAATATTCTTCGCTCCAAGAATTAGAATCTTCGCAACTAGATTATGATTATTTCATAGCTGGTAGCGACCAGATTTGGAAAACCAAGTGTAGCGATTTTTCGTGGGCATATTACCTGCCTTTTGCTAATTGTAATGCCATATCTTATGCTCCTAGCCTGGGGCCAGGTCGAAGTGAAATAATTAATTATGAAGATCAAAAAAAGATTAAACAATATCTTCTAAATTTTAAAAATATAAGTGTTAGAGAGGAGTCCTCAGCCGATATCATAGAGCAAATTTCAGGAGAAAGACCTCAGGTTTTGTTAGACCCCACAATGTTGCTAACTCTAGAGCAGTGGCAGGCAAAGATACCCGAGAAAGCTATTGTTGAGGGGGATTATATACTTCTTTACTCGCCTTTTTTTAATAAAGATTTGTTTGAAATGGCCCGGGAGTTTTCGTCTATGCTTAATATGAAAGTAGTTGTGTCTAATCTGCCAGGTATTGAACGCATGCATAAATTGTTAAGATACCAAGCTTTTGATTATAAAGTCAGCGCAGGGCCTTGGGAGTTTTTGAATCTTGTCAGAGATTCGTCGCTTGTGATTTCTGCATCGTTTCATGCCGTTGTTTTTTCTATTTTGCTCAAACGACCTTTTTATGCTTTAAATGGTGAGCGCGATGCTCGGGTAAGTAATGTGTTGAAATTCATGAATTTAAGTGATAGAGCGCTGGAGCTATCTCAGGTAAAAGAGAAAAAAGAGGAGGCGTTGAATGTTAATTTTGAAAATAATCATAAGTATTTGGAAAGCGAGATACAACGTAGCTTAGAATTCTTGAAAAAATCCTTAGAGTTATGATAAAATTGTGTGATTATGATAAGTGTACCGGCTGCGCGAGTTGTTATAGTGCCTGCGCTCATAATAGTATCAAGATGCGTTTATCGAGCGAGGGATTTTTATACCCTCAAATCGACATTAATACCTGCACCGAGTGTGGCTTGTGTCAAACAAAGTGCCCGGAATTAAATCCAGTGAAATTTCATGCAGAGCCCCAGGTTTATGCTTGTTGGAGTTTGGATGATAAAGTGCGAGAGTCTAGCTCTTCGGGGGGTATGTTTTCGCATTTGAGTCGTTGGGTATTAAACACAGGGGGAGTAGTGTTTGGAGTTGTGTTAAACGATGATTTAGATGCAGTGCACACCCAAGCTAGCACTTTACAAGAATTAGAACCCATGAAAGGTTCTAAATATATTCAAAGCAAAATTGGCGATACATTTAAGCAGGCAAAACAAGCATTATCAAGCGATAAATGGGTGTTATTCTCGGGCACTCCCTGTCAAATTGCTGGCCTTTTAAAGTTTATACCAGGGCATCTTGGCGAGAAATTAATCACCGTGGATATGGTGTGTCATGGCGTGCCTTCGTCTGATATTTTTAAGGATTATCTTGATAAATTATCTTTGCTTTACCCTGATATTAACAAGCCTAGTTATAGGTTTCGCTCAACTAAGTACTGGGGTTATGATCCTTCGTTTGAGTCAGGGGGTGAGAGAATAAAAATCAAAAATAAGGATAATATTTTTATGAAATTATTTTTGAGTAATTATCTCTTCCGTGAGTCGTGTTATAGTTGTCAATACACTAAAACTCAGAGGATTTCAGATGTAACCATAGCAGATTTTTGGGGTTTAGGTCGTAGTGTTAAATTTGAGCATAATACCAAAAATGGAGTGTCCTTATCTTTGGTAAATTCGCCAAAAGGGCAAGAGATATTTGAGGATATAAAACCCCAAATTTTCTCGCAAAGACGTGAACTAGACGAGGCTAAGGCTCAAAATCATCAATTATATTGCAACTCAAAACGCCCAAAGAGTGGACGTGAAACCATTTACCCTTATTTCAAACATCATAACTTCACCCAAGTTTATTTAAAATATCTAAAAATGCGCGAGATTGATAAAGCTATTTGGAGGGTGATGAAATTTTTAAAACTCAAATAAAATATGAAACCCAGATTTTTTATATTACTTTCCTCGCTTGTTTTAAGCGCGTTTTTTTCGTTTGCCCAGCAGAAATTCCCTCCTACCTCTAACGGAGAATTAGTCTCTCACACTTACTACTCGCTATCTTATGTTGAGCGAGCTGAGCAGGCCGAGTGGGTGTACTATGAACTTACGCCTGATATGGTGAGTGGTGCTATTAAGCGCACGGATGATTTTCGTGAGGATAAAAAGGTGAGTACTTCCTCGGCGCAATTATCAGATTATAAGGGCTCGGATTACGACCGTGGCCACCTGTGCCCAGCAGGCTCTATGTCTCACAACAAAACGGCCATGAGCGAGAGCTTTTTTATGAGCAATATGTCGCCCCAAGTGCCCTCGTTTAATCGTGGGGCGTGGAAAACTTTGGAGACTTTGGTACGACAATGGGTGGTCTCAGATACATTTTTGTGTGTTGCCTCAGGGCCCGTGTTAGAGTCTGGTTTAAAGAGTATAGGAGCTAATAAAGTTGCTGTGCCTAACTATTATTATAAGGTGATATACTCGCCCAAAAAAGCTAAAATGATAGCGTTTTTAATGCCAAATCGTGCTATTAAAGAGCCGGTTGAGAGCTTTGCTGTGAGCGTAGATAAGATAGAGCAGTTAATTAATGTGGATTTTTTCTCTGCCCTAGATGACTCGCTCGAAAATAGATTAGAGTCAAAATTTAATACCGGTGATTGGACTTTCACAGTGGCCAAAACTCAGAAAACAACTAAGTCAGAGAGCGAAACTGCAAGCACCTCATGCAAGGGCAAAACCAAGGCAGGCGCGCCATGCAAAAACTCCACCACCAACTCCAACGGCTACTGTTTCCTTCACCAATCTCAGGCCTCGAAATAAGTTTTGGTTAATTAATTGACTAAAATTTCTAAACCCCTATTTTGCCTTATAAAAAGCATTGATTCCAAGTGCGTTTAGGTCTTTGATTAGCTGGTCGATTTGCTCTCTTTGTAGGCCTGTTAGCTCTATTTTTGTTAGGGTTTTTTGCTCTTTTGAACTTACTACTATGGTGTAGGCTGCTAGCTCTAAGATTTTTTTGCGGCCTAATTCAACCTCGGTGATATTCTCTAACGCATAGCGAGTTTCGGACTTAGAAAAATCGTCTTTATCGCTGATAATCAGATATTTATCGTCTACTACAACAAAGTTGCGAGCCTGAGCTCTAACCGAAATTATTATGCACAACAATATCACATAACCTGCAATGTAATGAAGAGGGAACACTCCCGTTGCAATGTAAGATGCAACAATAGCTAGGGCAGCAAGTATGCCAAGAATTAAAAATATTTTGTAGCTCAAAGGAGCTTTACCACTTCTGTAAATTTTGCTAGTACTTTCCATTTTCTTATTGTTTTATTTGCAAAGGTAGTGTTTTTGGACGAATTATGAAATGAAAAAGACGAGGATTATTCCTCGTCTTTTTCATTTATGCTGTCTTTTACATCGCTCAGACTTACCAATTTGTTGACTATGGCGTAGATTGTAAGCCCCGAGGGCGAGTGGATTTGCAATTTGCTGGCTATGTTGCGCCTGTGAGTTACTACCGTGTGGGTCGACAAGGATAGCGTGTCGGCTATGACTTTGTTGGTCATGCCCTTGACTACGCATACTATTATCTCTTTCTCTCTCGCGCTTAGCTCTTTCTTTTGACTTTGCTTATCGCTCTGGGTTGCGAGTTGGCTTATTTTGTCTTTTATCGTTAGTGAACTATCGTAGATAGATATCACGTGGTCGTAGTTTTGCAGTACGCTAGGCTCGTTAAATGAGTTTTGCAGCGCTATGATTTTTAGCTCCTGCTCGCCTAGTTCTTGCTTGATAACATTTGGGTGGGTCATGCCCAAAAACGAGGGGCTCATGATGATTATATCTATCCTTCGGCGATTGTTAACCGAGGATATGCTCGAAATCTCGTTGGTCTCGCTAATTTCCATGCTTAGCGATGAGATTCTTTGCAGTAGGGTAGATACTCCACAGCGAATAATCTCTGAGCTATCGGCAATTAATATGTGTAAACGTGGGTTCATATTATTGCTTTTTAGAGTTTTCAAATTCCTGCATCACGGGCACTAATAAATAGTCCTCTATGGCATTGTGTGAGGCCAAATCGCGCTCGCATGAGAATATATTATAAAGTGTGTTGTTGAGCTCGTTACTGCTTGTTGTGGGGTAGTACTTTATAATTATGTTTTTTAGCTCCGTGAGTCTTGATTCTATTTTGTCGTGGTGCTCGCTAAATGTATTAATAGAGTAACTCTCAGTTGGAGAATTATTTAGCATAGCGTTAATGTAGGGAAACAGAGTATTTTCCTCATACATCATGTGCTCGTTAACCCCAGCGACGTATTTGTCGTAGTAGTTGAGTATCACAACCGACACATCCTCAGTTTTATCTAGCGATTCCACCAACATTTTGCGAATTGAGGGCAGACGATATTCAAGGAAGTAGGTGTGAGATTTGTGAAGGTATTTAATAAGCGATGACAAAGAAATCTTCGTAAAATCAATATTGCTGTGTTGTTTATCATCGCTCAGTAGCATGTTGACCACACCAAGAAAGGTGTAGACATCCACCTTGTGATTTTTGCACGTGTCCTCTATTGTATCATCGCCAAATCCAAGACTAATGCCAAAACGGCTCATGACAAGCAACATGGGGTAGTTCTCGCAAATTAGCTCACTCATCATATCTTCGGGGAGATATTTTCCAACTCTACGGACCATAATTTTAATGTTTTAGGGTTAAATTAAAAATTACCAAAGAGATATATTTTAACATATATCCCTTTGGTAAAAGTTTCTATAATTCAATTAACAGAAATGGCTTAATTTTCTTTGCAACTAATTATAGAGTTTACACAAAATGTTTAAAAAAATAGATAGATAAATTTTATTACTATTTTACAAAGGTAGTGTATAAAGCTTTGTGAGTCAATACACTTTTGTAGGTAAAATCACATCTATTTTATACCCATTTATAATTAGTTAGCTCTAAAATTAGATAGATTCCAAGAAATACACCACTGCATCACGCTCAGTTTTGCTTAACTGACGGAACTGATCGCTAGAGTATTTACCCTGACCTTTGTGCCACATAATAGCCTCTTCGTAAGTGCGCGCACGCATATCGTGAAGGTGGCTGCTCTCGCCATTAGCAACAAGATTAAGCGAACGACCCCAAAGTGGAGTAGTACGACACCAACCTGTACGTATGTTGTTCACCATACCTAGGTTGTGTTGCAACATATCTGAGTAAGGCCAAATTGTTTGGTAAGGGTAACGAGGCAATTTAGCTTGCAAATCATCGTCGCCAACATAGAAGTCTGCGCCCGTTGTCCAACTTGGACGGTGGCACGCTGTACATGACATTTGTTCAAATAACTCTTTGCCTTGTTTGAATTTCGTAGTCGATGTGTTACGAGCTGCTGGAACTGCTAGACCACGGTGCCATACCATAAAGTTTACATAGTCAGTTTGTGCTAATTCTCTCTCGGCACGTGTGTTATCGTAAGCTGAGTCGTTGTAATTTGTAGATGTAAGTTTTTCTACGCCATACCAGTTGTTATACATTAGGTAGTTGTAGATTCTAATGCTTGTTTCTGCGTCATTATCATTATCACCTACAAGGAAAGTACCGTAATAACTATCTGATTTAATATCCTCAATAAGCTCAGCGTCAGATGCAGCTGATTCAGCATAGAAAGTAGTCATATAGTTAGTACCATAAGTAGCTGTTGAGCTCTCACGGGTTACGTTTGTGATGTTCCATAGAGCGTTTGAGCCTGGGCCATTTTGTAGAGTTCCACGTGTTAGAGCATAAGTAAAACGACCTTTACGAACGCTACCGTCTAATTGTGTGATTTCTTTACCACGACGGCCACCCCAAACTTGGGTAAGTTGAGACTCGTACTCAGCGTCTATATCTTCTTCGGTGATAGCATCAAGTAGACCTGTGCCATAAATACCTATTGTAGCCTCAAGTTTTACTTTGAAAGCACCCTCAGCAAGGTTGTCATTTTTGTATGCAAAAGCACTCTCAGGGATATTTACTTCAGGATAAATAAGTTCGTAAGATGTTCCGTCAGCGTATTTATTATCCCATTCATCTGTGTGTTTCAACCATTGAATAGTGATTTGATCTTCGTCAATAGGTGCTTTAAATGGAGCTATAGACTGAGTTTGAGGCATACCTGTAAGCTCAGAAACATAATAGTCATCCTCAGCATGAGGATCAACCCATGTGCTACCTGTAATGCCCGACAAAATTGCCTCGTCAGCACCAAAAGTACCCCATGCACCTGGTCCGTAAACCACTAGCAAGTAACCGTTACCATTTGTACGAGTGGCAGTTTTAAATCCTACGATATCATTACCATAATCACCTAAACGCTTGCCGTGACCATAACCTGGGTGGCAGTGAATACATGATTCGCGAATAGATAGTGGCCCACGACCTCTAGGGTCTGCCAAAGATTCTTTTTCTGTTGCGAAATAGCCTTCAAAAATTTGCTCGCCACGCAAGAAATCATCAGCATAACCATAGCTATCTACTGCTGAGCCTGATTGCTCAAAACATTTACTTCCCCATGTTGTAGATGTTCCCAGTGAGCCACCTGCGTAAAATTCTGCTGAGATTTCTGAGCTTGAAGTTGTTTCGTTCATATCATCCTCGTCGGTACATCCTACGGCAAAAATCGAAACAGCTAAAAGTGATAAGTAAAAGTATTTTTTCATATCTTTTTTCTATTTTTATTATGTGTTAATAGACCAAAGAGGCTTTTTATTCGCCTCTTGGGTCTATTTTTTTTGTATAAATATATATGGAGATTTCTTATTCCATTGCTACGTCTTGAGCTTCTTGTAGCATATCTTCTAGCATTAGAAGTTGTACTTGAGCTGTACGGTTCTCATTTGACCAAGTTAGGTTATCTCTAAATGGAATTGGCATATCTTTAACTGCTTCTAGAGCTAGGTTGATTTGAGCAATAACTTCTGCATTTAAATCGTACTCTTCGTCTTCATCATCTACGCCTGATTGTTTTGATGCAACTAGAGCAGCTAGTGAGTTAGTAGCGTAAGTTTCGCTAGCATCAAAAGTAGCTTCATTACTACTATCTGTGCACAATACACCTGTGTAAGCTTCTTTCACACCTCTGATATTGTTAATAAAGTCAGTGATAGAGTTGTGGCTAAACCATGATTCTACAAGTAGTAGACCTGAATTAGTTATAGCAAGCTCAGCTTCAATAGGGTCAGTGATTTTGATTTTAGCAACTTCGTCTACGATACCGTAAACACCGATAAATGCTTCTTCAACTGCAACATTAAATGAAGAGTAATATGCGTTGTCAAGACCTGGGTTTTTGAAAGTTGTAGCATAGCTACCTCCAGTTAGACCATAATTTGCAAGAGCAGTTTCTTCTGTGCTTGTAAGTAGATCTTTGTCCCAAGCAGCTTTAAGATAAAGAACGCATCTGTAGAATTCTTCTGTTACACATACTAGGTAATACTCCAATTCTTCTTCGGTTACAGTAATTCCGTACGCACTGTCGAATGTATTGATAGTAGTAGTTTTTGCTTGGCCATTTTTAAACAATACATACTCAATAGCGTGGAATCCTTTGATATCGTCCTGGCCAAATAGATCAGTATAAGTTTTTGTATCATCCCAACCTGAGATAGATGCTTGCAAAGAAGTAAGTCCCAAAGGCCATGAGTCAATACCTGGGTCTATACCTTCAGTATCTACTGGGCCAAATAGGTAAGCCTCTGTGCGCTCCCATGATACACGTGCATCTTTCCATGCAGTGCAAGCAGTTGCGATAAGATTTGTTTTGTCTTCGTCATTAGACTTTTGAATAGCTTTAACTGCAGTTAGTAGTTCTGCTCCTTTAGTTGCTAGTTCGTCGTAACGAGCTAAGATAACATCGTCAGCGTAATCAGCAAGAATAGCTGATTCAGTTTCAGTTAACACGATTCCCTCTCCTCCTTGCTCGTCGCTACATGCTGTAGCTAGAGTCATTGCTGCGAAAGCAACTGCAAATAATTTTGTAAATTTTTTCATTTCGTTTGTTTTTTTATATGATTTATAATTGTTTTATCTTTTAAAGAATCCTGCCCACATTAATCCTATAGAGAATGTTGGCTCGTCGTTAAATTCATCGTCTATTATGTCTCTGTATTTGTACTCAGCCTTGAATACTAGTTCTTTAATAGGTGAGTAGTTGATACCTATGCTGTAACATCTTCTCTCCCAGTAAGCATAGTGACTTAAGCCCTCAGCTACTTTATACATAGAATCGTAGTAGTCGTAACGACCAAATACATAGAATGTTTGTTTTTTCTCACTCATGCGTTTGCTTAGAGAGAAAATATCGTAACCTGCCTCTACTCCTAGCGAGATAGCTGCGCTGCCTATCGAGTTTTTGCCCGATGTAGGTGCTGCGTTTGCTGCCCCTGCGTTACCAGTAGCTATCGCGTAAGAATCGCTAAGTGTGCCGTAGATAATACCTCCTCGTGCGATAAATGCTTTAGGTGAATAGTTAAAATCAAAAGCACCTATCATTACTGTACCTTCAAGATTATTGTAGCTGTAAGATTGCAGAGTGTTGCTCGCGCTATTGCCATAATATCCACTCAATCCAAGAGTTAGATTGTTAATGCTGCTATTGTTAAGTCTAAATGCACCTGCATAAGAATTTGCGATTTTGAACTCATAAATACTTCCTGCGCTACCTCCAACCCAGTTTTCGGGTGAGAAACGGTCGGCATCAAGGCCAGCTATGAATTGTAATTCGTAATACCATTCCTCGTTTTGACCCCAAAGGCTGATACCTGTCTCGTGCCATGTTGTTGGCAAAATTTGAGTGTCGCCCTCAGGACGTGATACTCCAAAATACTCAACTGGTAAGTGGCTTTGGTTTGTTGCTCCCACAGGAACTATAATGTGACCCATTTTAAGGTTAAGTAGGTCTGCCCAACGTTTGTTAATCCAAAATTGCTCTAAAACAACCTCACCACCAGATTCTACTTCTGTCTCATACTCGCCAGTTTCTTCTTCTTCGATTTCAACCACTGCGCCTGTACCTCCGTGCTCAAATTCTATTTCAGTACCGAAACTCCAGCCTTTGCCAAAGTCGTAGCCTAACATAAGTACTAAACGAGGAATATCAAAACGGCCATAGCCCGAAGCGTCTGCATAAGTATCTGGTTTAGTGTAACGTTGCCATGCGCTGCTGTAATTGTGATAACTCATAGTGATCTCGCCATAACCTCCAATCGTAAGCCTCGATTTTTTTGGTGTTGCTATTGTGCTATCTTGTTTTACTTTTGATTGAGCTTCTAGCTGCTCAACTCTCTTTAGAAGAGCTTGATACTCTTCGCTAGTTTGAGCCGCGAGAGAGATACTTAATAATAATGTGAAAATTAATAGTAAATGTTTTTTCATAAATCTTCTCTAATTTCTTTAAACGAACTTTGTTGGTGCAAAGTTATTCCTAATCAGAGGGTGTGGCAATACCTAGTTTTAGGTAAAAACCCCTCTTAGACTAATGTGAAATAGGTAATAAGAGTATTTTGATTACCAAGCGATACCCTAAAATGGTTAGTTTTGAGGCTTTAAATTACCAATTTTATGTTATTTTATTTTCTGGTTTTAAGCATTTACTTTGTACTATTAAAAACATAAAAAAAATATTATGGGAAATGTATTAGTAGTGTATGGTTCAACTACAGGAACTTGTCAGGCTATCGCCAAAACTATCGCTTCAAAATTTGATGCAACTGCAATTGATGTAACTAAAATGACTAAAGAAGCTATTGAACAATGTGATACTTTGATCCTTGGTAGTTCTACTTGGGGGTATGGTGAGTTGCAGGATGACTGGTACGACGGAGTAAATGTTCTTAAAAGTGCAAATATCGCAGGCAAAAAGGTTGCTCTTTACGGCTGTGGCGATGCTCAGTGTTATGATGAGACTTTTTGTGATGCTATGGGTCTAATTTACAAAGAGATTAAAGACAGTGGTTGCAATATTGTAGGTGCTGTGTCAGTAGACGATTACTTGTTCTCTGGTTCGGCAGCTGTTGTTGACGGTCAATTTGTTGGTCTTGCGTTAGATGATGTAAACGAAGACGACAAAACTCAAGAAAGAATTGATAACTGGGTTGCATCTCTTTAATCTTATTTAATATGGTAGTAGAGCAATTAATGTACACGCCTGAGATGAAGGTTTTTACAAATCATATATATGAGCTTAGCAAGGGCGTTAGGCACTTGGTGTTATACACCTTGCCAAAGAAATTTGAGCAGATTACAACCTCGCGTCTAAAAAATCAAAATATAGACTTTGTTATCCAACCAGTTCCTGGTGGCGAGAATATTAATCTTTATTTTGGTAAGAGTGAGTGTATTAATGCGATTAAGCTCATAGCATCTAGGCCACTTAATATGCTCTCTGCCGAAGAAGATTTTATCCTGGGCGCTCTGTTGGGCTACGACTTGCGTGAACAGTGCAAACGTTTTTGTAGGTTAAAGCAGAAGAATTAAGAATTTAAAAAAAAGGCTACACATATATATATATATATGTAGCCTTTTTTATGCGTTAGCGTCATCTAGAAACTATCCTATTGCATAGCCTTAATAGGAGCAAGGCATCTTTCAATCTCCTCGTCACTCAAATCAAAGTTAACTAGATCACCACTCAAATATTTCTCGTAAGAAGGCATATCAATTAGTCCATGACCACTAAGGTTAAACAAAATAACTTTTTCCTCGCCAGTAGCGATACAAGCCTTAGCCTCGTCAACAGCAGCTGCGATAGCGTGGCATGACTCAGGAGCTGGAACGATACCCTCAGTTTTTGCAAACAAACATCCTGCATCAAACGAATCAATTTGCTTGATATCAACAGCTTCCATAAGTCCGTCTTTCATAAGTTGAGATACGATAACCCCTGCACCATGATAACGCAAACCACCAGCGTGGATTTTTGAAGGTGTGAAATTGTGACCTAAAGTAAACATAGGCAATAAAGGTGTGTAACCCGACTCATCACCAAAGTCATAAAGGAACTGACCACGTGTAAGTTTTGGGCAGCTAGCTGGCTCAGCAGCTACAAAACGTGTTGTTTTGCCGTCTTTAAGATTGTGGCGCATAAAAGGGAAAGCTATACCACTGAAGTTTGATCCTCCACCGAAACATCCGATAACAACGTCAGGATATTCGCCTGCCATTTCCATTTGTTTTTCGGCCTCAAGACCTATAACTGTTTGGTGTAAAGATACGTGGTTAAGCACAGAGCCTAGAGTGTATTTACAACCTGGAGTTGTCATTGCAAGTTCTACAGCTTCTGAAATTGCTGTTCCAAGCGAGCCTGGGTGGTTAGGTGTTTTTGTGATAATATCTTTACCTGCGCGAGTTGACAGAGAAGGTGATGGGCTTACGGCAGCACCGTAAAGTTCCATAAAGCTTTTTCTATAAGGCTTTTGGTCGTAAGTTACTTTTACTTGATATACGGCTGAGTTGATGCCAAATTTGCTAGCTGCGTAGCTAAGTGCCGAACCCCATTGACCTGCTCCAGTTTCAGTGGTTACGTTGGTTAGTCCGTCTTGTTTACAGTAATACACTTGAGCTAGTGCAGAGTTGATTTTATGGCTACCGATAGGGCTCACACTCTCGTTTTTAAAATAGATGTGGGCTGGTGTGCCAAGTGCTTTCTCTAGTTCGTAAGCACGTACCAAAGGTGTTGCACGATAGAACTTATACATATCGCGAACCTGCTCAGGAATCTCTATCCATGTGTCTGTGTCGTTCATCTCTTGGCGACAAAGTTCCTCGGCAAACAGTGGGAATAAATCCTCTGCTTTTAGTGGCTCTTTAGTCTGAGGGTTAAGCATAGGCAATGGTTTGTTTGGCATATCGGTTTGGATATTGTACCAATAGCGTGGAATTTCCTCTTCTGATAGAAGGAATTTTTTGATTTTTTCACTCATAATAATATGTTTTAAAGTTTATTTGTAATTTCTTGCGCCAAAGATTCGACTGCCAACTCTTATCATCGTCGAGCCACATTCTATAGCCAGCATATAATCTTCGCTCATGCCCATGGATAGGGTGTCGAATTTTGGGAGGTAATCTTGTTTTATCTTGTCAAAAAATGTTTTTACTTGTCTAAATTCTCTTTCGGTTTGCTCTTTAGAGTCCGTAAGCGAGCCTATACACATCAATCCTTTTATGTTTATGTTTTGTAATTGCTCTAGCTGCTTAGAGTCTAAAAATTTTATGATTTCGCCCTCAGTAAACCCTGATTTTGTATCTTCCTGGGCTACATAAACCTCTAATAATACGTCAATTACACGATTATTTTTAAAGGCTTGTTTGTTGATTTCTGTTAGCAATTTTACGCTATCCACCGAGTGAATCAGGCTTACAAAGGGTGCAATGTATTTCACCTTGTTGGTTTGCAAGTGGCCTATCATGTGCCAAAGGATATCTTTTTCTAGGGCATTATATTTTCGGAGCATTTCCTGAGGTTTGCTCTCGCCAAAAATTCTTTGTCCAGCCTCGTAAGCATCTTCAAGACAGGGCTCTTCATAGGTTTTAGACACGGCTATGAGGGTTACCTTATCTGGGATTTCAGACTTAATTTTGTGGATTTCAGAGCTAATAGACATAAAAATATTTAAGAATAAGATTTAATTAACAAACTTTCAAAAATACTTATTTTTTCGCAAAATAAAAATAATATGGTAAAATATTTATTTTCTGCCCTGTGTAGTGCTTGTGGACGGTATGGTTACTGTCAGAACTTCGTTCTGATGCTCTCCTACAAAATGCACGCATTTTGTTTTTTAACAGTGGAGGGCAGTTGCCACTAACGGTTAACTCTCTCCGAGGGCCGGGGTGCTCCCCGGTGAGCTAAAAAGGCCACTAACGTTTGAGAATAGGTGCTCGATGCTAGTCGTTAATTATATATAAGGCTTAAATCTGCCAAAGCAATAGCCACAGCAGCCTCCACAACAACACTAGCGCGCAAGGCAATACAAGCATCATGCCTGCCCTTGACAACCAAAGTCTCAACTTGGCCAGTCTGAGTGTTAAAAGTCTCCTGAGGATAAGAAATGCTAGGCGTGGGCTTAATAGCTGCCCTAACTACTATCTCATTGCCGTTAGTGATGCCCCCAACAATACCTCCTGCATTGTTAGTGCGAGTTACTCCCTGGCTATTTAATATATCGTCGTTATTTTGAGAGCCACGTGCATCTGCAACTGCAAATCCTGCGCCGAATTCTACGCCCTTAACTGCTGGAACAGAGAATAATAGGTGAGAGATAACGCTCTCGACAGAATCAAAGAAAGGCTCGCCCAAACCAACCTCTATGCCACTTGCTCTACACTCGATAAGTCCTCCTAAAGAGTCTCTCTCGCTCATGGCTGTTTTGATTAATTCGTCAAATTTGCTCTCGTCACTGCATCCTGCGATGCTCAAAAGCGATGCTTTGATTTCTACGCCTGCCAACATTTTTTTAGCCACAACACCTGCTGCAACCAAGGCTAAAGTTAACCTGCCTGAGAAGTGACCACCTCCACGATAATCATTAAATCCTTCGTATTTTTGCTGAGCTACCCAGTCGCTGTGAGATGGACGTGGGTGCTTTACTAGATTAGAATAATCGCCCGATTTGGTGTTTTCGTTATGAAACATCACACACAAAGGAGCGCCCGTTGTGTAACCATTAAATACTCCTGAAATAAGTGTTGGAGTATCGCTTTCTTTGCGTGGAGTAGTGCCCTTTGCGCCACTACGTCTACGGTCTAAATCTTCTAAAAAATCTTCTACACTAAGCTCTATGCCCACTGGTATGCCGTCTAAAACTACGCCTACGCCCTCGCCGTGAGATTCTCCAAATATTGATATTCTAAATATACGTCCAAAACTATTCATAACTACTGATTTTTTTAAGATCCTCCCAAAACAAAGGATAAGATTTATTTACACATTCACCACCATGGATTTCCATTTCTCCCTCACTCACCAATGCACTCACGGCCGTAGCCATAGCTATACGGTGGTCGTTGTGAGAATCTATTTCACATCCTCTTATTTTGCCTCCTGTGATTTTCATTATATTCTCCTGAGATATATCCACCTCTATGCCCATTTTTATGTATTCGCTGGCTATCGCCTGGGCTCTGTTGCTTTCCTTGTGAGTAAGTCTTTTTGTGCCTTTAAGTACGGTTGTGCCCTTGCATGAGGCTGCTAGTGCAGCTAGTGCAGGGAATAGATCAGGGCACTGAGTTGCATCAAACTCGAAAGCATGCAATTCTCGCTTAGTAACTCTAATGCTATCAGGCGTAGAACTAACCTCAGCACCTGCTTTAACTAGTGCATCTACTATCGCTACGTCAGCCTGAAGCGAAAGAGGATTCATATTGTATAAGGTGATATCGCCAGCGATTGCGCCAGCGACTAAAATACATGATGCGCCACTCCAATCTCCTTCGATTTTATAATCCCTAGCCACGTATTCCTGCTCTCCCTTAATAAAGAATTCTTCGTAGTCGTTGTGCTCGATTTTTACGCCAAAGCTTTTTAGCACGTCTATGGTCATATCTATATAAGGTATGCTTGTTAACTTATTGACTTTAAGTGTTGTGTCATTTTCGGCTAGAGGCAATGCTGTGAGTAGGCCTGTAAGTAATTGTGAGCTAGCTGAGCCGTCAACATGGCACATGCCACCCTTGATAGGGCCCGAAACGGTGAAGGGCAAAAACCCCTCGTTTGATTCTATTTTTACGCCTAGTTCTTCAAGTGGAGTTATCATCATGGTCATAGGGCGCGTTAAAATTGAGCCGTGGCCAGTTACGGTGATAGGATTATTGCAAAGCGATGCTACGGGTGTGAAAAGTCTAGTTGAAAGACCCGATTCGCCTATGTTGAGTGTAGATGATAGTGGGGCTAGGCCACCTTGTATTTTAAACTCTGAGTTTGAGATTTTTTCAATTTTTGCGCCTAATTTTTCGGCTACCTCCAAAGATGCCTTGGTGTCATTACACAGTTCCATAGATGAAAGTGTGCTCACGCCCGAAGATAATAGCGCTGCTGCAACAGCTCTTTGGGCATAGCTTTTGGAGCTAGGTGGTGTCAACTCGCCAGAGCAAATGGCTCCTCCTTTAATTGTTTGTATCATATTGTTATCTAAGTTTAAAATCTTGTCCTAGATAAACCTTACGTACCATTTCGTCGTTGGCTAGGTCTTCGGCTGAGCCTGCCTTTAGGATTTTACCTTCAAAAAGTAGGTAGGTTCTATCTGTGATATTAAGTGTTTCGTGCACGTTGTGGTCGGTGATTATCACACCTATATTCTTGTCTTTTAGGGTTCTAACTATACTTTGTATGTCTTCCACAGCTATGGGGTCAACACCTGCAAAGGGTTCGTCAAGCAGGATGAATTTAGGGTTAATCGCCACGGCGCGAGCTATCTCTGTGCGTCGTCTTTCGCCCCCCGAAAGCTGAATCCCGAGGCTTTTTCTAACCTTAGTTAGACGGAACTCCTCGATAAGAGTTTCAAGGCGTTCTTTTTGGTATTCTTTGCTGTAAGAAGTCATCTCAAGCACAGAGCGAATATTGTCCTCGACGCTTAGCGTTCTAAACACCGAAGCCTCCTGAGCTAAGTAACCCACACCCATTTGAGCACGCTTATACACAGGCAGTTTGGTTAAATCCATAGTGCCCTCTTCGGTTTCCAAAAATATTTGACCCTCGTTAGGTTTGATAAGTCCCACTATCATATAAAATGAAGTGGTTTTACCTGCACCATTAGGTCCTAAGAGTCCTACTATCTCACCTTGCTTCACATCTATGGAAACGTGGTTTACGACGGTTCTGGACTTGTATTTTTTGACTAAATCTGTAGTGTATAATCTCATGGGTAAATTTTTTTTACAAATATATTGCAAATATAGTTTTTTTTTCCGAAAAAAGTGTATCTTTATTCTGCGATAAAAATTTAAGCAAGTTATTTAGCAAAATTTAGTATGAATTACAATGACGATGCTCTGTTGCAGAGCAAGTTAAAAGAATATTTTGGATTTTCTTCTTTTAAAGGAAATCAAGGACCAGTTATCAAAAATTTGCTCTCGGGTAAAGATACGTTTGTATTAATGCCAACGGGAGGAGGTAAATCGCTGTGTTATCAATTCCCAGCCTTGATTATGGACGGAGTTGCTATTGTCATCTCGCCACTAATCGCTCTTATGAAAAACCAGGTCGATGCTATGCGTACCTTTAGCGAGGTGGACGGGATAGCTCACTTTCTTAATTCGTCACTAAATAAAGCTGCCGTAAATAAAGTGCGCGAGGATGTTCTCTCGGGCAAAACCAAATTGCTTTACTTTGCGCCTGAGTCTTTGACTAAGGAAGATAATATAGCCTTTTTGCAGAAAATCAAAATATCGTTTTACGCCATAGATGAGGCTCACTGTATCTCGGAATGGGGTCACGATTTCAGACCTGAGTACAGACGCATACGCCCTATTATCAATGATATAGGTCAAGCACCACTTATCGCTCTGACTGCCACTGCCACACCTAAAGTGCAGATGGATATTCAGAAAAACTTGGGTATGAGCAGCGCAAACGTATTCAAATCATCGTTTAATCGTCCTAATCTTCGCTATGAGATACGTCCTAAAAAAGATGCCTCGCGCGAGATTATCCGTTACATAAAACAAAACGAGGGCAAATCGGGTATCATCTATTGCCTTTCGCGCAAGAAAGTTGAGGAGTTAACCGAACTTTTACTTGCAAATAACATCAAAGCACTTGCATATCACGCAGGTATGGATGCTGCTACGCGTGCCGAAAACCAAGATAAATTTATCATGGAGAAGGTGGATGTGATAGTTGCAACCATAGCCTTTGGTATGGGAATAGACAAACCAGATGTTAGATATGTGATTCACCATGATATTCCTAAATCACTAGAGGGGTATTACCAAGAAACTGGTCGTGCAGGCCGTGACGGGGGTGAGGGACACTGTCTAACGTTTTATAGTTATAAAGATATTCAAAAGCTTGAGAAATTTATGCAGGGTAAGCCTGTGGCCGAGCAAGAAATTGGCAAACTTTTGTTAGCTGAAACAGTTTCTTATGCAGAATCTTCGGTGTGTAGGCGCAAAACTCTACTTCATTATTTTGGTGAGAGCTACCAGGTTGAGAACTGCGAATGTTGCGACAACTGTCTAAATCCTAAACCTAAAATGCAGGCAACTGAGCAATTAGTTAGAGTATTGAGTGCTTTGGAATTTGTGGGTGATAAGTTTAAGGCTGAATATTTGGTGAGCCTTCTTGGAGGTAAGCTCAATCCTTTAATTAAATCTTATGGCCACCACAAAAGCGAGTTCTTTGGCATGGGTTCTGACCACCACGATAAATTCTGGGGCGCAGTTATTCGCCAAGGGTTGATATTAGGACTTATAGACAAAAATATAGAAAACTACGGACTTTTGTCAATAAATGATAAAGGCAAGAAATTTATAGATGCTCCTTTCCCAGTTAGCATAACTCAAGACCATGATTATGACGACGAGGAAATGGACTCTAGTGCATCACTTCCTTCGGGCAAAAGCTCAGGGGCTGCCGATCAAGAACTCTTTGCTATGCTTAAGGATTTACTTAAGAAAGTCGCTAAGAAACATGACTTGCCACCTTTTGTCGTATTCCAAGACCCTTCGCTCGAGGATATGTCTATACATTACCCTATAAGCATAGAGGAAATGCAGAACATAAGTGGAGTAGGGCGAGGTAAGGCCATGAAGTTTGGAGAGCCTTTCATTAAACTTATCAAAGCCTATGTGGACGAGAAAGAAATTATCCGTCCTCAGGATATGATAGTTAAAGGTGTGGCTAATAAGAGTGGTAATAAGGTTTACATCATTCAAAGTATAGACCGTAAACTAGATCTTGAGGATATAGCTCGTGGTCGTGATTTAGAGTTCGATGAGCTGCTAACCGAGATTGAAACCATAGTAAACTCGGGCACGAAACTAAATATCAGCTACTATATAGACAGTGCCATGGACGAAGAAAAAGCCGAGGAGATATACCTATATTTTAAAGAGGATGCTGAGAGTGACTCTTTGGACGAGGCTTTAGAGGAGTTGGGTAGTGACTTTAGCGAGGAAGAAATACGTTTGGTGCGTATTAAATTCATGTGCGAACAAGGAAATTAAGATAAGGAAAAAGATAATACAAAATAAATGGAGGTAAGAGCTAAGAAACATCTTGGGCAACATTTTTTAATAGATTTAAACATTGCAAACAAAATAGCCCAGAGCTTAGATTCTGAGTCTTGTAAAACCACTCTAGAGGTTGGTTGTGGCATGGGAGTGTTGACTCAATTTCTGCTTCAGCGTGATGATATAGAGCTCTATGGAGCTGAGATAGACAAAGAAAGCATAAGCTATTTGAACGAGCATTATCCAGATTTTAAACCTAGACTTTTTGACGGCGACTTCCTTAAAATGGATTTGCAGACGCTTTTCCCAGGGGGGCTATGCGTTATAGGAAATTTCCCTTATAATATATCTTCTCAGATATTTTTTAAAGTAATCGAGAATAGAGATTTAGTGCCTCAAGTGGTAGGCATGATACAAAAAGAAGTGGCCGAAAGGATAGCAGAACCTCCCGGCAGCAAACTTTATGGCATACTTAGTGTGTTTTTGCAGGCATGGTATGATATAGAATATTTGTTTACGGTTCACGAAAATGTGTTTAACCCTCCACCCAAGGTTAAGAGCGCAGTGATTAAGCTTACGCGTAATACCACTAAAGATATAGATTGCGACGAAAAGCTATTTATTAAGGTCGTTAAAGCCTCGTTTGGTCAGCGCAGAAAGATGTTGCGCAACTCTTTGCGCTCGGTTTTTGGTGATTTTGGGGGTGCAGAGCACAGATTTTTTACTGATAGAGCCGAGAGATTGTCGGTTGAGGACTTTGTGGAATTGACAAATTGGGTTGAAAAAAACGTAATTTAAGAGCATTTTTCTCTTGTAAATTTAAAAAATAGGCGTCTATATAAAAATAATCATAGAAAAAAAAGCCTAAAGTGTATTTTGTATTATAAATTTTGCTTATTATTGCAGAAGTTTTTAACAGCAACAACATTTTTAAATTATTACCAGACGTGAAAAAGAGAATAGTTACAAGTTACAACAGTTTAACACCAGAATTACAAGAAGAACTAAAAAAATTATATCCTATAGGCTTTAGTGAAGCTATGCAGCGTATAGACAAACCTTCGGGTGACTTCTTCTATGCTGTAAGATTAGAGACAGAGGACATAAGTTATTTGGTGAAAATTGATGTGAAAATTGATGATTCTTTAGAAGAGGAAGAAGACAAAGATTATTACGACGACGAAATCAAGGGAGCAGACGAAATCGCAGATGCTCACGATGAGGACGACGAGTAATTTTTGATTAAAGATTATATAAAAGGAGTGGATAAATTTTTATCTACTCCTTTTTTTGGATATTTATAAAATTTTTATGACCTTTGCCCCGTTAACAAAGTAATTGTGGAAAGATTTGGCCGCTTGCAACCACGTAAAAATAATGCTAAAAATTAGATATTTTTTCAATTCGATAGCTGAATCTTGTCCACCATTTTTTATAAAAAATTAAAACAATATAAAAATGGGATTTTTATTTACATCGGAGTCCGTATCTGAGGGACATCCAGACAAGGTATCAGACCAAATTTCTGACGCAATATTAGATGAATTTTTATCAAAAGACAGTAGCTCTAAGGTAGCTTGTGAGACTTTGTGTACTACGGGATTAGTTGTTGTGGCTGGCGAGGTTCGCTCTGAGGCTTATGTAGACGTGCAAAGCGTAGCTCGCAGAGTGATTAATAGAATAGGTTACACTAAGAGCGATTATATGTTTGACGGCAATTCTTGTGGCATACTTTCAGCTATTCACGAACAGTCTTCGGATATTAACCAGGGGGTTGTTAGAGAACAAGAAAAGGAGCAGGGTGCAGGTGACCAAGGTATTATGTTTGGTTTTGCCTGTGATGAGACTCGCGAGTTTATGCCTGCAACGCTTATCTTGTCTCACGTTATATTAAAGGAATTGGCTGATATCAGACGTGGGGGCGAAGTTATGACCTATCTAAGACCCGATTCTAAGAGCCAGGTTACTATGGAATACGATGATAATTGGAAACCACGTAGAGTGCACACTATCGTTGTGTCAACTCAGCACGATGAGTTTATCACCCCAAGTGAGACACTTAGCGAGAAACAAGCTGAGACACAAATGGGCGAGAAAATTAAGCAGGATGTTAAGGAAATTCTAATTCCTAGAGTTAAGGCTAGATTAGAAAAGGCTGGAGATAAACTATCTCAGCTTATCAATGATGATTACATACTTCACGTTAACCCTACGGGTAAATTTGTCATAGGAGGACCTCATGGCGACACAGGTCTTACGGGCAGAAAGATTATCGTAGACACTTATGGTGGTCGTGGTGCTCACGGAGGTGGAGCTTTCTCGGGCAAGGATTCCTCTAAGGTTGATAGGAGTGCAGCTTATGCAGCGCGCCATATTGCTAAAAACATGGTTGCCGCAGGTGTGAGCGAGCAGATGTTAGTGCAATTATCTTATGCTATTGGTATTGCTGAGCCACTTAGTGTTTATGTTGACACTTGTGGCACATCTAAAGTATCTTACTCAGATGCTGAGATAGCAGTTAAGGTGGGCGAGATGTTTAGCTTGACGCCTAATGCTATTGTTAAGCGTTTTGGACTAAATAATCCTATTTTTGAGCCTACGGCATCTTATGGTCACTTTGGCTCTAGAGCTTATGTTAAAACTGTTAAGGTTATGGACAATGGTGTTGAGGTTGAAAAGGATATAGAGTTCTTTGGATGGGAGAAATTGGATATGCTCGAGCAGATAAAGAAAAGTTTTTAGTTTCTAGTTTCTAGCCCACTAACGTTTGCAGACCAAGCATAGGAGAGATTCCGAATCTGGGTTCAGAATGACGCGACTGTGGTTATACCCAAACGTTAGTGGCATTAAAAACTAAAAACTAATATTTTTTTTGAATTATTAATTTTTTTTACTAAGTTTGTATTTCATACACAAATAAAACTAATTAAACATAATGAAAAAACTTACACTATCCATCCTAACCTTAATGTGCTCAGTCACGCTGTTTGCAAGAACAGAGGCTGAGACAGACAAAAAAGTAGCTGAGATAATGCCTCAGCTGACTTTAGACGAAAAACTTTCGCTACTTCATGGAGTTGGTAAAACTCAAAACGTATTCGGTGATAAAGATGCACGTGCTCACGGTGTGACAGGTATAGAACGCCTTGGCATACCTGACATGTACATGGGACACGGTATTACGGCTGCTCACGTTGGTAGCGCTACTAACATCCACGCAACTTACGTAGGTGCTCCAGTGGGTGCTGGTTGCTCGTGGGATAAAGAACTTTATGCTAGAATGGGTGGCTTGATAGCTCTTGAACTTAGAGCTTTGGGACAAGATTTAACCCTAGGCCCTACATTTAACATTATCCGTAATCCTTTGGGTGGTCGTACTTGGGAGTCGCTTTCTGAGGACCCTTATCTTTCGGCTCGTATGGCTGCTGGAGTTACTCTAGCTACACAAGAGCAAGGTATAATTTGTGGCCCTAAACACTTTATGGGTAACAACCAAGAGCATAACCGTTTTGATATCAACAACGTAATCGACGAAAGAACTTTGCGCGAGATGTACTTGCCAGCCTTTGAGGCAGCAGTCGTTGAGGGTGGAGCTCTTAATATGATGGGCTCTTACAATATGATCAATGGCGAGTTTATGTGCCAAAATTCTTATGTTCTTACAGATATTCTTCGTGACGAATGGGGTTTTAGAGGTTTTGTTTTGTCTGACTTCAACCGTGGTGTTCGCTCAACTGTAAAAGCTGCTACGGCAGGTCTTAATGTTGAGATGAGTACTAAAAAATTCTATGGCGAAAGAATGAAAGCTGAAATCGAAAAAGGCAATCTTTCGATGGATGTTGTAGATGAGCTAGTTAGGGAATATCTTTGGACTTTGTATTACATGGATATAGATACTCGTCCACGTAAATCAGGTGCTGAGGTTCACACTAAAGAAGCTATTGCCTTGGCTAGAGAATGTGCTCAAGGTGCTTTAGTATTGCTTGAAAACAATGGTATTTTGCCTTTAGATGCCTCAAAAGCTCAGAGCATTGCTATGATAGGCCCTAATGCTAAACGTCCTACGGTGGGTAATAAAACATCTCAATATTTCTATTATATGCTAGGTGGTGGTAGTGGTCGTGCTTGCTATTTTGACGATGCTATCTACGAGCCTTTTGCAGCAGTTAAAGATGCAGCTAATTCTTCGGCTAAAATCACTTATGCTCAAGGTACTCTGGGTGCAAACAACTATGTTGTAATGAAAACAAACAGAAAACCAATAGCTGATATAGACAACGTGAAAGCTAACCTATTAAGCGAGGCTGTTGAAACAGCCAAAGCAGCTGATGTTGTTGTCTTGGTTTTAGGTTTTACAGGTGATAATGAGTCTGAGGGCAAGGATAGATTGTCTGAAAAACTACCAGAAGATCAAGTTAAATTGGTTGAAAGCGTATGTGCAGTTAACAAAAACGTTATTGCTTACGTGGTAGGTGGTAGCTTTATTGATATGAGCGCATGGAAAGACCTTCCACAAGCTTTGGTTTATGTTCCTTTCTGTGGCGAGCAAGTTGGTGGCGCTATGGCAGATGTGCTTTATGGTAAAATCTCACCTTCGGGCAAATTGGCTACCACGTGGCCTAAAAGCATCACTGACTTCCCTAAGGGTAGTATTTTTACTGACAAAGGATATTCAGTTAGTGGTAAATCTAATGAGTACAAAGAAGGTGTTTTTGTAGGTTACCGTTGGTTTGACAAACAAAAACTTGAGGTTGCTTACCCATTTGGTTATGGTAAAAGTTATACAACATTTGAATATAGCGACATTAAAGTTAAGGGCAAAGGCACAAAACTAACTGTTACAGCTAAAATCAAAAATACAGGTAATTTCGATGCTAAAGAAGTTGCTCAGCTGTATATCTCAGACGTTAAATCATCGGTTGAGCGTCCTTTAAAAGAGCTTAAAGGCTTTACTAAGGTAGACATCAAAAAAGGCGAAACAGTAACTGTTAGCTTTGAACTAGATGATCGTTCATTTGCTTTTTATGATGTTAAGGCTAAAGGCTGGAAGGTTGAGGCCGGTGACTTTGATATCTTGGTTGGAGGTAGCAGTGATTCATTGCCACTTAAAGCTACTGTTAAGATGAAATAAAAAACTCTAGAGTTATGAGTTATAAAAAAATCACCCTCAAGTTGAGGGTGATTTTTTTTGTTAAAATTTGGAGAATCAATTTTTTAGCTATATATTTACGATAGTTTTGTGCCTTTAAATAGCCTTTAAATTGCTGTGATAGAGCACAATATAATGTTTAACCAAACAAAAATTAAATGAAGAAAATTCTACTTTTTGCTCTAGGAGCATCACTTAGTCTTAATGCTTTGGCTGAAGGCTATCAGGTAAACACACTTAGTGTAAAACAACTAGGAATGGGGCATACCTCTGTATCTCAAAAACTTAATGCAGAATCTGTGTGGTTTAACCCTGCGGCGGCAGCTTATCAAGAGCAAAAATTCTCTCTTTCAGCAGGTGTGACTGGTATTATGTCTACGGCAACTGCTACAACAAAAAATGATTACACCAATCCAACAACAACTTATACCACAGACAACGATATGTCTACTCCGTTGTATGTTTATGCAAACTACAAGGTAAACAAAAACTTAGCTTTAGGACTTAGTTTCAACACTCCTTTTGGATCGTCTATGAGCTGGGGGGATAGTTGGGCTGGTTCAACTTTTGTGCAAGATATCAGCCTTACTGCATACACTGCCCAACCTACAATATCTTACAAAATGTTAGGTGGCAAACTTTCTCTAGGAGCTGGTCTTATGATGAGTTGGGGTGAGTATGAGCAGTCTAAAGCCTTGGCTAATGATGTTGCATCGGTTGAGATGAGTGGCGAGGCAGCACTTGCGCTAGGTTATAATATTGGTATTATGTATGATATTAATGAAAAATGGAGCGTGGGTGTGTCCTACCGTTCTAAAATGACTATGGAAGTAAGCGAGGGCGAGGCTGAGGTTGAGTACGCATCAGATGCAGTTAAAGAAGCTGTCTATGAGAGTTCTTCTCCTTATATAGGTATTGTGGGGGCTGAGGCTCTGATGTCTAAAGGATTCTCTGCATCTTTACCTCTTCCTGCAACACTTTCGGTGGGTGTAAGTTATTATCCTACTCCTAAATGGACGCTATCCACTGAGGTTCAGTGGGTTCAGTGGAGTGCTTATGAAAGCCTTGATGTTGATTTCTCAGGCATAGTAATGAGCTACGACAAAAACTATTCTGACACATTTATGATTCGTCTAGGTGGTCAATACCAGATTAATGACTGGTTAACAGGTCGTCTTGGACTATATATAGACCAAAGTCCTGTCTCGTCAGACTACCTAAACCCAGAGACTCCCTCAATGACTAAGGTTGGCTACACTTGTGGTGTTAGCTTTATGCCTATCAAAAGTTGTCGTGGATTTTCTATTGATTTAGCTTATGCATATATCACTTCGGCTG
The DNA here is from genome assembly GCA_044433645.1 of Rikenellaceae bacterium. Classification (GTDB taxonomy): domain Bacteria; phylum Bacteroidota; class Bacteroidia; order Bacteroidales; family Rikenellaceae; genus JAWXTK01. Next base: position 51,083 of record JAWXTK010000001.1, on the reverse strand, counting down.
ACTCAGAGAGAGCAGGTTACTGCACTGACGGAACTAATTTCTTTGAGGCAACTTATACAGCTACTGCTCATGTAGCAGCTGTGGGTGCTAGTTGGGCTTTTTAGGCTTAAACAGATAATTTTTATTATATAAAAAGAGCGAAGACACTAATCTTCGCTCTTTTTTAGGTAATAGGCAATCTGTTCGATGAAAAGTCGCGTCATGCTGAACCCCGATTCAGCATCTATCTTGTACTTGGGTGTGGATAGTATGGTTACTGTCAAATCTTCGATTTGATGCCCTCCTAACGAAAAGCTTTGCTTTTCTTATTTAGGAGTGTCGGGCACCGTTAACATATAACGCTCTCACGGCGCACGGCCGGCATTAGCATGCAGCTCCTATTTCGTTAACGTTTATAATTCATAACTCCCTAATAAACCAACTCCATATCGTCGACCCACATCTTACTGCTTGTGCTGCCGACAAAATAATCTCCATACTTAGACGCTGAACACACTATGATAATGTGAGTAGGCATAACATCATAACTATAATAATCCAAAGGAATCTCCACCTCGCTCCAATCAACACTAGAGGTAAACTCCTTAGCACCATAGGCCACAACAGCCTCGCTCGTAGGATTAAAGAAGGTAGCCGAGCTACGTGTGTCAATGACAACGGGGCACTCAGTAGAACCTACAACCTCACCGTCCTTATTCTTGCCATAAACATCGGCTGTCCATGTGCCTAATGCGATATAAATTGAGCCTGTGTCATAATTGCTCGTGGTGATATTTGGTAAATCATCAGAAGTGTTATTTATCTGGCCACAGTTGTACTTAACATATAGTTTCAAGCTCTGAGGACGCTCAGTAAATGGCCTACCAAAAGCTATGATTCCGTCCGTTCCTGAAGTGCCTAAGAATGTGCCGACAAATAAATTGCCCGCAGCAAACTTAATAGATACCTTTTTAGACTCTAATTGTGCTGAAGTAGTACCTGAGGTACTATCGTGCAAATCAGTGTAACATGGCGTGGTTAATACGTCAGATGCAGAAAGTGTGGTTGAACCCTCGTTACCCGTAGACCAAAATTCGCTCTCGCCCTCGCCGTAAGGCACATAAAATTTGCCTGGTTTGTGCCAGCTTTCCATATCTCCATTAGTAAGTGGCACTATACTTCCCGAAGTTTTTGTTAACACCTCGGTTACGTCACTATTGCTATAAGCTCTGAATTGATAATTAGTCTCAGGCTCTATTGTTAGCTTAGATGAGAAAGTACCCCCCGAGGCTGTAATATTGCTTGCATCAACTTTACTCCATGAATCATCGCCCACTTTTCTGTACTCAAAACCATAGACTCCACTATCCAAATTTGCCGATGCCTCTAACCATGCCACACACGAGAATAGCGAACATTTGTCAAAGGTGATAACAACATCAGTAGGGATAACATATAGTTTCCATAATTCAGAAAAATCGTGGTACTGAGCATATACCTGTTTGTAGTTTGAAAGTGAGAAATTTTGTACACCAATTAAATTACTTGGGGTTAAGGTAGTGATGCCCTCAGGTCCTAATTTTAGCTCAGTGATTTCTACTTTAGATAAATCCATAGTATCAGATACATAGACTGTTGCTGTATATTGATTTAGGTCAAAAACAGTAGAACCTATCTGGCTTTTAACCTCAAAAGAGCGTTCTATGTTTTGATTAGCTTGTATAGTCCAAGGGTAGTCGGCATAAAGAGATAAAACGAACTCAAGAGGTGTGCGCATATCAAAAGTGCCAACCAAGTCAACAGAGCTCTCGGCCAAGTCTGTCATTTGCACCTTGGTGATTTCAACCTTGCTGATGTCGGTAGTCTCATCAAGGGTTAGGGTTACAGTTCTATTTTGTTCATCTATATCGTTCTCGTTGACTATGAAACCATTACCCTCTATGCTTAATATTTTAAGCTCAACAAAAGGGTAGGGTATATCATTTTCTATTGTGCACGAGAGAAAACCTAGCGCGCAGGCAAAGAACATGAATATTTTATATGCTAGATTTTTCATTATGCTTTACTTTTTTTTCTCCACAAGTGGAAAACCATACCAAAATTGATATCTAAGACATTGAAATTAAGATTAAAATCTGAGTAGGTTCTCCTGCCCGTTGCCTTATTATCTTCGTTATATTGCACTATCTCGCTGTAAGAGAGACCTCCAAAGCCAAAAGATAGGGTGCTGCATACATTAGGGAATAAAAATACTGCTACCCCAGGGTTGAATTTTAGATTAAAACCCTCACTCTTGTTTGTTGTAGTATTCACAACGCCCGAGCTCTCATAAGAAAACTCTGTGATACCCTTAGAGGCGCAAAACTCTAGCTCAGCATAAAGTCCTAAACGATTTTTACGATCCAAACTCATGTAAGAGCGATGAAAAACGCTGACATTATATTGATCGCTTTTAAGAGCTACATAGGGCACGTCTAAGCTTATGCCGTTGCTTTCACCCAAATCTATGGTGGCGCTGTTTATCCTGCCGTCTATGTGGTTGTAGCTCAAACGCATACCCACATATCTATTGTCACGATAAAAATAACCAAAATAAGGCGTAACGGATGCATAACTGCCCTCAATTTCCAAATCATCTAATACAGTTAAAAGACTAGCGTTAGAGGTAGAGAGTGTCATGTATGATGCCATGATACCAACTGCAAATTCGCCCTTATAGATAAAAGTATTAGTGTTGATATCGCGTTTTATTCTCCACTGCACAGGCATCCAGCAGGCTGGGTTAAACACATATTCTTCTTGCTGCTCTTCAACTGAAGTAGTGTCGCTAACTTGTGCACAAACAATTTGGGGGGCAAGTGCTAAAATAAATAGTAAGTATAATATCTTTTTCATTTCCCTCTTTTTTACAAATAAAAGGCACAGCCCAAACTAATTGATAGTAGATTCACCTTAAAACTCATGGAGCTATAATCAATAGAGCCTACTGAAACTTGGTTGTGAACCTGAGTAGTTTTTTCATAGCCTACGCCAAACACACCTATGTTTACCTCAATAGCTAAATCATTGGTAGCAAAAGCAACTACACCGGGGCACATAGCCATTGACAGACCAAAGTGTTCTTGATAAGTTCCCACAACGGGCTGGTCTCTAGCAAATTTGGATTGACCACCACTAAATGTTAGTTGAGCTTCGTTGAAAATTGCAAAGCGCTTACCTCTATCCAAAGGTATGTAATAACGCCATATCAGCGAGCCTGAGTACATGTGTTTTAGACTATAATAATCATCTACATCTATGCTCGTAGAACTTACCACTAGCGATGCTGCATCTATCGTTAATAGAGTACGAGAGTAGCTAGCACGCACACCTGCAACCATGTTTTTTCTGAATGCATAGCCTACAATGGGGCTTACTTCAATATTGTGACCTTCGGAATTTATGCCTTCTACAAGTGTGAATATGTAGTTAGTATTCTCATGCAAGGAATACGAGAAATTTGTACCAAATATCCATTGCCCTTGGGGAACAAAGTTATTATCAAGGTCGGAATAACCCCTTTTCTCTCTCATCTGGTTTTTCTCTTCTACGCTAAGTTGCTGTCTTTGTGCAAACAAATTTAGGCTTAGTATTAGCGCTAGCGAGAGTGTAAATATCTTTTTTAGCATTCTTCTTTAAGTTGTGTTTTTAGTATCCGAATGAAAAATCGTCTACATAAAGTTTACTAGATGTACTTCCTGTCATGTAATCTCCATAAGCACTTGTTGCAGCCGAGATTACTATCGAGTAAGATTTACTAGGTTTTGTTGTTGTGTCGTAGAAGTATATAGGCAGTTCCACTTCTGTTGTAGTTGTTTGCGATGATGTGATGTACATACAGCTGTAACCTATAATATTACCCTCGCTAGTTGAGCTTTGGCTATCAGGCGACCATACACCCGAAGGTGAGCCTGTACCCGAACTAACTGTGTGGCGTGACGACCAGTCAACGATTGCAAAGTAAATCTTGGCTATGTCTGTGTCACCTTTTGATAGAGGTGCACCTGTGTGATATTTAGCGTCTACCGTACCTAGCGATGCTGCATATTTGAACTTGAATGTTTTTGGGCGTTTGCTCCATGAGTATGCTTGGCCAAATTCAACAACTCCCGTTGTTAGTCCGTCTTTATAGAAAATACCCAACAATATATTTCCTGCGGCGATATCTACTATGCTCACACTTGCGCCAGCTAATTTAGCACAACTACCACTCATGCCTGTGTAAGTGCTTTGAGTACACAAACTTTTGGCAAAACTATTATTTCCACTTGCCCACCAAGATGAAGAAGATGAATTTTCGCTGTCAAAACAAGTTAAATCTTCGTCTTCAAAGTCACTGTCGGTGATAGTGTGGCCTGATTCTGTGGTGAAACTCGATGATTCGATTTCGCTATCATCTTTCATTAATCTATATTGGTAGGTGTTGCCTGCAAAGATACCTGTGCCCTCTTTAAATGAGTAGATAGTAGTTGGCACAGCTGCTATATTTTGGCTTTGCTCCCACTCGGGCGCTAACTTAGCTGAGTAGAGGTAATCGTCTGTTACTGTTGTAGTTAGAGTAGTCCAATTGCTGTCGCTAGAGAGTTTGTATTGTAGATAAGCACCAGTTTCTTTTGCTTTGTTGTAGACTATATTTAGCGTTGTAGTGTTGTTCCATAGGTTTATATCGCTTGGCGATATTGCGCCGTTTACTGCGATTTTGTGAGAGTCCTCGCCTACGTTGCTATCTATATCTGTGATAGTAAATTCTAGTTCATTAATTCCCGAGTTTAGAGAATTTAAAAAGCTAGAGCTAATAGTAAGTGTGCCAGCATCTGTGCTAGTTGCGTTGTAACTCACTCCATACGAAGAAATATCAACGCTGTTGCCACCACTAAAAGGTATGTAGCTTACACCGTTAAATTCCATAACCAGAGTGGTGATTTCTTTAAGCGCTGTAACATTATAGACTATATCACTGCTGTTATCATCACTAAGAGCATAGGTATCGCTGATGCTAAAGTTAGAGCCTTTGATAGTAGGCTGAGGCGAGAAGGCCATGCCGTCGTTTACGTATTCTCCCTCGCTAATAAAATTAATCACTGGGATTAAGTAGCCGTCAGGAGTTTTAGAGAATTTAAAGTTAAGCGTGTATTCGCTGCCTGGCTCAATACTTTGAGTGCCACTGCTAAAATAAGTACCCATATCACCTATCAGCACATTGCTGCTAGTGCCGTAAAAGCCCCAACTAATAGTGCCACCATTCTCGCCTAAAAGTACGTAAGTGCTAGTATCTTGGTTGAAATTGATATAGTTTACCGAGTTATTATCTATCGCATCTTTGTCGAAGCTATCGCTAATAGCTATATAACACATAAATTCTGTGTCGAAATTCTCGCCAACCGAACTGTCAAAGTTAACGTTAAGCATAGAATTATATACGCTACAAATGATATCAATTTGAGTAAGCTCGCCTGCTTTGATAGTGAATTCTTTTTTACCGTAGTAGTATAATTCATCCAAATCATTAGTGAAAACTTTATCGTTTTCATACACTATCTCAGCATAATAACTACCCTCTACAAGATAGATATAATCAGGTGTAGAGCTTGCTGGGTCGTATTTACGTATCAGTCCCCCTGTTGAATTATAGAATCTAAGTACACACTTATCTAATATATCATCATTTGTAACCGAGCGCGAGAAATCAGAGAAATTTACACCCATAATAAGGCACCCCTTCTCGCCCTCAGAGCCAGAGCTCGAAATAAGCTCGGCATCCTCGCAGGAGTATAAGCCAAGCGAGAAAATGAGAATTAGTATATATAATAACCTTTTCATTACTCAGCTTTTAGTTTAATAACTCTAGTTGTTGTGCCCGAATTGTCGGTGACTTTAAATGTGAAATTAGTCTCATCGCCCGATGTTCCTAAAATCGCTAGGGCAGGCATAAACTCAGTGATATCTAGTGGTAATTCAGTTTGTCCTTCCACCATATCGCCCGTAGGGAAGCCTAATCCTCGTAGATTCTCCTCCATTTTGTCTGTTGCAGGTGATATTAAGTCCATTTCTGTGTCTAGATATAGGCCTGAAAGAACCTCTGAGCTTAGAGCATCACTATCAATCAAAACTTTAAAGCCTGTAATGCCAGAATTAGATTTAATATTAACTATCACATCAGGGTAAGAAGTTGTAGAGATTAAGTAGCGAGTGTCAAAATCCATTTCAACACCCAGGCTATCTTGCCAAATCACCTCGGGCCCTGCTGTGCTGATAACCTCCAGAGCGTACTCTGTGTAAGAAATTCTCTCCTCACTATCCTCGCAAATCACCATTACTGTGTGCTCGCCCGAATACTTGCAAATCTCGCTCATAGCGCTAGGGTAGAGCTTGATGCTAACATCACTGCCGTCCTCTTTTACAAAGAAATATTCTGGGTAGGTGTTAGTGTTGAAGATTTCAAAAGTATTGTCCTCGTATTGTGCCAAGGCACTGTTTAGGGCTGAATTGTCAGTTGTAAACATTAGTTTTATGCTCTCGATAGTTGAGCCACTCACTGGTGATGCACTTGCCGAAACACTTGAATACCACACGTCCAAGTCTGCATCATAATTTTCAGTTGAGATAGTGATTTTATCTTCCTCAGCCTGGTCAACAGTAAATGTTGGTGAGTTCTCCATGCTCACGCCAAAGTCATACTCGGGGATAATCTCTTCAAAGTAAGATGTCGCTAACATGGCTGTGATGTCTACAACCAAATCTTTCTCGTAAACCCAGTTTTCGACGCTCATCTCAAAGTTTACATTACCGTCATAAGCGTGGTCTAGGTAAATATTAATAGCCCTCCATTGGCCTGCCATAACGTCTGAAATAGTAGCTGTCCATGTAGTTTCTATGTAATCTGCGGCCACATCGCCCGTGGCATTATTAAAATATCCGTGCAAACTAACCTCTAGCTCGTTTACAAGATTATAAGGAATGAAAAACGCCGAGCGTGTCTCGTCTAACTCAAACACAAAGCTATCTTCGCCCAGTGATATAGTCGTCTTGATATTGTCATCACTGCCAGCCTCATACTTAAACATATCTTTTAAGTCAACAGATAGAGTAAGTGATACCTGAATATTAGAGAGTGTACAATTTAGGTCTGTGACCGTAGTTGTTATGTTTTTGACTATGGTAAAGCCTGTTTGACCAAAATAAGTAGGCTCTTCCCAACCAAGACCATCGCCCTGACCGTCAACCTCAGCCGAGATTATGTAGGTGCTAGGAGTTAGTGCTATTTCAGTCTGCATAGTGTCTAATTCTGAGGATTTAAACTCTAATACGCACTCGTTTGAGATAGTGTTAGTAACTTTGATAAGCAGCTCAGGTGTGCTATCACTTTTTGAGGCAGCTTTGCTAGTTGCAGAGTTGTTTTGATCGTCCTCAAAAGCCTCACTTTGGTCTATAACATCTAGCGTAAGAGAGCTAAGTGATAGATAACCTATGGCGTCGGTTTCTAGGTTTGGGTCTATGTCTAAATGCGTGAATGTTTCATCTTTACACGAGACAAAAGCTAGTGTAAAAAGCATTATTAACAATATATTTATTTTCTTTATCATAATCTTAAACATAAGGGTTTAATTCTAATTCTATAGCTGGTATCTCTGTCAAATCAAGGTCTACGCTTATTGTAATGTAGCCACCACCTGCCTGGGCAGCATCTACTGTGATTTTATGTAGAGTTTGTAGAGAGCTTGCATCTAATATCTTGGTTTTGTTAAATGTAACATCATATCCGTTTGTCTTGGTAGCCGTACCATTTAAATAAACGGCTGAGTTAGACCTTATAAAATATGTAAGTGTGCCGTTAGAAAGCTCATCAAAATCAAACTCAGTGCCCGACTCTGTGGTAACTTTTAAATCATACTCAGGGTAGTAGGCCTTGAACCAATCACTGCAATCTAAAGAAAACATAGACTTAGATAGCGATGCTGTGATATTCTCCTTAGTCACTTTACGAGCTACAACCTCAAAATCTAACTCGCCATAGAAACTTGAGCAAGAATCACCCTCTAGAGTGTCGTCGCCATAGTTAATTTGAGCCGTGTAAAACCCTTCTGATAATAATAAGGTGTCTATATCTGCAAAAGATGCGTAATTGTAACTTATGCTTGAGTATTCGCTAGAGATTTTCAGCGTAAAGTCTTTTTCAGTGGGAACTAACCTCTGGTCTAGAGTAAACGTAGAAGATTTTGCGCTTTCGCTCACTAATATAGATTCCACACATTTGCTGGTGAAGGTAACTGAGCCTTCGCTAGAGGTAATGTTTATCGTAGCCTTATCACATGAAGATAAAACCAAGACTAATAATATGTAATATAATCCTTTTTTCATCTTAATTTGTTATTGAAACTCTAATGTTGTCTATATATACGTAGTAGAAGTTATTGTAAGTCCATGAACTTGCACTAACTGCTGCGTCGGCTTTAAATGAAAGCCTTGTTGCGTTAGAACAGCCTGTTTTTGTGTAAGTAAAGCTAGCTGGTGTGTTCGTATAACTACCATTTAGATCGCTGTGATAAGTGCTCACAGTAAATGAACTACTGCCTGTTATGTTTTGCTCGCCATTTAATCCTCCCGAAGTTGTCGTTGTTCCGTATTCTAGTTTTGGTGAACCTCCTGTGCTACCAGTTGATTTACCACCAAAATCAAAGGTTATGGATAACTTAACTGATGTGCTACTAGAATTTAGGTTAGACATAGTGCCTGAGTCCATTCTAGATTTATAGTTTAAGGTACTACTAAGACTACTATTACGCTCAGTGTGCCCAACTATACACAAACATAGACCAGCCGAACCTGCCGAACGAGCAGCCGTGTAGCCCGTAACCCCTGGAACTTCACTCGCATCAGGATTATATACAAAATCATACAGATTGTCTGTTGAATTGTAGTCGTAGTCTTGAAGTAGAGCGAAATCCTCAAAATATAAATAAGGTGTATAGGCCTTGACTTCGTTTGTTTCACCTGTTTGCCATGTGCTTTTTAGGTTTATAGTATCGCTTACAGTGGCGTTATTAGAATAGAAGGTCGCATCTAAAACTGTACCCTCTAGAGCATCTCCAACGAATTGTCCGTAGTACTCCAAAGTAAAATCCTGGCTTGAAGTAACAGTAATTTTATCGCCCTCATCTAAATCCAAGAAGTCAACGCCTGAGGGTGGTGCAAAGCTTATAGAATTGATAGCCTCGCCAAGTTTTGAGTAATCTATATTGAATTTTAGCTTGGTGCGCTCTATTTCTTGTGGTATAGTTAATTTAATAGGTGTGATTTTGCCCTGAGCAAAGCTACCATCGTAATATGTTGCAATATCTTCGGAAATATAACCACTCTGAGAATAAGCTTTAAATGTAATATCGCCCTCTACTTGCTCGGTAGCATTAATGAAAACCCACACATAATCGCCACCAGCATCCAAGGGTTCGCTAAGATTTAGAGTGATGACATTAGAGCCATTTGTTATAGTAGGAGTGCAATAGTAATCATCCACCGAAAAACTTAAATCGCCCACTACATCGCATGGGAACGTGATAACTAGCTTGGTTACAGCATCGTTTAAGTAGTTTTTGTTCTCAGGAATATTAATGCGCAGTGCGTGAGTTAAGTGCCTAAATGAAAGGAAGGCATCGCGCAATGGGTCTTGCTCTAAGGCCGCAGCTGAGATAGGTTTTGCAAGCAGTATATCATACAGTCCGTCGTAGTCTCCAGTTTGGGTGTTTGCGATGTTCATCACTACGTTTTTGCTCGAATAACTTTTAGGTTTTGGGTAGACACCATAATAGGTGTGATTCTCATCTGCTAGATACTCGCTTACATTAGTAGTAAAGGTGGCAGTTGAGTAATCATTACCATAATATTTAAGTGTGAATGCTTGGTTTTCTAAGACTGGCTCAGATGAAGAATTATCTGCCCAAAGGTAGATATTATCGCCTATAGCCCAGCTTACGGTGGTAAGGTCTGAGTCACTAATAGCAACCTTTGAAGATAAGATACTATTGTAGGCTTGGATAGAAATTTCAATATTTTTATCGTAGTTTTCTTTCTCGGAGCAAGCTACAAAACAGAGTGAAAACATTAATAAAAATAGCTTAATTTTTTGCATAAAGTTGTCTTTAATTTTCAAAAAACACGCCCTGATTCTCATCAAACGTAAGACAAAGTTAATAATTTTTTCACCTAAACAATAAAAAAAGTTAATTTTTTAAAGGATGTGTTTTCTAACTATTTGGTTTATAGCAATATAGCCTTGTGTTGTTTTTTTAACTAAAAATTTATATATTTGTGATTCAAAAATATAATTAAATAGTAAAAATTTTATGAGATATTACACTAATGTATTCGATCTAGGTGATTTAAAACAAGCCCTAGATGAAGCCTTTGAAATCAAGAAAGACAGATTCAAATATGAAGCCTTGGGCAAACACAAAACCTGCCTTTTAATCTTCTTTAATAATAGCCTTAGAACCAGACTTAGCACCCAAAAAGCTGCAAGAAATTTGGGCATGGATGTGATAGTTTTGGATGTTAATGCAGGAGCGTGGAAATTAGAAACTGAGCGTGGTGTTATTATGGACGGCGATAAGAGCGAGCACTTGCTTGAAGCTATACCCGTAATGGCCTCATACTGTGATGTTATCGGCGTTCGTAGCTTTGCTCAATTTGAGAGTAGGGAGGACGATTACACCGAAAAAATACTTAATCAATTCATTAAATATTCGGGCAAACCTGTCTTTTCTATGGAGGCTGCTACGGGTCACCCTTTGCAAGCCTTTGCCGACCTTATTACTATTGAAGAGTACAAAAAAACAGCACGACCTAAAGTAGTACTAACTTGGGCACCTCACCCTAGAGCACTTCCTCAGGCTGTGCCTAACTCGTTTGCAGATTTTATGAACGAAGCCGATGTAGATTTTGTGATTACTCACCCCGAGGGTTATGAGTTGGACCCTAAATTTGCGCGAGCAGCTAAGGTTGAATACGACCAAATGAAGGCTTTTGAGGGCGCAGATTTTATTTATGCTAAAAACTGGGCCTCGCCTGGGGTTACCTCGCCTGAGACTTACGGAGAGATTCTTAGCAAGGATATGAGCTGGACTGTGAGCGAAAGACAAATGGCTGTAACCAATGATGCAAGTTTTATGCACTGTTTGCCAGTTAGACGTAATATGATAGTTACAGACCAGGTTATCGAGTCGCCTAATTCGCTGGTTATCCCCGAGGCAGCCAATCGCGAGATTTCTGCAACTGTGGTTTTGAAGAGAATTTTGCAAGATTTAGACTAATTTTAGTTTTTTAATTTTATTAATAATTGCTGAAAAAAACCGATATTTTGTGCTCTAAATATTTGGTATATAAAAGTAATTGTTTTATATTTGTACAATGATTAACACTAAAAAGGACTTATTTGAGCTGTTTTTTGTGTGATTTTGGTTATTGCTTTTCAGGCTTAGGTTTGCTGTAATATGCCATAAATCGCCTTTAAACGTTTGGTAGATAGTTTTTTGAGGGAGATTAATAGTGTGTGTTGCATGGCTTATAATTTTTAGGCTAATCTATACTACAGGTTTAGGCTTTTATTTGAAAAAAGGTCTGGATGTGTGGATTTTATTGTAATATGCAATTAAAATGATGAAAAGAATTTTATTTTTTCTGGTTTTGTGTAGTTTTTTTATGGCAGATAAACTATCAGCTTATAACAAAACTTTGCCTTTGCAGAGCACGGAGCTTAAAAAGATAGCCTCAGGTGATTTTGTTTTAACTAACAAAGGAACTTGTGAGCTGAGAAAATATAATTCAGATTTTACAAAGGTTCTTAAAGTATTAGAATTTGAGCAAGTGCCCACGGGGCTAGCAGTCACAGACGAATATTTTTATGTGACTACTTTTACCTCAAAAGGCGAGCTACATAAGGTAGATGCCAAAACCTTTAAGGTGGTGGATAGACTAGAGCTTCAAAGTGGAGCTATTTACCCTGTGTTGACTCAGGATAAACAGACGCTGTATGTGGCTAACCAGTTCTCTAACACTATCTCAAAAGTAGATTTAAAGAATTTTACTTTAGTAGCCAGTGTGGGAGTTGATAGAGAGCCTAGATGTTTTGTTTTGAGCAGAGACGAGAAACAAATGTTTGTAGCTAACTTCTTGCCTAACCAGAGAGCCGATGTAGATCATGTCTCGGCCAAGGTTAGTGTGGTAGACACAGAAAAGTTTGAGGTGGTTAAAAACATCGAGCTAGCTAACGGTAGTAATGCCTTGAATGGTATAACGCTTTCACCAGATGGCAAGTATGTGTTAGTGACTCACAATATGGGGCGTTTTTACTATCTTTGGTTTTCGATTTCGGGAGGATGGATGAATACAGCTGTTGTGAGCGTGATAGAGACTAAAAATTTAGCTTATCACGGGGTGGTGATACTAGATGAGGAGCATCAGGGAGCAGCTACTCCAGAGAGAATAGCAGTTACTGAGGATAAGATTTTGATAACCCACTCAGGCTCGCACGAGTTGAGCATTATAGATTATAAGCCTTTTATCGACAGAGTAGAGGCTTATAAGGACAAAGAAAAAATGGAAGTTGACCTTACAATTTTGTCGGGAATCAGAAAAAGATTACCTTTAAAGGGTAATGGACCAAAAATATTAGAGTTAGTCGGAGATAAGGCATATATTCCTACTTATTTTTCAGACACTCTAAATGTAGTAGATATAAAAAGCAAACAAATAGATGTTTGTTATGCTCTTCAGACTCACAGACAAGAAAGTGATGAATTTTTAGGAGAGAGAATTTTTAATGACGCGCGTTATTGCTATGAGCAGTGGCGATCATGCAGTGGATGTCACCCAGGTGGCGCTAGGCATGACGGTATGAATTGGGATTTAATGAACGATGGGCCAGGAAATTCTAAGAGTTGTAAGAGTTTGCTCTTTAGTTATGATACTGCACCGTCGATGATTTCGGGGATAAGAGCCTCGGCTGATATTGCAACCAGAAAAGGGTTTGAGCAATCTCAGTACTTTGATATTAGTGAGAGTGACGCAGTTTTGGTGGATATTTATTTAGCTAATATGCCCCAAGTGCCAAGTCCTTACCTTGTTGACGGTAAACTCTCGGCTAAGGCAGAGAAGGGCAAAGAGGTTTTTGAGAAGATAGGCTGCATAAGCTGTCATAGTGGTGAATATTACACCGACTGTTTGATGCACAGAATAGGAGACGAAAAAGATATAGAACAAGCTGATGGTTGGGATACACCAACACTCAGAGAGGTATGGAGAACTGCTCCTTATCTGTTTGACGGAAGGGCAAAGACGATGAAAGATGTATTTGTGGAGTTTAAACATGGGGTTTACACGCAAGTTAGCGACAGCGATATAGACAATTTAGTAGAATACGTAAAATCGTTATAGACACAACAATAAAACACAATAATAAAATAAAAAGATGGTATACTCAACAAAACACATTTTAGCATCTGTACTAGCAGTTTTCTGCTTGTCGGGTGCTGTGGCAGCTGACAAGCAAACAACCCCTTTGCAGTCAACAGCCATCGTAATGCTTGATTCTGGAGAGTTCTTGTTCACTAATAAAGGAACTAAGGACATTAGAAAATATAGCTCAGATTTTAGTACTGTAGTCAAATCTTGGGACTTTGATCAAGTGCCAACAGGTCTTGCCGTGACTGACACTCACTATTACGTAACTACATTTTCTTCTAATGGAGAACTTCACAAAATCAACGCTCAAAGTGGCGAAAAAGAAGGCTCTATTAAACTTGAAAGTGGATCTATGTACCCACTTTTAACTAAAGACAACAAAACACTTTACGTAGCCAACCAATTCCAAAATACTATCTCTAAAGTAAATCTTGAGAGTTTTACTTCTGAGGGTAGTGCTCCAGTTTCTAGAGAGCCTAAAGGAATGGTTTTGTCTGACGACGAAAAATATATGTTCGTTGCCAACTTCTTACCAAATCAACGTTCTGATATAGACACTGTTTGTTCTACAGTTACTGTACTTGATTTAGCTACTTTCAAACCAGTTAAAGAAATTAAACTTGCCAACGGTAGTAATGCTTTGCGTGGTATAGCTCTTTCGCCAGACAAAAAATTCATACTCGTTAGCCATAACTTAGGTCGTTTCCAAGTGCCTACTAACCAACTTCAACAAGGTTGGATGAACACAAGTGCTGTGAGTATCATAGATGTTGAAAAACAAAAATTCTTGGGTGCTGTGCTTTTGGATGAACCAGAAAGAGGCGCTGCTGGTATCGAGAAAATCGCTGTTAGCGACACTCACTTAGTTGTTGCTCACTCGGGAACTCACGAAGTTAGTATTATTGAGTACCAACCTTTTATCGACAAATTTAATGCTTCACCTAATCAAGAGGCTTTGAGTTATGATTTAACTTTCCTTTTTGGTCTTAGACAAAGGGTAACGGTTGCAGGTAACGGTCCTCGCCACCTAATAGTTAATGATGATAAAGCTTATGTCCCTACTTACTTTGCTGATACACTTAGCGTTGTAGATATTTTAACTCAAGAAGTGGTAGATGTTAAGGCTATGCAACCAAATAGGGTAGAGTCTGATATATTTAAAGGTGAGAAATACTTTAATGACGCTGTTTTCTGTTTCCAGAGCTGGCAGTCTTGTAACGGATGTCACCCAGGTGACGCTCGTCAAGACGGTATGAACTGGGATTTGATGAATGACGGGGTAGGTAATGCTAAAAACTGTAAAAGTTTGCTTTACTCTATCCAAACTCCTCCTTCTATGATTTCAGGTATCAGAGCTATGGCTCAAATCGCTAATAGAAAAGGATTTACTCACATTCAGTTCTCTACTATTGATGAAGAAAAAGCTGTGTGTGTAGACAAATATTCTGAAGCTCTTGTTCATGTTCCTAGCCCTTATCTAGTAAATGGTGAGCTATCTGAACTTGCTAAAGCTGGTGAGAAAGTATTTGTTAAAATCGGTTGTGCAGATTGTCACACTCCTGATACTTATTACACTGATATGCAAATGCACCGTATTGGTGACGAAAAAGACTTCCAACAAGAGTCAGGTTGGGATACTCCAACTCTTATTGAAACATGGCGTACAGCACCTTACCTATTTGACGGTCGTGCAGCTACTATGAGAGAAGTTTTTGAGGTATATAAACACGGAATTAATAAAAAAATATCTACTAAAGACTTAGATGCTCTTGTAGAATTTGTAAATTCATTATAAAACTAATAATAACATAAATTTAAAAAAAACAAATTATGAAAATCACAAAAATTTTATCGCTTGCCGCAGCTGCAATTTTTGCTGTTAGCTGTTGCAACACAGAATGTAAAACAGAAGACAACATGGCAACGTATCAAAAAAAGTACACTAACGCAGATTTCTACAAAGATGGCGTGTTCCAAGAAGAAGTAGCTAAACAAGCTTTCATCGAAATGTTTGAATATTATGGCTATCCTATCACTGATTACCTTAAAGCTAACTGGTGGTTTATGGATTTCCAACTAGGTGACTTCGAGCACTGTGGTATGGGTGGAGTATTCTGGGTTAATGATCCTGATTTCAAATACTTTGCACATGACATCTACCTACTTCCAGGTCAAATGCTTCCTGAGCACAAACACAACAAAACTAAATTTGATGCTAAAATGGAAAGCTGGATGGTTCGTAACGGTGACGTTAAAAACTTTGCTTACAAATTGGACGAAAAAGGAGAAGTTATCGTAACTGAAGGTTATGAGCAATTCATTCCAGAGAGTCAAAAAGCTACAACTTACAGTAAATTCTACCAAGATCAAAACCTAGGCGAAATCGTTCACTTGCGTGATGCTGGTGTTAACGAAAAAGGCGAAGGTACATGGCACTTCTTGGTTGCTGGCCCACAAGGAGCAATCGTTCACGAATATGCTAACTACCACGACGGCGCTTGGTTCTCAAACCCTAAAGCTGTAATGTAGTAGTTATACTTATAATATATATAGGTGTAATATTACTAAGAAAAAACTTTGTCACTCCCTGCTAAAAAAGTGGGGCGTGACTTAAAAAAAACTAAAAAACAACTAATTAAAATTTAAAAAAACTCAAATATCATGGAAAGAAAATTAGCACACTTTGGTATCCCAGTTCCATTTGTTCCAGAAGGAGCAGTATATGTAGAAGGTATGGATTTTTGGATGGTAGACCCATCTACAACATCTAACAACATTGAATTATTGCACTTTGGTCCAAAAACTAGCTTTTCTAAAGAAGTACAATCAATAGCTCACATTGCATACGTTGTAGAATCATTAGAAGAGGCTATGGCTGGTAAAAAAGTATATGATGCACCTATCGACTGTGGTGATTACACTATCGCTTTTGTTGAAGAAGAGGGTATTCCAATCGAGTATATCGAGTACAAAAAATAATTATAGTAAAAATTTTAAAATAATAAAAAAACATTAAAACTTATGAACAAATTTATTAATAATCCAGACAACATCACACCAGAACTTTTGGAAGGTTACACTATGGCTTACGCTAGCCAAGTTAAAATGGGTGGCGAAAACATCGTAGTTCGTGCAAACGCTAAATCAGAAGATAAAGTTGCTATCATCTCTATGGGTGGTTCAGGTCATGAGCCAGCTATCAGTGGGTTTGTTGGTGATGGTATGCTAGATGCATCTGTAGTTGGTGACGTATTTGCTGCACCAGGCGCTCCACGTGTTCTTGAAGCTCTTAAAATGTTCAAACGTGATGCTGGTATTCTTCTAGTTGTTCTTAATCACTCTGGTGACCTTATGAGTGGTAACATGGCAGTTTCTTTGTCTGAAAGACTAGGTATCAAAGTTAAAATGCTTATGACTTATGATGATATCTCAGCAGGTTTGGATACTGACAAAATGGATCGTCGTGGTTTGTCAGGTTGTGTGCCTTTGTACAAAATCTTGGGTGCTGCAGCTGACGCAGGTAAATCTATTGACGAACTAATGGAAATTGGTGAGCGTTACAACGAAAACGTTGCTACACTTGCAGTTGCTATGGGTAAATGTACTCACCCACAAAACAACCTTACAATTTCTGAACTTCCAGAAGGAGAAATGGAAATCGGTATGGGTCAACACGGTGAAGGTGGTCAAGGTGGCCGTCAAAAACTAGAAAGTGCTGATCAAGTTGCTGAAATTATGCTAACTCACATCATGAAAAAAGTGAAACCAGTAGCAGGTGACAAAATTATGCTTTACCTTAACGGTGTAGGCGCAACTACTCACATGGAACTTAGCATCGTATTCCGTAAATGTGCTCTAATGCTTCAAGAACTTGGTATCGAACTAGCTGACGGACGTTTGCAAGAAATCCTTACAGTTCAAGAATTATCTGGTTTCCAAATGATTATGGCTAAACTTGATGATGAGCAAATCTCTTACCTAAAAGACCACAAGTCTAATGCACCTTACTGGACAACAGTAGGCAAATAAGTAACACTTAACAACGTAATAAATAATATGAAAACATTATCAATTGAAGATTTTAAAAAAATGTGGCGTGTAGCTCAAGCTGACATCGTCGCTAGAGAAGAAGAATTCTCTCAACTAGACGCAGTTATCGGAGATGGAGACCACGGTACAGCTATCGTTCAAGCTCTTAACTCTGTACTTTCAGCTGCTGAAAGAGGTACTGAATTCAAAGGTATGCTTGGCGACATGGGTATGACAGTGATGATGGAGACTAGTGGTTCTACTTCTACTCTTATTGGAGGTCTACTTTTAGGTATGAGCGACAATGTAGAGGGTGAGACAATTGATGCTGCAGGCTACAAAAAAATGATGGCAGGTGGTCTAGAGGGTGTTTGTAAACAAACTCAAGCTAAACCAGGCGACAAAACTATGATGGATGCACTTGATCCAGCTGTTAAAGCTATCATGGCTTGTGATTCTGAAGATATCGCTGTTATCGCTCAAGCTGGTGCTACTGCTGCTCTTGAAGGAGCTGCTGGTACAGTTGCTATGAAAGCTAACTTCGGTCGTGCTCGTAACTACGGTGAGAAATCAGTAGGTTACGCTGACTCTGGAGCTACTTCATGGTCTTGCATGTTTGCTGCATTTGCAAAAGCGCTTAACTAATATTTAAGTTTAAACAATTTATTAATTTATAATTTAACAAAAAAGAAAATGGCAGATTTAGATGATTTGAGAGATGGTTCTCGTTTTTCAGTAGGAGTTCCAGTGGCAAAACAAAGTTTCCACGTAAAAGGCGCTGATAACTTAAGTTGGGGTATGAAAGATAGACTTACTCGTATCTTTGACAAAGAATCAGGCAAAAGCGTATTGCTTGCGTTTGACCACGGTTTTATTATGGGCCCAACTTCTGGTCTTGAGAGAATCGACCTTAATATTACGCCACTTATGCCTTATGCTGACACTTTGATGTGTACTAGAGGTATTTTGAATAGCACAGTACCAGCTGATACTAACAAACCTATCTGTTTGCGTGCTGATGCAGGTTCTACTTTGCTAACAGACCTTAACAACAACGTGCTTTACGCTATGGAAGATGCAGTTCGTTTGAACGCTTCTTGTGTTGCTGTTATGTTGGCAATTGGTGACAAACAATTTGAAGCTAAAACTGTAGCTAACCTTTCTGCTATGGTTGATCAAAGCAATCGCTACGGTATGCCAGTTATGGGTGTTACTGCTGTTGGTAAAGAAATGGCTCGTGACTCTCGTTACTTTGGTCTTGCTGCACGTGTTTGTGCTGAGAATGGTGCTAACATCGTTAAAACTTACTTCTGTGATGGTTTTGAAGATGTTGTTGCAGGTTGTCCAGTTCCAGTTGTTATTGCTGGTGGTAAAACTCTTCCAACACTTGAAGCTCTTGATTTGTGTAGCAAAGCTATCCAAGCTGGTGCAGTTGGTGTTGACATGGGACGTAACGTGTTCCAAAACGAAAATCCAGTCGCTATGATCCAAGCAGTTCACGCTGTAGTACACAAAGGTATTACTCCTGAGCAAGGTCTTGAGCTTTATAACGAATTGGCTAAATAAGGAATTATTAAAGTATAATTATATACTAGTATAGTCTCGAAGTGATTCGCGACTATACTAGTTATACTTTTTATTACTTATACTAGAAAAATTAACACTAATTTAAAAAAAATGAGAAAAAATTTACTGTTGTCGCTAGCATTAGTTGTTTGCATGAACTTAGTTTTTGCAACTGCTGCTCTAGCGCAAACATTTGCTAAAGATGTTGCAAAATATCGTGAGACAGCTGTTAAAAACGCTTCTAATAAAGCCGTTGTCAGCAGTTATTCTATTCAAGGTGGTGCAGCTACTCCAGGTAAAGTTACAGTTGACATGAAAAAAGGAGAAAGTGTAATTGTTAGCTTTGCAGATGCTTCTAACTACACTAAGCAAGACTATTTCGTATTAAACAATATGGCTTTCCAAAGTGGTGGCAAAAAAGTTCCTTTTACACCAACTTCTTTCACAACATCAGGAAACACGATGTACAAACAAGTGAAAAAACGTGTACCTATCACTTACAACAAAAAAACAATGCCTAACGCGCTTAGGGGTGAGCTTAATGCAAGTATGATAGTTACTGCACCTCGTGACCAATCACTTACTTTCGAGTATATGTACCAAGGTTCGGGCAAAGCTACTTTCCAAGTAATTAAAGTTGCGGATACAAAAGCTATCGAGGATCTTACTGCTAAATATCCTCAAGAAATGGCAGATTATGCATCATTTGCTGATACAGATCCAGTTGCTTTATTGTATGCTACTAATCTTTCGGTTGAGAAACGTCTAGTTTCAGGCATGATAGGTAAAATACAAGAGAAAAAACAACTTACTGCAGAGCTTGGTAAAATTGACAAATTAAAAGGTACAGTAGCTCAAGTTGAAGCTTATCTTAATTTGTTTGCTCAAGCTAAACAAGTTTTTGATATCCAACAACAACTTAAATGGTTTAAAGTTGAGTCTGTAGAACTAGCATTTGCTGACCTTAAAAAAATCAAAGGTTATGATGTTGCTACTAACCAAAAACGTTTAGACGAGCTTAAAGCTTTGGCTAAAGCTGGTTTTAATGATTTGTATAGTGGTAAACAAGAAAGCGTTGACAAAGCTCAGAAAGTTTTGGATCTTAAAAGAGAGATCTTGTTTGCTAACCCTAACATGAATTTTGATGAAATCTTGGTAGGTCGTTACAATATTGGTCTTAAAGCTCGTCAAGCTAATCCTAGCCACATGGGTATGCCTAGAAGTAACTGGACTAACCAAACTTCAGCTCCTAAATCAGGTTTTGATGCTGAGATTGGTAAACTTACTAATTTCAAATCAGGTAAAGTAGAATATAAAACTCTTTACAAACCTAATTCATCTACTTCAGTGCCAGATATTCGTCTTCACTGGGATGCTAATAGAGTATTGTTCTCTGCTGTTCCTGATAAAGATCACCACTGGCAGGTATTTGAAATGACTTTGAATGATGGCAAAGTAACTCAAGTTACTAATGGTTCACCAGAGGATTTGGATTACTTTGATTCAGCTTATCTTCCAAATGATAAACTAGCTGTAACTTCTAACGTTGGTGGTCAAGGTGTACCTTGTGTTAGTGGTTCTGAGCAAGTAGGTAATATCTGTTTGTTTGATCCTAAAACAAAAGAAATGCGTCGTCTTACTTTTGACCAAGATGCTAACTGGGATCCAATTATTATGCACAATGGTAAAGTAATGTATTCTCGTTGGGAGTACACCGACCTTATGCACTACTACTCTCGTTTTGTGATGAGCATGAACCCTGACGGAACTGAGCAAAAAGCACTATTTGGTAGTGGTATGCTATTCCCTAACTCTACTTTTGATATTCAACCTTTGCCAGATCACCCTTCACGTTTTATTGGTGTTGTATCTGGTCACCACGGTACTATTCGTTCTGGTCGTTTGTTTATCTACGATCCAGCTATCTCTAGAACTACTGTTGCTGGTATGGTTCACGAAATTCCTTTCAAAGACAGAGAACTTGATCCAGTCATTAAAGATAGATTGGTAGAAAACGTATGGCCTACATTCGTTAAACCTTTCCCAGTTGACAACAACCACTTCTTGGTTACTGGTCAAATGGAAAAAGGTGGACTTTGGGGTATTTATCTAGTTGATATGTATGACAACGTTACTTTGATTTGTGAGTACGAAGGCGAAGGTCTTATCCACGCTACTCCAATTAGAAAAACTAAACGTCAACCTGTTATTCCAGACAAAACTGATCAAGATAGCAAAGAAGCTACAGTATTTATCCAAGATATCTACGAAGGTGAAGGTCTTGTAGGTGTGCCTAGAGGAACTGTAACTCAACTTAGAATTCACACTTACGAGTATGCATATAACAAAACTCCATCGAACAACTACGCTATGGGAGTTCAATCTGGATGGGATATGAAAACTTGTCTAGGTGTTGTTGATCTTGAGGCTGATGGTTCTGTTATGTTCAAAATCCCAGCTAACACTCCTATTGCAATCCAACCTTTGGATAGCGAAGGACGTGCTATTACTTGGATGAGAAGTTGGTTTACTGCTATGCCAGGCGAGGTTGTATCTTGCGTTGGATGTCACGAAGACCAAAACATGATACCTAAACCTGTGAGCACTATCGCTATGAAAAGCCCAGTACGTACGCTTACTGAGCCAGAAGGTGGTATTCGTCCTATCACTTACCAACGTGAAATCCAACCTATCCTAGATAGAGCTTGTATCTCATGTCACGGTGAGGGCAAAAAACTTGACTTTAGAGGTGGTCTTTATCACAAACAAGGTTTCAGCAAATCTCACTTAAATCTTCACCCTTACGTTCACCGTCAAGGATCTGAAGCTGCGATGAGAGTGTTGCACCCTTATGAGTACCACGCAACTGTTAGTCCACTTGTACAAATCCTTAAAAATGGTCACTACGGTGTTGAACTTACAGACAAAGAGTGGAAAGCTATTTATATGTGGATAGACTACAATGTTGTTGATATGGGTGTATTTAAAGTTAATGACTCTAAATTGTTCCCTAACCAATACCAACGTAGAATTGACATCAACAAAAAATACGCTAACGGTATCTATGCTGACTGGAGAAAACTTCTTGATGACTACGATGCATGGGTTGCAACTCAACCTAAAGCTGAGCCAGTTAAACCTAACTTCAAAGCTCCTGAGTTTAAAGAAGTGAAAGTTAAAGGTTTCCCAGCTAAAGTTAAAAAAGGTCAAACTATGACTGTTGATTTGGGTAATGGTACTTCTATCGAATTTATTAAAGTTCACGCAGGTGAGTTTGTAATGGGTGAGAACAAAAAGAACTCTAATGCAGCTCCAGCTGTTAAAGCTAAAGTTGAAAAAGATTTCTGGATGTCTACTAAAGAGCTTACAAATGCTCAATATAGAGCACTTATCCCAGATCACGATTCTCGTTTCTACGATCAACAATGGAAAGACCACGTAGTTGAAGGTTATCCAGCT
Source organism: Rikenellaceae bacterium (assembly GCA_044433645.1). Taxonomy (GTDB): domain Bacteria; phylum Bacteroidota; class Bacteroidia; order Bacteroidales; family Rikenellaceae; genus JAWXTK01. Next base: position 28,556 of record JAWXTK010000001.1, on the reverse strand, counting down.
AATGGTGACGATCAAGTTGCTATCCGTATCTCATGGGAAAATGCAACTAAATTCGCTGAATTATTGTCTGGAAAATCGGGCAAAAATGTTCAACTTCCAACTGAAACTCAGTGGGAATGGGCTGCTCGTGGTGGTTCAGACAGCGATTGGTGGTTTGCTAACGGTGCTTCTTATGGTGACTTCACTAAGAAAGAAAACTTAGCTGACAAACAAATGACTAAGATGGCTGTTAAGGGTGTTGACCCTAAACCATTGAGAACTACTGATCCTATGTATGAATTGTGTAACTTCATGATTAAAGACGAAAAATATGATGACGGAAACATGCTAACTGCTGCTCCTGGATCTTATGAAGCTAACTCATTCGGTCTTTATGATATGTTGGGTAACGTGTCTGAGTGGACTCGTTCATCTTACGCTCTTCACACAGATAAAAAAGCAGCTGACGAAAATATCAAAATTGTTAAAGGTGGTGCTTGGAACACACATCCAAAAGATGCTCGTGTTGCTACTAGAAAATACTTCTACAAATGGCAAGCTCCTTACAACGTAGGTTTGCGTCTTGTAATTGAGGAATAATATTTATTAATAAAACAGTCCTAATCATTAGAATTGGTTAGGACTGTTTTTTTTATACTAAAACCTATAAAAAAAAAATGAAAAAAATATTTCTTAGTGCATTAGCAATCTTCATGACGCTTAGTGCATTTGTTGCTCAGGCAGCTCAGCCTCAGATTATTGTAACTGGTCACGATAATAATGGTGCTATCAGTATTATCGACATGAACAGTAATACAATAGTATGGCAATATCCTTTGGAGGCTAGAGAGTTTTCTAACTCGGTAGCACTTTTGGAGGGTGGTAAATACATTGCTTACTCAACTCAGTTGGGTGCTAAAGTTGTGAGTATAGCTGATAAAAAAGTTGTTTTTGAACACAAAGTTCCAGCGGTTAAAACTCACGAGTTGCATAGTGTTTGTGCACTTAAAGGTGGTGGTGTAGCTTTATTTCAAGCAGGTACACCTTGTTCTTTGATTATCTTGAACAAGAAATTCAAGAAAGTTGGTGGTTTCACTTTTGGAGGTGGCAACAAACACGGTCAATTCCGTCAAGCTACTCAATCTGCAAAAGGCACTTGGCTTATCCCAAATTTCTTGGATGCTTCTATTGTTGAGTACAATGACAAAGGTGATGTTCTTAATACTTATCCTATTGGTACTAAATCGTTTGGTATAAAAGAGGGTAAAGACGGAATGTTTTACTTAGGTCTTGGCGATGGTCACAAATACGCTAAGTATGATCCTAAGAAAAAGGAGTTTGTGAAAGAATTTACAACACTTAAAGGTCTTCAGTTTAATTTTGTGTATAATGCTCAATATCAAGAGATTGGTAAAGGTAAATACATGGTTGCTAACTGGACTGGTCACAGAAAACAGAAAAAAACTTTCATAGAGCCACAAGTTATCATGTTTGACGAAAACGATGAGGTTTTGTGGTATTGGAAAGAAGACCAAGGCGTTGACTTGACTAAGGTATCTGCGTTTTATTATAGCGAGACACCATTGGTTAAATAATTTTATTTAGCTTTTTTATTCCTTTAGGCTCTGGACTTTTGTTCGGGGCCTTTTTCTTTTGAGTGCCCCGTTGACATAGGACTGTCTCCGACGGCCGGGGTGCTCCCCGGTGAGCTGATGAGTTGTTTTTTTCTACCCAAATGCAATTATAATGACTTATTTTCGTTAAATTTGTACAGAAATTTAATATCTAATTAAAATAAATTTATGAAGCGTTTCCTTACATCGTGGCCTGTGGCTCTCGTGTTGTTATTAATTTATGCTCTCGCACTTGCTGTGGCAACTTTTATGGAGAGCAAATATGGCACCCCCGTAGCCAAAGCTTTTGTGTATAAAAGTTTGTGGTTTATCATCCTGCAAGTTATTATGGTCGCAGTGACTGTGGGTGTGATGATAAAAACCAGGCTTCTAAAACGCAAAAAATTTGGTGTTATCATACTGCATATCTCGCTAATTATGATTTTAGTGGGTGCTCTTGTGACTTATATGTTTGGTTTTGAGGGTTATATGCAGCTTCGTGAAGGCGATAAAAGCAACCAAATGGTGCTATTAGAAGAGGATAAAGATGCGCCTCAAGTTATTCAGACTCTGCCTTTCTCGTTAGAATTAAAAGATTTTGTGCTGGAGCGTTACCCTGGTTCGCACAGTCCATCTTCGTATGAGAGCTTTGTGGTTTTAGAACAAAACGGAGTGAAAGAAGATTATCATATTTACATGAATAGGGTCTTGGATGTGAAGGGTTATAGAATCTTTCAGACCTCATACCACCCCGATGAAAAGGGTAGTGTGCTTACAATAAATCATGACCCTTATGGAAGTTTTATATCTTATTTAGGTTATGCTCTTATGACCTTAGGGTTTTTGATGATACTCTTTGGTAAAGGTTCTTTCTTTAGAATTCAGCTGAAAGAATTAAATGCCTTGTATAAAAAATCGGCTGTGGTGCTTTTATTTGCGCTGCTTATTCCTGTGGGTTTGAGTGCTAAGCCAGTGGCTAGGAGCGTGAATAAAGACTTTGCTAGCGAGTTTTCGCGCCTTCAGATTCAGTCGCCCACTGGGCGTATGGAGCCTGTGAATACTCACACCGAGCAGTTGCTCCGAAAATTAACTAGAGCTAGCTCTTATCGTGGATTAACAAGCGACCAAGCTATACTTAGCATCATAGCTTTCCCTTATCATTGGTCGAGTGAGCCTTTGTTTGAGACTTCAAATCCTGATATGCAGAAGAAAATTGGAATCTCGGGTAAGAGTTTTAGTTATGAGCAATTATTTAATGCTCAGGGGCAATATCGTTTTGATAATGATGTGCAGGTGGCTTATCAAAAACCTGCAAATGAGCGCACACGTTTTGACAAGGAACTACTCAAAGTAGACGAGAGAGCAAATATTTTCTACGCACTTCAACAAGGCCAACTGCTTAGTTTGTTCCCTAATGATAAGAGCGATAATAATAAATGGGTGGCTACGGGCGATGATTTGTCTGAGCTAGCTGAGGCTGATCGTGATTTTGTTAGCAAGATTATGCCTTGGCTTATGGAGGAGATAAATATTGCGTTTTTAAATAATAATTGGGAGCCTGCTTATAAGGTGCTTGATATGATTAAGATTTATCAAGACAGAAAAAGTGGTGAGGGCATACTTCAATCGCCTATGGAAGTGAGAGCTGAGCTTTGGTATAACAAGGCTAATGTTTTCTCTCGCGCGACTTTTATTTATATGACCTTGGGTCTTTTGATGTTGTTGTTTGCTTTGATTCATCTAAATAAAAAACGCAGGTGGACTTTAGCTGTGATTAGAGTTTTAATCGGCTGCATAGTTTTTGTGTTCCTTGCTCACAGCTTGGCTTTGGCTACGCGTGCTTATATCTCGGGGCGAGCTCCTTGGGCAAATGGTTATGAGAGTATGATTTATGTTGCATGGTCGGCAATGCTTGCTGGAGTGTTTTTTGTGCGTAAGTCTTATTTGACCCTGGCGCTCTCGACTTTCCTAAGTGGGGTGATACTTTTGGTGGCTCACCTTAATTTTATGGACCCAGAGATTACGCCTTTGGTGCCTGTGCTTAAATCTTATTGGTTGATGTTGCACGTGGCGATTATTACCTCTAGCTATTCGTTCTTTGGGATAAACTTTATGCTTAGCGCGCTGAACCTGTCGTTTGTGGCGTTTAAAAAGAAAAATGAGCAGACTTTGCGCACTGTAAAAGAGCTTAGATTAATTAGCGAGCTATCGTTAACAATAGGTCTTGCGCTGATGAGCGTGGGTACTTTCTTGGGTGCTATCTGGGCAAATGAGTCTTGGGGAAGATACTGGGGTTGGGACCCTAAAGAGACCTGGGCGCTGATTACTATGGTGGTTTATGCGCTTGTGTTGCATGCTAGATATATCCCTCGTTTTAATAATAATTTCTCTTATAATGTGTTGAGTGTTTATGCCTTAGCATCGGTGTTAATGACTTACTTTGGGGTGAATTATTATCTTAACGGGCTGCACTCTTATGCTGGTGGAACTACTCCTCCTGCGCTGTGGGGCGTGTTTGTTATTTATGGTCTTGTTACGGCGATAGTATTTTTGGCTTGGCGCAAAAGACGAGAATTTAATTAGATCTTTATATATATAAATACAAAGGGTGGCTAAGAAGTATTTAACTGCAACGCTCTGATTTTTATCCTAAACGGAGCGTACTTTAAGTACGTGAGTATTAGGCAGGAAAAGCTAGAAGGCAGCAGATGAATGCTTATTAGTCACCCTCTTCTTTTATTACTTTGGCATAACCGAGTAGTGAACGTGCACCAAACGCCATGTGCCTGAGATTTTCTCAAAGATTAGAGTTTCTCTACCACGACCCACTGATTTTTCGCCCTCCATGGTTTCTGTCTCAAATTTCCAGTAAAGTTGAACGTTAGCTGAGTTGCCATATACGTTGATTACTTCGCTTAGAGAGCTTAGTTTGCGAGACTTAAAGTGAGAGAAAGCGCGTAGGAAGAAGTCGTTTTTGATAGATTCATATCCAAAGTATTGACCTCGTGGCGCGATGATAGAAATGCCGTCGTTGTTTTTGTCCCATAGGCCCTCGGCGATGTTCATGTCAAGGTCTGATACCATGGTTAAGTAGTCGTTTAATCGTGCGCGAACTTGCTCTTTTACAGCATCTTTCCTCTCGCCAGCGTATAGCGCAGCTGCTAAAGGTTTGATGTTTTCTACGCCGTCAATCATAGGGTAGGCCACCATTAATTTCTGAGCAAAAGAGTCTGAATCTTTAGAGCTAGCAAGGAATTTCTTAACGTCCTCCAAGTATTTAATCGTCCACTCAACCTCTGACAGTGTTGAAGGTGCTCCGTGAGAGCCTACGATAATTTCAGCACCCGATGCTTGGATTTTTTTCATCTCAGAAAGTTTTGCTTCTATTGCCTCTGGTGAGCCTATTTGCATAGGTTTTAGGTGAGCAATCGAGGGCGCAAAGTGAGTGTAAAATGCTTTCTTATCTATTTGCATGCTCGCAGCTGGGAAGTCAGTTGCTGGGCCTGGCGTGAAAATAACCTCAGTGCCTGCTAGTGTCATAGTAGTTGGTAGGTCATAACCCGTAACTTTTTCAGGTAGGCGTTGATCCATAGCATCGCCAAATAAGCCTTTGAATTTGTTCATTACAGCATCAAAATTTGGGCTCTTGGTAAAGGCTAGCATAGCATTTGGCATAAGTATTTCGGTGTCATCAAAATTTGCTAAACCTGCTGGGTGATAGCTAGATACTACTTTTTCTATGGGTTTGCCAAGCGAGGTGGCGTAGGCTTTAAACTCATTGAGTTCTTTGGTGAATCCAGGGTTCTCAAAGATAACAATCTTGTCTTTGCCCTCCAAAATAAAGGCTACATCGCCTAGAGGAGTGGTGGTCTGCACAACGTGAAGTTTGCTCGTGGGCAACTCATACACGCTTGCGTACTCTGGTTGCTGTGCCTCATTGTTTACTGAGGCTTGGCTGCAAGACACTGCACCTAGTGCAGCGATTGCAAATGCGATTTTTGATAGATTTTTCATAATTTTATTGTCTTAATTCGTTAGCTGATGTGTTATAATAATTTCTTCCTGTTGCAGTCTCTAGGTTGTCGGCTAGACCATTTAGAGCGTCTGCTTTGATTAATTTGTAGGCTTTGTTCTCGGGCTCAAGTGCTATAAGTCTATCAGAGAGTTCAGCTGCCCATTGATAATCGCCTTCTTTTACAGCTTTGCGAGCTGCTGACTCTAGTTTTTTAATACCACCCACAAGTTTTGCAAATTTCTCGGCTTCCATTTTATTAGTTAATGGACGAAGTGAGGTTGCGTTGCCGTCGAACCAGCCCATGTAGCCTGCAAAAATATTACGAACAGCCCATTCTATGCGACCATAATATTGAACCAAATCAGGGTTAGAAGCCAAAGGCTCGGGAAGTACTACATACTCAACCAATTCGTCTGGTGTCATGCCCTTGTTCATGCCCTCTATTGTTTTCTCAAATACAAATTTAATAGCATCGCGCATATCTGTTACAGATTTTTTGACGTTCTCTTTGCCTTGGATAGGGCGTGTGTGACCTTGCGCCATAGCCTCGGCAGGGTATTCCAATACTACGTCTAGTGCTTCTATCCATTTCAACACGTCGCGATATTCTGTGCCACGTATAGCGTAAAGATTAGGGAAAGATTTGTAGAATTGATCGCCTGGGAAGATGATTTTTTTCTCAGGATACCATATAACTAAGTGGTCGTGAGTCTCTCCATAAGTGCGTCTAAGCTCAAGGGTGATGCCCGAAATTGTGATAGTTTGTCTCTCATCGCTCACAAAATTTGTGATAGCAGCCTTGTCAAAAGGAATGTATTGAGATTTTGCTTGTTTAGCCTGCTCATCACCTCCTTTAAACTCGCCTCCAGGGTAGACTAAGGGAGCAACACCATTATTAATACGAACCTCAGGCGCAAGCGTCATGCCATTTTGACGATGACCACGTGGGTTTACAAAACCTGCAGCTGTTGGAAATTCATTTTCACGACCGAAACTCTCAGCTGCCCAGATTTGTGGATTATTGTCTTTTAAGAAAGCAGGTGTGCCTTGGGTGTGGTCGCCGTGACCGTGAGTGAAGATAATGCCTGTGATAGGTTTGTTAGTGATTTTACGAAACTCTTTGTAGACTTGCTCGCTGTTGTTGGCAAATTTTCCAGCGTCTATTAATACAACGCCCTCGTCACCTATTATCATGGTGATGTTGGCAGCGTCATAGCCCGATGCTGTGTAAACATTGTCAGCAAGTTTGATTACCTCTTTTCTGAATTCGTGGTTGCGCTCTATCATGCTGCGAGTTTGCGCAGTTTGCTCACTTTCAGGAGTGTTGATTGTTTGCTGTGCTACGGCACTGCTAATAGCCAGGCTCGAAGCTAAGATTAATGCTAGATTTTTCATGATTTCTATGTTTTAGTGTTTTAATTTCTTAATGCAAACCTACGAACTAAATTTTTGATAAACAAGTAGGTACGAATTTGTAGGATAGTTACTTTTAGGTTACTATTGCTGAAAATCAGCGTTTTAAAAATTCACTTTTTTTCAAAAAAATTTGCTTTTTATTTTCCCTTTAGTTACTTTTGTATAGTAACCATAAAAAATATACCTTTATAAGTAAGTCTCCCCAAACGGTTTAGGGAGATTTAGAGGTGTTTATCGAATATTATAAGGCTTTTAATAAAAGCCGATAACCTGAGTTTTAGATATGGAGAATTAATAAAACTCTTAGGTAAATAAATAAATTCTCCATATCTAAAATTTAGGTTATGAGCAAAGTTAGAATAGTTGATGAATTGTATCCAGATTGTCCTGTGCGTAACATTATTTCGCGCCTTGGCGATAAGTGGAGCATACTTGTTTTGTTTACGCTTCATTACAACGGAACAATAAGATTTAAGGAACTTCAGCGTGAGATTCCTGATATCTCGCAAAAGATGTTGACTGCAACGCTGAGAACTTTGGAGGAAGACGGTTTAGTTTTTCGTCAGGTCTATGCTGTTGTGCCACCTAAGGTTGAGTATTCGTTAACGGAGCGTGCCGAGGGGTTGTTGCCTCACCTTAATACTTTGATTTTCTGGGCTAAGGAGAATATGACCAGCATTATTATGGATAGGCAGAAGAATGTAGCGAGCTAGGTTTTATTAGTAAATAAAATTTTTAACTCATAACTCTGCAATAAAAAAAAGCCACCCTTTTAAGAAGGATGGCTTAATTTTTTAAAAATCACTGCTAATTATTTAGCTGTATTTTTTTTATCGTAATGCTTTTGATAGCGGCTCATAAACTTATCAACACGTCCTGCTGTATCAACCAACTTCATCTTACCTGTGTAGAAAGGGTGAGATGTGTTAGAAATCTCCATTTTGTAGACGGGATAGGTTTCGCCATTCACTTCGATAGTCTCTTTTGACTGAACAGCGGACCTGCACAAAAACACTTGGTCATTCGACATATCTTTGAATGCCACTAAACGATAATTCTCTGGGTGAATACCTTTTTTCATGTGTTTTTTATTTTATTGTTAATTAACGGGTGCAAATATAGTGAATTTTATTTAATTTACAACTTTTATTTGTAACTTATTACTAAAACTCGCGAATTTGCCCAAAATTTCTGTTTGTCAGTGATATTTAAGATGTTATTTTGGGTGTCAATGTAGTAGCTGTTCTTGTCGTGAAGGCTTACTATCTTTGGTTTGCCCACCAGGCTTATTTGTTCTAGGGCGTACATATTTACTTTGTTAAAGTCTTTTAACGAGGCATCGGGGTTGACTTTTAGGGCACGACCCATAAAGCTGGGTTTTAGGACTATCTCTTTGTCTAGGAGCTCTTCCTCGCTAAGGTTTATTAGGTAGGCTGTGTTTACTACTGTGAGTTTGCTTGCTAGAGAGTTTGCGCGTTTTAGTGAGTCTAGTCTTTGGATTTCTAGGCTGTCGGTTTTGGGCCTGTTGTAGCTTATAAGTGTGTTTATTTGGCCTATTATCGTTAGGATGTTTTCGCTGTCAAAGTCTTGTTTTGTTAATTCTTCAGTGTTTTTTGTGAGTTGAGATGATGCAGCTTCAAGTGTTTTGAGATTTTCTTGGCTTAAACTGTCTTGCGTGCTTATTTGCTGGCTTAGGGTGGCTAGAGACGAAAATATCTCATATATTATAGAGTCTCTTGAGCTTGTGGGGGGAGTAACTAGCTCAGTTTTATTTGATTTCAGGCATGAGCTTAGCGCCAGGCCAACGGCCAAAACAGCGATGATAATGTTTCTTGTTTTCATATCTTAAATTCTATTGAGGGCAAAACTACAAAATAAATGTAAAAAAACAGGTATAAATTTTGGAAATTTGTTATTATTGTTTAATTTTGTGCTCGCAATAAGCAGATAACCTTACTTGTTTGGTTGTTATTTAAGAGCTTATGGGCCTATAGCTCAGTTGGTTAGAGCAGCGGACTCATAATCCGAAGGTCGGGGGATCATGCCCCTCTGGGCCCACTTTAAGATCCGATACTTAATTTTTTAAGTGTCGGATCTTTTTAATTTCTAGTTGTTAGCATGACGAATAGAGACTATACCCAAACGCCAGTGGTTCTAGAAACTAAAAACTAACAACTATAAACAAAAAAAAAGAGTTGACAATCTTATAGATTATCAACTCTTCGCTCCTCAACTAGGACTTGAACCTAGGACCCCCTGATTAACAGTCAGGTGCTCTAACCAACTGAGCTATTGAGGAATGTTACTCTCTCATTACGGTGTGCAAAGGTATAACAATTTTTTAAACCTCCAAACTTTTTTGATAAAAAAAATCAACAATTTTTATCACTGTTTTTACCGAAAGTGACATAACTCTCTCAGATACAAACTCTAAGCGTGAATGAATATTTTCTGCCCCAGTGAAAATATTTGGGCATGGTAAACCCATAAATGATAGTCTGCTGCCGTCTGTGCCACCTCTGATGGCTGAAATCTTAGGTTCTATACCCAAAGATTTCATCGCTTTTTCTGCAATTTCTACGCAAATAAAGTGATTTTTTATAACCTCGCCCATGTTGTAGTATTGGTCTTTAATGCAAATTTCTACCAAATTCTCACCCCATTTAGCATTGATTTGCTCTGTTAATTGGCGCATTAACTCTTTGCGCTGCTCAAATTTCTTGCTGTCGTGGTCGCGTATGATATAATTTAAGGTGCAGCTCTCAACTGAGCCCTCACTGTGGGTTAAGTGAAAAAAGCCCTCGCGAAGTTCTGTCCTTTCGGGTGTTTGCTCTTGGGGCATTATGTTTTGAAATTCCAGCGCCACTACTTGAGCATTTATCATAGCTCCCTTGGCGTAGCCAGGGTGAAAGTTTATTCCCTTGAATGTTACTGTTGCTGCGGCTGCGTTGAAGGTCTCCCACTCCAATGAGCCACACTCCCCACCGTCTACTGTGTAGCCGTAATCTGCTCGCAAAGCTGCAATATCCATGAAATCTACGCCCTTGCCTATCTCCTCGTCGGGGGTGAACAATACCTTAATATCGCCGTGAGCTACATCAGGGTTATTTACTAAAAATTCCATGGCTGACATTATCTCGGCAACTCCTGCCTTGTCGTCTGCACCCAGCAGTGTTGTCCCGTCGGATGTGATGATATTATCACCTATGTAGTCTTTTAGGCGAGATTCTGCTATGCTTAGTGTGTCGTTAATTTTAAGCTCGCCACCTGTGTAGTGGGTGATTTGAGGCTTAACATTAGTGCCACTCACCTCGGGCGATGTGTCTACGTGGGCGATGAAAGCAAGGGTAGGGACTTTTGCCGTGGTGTTTGATTTAAGGCAAGCGCTTACATAGCCGTACTCATCTATTTTCACCTCGCTAAGGCCTAGTTCGCTGAGCTCTCTGCACAAGAGATTGAGCAGGTCGAATTGTTTGGCCGATGAAGGGAAACTCTCTGACTCGGGGTTAGATGTGGTGTCTATTGTGACGTATTTTAAAAATCTTTCGGTGGTGTTCATTATATTGTTATTATTGGAATATCTATTATTTGGCAAGTGGGGTGATATTTCTCTAAATATTTTTTTATTGTCTCGCGCGTGTCTTTTTCTATAATCTCGCTGCTTTTGGGCAAGGGGTTGTAGAGCACGTGGCTAACTTCTATGCCTCTTAAGCGTGCTACCTCTAGGCTTAGGAAGGTGTGATTTACGCTTCCGAGCTTGGGGTTAGTGACTAAAATTAAGGGGAGCTTATGCTCTTGTATGTAGTCTAGGGTGGTGTAAAGTCCATTGATTGGCACGTGTAGGCCGCCTGCACCCTCTATTAATACTGTGTCAAAATCAGATGATAACTTCTTGGTGCTTAGTGTTATAAGCTCGGTGTTTATTGTCTTATTTTCTAGCTTAGCTGCAAGGTCTGCCGAGGCAGGGTAGTTGAGCATTATGGGGCAAGTGGTGAAGTCTTTGTCGCACTCTAGAGGGGATATGTTCATGATTTTTCGGTGCACTAATATGTCCTCAGAAATGTCTGTTGAGCCCATGCAACCTGTTTGTATAAACTTCTGTGTGACTACTTTTTTGCCTTCATTAAGGAGCATTTTTGCAAAATATCCCGTGGCGTAGCTCTTGCCTGCATCGGTATCTATGCCAGAAATGAAATATACTTTGTGATTTGTCATGATAAAAATTATAATATATGCTGTAAATGTACTATCTTTGTTCGGTTTGTACAAATTTAATGCAATGAAAACTAAAGAGGAAATTTTTGAAGATATAAGATTGGGGCATAAAGTCACTTTTGCTGAGGCAGTTGAGATGTTGGAGTGTATGCCTAAGGAGGATATTTTGTCTTTGGCCTATCTTCTTAGAGAGCACAGCGAGGGCAAGGATTTTGACTCGTGTTCTATAATGAATGCTCGTAGTGGAGAGTGCTCGGAGGACTGCAAATGGTGCTCGCAATCTAAGTTTAATACTTGCAAAGTAGATGTGTACCCCCTAGTTAGTGAGAGTGAGGCCGTAAAGGCTGCTAAATATAATGCTGACAAGGGAGTGTCAAGATTTTCGCTTGTAACCTCGGGCAGGGGTATGAGTGAAGTGCAGATGAAAAAAACTTGTGAACTTTATGTGAGTATTTCTTCACAGGTTAAAATCAAGACCTGTGCATCGCTCGGACTTCTGAGCTTTGAACAGATGAAAATGCTTAAAGATGTGGGAGTTACGCGCTATCACTGTAATCTTGAGACTGCACCTAGTTACTTTTCTGAGCTTTGTACAACGCACACAACTGAAGATAAGATTAAGACTATAAAATATGCGCAAGAGCTGGGAATGGACGTGTGTTCGGGAGGAATAATTGGTATGGGCGAGAGTATGTTGCAGAGGTTGGAATTAGCGTTTGAACTTCAAAAATTGGGTGTAAATTCTATTCCTATCAATATTTTGAACCCTATAAAGGGCACGCCCCTGCAGAATGCTGCATCGCTCAGTGATGAAGATATATTGCTTACGGTGGCGTTTTTTAGAATCATTAATCCTTCCTCGCAACTGCGACTAGCTGGGGGTAGGGGTTCTATTGCTCACCTAATGCCTACGCTTTTGAGGTGTGGGGTTAGTGGCATGATTATGGGAGATATGTTGACCACAGTTGGCTCCAAGATAGATAGCGATATGAACTTTGTCAAAGAGCAGGGGTTTGACTTAAAATAATTGCCATGAAAAAGGTCTTTGCATTAATTTGTTTTGTGGTTTTGAGTGTGAGCATTAGTTTTGCCCAGCAATCTACCATGGTGTTTGAGAGTGAAGTTTTTGACTTTGGAACTATCAAGGAGGAGGACGGTAAGGTTAGCTGCACATTTAATTTTACAAATAATGGTAATGAGCCTTTTGTAATTGAAAATATTTCTGTATCTTGTGGTTGCACTAGCCCAGAATATTCCAAAAAACCAGTGATGCCAGGCCAGAGCAAAGAGCTTAAAATTACCTTTGACCCCACGGGGAGACCAGGCCAATTTTTAAAAGAAATTTACCTGAGTTCACATTCAGACAAAAATAAAAATACGGTTAAAATCACAGGTGAGGTAATTCCTAGACCTCGCACCTTGGTGGATGATTACCCAATAGAGCTTACCTCACAGCTGAGAATCTCTAATATTAACCTTGGGTTTATGTATGTGCCTCGTGGTAAGAGAGTTACCATGGAAGTGGATGTTAGGAACTTTGGCAAGAAGAAAGCAAGTTTTGAGGCTAAAACAGATGCTAAATACCTGCAATTAAGCCCAGGATTTACCCTTGGGGCTGGTGAGATAGGTACACTGAGCGTGAGTTATGATGTGGATAAGGATGCAGATTATGGGGTGCTATCGGACAGAGTTAGTCTGGGGGTGAATGGAGTTGAGCAGGGATTTTCTTTGAGCACTACGGCCTATGTGATAGATGATTTTAGCACTCCGGGGGCTAAGTCTGCGAAGGCTAATTTCTCGTCTCAGTATTTGAGCCTTGGGAGTTTAAATGTGGGAGAAGAATCTGAGCGCATGGTGAGGGTGAAAAATGAAGGTGATAACGATTTGATTATAAGATATATAAAACTGCCCAATGGGGTTAAGAGTTCGCTTAAAGAGGGTGATATAGTAAAAGTGGGTGAGAGCGCAGAGGTGAGCTTTATTTTTACGGCCACAGAGCCAGAGAGGTACAAGGAATCGGTGGTGATAGTAGTGAACGATGCTGCTAGGCCGATGCGAGAAATTAGACTTTTTGCAACAGTAAACGCTAAACAAACTTACTAAAATATATAGATACAAAATGTTTAAAATTATTAAAAAACAAGAACTTGCCGAGAATATATTTTTGATGAATATTGAGGCCCCTAGGGTTGCAAGTTCGGCTAAGCCTGGACAATTTGTGATTGTTCGCGTTGACGAGATAGGCGAGAGAATACCTCTAACTATTTCGGATTACAATGCAGCCGAGGGCTGGGTTACTATCGTGACTCAAACCATGGGTGTTTCTACCAAAAAACTTTGTGCCTTAAACGAGGGCGACTCAGTGGCTGATTTTGCAGGCCCACTAGGATGCCCATCTGAGTTTATCGAAGAGAGCGTAGAAGAATTAAAGGCTAAAAAAATATTGTTCGTAGCAGGTGGTGTAGGTGCTGCACCGGTTTATCCTCAGGTGAAATGGCTTAAAGAGCGTGGCGTTGATGTAGACGTTATCGTGGGCGCTAAAACCAAAGACATGCTTATCTTAGAGGATGAGATGCGCGAGGTGGCAGCTAACCTTTATATCGCAACTGACGACGGGTCTACTGGGGCAAAAGGTCTAGTTACTTCGGTGATTAAAGATTTGATTGACAACCAGGGTAAACAATATGATTTGTGTGTTGCCATAGGTCCTATGATAATGATGAAATTTGTTGCTCTAACTACCAAGGAATACGACTTAAAAACCATAGTTAGTTTGAATACACTTATGGTTGACGGCACAGGTATGTGTGGTGCTTGTAGGGTTACTGTTGCAGGCAAAACTAGATTTGCGTGTGTCGAGGGGCCTGAATTTGACGGTCACCAGGTTGATTATGATGAGGCTATGCGCCGTCAAGGCATGTATAAAACTCAGGAGCAGAGAGCACTTGCTATCGCTCAGGAGAGAGCCGAAGGTCACAAATGTAAAATAGGTTTAGATAAATAATTATGGCAAATAAAATACCACGCGTTGCAGTCCGTGAGCAAGATGCAGCGCTTAGAGCTACAAATTTCGAGGAAGTTTGCTACGGATATAACTTAGAAGAAGCTACTTTGGAGGCTTCAAGATGTTTGGAATGTAAGAAACCACGTTGTGTTGAGCAATGCCCGGTGTCGCTTAAAATTCCACAATTTATTGCTAAATTAAAAGAGAATGATATCACTGCAGCTGCTGAAATCATCTCTCAGGATAGTTCCCTGCCCTCGGTTTGTGGTAGGGTGTGTCCTCAGGAGAGTCAGTGCGAGGGTGCTTGTATCTTGGGCATCAAGGGAGAGGCTGTTGCCATAGGAAAACTAGAGCGTTTTGTGGGCGATTGGGCTATCTCAGAGGGTAAATCCTTTGGCGAGAAAGCTCCCTCTAACGGACACAAGGTTGCTATTATTGGTAGTGGCCCAGCAGGTTTGGCTTGTGCTAGCGACTTGGCTAAGGCAGGATATACAGTTAAAATTTTTGAGGCACTGCACCGAGCAGGTGGGGTGTTGGAGTATGGTATTCCTGAATTCCGTTTGCCTAAAGACAAAATCGTAGCTAAGGAGATAGCTAACGTGCTAAAACTTGGCGTTGAGATAGAAACTGACGTTATCGTAGGCCGTACTATCACAGTTGACGAGCTTTTGGATAAGGAGGGTTACAGTGCCGTTTTCATTGGTTCGGGTGCTGGTTTACCTAAATTTATGGGCATAGCTGGCGAGAATTTTAATGGCGTAGTTTCGGCAAATGAGTTCCTAACTCGTACAAACTTGATGAAAGCCTTTAAGGATGATTATGATACACCTATATATGTAGGTCAAAAAGTTGTTGTCGTGGGTGGAGGTAATGTTGCTATGGATGCTGTGCGTACTGCTAAGCGTTTGGGCGCAGATGCCTTTATCGTTTACCGTCGTTCTGAGGCTGAGTTGCCTGCTCGTGTAGAGGAGGTTCACCATGCTAAGGAGGAGGGCATCAACTTTAAAATGCTTACAAATCCCACAGCGATTTTAGGCGATGACAAAGGTTGGGTTAAGGCTATTTCATGTGTTGAAATGGAGCTTGGCGAGGCTGATGCTTCGGGTAGACGTTCGCCTATTGTTAAGCAAGGCTCTGATTTTGAGATAGATTGCGACGTTGTGATTATGGCTTTGGGAACTTCGCCTAATCCACTTATTTCGTCTACAACTAAAGGCTTGGAGACTAATCGTTGGGGTTGTGTTGTTGCCGATGATAATGGTCAAAGCTCACGCGCAGGGGTTTTTGCAGGTGGTGATGTTGTTACGGGAGCTGCTACGGTTATTTTGGCTATGGGAGCTGGTCGTAAGGCAGCCGTTGCTATTGATGAGTATATTAAATCTCTATAAAATATGTTAAAAGAACAGGATGCTCGCAAAGATAGTTTGCTGTCAGTGGCTAAGGATATGATGATAGCTGCTAGGACTGCGCCCAAGGGCAAGGGAGTTGATAATCTTGAGATTGTGACACTTACGGGTGATGATTTGCAGAAATTATCATCTGAGATGCGTCGTTTGAGCGAGATTAACGGCTTTAAATTTTATTTGCGTGATGCTAATAATGTTGATGTTGCTGACGCAGTTGTTGTTATAGGCACGCGTTACGGGGTGTTTGGTTTGGACTGTGGTTTTTGTGGTTTCCCTACTTGCTCGGCTAAGGCTGAGGCAGGCGAGGGTGTGCCCTGTGCGTTTAACACTACGGATTTGGGTATCGCTGTTGGTTCGGCTGCTTCGGTTGCTATGGACCATAGGGTAGACACCAGAATTATGTATTCGGCAGGTGATGCAGCCATGCATCTGGGCTTTGTCGGGGACACTCGGGCGGCCTTTGCAATACTTATGAGTAGCACGGGTAAGAATCCGTTTTTTGACAGAAAGTAATTAAAAAAAGACAGCCGCAACGGCTGTCTTTTTTTATAAATATACGTTAGCGACTCATTAGTTCACCGGGGAGCACCCCGTCAAGTCGGTGACGTTAAACGTCAACGGGGCACGAAATTCATAAACAGAAAAATGCTTGCATTTCGTTTTTGTGGAGTGTCGGGCAGACCACTGTCGTAGGACGCCCTTATGCCGGGCAGGCGCGACTAGCATCGAGCTCCTTACCACTGACGTTTTATATAGTTACGGTGAGTTAATGAGAATGATGAAAATTAAGGGTGAGACCTAATAAAAAGTCTCACCCTTAATTCTGTAAAAAATTTCTAAAAACTATTTAGAAGCCTCTACTGATACTTTACGGAATTCTTTCAAAAGTTTTGAAAGCTCTAGAGCTGCTTTACGAGCACGTGTACCAGCTGCTTTATTTCCTTTTTCTACTTGAAGCGCTGCATTTTCTGAAAATGCTGCAATTTGTTCATTGATTTGGTCTACTAGTTTTTGCATAATAAATTGTTTGTTAATGGGTTATTAATAATTTCACTAATACAAATATAATAAAAAAAATAGATTTTCAAAAAAAAAATCTATTTTTTTTAGCAATTATGCGTCTATTTTAGCATATTTTGCGTGTTTTTCAATAAATGCTCTCCTTGGTGGAACATCATCGCCCATCAACATAGAGAAAATCCTATCTGCCTCAGCAGCACTGTCAATAGTCACTTGACGCAAGATTCTGTTCTCTGGATCCATGGTAGTTTCCCACAACTGTTGAGCATTCATCTCTCCAAGACCTTTGTAACGTTGGATGTGAACTCCTTTTGTTCCCATTTCAAATACGCCACGCTCTCTGTCTTCCTCGCTCCAGCAATATTGCTCGTTTCTACCTTTTTTAAGTAGGTAAAGTGGAGGCGTTGCTATATAGATATGTCCGTTTTGAATCAAACTATTCATATATCTAAAGAAGAAGGTTAGCATCAAAGTTGCAATGTGGCTACCGTCAACGTCGGCATCGGTCATGATAATGATTTTGCCATAACGAAGTTTGCTAAGATTAAGCGCCTTGCTGTCTTCCTCAGTACCTATTGTAACCCCTAGAGCTGTAAACATATTTTTAATCTCCTCGCTCTCAAAGATACGGTGCTCCATAGCTTTTTCAACATTCAGAATCTTACCACGAAGCGGCATGATAGCTTGGAACATACGGTTACGGCCTTGTTTGGCTGTACCACCTGCTGAATCTCCCTCGACAAAGAAAATCTCGGTTTGTTCTTTATCACGGCTAGAGCAATCTGCCAATTTACCTGGTAGACCCGAGCCTGAAAGCACAGTTTTACGTTGCACAAGTTCACGAGCTTTACGAGCTGCGTGGCGTGCCGTAGCTGCCAAGATTACTTTAGATACTATCGCACGTGCATCCTTAGGATTTTCTTCTAAATAATCCTTAAGAGCTTGAGCTATGGCTTGATCAACTGCTCCTGAAACCTCGCCATTACCAAGTTTAGTTTTGGTTTGGCCCTCAAACTGAGGCTCAGCTACCTTAACTGAAACTATGGCTGTAAGTCCCTCACGGAAGTCATCACCGTTAATCTCAAATTTTAGCTTAGCTAATAGGCCTGATTCCTCAGCATATTTTTTAAGTGTACGAGTTAGCGCACGTCTAAAGCCTGTAAGGTGAGTACCACCCTCAATAGTGTTGATATTATTTACATAAGAGTGTACATTTTCTGAGTAGCTAGTGTTGTATTGCATAGCCACCTCTACTGGTACGCCCTCTTTTTCTGTTTCTATATAAATTACCTCTTCGGTTAGAGCCTCACGGTTAGCATCTAGGAATTTTACGAATTGTTTTAGTCCTTCGCTCGAGACGAATTCTTCTCTAAGGTATTCGCCGTTTTCGTTAGTCTCTCTACGGTCAGTGATATTAAGTTTCACGCCTTTGTTAAGGTAAGCTAGCTCGCGTAGACGTGAGCTTAGAATCTCAAAACTATATTCTGTGGCTGTGAAGATAGTATCATCTGGGTGGAAGGTAATTACGGTACCACGTTTGTTCAATGGATCGTCAGTGATTTCAAGTTCTGTGATAGGCGCGCCCTTGCTGAATTTCATGGTGTGTTTTTTGCCACCACGATATACCTCAGCGATAAGTAGGTCTGAAAGAGCATTCACGCAGGATACACCCACACCGTGAAGACCTCCAGACACTTTGTAGCTACCTTTGTCAAACTTACCCCCGGCGTGAAGTACAGTTAGTACCACCTCAAGAGCTGACTTGCCTTCTTTCTCGTGAAAATCCGTAGGGATACCACGTCCATTATCTTCTACTGAGATAGAGTTGTCAGGATTGATATAAACATCAATATCCGAGCAGTGACCTGCTAGGGCTTCGTCGATAGAGTTGTCTACAACCTCATACACCAAGTGGTGAAGTCCTTTGATACCTATATCGCCAATATACATGGCTGGACGTTTACGAACTGCCTCAAGTCCTTCTAAGACTTGTATGCTCGATGCTGAATATTCACCAGCTTGTTTGTTTTCTAATTCTTCTGTACTCATTTTGAATTATATGTGTTATTATTTTTCTCTAAACTCCTAAAATTGATTCTATGTTGACCTGCGAGAGTTTGCCTTGATTACAACGCAGGGTGCGCGCTGGAAATTGTGCAATGTTGCCTATATTGTGGGTCGACATAATAATTGAACATCCTCCCTGAACAATTACTTTAAATAGCTTCATAATATCGTCCGTAGCCGCTGGGTCTAAGTTACCTGTGGGTTCGTCGGCGATAATTACCGAAGGGTTGTTTATCATAGCCCTAGCTATCGAAAGTCTTTGTTGTTCTCCTCCCGAGAGTTCAAAGGGCATTTTATATTCTTTGTTTTTAAGTCCTACTAGGTTTAAAACATCTTCTATCTTACGCCTAATTTGTATTTTATCACTCCAACCCGTGGCCTTCATTACGTAGTTTAGGTTGTTGAATACGTTTCTATCGGTTAGAAGCTGATAATTCTGAAATACCACGCCTATACTGCGTCTAAGTTTAGAAATATCTTTTTGTTTTAACTTGCGTAAATTGTAACCATCCACTGTGCCCTCACCCTCAAAAAGTGGGCTCTCAGCATAAAGCGTTTTGAGCAAGGAACTTTTGCCACTACCTACTTTGCCTATGAGGTAAATCATCTCGCCTTTTGCCAAAGAGAGATTGACCTCAGAGAGTATTAAGTCGCCTTTTTTTAATCGCTTGCCAAAAAGAGTAGATTTCTCTTCTGGGTGATAAATTGAGGCGTTTTTAAGTTCAATAATGTTTGTTGTGCTCATTGCGCTTTTTTGTGGTTATTTCAACTCTCAAAGATAGTAATTTTTTATCGAAAATAAAATTATTTTTCACTAAAAACTTTCAACAAAAATTTATCTAAGTATATTTGCATTAAATTTGATTTTATGACTTGTCCTTTTGTTGATATTCATACACATAATTTCAGAGAAGATATCATCTGTTTTCTCTCGCTTGAGGTGGGTGAGAGTGTGCCTGAATTATGTGAGAATTTTACTCGTGGAGTGCATCCTTGGAGGCCTTCACTCGAGGATGTTTCCTCTCTTGATTTGACAGGTGTAAAAGCCGTCGGGGAGATAGGTTTAGATTACTCTTTGGCTGATTTTGATAAGCAGCTGCAAATGGAGGTTTTTACTCGTCAATTAGCTTTGGCTAAGAAGTATGATTTACCAGTTGTAATACATTGTGTTAAAGCATTTAATGATGTGTTGGCTCAACTAAAACTTTATGATATAAAACATGTGATTTTTCATAGTTTTACGGGTAGTTTACCTATGGTTAAATCTTTGGTTGAGTTGGGGTGCTATATTTCATTGAGTGATAGGAGTTTATTTTCTGTTAAGACTATAAATGCTTTAAAAGAGATGTCCGAGGCAAAAATATTGTTAGAAACAGATGAATCTTTCTGCTTGGTAGAGCAAATTTACGATAGTGCAAGTGAGAAATTAGGCATAGATTTAGACACTTTGAAAGAGAGAATATTTAAGAATTATAAAACAATTTTTTATGGCGAAAAGTAACGCTTGGTTGGAGAGAACAGAGCTTTTGTTGGGTGAAGATAAATTAGAAAAACTGATGTGCTCGCACGTGCTTGTAGTGGGAGTTGGGGGTGTTGGTGCTTATGCTGCCGAGATGATAATAAGGGCTGGGGTGGGCGAAATTACCCTTGTTGATGCTGACTCGGTCTCGCTTAGTAATATCAATCGTCAGTTGGTGGCTCTTAACTCAACTATAGGTAGAGATAAAACGCTGGTTCTTTCTGATAGACTGAGGGATATAAATCCTAGTGTGAAGGTAAATATTGTAAATAAGTTCTTAAAAGACGAGCTCACTTTTGAGTTGTTAGATAGCGCAAAATTTGACTTTGTGGTTGATGCTATTGACACGCTTTCGCCTAAGGCTAACTTGATTAAGGGGGCTTTGGATAGGCAAATTCCTTTGGTTAGTAGTATGGGGGCAGGTGCTAAGACTGATCCTGTGCAGGTTGAAATCACGGATATTTCCAAGTCTCATCATTGTCCCTTGGCTCATATGTTGCGCAAGAGGTTGCATAAGATGGGCATACGAAAAGGGTTTAAGGTTGTTTTTTCGGCTGAGCCCATGCGTGAGGGTGCGATGATAATCAGTGAGGAGATGAATAAAAAGTCTAATGTGGGCACTATTTCTTATATGCCGGCTGTGTTTGGTTGTGCTGCGGCCAGTGTTGTTGTGCGAAGTTTGATAGGGGAGATGTAGATGTTAGTTTCTAGTTTCAAGAGACGTTAGTGGTTCATCAGCTCACTGGCGAGCACGCCAGCCGTCGCGACTAGCGTCGAGCTATTATTCCATTAACGTCAGTAATATTAGGTGCTGCATGCTAATGCCGGCCGTGCGCCGTGAGCACATAATATGTCAATGGGGCACGAAGCTCATAAACAGAAAAATGCGTGCATTTTTCTTTGAGTGCCACAAATCGAAGATTTGTAATCTAAATTATAAATTGTGAGTTATGAATTATTGACGCTAACGTATAAATATAGCCACAGCACGTCATACCTACACGCTAGTGGCTACTAAAAAAACACATAAAAAAAGGTCTCTGAAAACTCAGAGACCTTTTTTCTATACTGTATAAAGGTAACGTTTTATGCTCCTTTTCGGCGTTTTCTCAAACTCGTTAGGGTAGAGTTGTATGCTATTCACTCTCTCATAAGGCGCAACCAGAGTATTTAATACTTTTAAGTTCTCCTGCATGACTTTATCTAGCTCGCTGTGAGGTATTTCCTCGGTGTCGGCCTGCTCGTAATCAGGCACTGCAAGCGCTATAATCTTACCGTCTTTCTCCAAAATCAATGATTCCATAACGCAGTGAAGATTGTTTAGCTTAGCCTCAATCTCCTCAGGGTAGATATTCTGGCCACTAGCGCCTAATAGCATGGTTTTGCAACGTCCCTTGATGTAAATAGTGCCGTCGGGATCAACTGTTCCTATGTCGCCCGTGTGCATCCAGCCGTCTGGGTCTATAACCTCCTCGGTGATAGCTTGATTTTTGTAGTAACCTTGCATCACGTTCTCGCCCTTAACTTGGATTTCTCCGGCTATTTTCTCGCCATCCTCAGAGTCTATTCTAACCTCCATGAAACCATCCATGATTTTACCCACAGAGGCTGGTTTGTATTCTTTCCAATTAGAATAACTAATAAGTGGCGCACATTCTGTCATGCCGTAACCTACTGTTATTGGGAATTTTATCTTCATCAAAAATTCTTCAACCTCGGGATTAATAGCAGCCCCACCTATGATAAGTTGCTCTACTGATCCTCCAAAGGCATCTGTTAGTTTTTTGCGAATTGAGTTGTAGATTTGAGTGTCTAAAAGTGGTACTTTTAAGACCATTTTCATTAGAGATTTATTCAGCTGAGGTTGTATCATCTTGCGATAAATCTTCTCTAAAATAAGTGGCACACAGCAAATTAGCGTAGGCTGAACCTTGGTCATAGCCTCCATTAATATCTTAGGTGAAGGCATCTTACCAAGAAGGGTGATGTGTGAACCGGTAGCAAGTGGCAGCAACATATCAAATGCGCATCCATAAGCGTGAGCCAAAGGCAAGAAAGACAAAGTACGGCTACCAGGATAGTGAACTTTGTTTAAAATACCAAAGCATACGTTAGCTGTTAAGTTGTTGATGCTCAGCATTACACCCTTGCTGAAACCTGTTGTTCCTGAGGTGTAGTTAAGTAGGGCTGTTTTAGAGTTGTCTATTTCTGGGTAAGAGATATCAGAGACTCTAAAACCGTTTTTGTATACTTTTTTTATTTCCTTGTTGATATCAGATTGGAATTTTATGCATTTTTTGCCACGTTTCTCGTAGATACATTTAAAATCTGTTAGCGAGAATGCTGCCTTGATATCTTCTATTTGTACAGTGTCGATTTCATCCCACATTAGATCGCCCACAAACAGTAGTTTAGACTCTGAGTGGTTGATGATATGGTGGATATCATTGGCATTGAAATCTTGAAGTATGGGTACTATGACAGCACCGTAAGTGATTGTAGCAATGTAGGTTATACACCAGCGTGGGTTGTTACGACCTATAAGTGCAATTTTGTCACCTTGTTTGATTCTACATTCTTTGAATAGTAGGTGTAGTTTAGCAATTTCTTTAGCTAAATCCATGAAAGTGAATGTTTCATTTTTGAAATAGTCACTAAGCGCAGGAAGAGTTGAATTTTCCCTAAAACTCTTCTCGTATATCTTCAAAAGGTTTTCTTCTAACATTTTCTTTTACGTTTAAATAGGTAAGTTTTAGATTCTTCGCCCTTAATTAGGCGTTTTATGTTTTTACGGTGAGTAATAATTAGCATTACGGGGATGATGCAACTAAAAATAATTAGTGGCAGATGAGTTTCTTTTAAAATAAAAATTGTCATCACAGGGAAACTACTGCCTGCGATAATGGAACTTACTGACACATACTTAGTTATCGCTATCATAAGAAAGAAAATAAATAAGCATATCCCAACTTCGATAGGGAAGATAGCCATAACAGATCCAGCCAGTGTTGCTACACCTTTGCCTCCTTTGAAGCTTGCAAAGATGGGGAAAATATGTCCTAAAATTGCTATAACAACAAGTAAGATTTGAAGATTTAAGATTTGGTCGCTGCCAGGGGCGTAGGGAGCTAAAAGTGCAAGTTTTACGGCTGCAAACCCTTTTAGAATATCTATAATAAAGACAGGTAATGCGGCCTTAAGCCCCAGTACTCTGAGTGTATTTGTAGCCCCAGCATTTTTACTTCCATGCTCGCGTATGTCGGTGTTATAGAACGCTTTACCTATCCATACTGCTGTTGGAATAGAGCCCAAAAGGTAGGCTCCTATTATGATTAATGTGGTTATCATTAGCTTAGTTTGTAATTAACTTACTCATACAAAGCTAACAAAAAAATATTAAATAGGAAATAAAACGGCAAAAAAAAACGAGCAATTAAATATTAATTGCTCGTTTTTTGTTTTGGTTTGCTTGGTTTAGTTGCAGCCACATGAACAGCCTTCGCCTTCTTTACTATCGCATCCGCAATCGTCGTCGCCACAGCCACCACCACAGCTGCCACCACAGCCACCTCCTTGAGGCATTAGGTCTGCTGGAGTTACGTCGCGTACTTCTAGTACTTCTACTGCAAAGTTAAGAGTTTTGCCTGCCATTGGGTGGTTGAAGTCCATGGTTACTTTGTCGTCGCTAACTGCTTTGACTGTGCCTACCATTCTGTTGCCTTGGTTGTCGCTCATAGGAAGTTGAGTGCCTAAATCTAGGATACCTTCTTCGATTTTGCCGTCTATCATAAAGATAGCTTTGTCAAGCTCAACTACTGCCTCAGGGTTAACTTCGCCATAACCATTTTCGGCTGAAAGTGTAAATTCAACTTTACCACCTACTTCAAGACCTAGGATGTTTTTCTCAAATTCTGGCAACAAATAACCCATGCCGAAAGGGAAAGAAAGAGGCTGATCTGCACCTGCTTTGTCTGCTACTTGTCCGTCCACTGTAAGTTCGTATGCTAGAGATACGAATGTTTTTTCTGCGATTTTCATAATCTTCTTTTTCTTTTGTTTGTTTATAAAATATTTATCTTGTTTTGTATTCAATTAAGTTTTTGCAAATTGCCTCGCTTTTTAAGTTTTTCTCGCCCATTAGCATTATGTAGCCGTAGCTTGTAATGTGGCCTAATACATCGCCATAGGCCGAAGAGTTAACGGCTGTGATACCTCGTTGGCCTCCACACTCAACTATGCAATGTGTTGGCAGAAAGTCAGTTAAATGAGATGCAACGCACACAACACCACGGCTACGGGAAAAATTAAAGCATGTGATATCAGCGCCTAAGTAACCTGCATTAGTTAAACCAACGAGTTTATCCATGTTTTTAGTGTATATGTATGCCTGCGCGCCTCCACTGTGAGCTAACTCAACTATGTTGCGAAGGTTAATATTATCGTCAAAATCTGCTATAACTAGGGCTAATTCGCCTGAGTATTGCTCTACTTTTTGCTCTAAATCATCGCTATAATATTCTACTTTTAGGCCTGATTTTAGTATGTTTTCACTGTTGTATCCTTCTTTGCATAACACTAGATTGCGATAAAACTGCCCTCGGGCTTGATAGTAGGCCTTCACGGTTAGCATGGCCGAAAACTCACCTTGCTCAAAGCTGTTGGCCTGGAGCGAAGTAGCATCCAGACCACTTATTGTGGCTAGATGTATGCTGAGATTATCCAAAATATCTAGCATCCCGTCCATTTGGTTTTCGGGCGCAAAAGGGTGAATATCAACTACTTCTCGCATATTAAGTGCCTTGGTGGCCTCTATGCAGGCTATGTTTATATCTTGGCTCTCTAGGCTTTTGATGTATCTTATTAGGTCTTGCTCTTTGGTGTATTTATTAAAAATCTCGTGAGTGAGAATTTCGTCCTTTCTTAATAGGTTTTCTTTTATGCTTGTTTTCTTGATTGCTTTGATTGCTTTTGGGGCTTTTTTGCCCAGAGCCTCAGCAAAAATTTCAACTATTGTATAAATTTCTTCGTCTAAAGTGCATTCATCTACGCTGAGGATAACTCTTTGAGAATCAGCGTAATAAAAGTTGATGTTGCGCTCTAGTGCGCTTAGGCTCACTACGGCCGTGTCTATATTGACTTCTAGTGTGTCAAAGAAATTAGTGGTTGCAATCTCTGCGCCCAAACCCTTGAGTGCTTGATAAAGTTTTGAGCACTGAATATTAATCCTCTCGGCTAAGTTTTTTACTCCCTTGCTGCCATGATATACGGCAAAGAAACTAGCTAGCGTGGCCATGGGGTTATAGTCGCTTTCTGTAATTTTTAGTTCGTTGTCTGAGGCTAAAAATGCTACGTTTGCGCCTGCAAATGCCATGGGTAGACCAAACTGTTGGCACTCGCCAAGGCAAAAATCTGCGCCCCAATCTTTAGGCGAACGAAGCACGCTAAGTGCCATTAAATTGCTTATACACGTAACTTTCGCATTGCTATCATGTGCTCTAGAGCAAAAATCAGAGTAATCGTTTATCTCGCCCGAGAGTGCTGGGTATTGCATGATTGCGCCAAATTCTGCGCCCGAAAATTCGTAACAGCTAAAATCATCCTGCACTAAATCTAGGCCTAATCCTTCACAAAAAGTAAGCAGGAGGTCTAGGTGCTGAGGGAAAATATTTTGGTCTACAAAAAGTGTGTTACACCTTTCGTCTTTGCGGCTACTTATCATGTTCTCTAACGCAAAATAAAGAGCCTCGCTAGAGCTTGATAATCTGTAACTATTGCTAAAGAGAGTCAGGGATTTTATCATAAGAGAGAAAATCTCGCTCACCTCTGCTTTAAACGCAAAAGGATTTTGGTAAATCGCGCGCCATAATAATTCAGGGCACTGTGTTTTATAGTAACCCATGCCTATGAAAGAGCGAAAAACCTTGTTTTGGTAGGCTAAGTCGCTGATGTGAGTCTGGTATTCTTGGCCACTGAGAGACTGTTTAGGTAGCTCTAAGGCCTTTTTTAATCGTATGCCACTAGGCGTGAGTGCAGTGGCAGAAGCTAGCCCTTTTTCTTGGAGCATGCTTTGCAACTCTTTCTCGCTGAGTGAAATTAGCGAGTTTTCGTAGCTATCTAGTGTCATTGTGTTTATTGGTTGTTTTTAAGGTGTTTACATATTCTTTTGACCATCATAGGACCTTCGTAGATAAAGCCTGTGAATACTTCAACAAGCGATGCACCTGCATCTAGCATGCGTTTGGCTTGCTCGGGAGTTGAGATTCCTCCAACGCCTATGATAGGGTAGCGACCTTCGGTTTTTTTGTGAATGTATCTAACCATTTCTATCGAACGCTCGGTTAAAGGTGCGCCCGAAAGACCTCCGTTTTCTATTTTATTTATCACCTTGGTAGGTGTTTTTAGATTCTCGCGCGAGGTTGTGGTGTTGGTGGCAACTATTCCGTCCAACATACTTTCGTGCAAAACTTCTATGGTTTCGTCTATTTGTGTGAGGGTTAAATCTGGTGAGATTTTTAGTAGTACAGGACGGTATTCGCTCTGTCCACGACGAAAATCTAGCAGGGGATTTAGTATCTCCTTGATGCCTTCTTTAGAGTTTAGCTCGCCAAGTTTTGCAATGTTAGGGCACGAAATATTAATGACAAAATAGTCTACATAATCGTAAAGTGTGCGAAAAAGTTTAAGGTAATCGCCTGCTGCATCAGCATTAGGTGTAAGCGTGTTTTTGCCAAGGTTACCACCTATGATTAACTTTTTATTTTTGCGTTTTTTTAGATTTTTTAGTGCGTTCTCGTAACCTAAGTTATTGAAACCCATACGGTTGATTATGGCCTTATCTTGAGGCAGGCGAAAGAGTCTCGGCTTAGGATTTCCTCCTTGTGCCTTGGGTGTAACGGTGCCGATTTCTACAAAACCAAAACCTAGGTTGCCCATTTGCTCATACACCTCAGCGTTTTTGTCGCAGCCAGCAGCTAGACCTATGGGATTAGAGAATTTTATGCCAAACACTTCTCGTTCTAGTTCTTTGGATTTGTCTGTGCAGAAATATCTCATTAACCCCTGAGCACCAGGTATGTATTTAGAAACCTTGAGAAAAAACATAGTTATGTGGTGTATTCTCTCGGGTGCAAATTTAAAGAATATAGGGCGAATTATGCTTTTGTACATGTTAATTCCAATTAAATTAAACTAGTTAAATTCCCACAAAGATAGTGTTAAATTATCAAATTACCAGAAAATACCTATATATTTAACAAATAAATCTTTTTGTTGTGAATTTAAAAATTGGAGTTTCAATAAATTTAATTACATTTGTACGATTAAAAAAAATACACAATTATGTCAACAAATTTATTGAAAGGAAAAAAAGGGCTTATTTTTGGAGCTCTTAACGAGCAATCTATCGCATGGAAAGTTGCCCAAAAAGCCGTTGAAGAAGGTGCTGAAATAGTTTTAACTAACACTGCAGTATCTATACGTATGGGAACTATCGCTGACTTGGCTAAAGAATGTGGCGCAGAAGTGATTGCAGCTGATGCAACTTCGGTAGCAGATTTGGAAACACTAGTAGATAAATCTATGGAACACTTTGGAGGAAAATTTGACTTTGTTCTTCACTCAATAGGTATGTCGCCTAATGTTCGTAAGGGCAAAGCTTATGACGACCTTAATTATGATTATTTTTCAAAAACACTAGATATCTCGGCTGTTTCGTTCCACAAACTTATGCAAGTGTTGCGTAAAAAAGACGCTATGGCTGAGTGGGGCTCTATTGTGGCTTTGACTTACATGGCTGCTCAACGCACTATGTGTGGCTATAACGATATGGCTGATGCCAAGGCACTTTTAGAGAGCATAGCTCGTAGCTTTGGTTATGTGTATGGCCGTGACCGTAAAGTTCGTGTGAACACAATATCTCAATCACCAACACCAACTACTGCTGGTAGTGGCGTTTCGGGTTTGGGTGGTTTGTTGGGTTTTGCTGAGGATATTTCTCCTTTGGGTAATGCTACGGCTGAGGACTGTGCAAACTATGTGTTGACTTTATTCTCGGATTTCACTCGTAAGGTGACTATGCAAAATCTTTATCACGATGGTGGTTTTATGAGCATGGGTATGAGCGAAAAAGCTATGGCTATTTATAATAAAGGTCTAGAACAAGAATAGGCTTTTTTATTAGAAATATTTTCACGCTGTTATCGCGACTGGGTTTTATGGCCTGGTCGCTTTTTTTTTACTTTTTGTGTTATTTTATGAACCAAAATGAACCAAAATGAACCAAAATGATTTTTTTTACTATAGG